>NZ_JADDJF010000039.1 GCF_017811755.1 Pararhodobacter sp. SW119 | reverse complement strand
ACGGTCAGACACGCCGGATCAACATCAGCCCGCAACCGAAGGCCTTGGCGCGCCCGAATCCCTTAGCGAGGCGTGAGAGGAAGGCGGCAGGATCGGTGACCGTGATCATCCCTTCGAGGTCGATCACCCCGAAACGCGGACCGCGCTTGCGGGTCTCAACAACTCTATAGGCGGAAACGCCCGCATCTTCCACCGCAAAGCCGGCGCGTGCGCCCTGCCCTTCAAGCCAGACCCGCCCGGCCGCCTGCGCCAGGTCCATCCTGACCGATGCACGCTCGCCGTTCGGCACCGGCTTCAGCGCCTCCATCACCACGTCGCGATGCCGCTTCCTTCCGTCGGCCTCGGTGACTGTGCGCGCGGCGTTGGCGCGCAGCAGGATCGCCAGCCGGTCACCGGAGGCAAGCGCCGGGGCAAACTCGGCGGCCTCTGGCGGCTCGAAAAGCGCGCTTTCACGCGGCGGTTCAGGTGAGAGAACCAGGAAGCGTCCCTGCCCCATCGCCCGCCACAGGAAATCGCGCTTTGCACTCGTGTCACCGGCGAAAGCCGACCAGATCAGCCGGTGATGGGCGTCGGCGCGCCGTCCACTATGGCCGGGATCAAGGATCTGCGCCAGCGCATCGAATTCGGGCGATCGCTTCAGACTGAGTCGCGTCAGATACATCAGGCGTCATCCTTTGGCGCAACATGCACGCTCTGCACCTGCACCTGACGCGCGCCGAAATGCCATAGATGCCGGTCCAGCGCCATATCGTGGCGGGTCTCGATCCGCTCGGCAACGCCAGCTCCGGGCATGTCGGGATCGGCGTAAAGCGTGCGGGCCGCCGCTCCCGCGTGCCAAGGCGGCAGCGCCAACTGTCCGAGCGCTTCCTCCGGGCTCGCCGCCGGCACGATCTGCGGCGCCAGTGGCGCCGAGAGCGGGCAGGCCTTGCGGCCCAGATGAAGGTGGAAGACCGGGCGTTCCAGCGCCTCCGAAATCGGCTCTAACCCGGGTCCGGCCAGCGCGACGCCGTAAAGCACGCCCGTCCGATAATCGCGCAGGGTGATTGTGGTGTTGACCCCCTGCCGCGCCAGCGCCAGCGCATCGGGCCGCGCCTGCGGACGGCGGACGACGGCGCTGGGGATCGTCTGCACGGTGTGGTAATCGCGCAGATGGTTGCCGGTCTCGAAGACCGCAACTGCGACCCTCAGCGCCTCGAGCCCGGCGAAATCCCCGTCGCGCCTGATCCCCTGTGCTGCCGCCAGCAGGCCGAGGATCGCCGAGCGTCCCGGCCAGGTCCAGCTTCCCCGTCGCTCGTGCCCGGCGACATCGCCGAAGCTTGCGAAGGTTCCGGCAAGAGTGAAGATCAGGAAATTAGGCATCTTCGCGCGCGGGTAGATGCTCCACGGCCTCAGCGGCGAAGGACGCGACAGCGTCGAGTGTTCCCTCCCCCGCCGGCACGTTCAGGATCTCCTGCGCCTCGGCCATCGGTCCATAGGCGGCATCGAGGCTCTTTCCCATCGCCTCCAGCGCCTCGACCGAGGCGCCGACCATCCCGCCGGGATGGTTGGTGCGCGCATCGACCGGGCGGAAGAAAGCTCCCGAAAGATCGCGCGGTTGACGGCTTCCCCGTTCGACGCGGATGTAATGCGCCAGCGGATGATGGGCGAAACTATTCTGCTTGCCGCGCGGCGTCGCGGTGGCCAACGCCCGGGCCAGCGCCTCCATCCCCCGTGTCGCCAGCGCCCGGTCGCCGGCCAGGTTCGCTACCAGCAGATCGAGGTTTGCGCAGGCATATAGGTAATAGACCCCCGAGCCGAAACCGCTCTCGCCGATATGCCCCGCGCCTGCGTCCTCCTCACGCGTCTTCAGATCATCGACGGCAGAATACCAGTCGTCTTCGACATGTGCCCTATGCGTCGTGAAGGCGTGGCTCATCTGCACCGCGGCCTCGCGGTTGAAATCTGGATCTTCGGCCAGCATGCGGCCGAACATGGCAATGTCCACCGCCCCGTCGGCCCTGCGCAGCACTTCTCGCTTCAGGGCTTTCTCGTCGATGACCTCGCCCGCCACCAGGCGTTCGGCGAGCGTTTGCGCCAGGCGCCATTCCTCGGGCGAGACGAAGGCCAGCGTCGTGGTCAGCGGAGCCTTCCCCTCCTTTGCGGCCTCGAGCTTCGAGAAGAGCCGCGCCACCTCCGCCGCTGCCTTCGCCGCATCCTTGGCGGCCGCGCCCTGCCCCTCCACCCAGCGAGCGACCTCCTCAGCGATGCGCTTGGTGCGGGTGCCGCGATGGCCGGCCAGATCGTGCACAAAATAGGCCGTCTCACGCACTGCCCGCTTGATCGACTGCGACGAGAGCCGCAACCGCGGATGTCCGCCCACCATGGCCTGCTTTGGGCGACCCTGATCGTCGCGGTTTGGATTCGAGGGCGGATATGGCGTGAGCAGGTGGAACTGGACGAATAGGCTCATCTGGCGGTCTCCTCGGAAGGTTGCGTCTCGGCCCCAGGCGTGGGTGCGCCGAAATAGTGGAAGCACCACACGGCGCGGGTTTCTTCGCCCCAGTCCGGGTGATCCCAGACCAGCAGATCACGCGCCAGCCGGGCGATGTTGCAGCGGCGATCGGCCATGATTACCGAACGGCGGAGGGCTGTGGCGACATCCTCGCCCTCGGCGCGCAAGAGCCGCTGAAAGCGCAGATTCGACATTACCGGCTCCGGCCCGCCCAAGCGGCGGGCGAGCGAAGCCGGATCGTTCTCGCGGATCTCGGCCAGCACCTGCACCAGCCGCACCAGCACGCTGGCCTGAGCCGCACCGAGGCCAAGAAGCCGGGCGAGTTCGTGCACTGCGGGTTCAGCCAGCGCCTCCAGCGGCGTTGCCCGCTTGAGCCGAGCAGCCAGCCCGCGCGCCGCACCGCTGTCGCGATCTGCCAACACCCGGCGCCACCATTCGGCGGCCGTCTCTCCACGCCCCATGCGTTCGTTCATGCCACCCTCCGCGTACGCTGTTCCGGCACCGGCAGGCCAAGTGCCTGCCAGGCTGCACCCCCGGTCTTTCCATAGCCCGCAAAGGCCGCAGTTAGGTTTCGTCGCGCCTGGACGATCGCCGCTTGGTCAGCGATGTCCCGCTCGGCCAGGCCCGGCATCGCCTGTGCGTCGAAGATTTCCGTCGCCGTCGCGCGCATTTCCAACAGCCATGCCCTGGCCACGGAGTCGCGGTCGGCACCGGACGCGATCAGAGCTGCAATGAGCGCCTCGAAGGAACCCTGTGTCCGAACGAAGAACGCCTCGCGGGCAGCTTCACGCGCCGCACCCGCCGCCAGGATCGGTGCAAGCGCGCCCCTGAGCGCTGAGGCCAGTGACTCGGCGGCCTCGACCATCCCCTCGATACGCTCGGCCAGTTCGTCAGACAAATCGAGGAGAGGCGCGCGCGAAAAGACGAAGTCGCGCGGCTTCATATTGTCCATCGCCCAACCCGCGACCAAGAGCTCGGCCCTCCGTCCCGCGCCACGTGCGGCCCAGGCCACGGCCATCTGCGCGCGGCGGGCGGTATCGTCCGCCGATCTGCGCGTGAGCGCCACCCCCAGCCAATTCCGATAGCCGAAGGCGCCGGCACGCGGATGCACAGGCAGGAGTTCAGCCCCCTTCTTCTGCCGGTAATGCGGCGTGAGCGAATGCTCCCAACCGGCATAGTTCGTGCCATAGGGCTTCTGCACAACCCCGGTGATGCGCCCCTCCTGAGCGACCAGCCTTAGCCGCCGGGGAAGGCCAAAAAAGGCCTCCGTTGGGTGCGCATCCTGGGGGAACACCTGCTGGCCCCCCTCCGAGGTCCGGGTCGGCCGTATCCAGGGCAGCACATCGGGCGAGGCGGGTTTGCCGTAGGGCACGTTCGCCCAGATCAGCGGCCACATCCCCTGCCCCGGATCGACCAGCGTCACCATCGGACCGCCGCCGCGCATCGAGGTGCGATTGCCAGCCCCTCCCGACGGCGCATGCGCCTGCATCGTGTAGAGCGCGATCGTCGCCAGCGCCGGCTCGAGCGCCGGATAGCGGCCGCGCTTCACCACCAGGTCGGCGTTGTTGCGGATGGTCTGACCGCCGGCGCTGTCGATGAAAAGCATGTCGGGCGGGTTCGGTGCCGTTACACCCGCTTCCAGCGGCTCCATGTCTTGCAAGAAGCGCGGGCCGTTGCCCATCAGCTCGAAGGCCGGGGCGAAGGGGGCAAGGCGGGCGCGCAGGCGCTCCGGATCAGGCGTCTGGCGGTCCTGCCAGTCCTCGACCTCCGCAGGAGGGTCGGCGAGGAAGATGAGGCCTATCAGGAGTTCCAGGCAAGCGATGTTCAAATCCGGCCGCGGCCAGTCGGGAAAGTCGAGCGCCGGATCGGCCATCTGCCAGGGGGCGATCACCGCCCGCGTGCCGTCCTTGCGGCGAACGGGAATCCAAGGATCGGAAACGAGATTTAGCAAATCACCGCAATCCTCAAAGCCGAAAATATCTATGACCACCGTGGGTGGCCGAGGGCGCACCTGTCAACCGGAATTGCGCTCGAAAAGCAGCCCAAGGTCTGGATCATACCGCAACCCCTCGCAGATCGTCCCGTCCGCGCCAACGGCCACGAAGCTCCGCGTCGCACGCAGCCAGTCGGGCAGGCCTTCGGGCGGATCGGCCGCAGCCAGGGGCAGGCGCGCAAGCCGCACTTCCGCGGACTGCACTTCCGACCGCTGACAGGAATCGACACCCCACGCGCCGCCCGACCAGGGCGCGCCATCCCGCACCAGCACCAACACCCGCTGCGGCCGGCCGAGCCGCGTCGGATAGTCCGCATCCCCTGCTCCGCTCGCGCCCTCGCGATACCCCTGGGCCCAGCCGATCACGTTCTGCGCAGCATGGGCGCGCTCCGCCCCTGCCCTGCCCTCGGCGCGCAGTGCCGCGTCCTCCAGCGCCGCCGGCACCGGACCGTCATCATGCGCCGCCTCGATCAACGCCCGCAGCCCCCCGGGCGCCTTGATCCGGCCGGCCGTGAACAACTCCCGCGCCGTGCGCCACAGTAGCGGCGCGGGATAAACATACGCCCCCTGCCCCAGCACCACCCGCGCCCAGGCAGGGCCCTCGACGCTCCCGGGGTCCGGCGCCAGTACATGCAGGACCGGCCCAGGCCCCGGCCGCGTCTCTACCGGCCGCAAATCCATATGCCGCCAGAGCCGCCCGGCGCGCTGGATCAGCGCGGCCATCGGCGCCAGGTCCGACACCATCACGTCGAAATCCAGATCGAGCGAGGATTCCACCACTTGCGTCGCGACCAGCACACGCCCCGGCCGTGGCGACCGGTCCTTGCCAAATGTCCGGAGAGCTGCTGCCTCGTGGCGCTTGCGGTCATGGAGCGCAAAGCGCGCGTGCAGGAGATTGGTGGACACGTCCCGCCCCCGCAGCGCTTCGACCGCGGCAATCGCCTCGTCCACGGAGTTCCGGATCAACACGCAGGCTGCGCCCTGTCCCGCCGCCTTCGCCAGCAGATCAAGCGCCGCTTCCAGGCGGCCCATCCGCGCCACCGCCACCGGGCCGCGCGCTGACCGTTCTGATTTAATCGATGGCGCCGCGGGCCCGGACAAGGTCAGCGCCGGATAGGCCGGGCTTTCGGGTGTCGGGGTCGCGGGCCGCCCCGCGCCAATCTCGAAGGCCGAAACCAGATTCGCGCGCAGTTTCAGCGGCAGGGTCGCGGTCAGCAGGATCGCCGAACCGCCGAGCGCGGCATGGGCATGGAGCAACGCCGCGACCAGCTCGCCCATATAGGGATCACCCATCTCGTGCACCTCGTCCACGATCAGGATCTTGGACGAGAGCCCGTGCAGTCGCAGCGCCGCATGTTTCGCCCGCACCACCGCGAGCAGCGCCTGATCGACCGTGCCGATACCGACATCGGCGAGAAGCGCGCGGCGGCGGTTGTCGGTCAGCCATTCGGTCGGCCCCGGCTCGTCGGGGTTGCGCGCCCGGGCGTCGCGCAACGCCCGGAATCCCTCGTGCTGCGCCGCCCGCCCGTGCGCCAGCGCCAAGCTCGGTGCTCCGTCGTAGAGCCGCCGCAAAAGGGGGGCAATACGGGCGAACATCGCATCCGCGGTCGCCATCGTCGGCAGCGCGACATAGAGCCCCCTGCCCTTCCCCACCGCCAGCATCCGCTGCGCCAGGATCAGCGCGGCCTCGGTCTTGCCGGCGCCAGTCTCATCCTCGATGATCGCCAGCATCGGTCCTGCCTGCAACGGCGCGACCTCGCAAGCCTCCTGCATCGGCCGCAACGCAAAGTCGAAGACCGGCCCGGCGGAAATGCCAGGCGTATCGAGTCCCGCCGCGACGAGCGCCGCGCCCGCCCTGCGCCGCGCGAGTGCAAGATATTCGCTCGGGCCAGGACCGGCCGCGATCGGTTCGAACCAGTCCGCATTCGACCCGATCCAGTCCGCCGCCGTCACCAACCCCGCCAGCCGCCAGGTCAAAGGCTCCACTTCTTCTCGTTCAAGCCCCGCGAGCGAGGCCTCTGGCCAAAGCGAAACGAAGTCCCGGATGACTGCGGCGGCATCTCCCACCGCCTCGGCTCCGGCCGCATCGAGCATTGCTTTCCACCCGCCGCCCGGTCCGCTGCCCGAACGATTGAAGCTCAGTTCCCGGTCAGGCGGCCGACCGTGATGCCCGGCCGTGGCGGCGTAAAGTTTATGCCGTCGCGTTTCTCGAGCACCGAGTACCGGTGCCAGCACCGTCGCGTCATGCAAACGCAGCAGCGCCTCGCTCACCTCCCAGTGGCGCCCGGCACGCTGCGGCTCACCGGTTTCCAGCATCGCCCGGAAGGCGGCGTTGACCTTCCCCAAATCGTGGAGCGCCGCGAGCAGAATCAGCGCCGCCTTCACCGGCTTGTCGAATGGCAACGGGTGGACCAGTCGCTCTGCCACCACCGCGACATCGAGCATGTGATGCACCGCCGGGTGCGCGATTCCCTCGGTTCCGGCGCTTTTCCCCGGCCAGCGATCGGCAATCACGGCGAAGTCGGTCATTTCCGGCGCTCACTCAAAGACACCCCAAAATAAACATGTGTCCGCGAATGCAGACAACTGGCTGGCAGGCCAGCCCCTTGCATTTCGTGTTGCAGAAAAAACTTAGGTTGGCCAGATTTTGGCCAACCTTACCCTCGATGGCCGCGAGATGTGGTAGCTTCCGAGGGAGGGTGCGTGGACGCACTCGCGAAGATTTCTTCGCTAATGAACTGCCAGATCCAATCTTCGTTATCAACGCGAATGTCTGCCGCAGTCCACTGTGCGATTTCCTTACATCGCGCCACCCATTCGGTTTGGCGGCCTTGACCGAGGACAAGAAGGTCATATATGACTTACAGTGATGCTTTAGAAGCCATATAAGGCCAGTAATGTCGAACCTTCGTGCCCAGAGAGCTTTGGTGAACCTTGGCCGCAACATCAAACAAGCGCGCCTCGCGCGTCGTCTTGCCATGCTCGATCTGGCCGAACGCGCAAGCGTTTCGGAAAAGACGATCCAGCGTCTGGAGCGGGGCGACGCTGGCGTAGGCATCGGAAACCTGGCCAGGGTGCTTGCGGCGTTGGGCGAGCCCGATGCGCTCGCACAGATCCTGCGGATAGAAGAGGATGCTGTGGGCCTGTCCCGCGCGCTCGACGCGATTCCGCGGAGGGGAATATCCTATGTAAAGCGCGGCAGGGAAAGAGCGGCGAGTAGCCGCGCTGAGACCGAACGTGATGACGATGAAGGTGTAGGCTTCTGATGGCCGCACGCGCAGACCAGAAGGTCGCCCGTGTCTGCCTTGGGAGCGCACTCTTGCCGGTCGGCAGGCTGCGCTTCACGCAGGAGCCGCGCCGTCAGTATTCCGAATTCCAGTATTTCGAGAGCTGGCTCGACGATGCGCGTGCCTTCGCGATCGCACCTCACCTGCCGCTCGGATTGACGCCTTTCTATGCGTCCATGGCATCCACAGGCGATCAGCGCGACAGCCTGCCCTCCGTCCTTCAGGATGCGACCCCTGATGCCTGGGGGCGTCTGTTGATGGAGCGCGTTCACGGCGCGGGCCTCAGCGAGTTCGACATGCTTACCCTGTCGGATGATGCGACGCGCCAGGGCGCACTCCGGTTCATCGGCGAGAACGACGAGATCATCAGTGGACATCGCGCACCGGTGCCGAACCTCATGCAGCTTGACGCACTCCGGGACATTGCGGTCAGGATCGAGCAGGGCCGCGAGATGTCGAACGAGGATCTGCGCCAACTCGCAGGCGCCGGAGGCTCGATTGGCGGTGCCCGACCAAAGGCAAATGTGCAGGACCGCGATGACCTCTGGATCGCGAAATTCTCGTCCCTGGGAGACCAGAGCCCTGTGGAGCGCATCGAGGTCGCGACGCTCCAGCTGGCGCGGGAATGCGGCCTGCGCGCGCCAGACGCACGGCTGATGTTGGAGAACTCCGGCCATCCGGTGGCCCTGATCAGACGCTTCGACCGGCGTGCGCACGTGCGTGTCCCCTACTTTTCTGCGCGCACAGCCCTTGATCGATCCGGAGCGGAGCAAGGCTCTTATACAGAGATCGCCGAGGCGATCCGGATGATCAGTAAGGCTGCACAGGCAGATCTGCATGAGCTTTGGGCGCGAATGGTATTCAACGTCCTTGTCACCAACACGGATGATCATCTGAAGAACCACGGATTCATCTATGCCGACAACGGCCTTTGGCGGCTCTCCCCGCTCTTCGATGTGAACCCACAGGCAGAACGCCATCGCTACCTCAAGACGGCGCTCATAGAAGGAGAGCCGTTTGTGGCGTCACTCGATCTTGCCGTCGCCGCAGCGGAATTTTTCGATTTATCGGAGAACGATGCGCGCATGCGGGCGCGCGAGATGGCCTCACTCATCGCCGACCGGTGGAAACCGCTCATGCGGCAATTCGGTGTTGGCGGAGAAGACCTGAAATCTCTCGCGGACGCCTTTGAACACAGTGAGGCAGAGAAGGCTCTCAGCCTCTGATCCACATCACGTCATGATGCGCCTCGGCGCGTTCTTCGAACAGTAAAGGAAACAGCCGCCGATCTCTCGGCGGCTGCACCACGAAATGCAAAGGGCTGGGCTGGCAGGGTGTCAGCGGGATAATCACCAAAGACGTTCGCCCTCAATTGCGACCCAGGACAGTCTCCGACTTCGGCTGATTGCCCACACCGAAACCTCAAGACGCCTGCTTCTGATCGTCCCGCGCGCTGGCGATGTCATTAAGAATCGTCCGAACCTCCTAACGGACGGCGGGGCTACGCAGTTCGGTGATCAACTTGTCCACCGCCGAAACATCGCGCCCGCGGTGCTCGAGTTCCAACTGCGCAGCCAGCAGATCCTCGCGAACGGCGGTTAGGTCTGCCAATGCCGCGTCGCGCTCCGTTGAGATTGTGGCCAGATCCGAGCCCTGTTCCCGAACCTTGACCTCGAGCGTCGCGATGCGGCAGTAGGCGATTCGTTTTTCTGCGCGAAGCGCCTCACATTCCGCCTCGGCCGCAGACATGCACGTCGCGTTCTGACGCGCGACGAGCAGCAAGAGCTCCTTCTTTATCGATGCGACAACATCATCGACGGCAGGCGCAACCGATGGAGGCAGGCTCTTCAGAAGAGCGCGCCGCTCGTCCTCCGCACGCGCTTCGAGGAGATTTGCGACAACCTGGCCGAGCGCCTCATCCCGTATGCCGTCGCTAACGCCGTGGTCGGCGCAAAGACGAATCTTGACGGTTGCGGCGTTGATCTCCTCCGGCGCCATACCCTCGGCGACGAGTTTTCCGATGACATCTGATACTTGTTCGAGTGTGTAGTGAGGCGGACGTCCGCCGGTCTTCTTCGAGGTCGAGGTCTTCGTCATAGCGCATTTTGCCTTTTGGTTTGCCAAACCGGGTTTGCCAAACCCGGCAAGTTCTGGAGTCCTACCGTGAATGTTGGTCGCCTCGCCTGATCCGGAAAACTTCGCACCAGTTGACGTTGCGTCACTTGGGATCTGGTCTCGTCCCTGGGCTCACGGTCGGTTCGCCTCTGTCGCGGAGCGCCGGCGGTCGATGGGAACTGAGCGCGCCGCGAAAGACCACCGAAAACGGGATCGCTCACGCCAGTTGTTCCGACGCGTCATTTCGGAGCTTGTCCGAACGCCAGGTGAATGCGCATCCGGGAAATTGCGGCAGACCTCGTCGACGAGATCGTGGTCGAGGAGCGCCCCGAGGGTGGCCACACCCTCGATGTGAAAGGAAATCTGGCGCGGATGCTTCGAGCATCCGCGCCCAGCCACTGCCACCGCCAACTGCAACCGTCAGCCCGAGGAGTCCGCATCGTGACCGAGAAGTCGAGGCGGTAGTATCTGGTCCCAGCGAGGCGGTCGATGCGCTGATCGCGGCGGTGCATGAAGGCCCGCCCGCGGCGCAGGTCGAGGATGTCCGCGTCACCGAAACCGAAGCGCCAGAGAAGCCCGGACTTCACATTCGTGGTCGAGTGGCGGCGGCATCCGCGCAACTCGGCAACCATCGACGCGATCGGCCCTCTCCTGCCATTCGCACGCTGCAAGACGCTACGATGTAGCTTCCCTGAAACAGCCATTCGTGCGTTGCGCAGCAGGTCTGGCGGCACGGCACATGCCGTGGGAATTTTCCGCCCTCCTGCGACCCGCAGAGGCGCCTTCCCTTCATGCTCGGCGCGACCGGGATACGGCGCCGCAGGGGCCGACGCGGCAACTCGCGCCCTCATCTTTGCAAGCGGCTGCTCTTGAGAAGAGCCATCCTTGCCAATGGCCGAATTCTGATTCAGATGTTCGTCCCGGCATCCAAGCCGGAGATCGCGGTCGGGGCCCAAGCATGCGTTCTGCACTCATTCCTTCGCTGGTCTCGATCCTGCTCATCGCTGGCTGCGCCGGCGGTCCAGGCAGCCGGGCCGTCGTCGAGCGCGCGGGAAGCGATCTCCTGAAGCTCAGGGCTGGCCCCGGGCTCGACTACAGGATCAACCTGGGCCTGCCGGACGGTACCGCCCTTACGCGCCACCACTGCGTAACCGAAGTAGGTCAGCTCTGGTGCCGGGTCTCACTCCGCGATGCGCCGGGAGTGACGGGATACGTCTCGGCCGACTATCTGTCCGGGTCCTGACCCCAGCCCTCAACGCGTCTGGGGGCTGGGGGCGTTGTATGGTAGTGCAGTACAGGGGCGCGCAGCCCCAGCGCGCGGGCGAGTTCGGTGACGAGCCGGGCGGAGGGGCCGTCCTCGCCATCTTCGAGCGCGATCACCAGTCCACTCACCGGCAGCAAGCGCCGGTAGCCCAGTATCGCCGCGTCGCCCCGGTTGTCGCTGGCCCAGCGCCAGATCCGGCAGCGCGCCAGTATGGGCCAGGTGATGCTGTGATCGGGGTGGAGTCGCGCGGGGTCGTTCCAAACATCTCGGCCAAAGTCGGAATGGCGATCAGCGCGTGGGAACCGGACGGTGAAAGGCAATATCCACCGCATCTCCACCTCGCCGCCTTTTGCGATTGGGAGAGCGTCACGCAGCGTTCAGGCGTCGAAGAAGCATTTGGCCGAACGCGTCCAATACCCTAAACTGCCTTGCACGGTCACCGAAGGAGGGAAACGGCGATGGTTCGTGCCGAGCCGGTTCTGCCGTCTGCATGGCTCGCATGGTCGTGCATTCTGTGCAAGTGCAGAATTGGTAAGTTTCGGCTCCATTGGCAACTCTACGAAACTGAAATCATACGCATTTGTCGTTTACGGAGACGCCGGTGCCACGATTGGAGATCAAGTACGCCCGAACTTTGAATCAAAGGACCGGGCAGGAGCCGCCCTTCCGGGTTGCGTTCCTCGTCATTCCAGGGTTCTCGCTCATGGCGCTGAGTTCGGCCATCGAACCTCTCCGGTCGCTGAACCGCCATGTTGGTGAAGTCCGCTACGAATGGTTTCTGATCGGAGAAGCTGCTGGGACTGTTGCAGCCAGCAACGGGCTGGTCTTGCAGGCCAGCTACGGGATTAACGATGCGCCATCCGCCGACCTGACCGTGGTCGTCGCCAGCCTTTATATTGAGGCCTTCCATGACAGAAGCGTGTTCGCGTTCCTGCGCCGGGTTCGCGCGCAGCGGAGGCTGATCGGTGCGATCAGCACCGGCTCGCTCCTGCTGGCCCGTGCCGGCCTGCTGACTGGCCGACGTGTGACGATCCACTGGGAGTTCGGACCGTTGCTGGCGGAGGAGTTTCCCGGAGTGGATGTTTGCCGAGCGCTATACTGCCGTGACGGCGACATAATGACGGCGGGAGGCGGTACGGCGGCGCTCGACATGATGCTGGATCTCATAGCGTCGCGCGATGGCCGGACGGCTGCATCGAGCGTGGCGGATCAGTTCCTCTATGGCCGGCTCCGGCCGGGCGACGAACTTCAACGTGACGACGTCCGTTGGCGTTACCAACTCACCGACCGTCGGATCGAAGCCGCCATCCGTATCATGGAGGCCGCACTGAGTACTCCACTGCGGATCGCTCAGATCGCGGATGCGGCAAACATCTCCGAGCGCCAACTCGAGCGGTTGTTCCTGACCAACCTCGGCATGTCGCCATCCGACTTCTACATGGACTTGCGTCTGACGGCCGCGCGTTCGCGGCTTCTCCACTCGAGTGACACTCTGGAAGAGATTGCAGTCTCGATGGGCTTTTCGAGCCAGGCGCATTTCAGTCGGGCAATCAAGGCGTGGTGCGGCGAGTCGCCACTGACACTCCGCATGCGTCGGCGACAGGTTGTCGGATCGGTGCAAAAGGATGTCGGCAGGCCATAGCAGTTTCTCAGGTGACCTAACGTAAAGCTGCGCAGTGAGCGGTCGTGAAGAAGCCACTTTGCGCGCTACGCTTGGGAAACGCCTGCCTCATGGATACCATCCAGTTCATTATTGCCAACCTTGGCGTGATCGGCTCTCTGGCGGTCCAGCACATCTGGATCGTCGGGGTTGCGGTCGGACTCGCCGTGCTTACCGGCGTGCCGATCGGCATAGCGATCACCCAAGACAAGAACGTCGCGGCAACCATCCTCTACGTCGCCTCGATCATCGTGACGATTCCCTCAATCGCGCTCTTCGGCCTGATGATACCCTTGCTCTCGATGATCGGGCAGGGGATCGGTTGGCTGCCTGCCGTGATCGCAATCCTTCTCTACTCGCAATTGCCGATCATCCGGAACACCTACACCGCGATCACCAACGTCGATCCGGCGCTACGCGAGGCCGCCCGCGGCATGGGCATGACGCCGCTGCAAAGGCTCTGGCAGGTCGAGATCCCGATAGCGGTGCCCGTTATCATGGCCGGCGTACGCACGGCAGTGGTGATGAACATCGGCGTCGCGGCGATTGCCGCCTATATCGGAGCGGGCGGGCTTGGCGTGCTGATCTCGCGCGGTATCAGCCAGAGCGATCCGCGCCAGCTAATCGCCGGGGCGCTGGCCGTATCACTGCTCGCCATCGTCGCGGACTACGTCCTGCTTCTCATTCAGAAGCGCATGACCCCCGCCGGTCTCAAGAGATAAGGGAGGAGCGGGTCATGATCCGCCTCGAAGAACTGACCAAGGTGTTCGAGACACCGAACGGCCCGGTGGTCGCCGCCGACAAGGTGACCATGGAGGTACCTGCGGGCGAGATCTGCGTCCTTCTCGGCCCCTCGGGCTGTGGAAAGACAACGGCGCTCAAGATGGTCAACCGGCTGGTGCCGCCGACCTCGGGCAAAATATTCATCGACGACAAGGACACATCAAAGCTCAACGACGTCCAGTTGCGCCGCTCCATCGGCTATGTCATCCAGCAGATCGGCCTCTTCCCCAACATGACCATCGAGGAGAACATCTGCGTCGTGCCGCGGCTGCTCGGCTGGGACAGCGCCAGGGCCAAGAAGCGGGCAGCCGAACTGCTCGACTTGGTCGGCCTCGATGCCAAGCTCTTCCTTCGTCGCTACCCCAAGGAACTCTCGGGTGGCCAGCAACAGCGCGTCGGCGTGATCCGCGCCCTCGCCGCCGACCCGCCAGTTATGCTGATGGACGAGCCGTTCGGCGCGATCGACCCGATCAATCGCGAGGTGATCCAGGACGAATTCCTAAAGATGCAGTCCGAAATCAAGAAGACGATCATGTTCGTCAGTCACGACATCGACGAGGCGGTCAAGATGGGTGACAAGATCGCCATCTTCCGCGCCGGCAAAATCGAGCAGTACGACAGCCCCGACAAGGTCCTCGCCCACCCCGCTAACGCCTTCGTCGCCGATTTCGTCGGCGCCGACCGCACCCTCAAGCGCCTGCGCCTGGTCACTGTTGAGGCAGTGTCCGACCGCGCCTGGCCGGCGATTTCACGGCACGCCAAGGTCCGTGACGCGCTCGTCGCAATGCGTGAGCACAATGCTCATGTCGCCATCGTACTCGACTCCGATCAACGCCCCACGGGCTACCTGACCGAGGAGATGGCCGAGGGTGCGGGTGGCGTTGCCCAGGATGTTGCGCGCCCGGTTCCCACCACGGTGCCGGCCCGCGCCGATCTGCGCGCCGTCGTGTCCGAGATGTTTGCCAACGACGTGATGTGGCTGACCTGCGTCGATGACGGCGGTCGCTTCGCCGGGGTGGTGACGCAGGCCGCCGTCACGGCGGTGCTTGGCGAAACCTACCGCAAGCCAGGCTTGGTGGCACTATGAGCAGTGCCTCCGCCACCCCAGTCGGCGCGCCCCGGCGCAGCTTTCTGCTGCCAGTCCTCATGCTGGCGCTGGGTCTGCTCATCGGCCTCTCCGGCATCGTGGGACAGATCGCACTCTACTGGGACGACATTGTCTATCTTGCTCAGGAGCATGTCGTGCTCGTGGCCTCCTCGGGTGGTGCCGCGATCCTGGTTGGTGTGCCGGTCGGTATCCTGCTTTCGCGGCCTTCGATGCAGCGCGTGGCTGAGTCGGTCATGCAGATATTCAATATCGGCACGACGATCCCGACGCTCGCGGTGATCGCGCTGTCGATGACCCTCCTTGGCATCGGCTTCGCGCCGGCGTTCTTCGGCCTCTTCGTCGCTTCGCTGCTGCCGATCGTACGAAATACCTATGCCGGCCTCCTCGCAGTGCCCGGCCATTACAAGGAGGCGGCACACGGAATGGGCATGACGCCCATTCAGATCCTTACGCGGGTCGAGATGCCGAACGCGCTATACGTGATTTTCTCCGGCATCCGCACTGCGCTGGCGATCAACGTCGGCACCACGCCGCTGGCCTTCCTCATCGGCGGTGGTGGGCTGGGTGAGTTGATCTTCACCGGCATCGACCTGATGGACACCGGGATGCTGCTTGCCGGCGCCATCCCGACGGCGGCACTCGCCGTGCTCGTAGACTGGATGATGGGGCAGGCGCAGCTGCGGCTGATTCCGAAGGGCGTAAACCCGCTCCGCTGAGAGCGGTGGAACTTATCACTTCAATGGAAAGGACATCCGATGTTCGCACACAGCTTCAAGACAATGCTCGCCGGCGCGATCCTCTTTGCCGGTGCGGCCCAGGCCCAGACGATCGTCGTCGGCGGCAAGAATTTCACTGAACAGCAGATCCTGACGTCCATGACGTCGCAGCTCCTGGAGGCCAACGGTTTCTCCACTGACAACCGCGGCGGCATGGGCTCGGCGGTGGTGCGCCAGGCGATGGAGAACGGCCAGATCGACGTCTACTGGGAATACACCGGGACCTCGCTGATCACCTACAACGGCATCGAAGAGCAGATGGACGCCGAGCAGACCTACAATACGGTCAAGGAGCTTGACGCCGAGAAGGGTATCGTCTGGCTCAACCCCTCCGAGGCCAACAACACCTACGCCCTCGCCATGCGCCGCGAGCAGGCCGAGGAACTCGGCATCTCGACGCTGTCGGAGATGGCCGAGCGCATCAACACTGAGAACGACCTGACGCTTGCCTCGAACGCTGAATGGTATGCGCGCGCCGACGGCTTCGGGCCGCTGCAACAGACCTACGGCTTCAGCCTTGGCCGCGCCCAGGTTAGGCGGATGGATTCGGGGCTGGTCTACGAGGCGCTCCGCAACGGCAACGTCGAGGTCGGCCTCGTCTTCGCAACTGACGGTCGCATCCCCGCCTTTGACTTCGTGACGCTCGAGGACGACCTCGGCTTCTTTCCCGCCTATGCGCTGGCGCCGAACATCCGCGCCGAGATCCTCGAGGCGCATCCCGAAATCGGCGACCTGCTCAACGAACTTTCGGCTCGGCTCGACGACGAGACGATGGCCCGGCTCAATGCCCGGGTCGATGTGGAACGCGTAGCGATCGAGCAGGTCGCGGCCGACTTCCTGGCCGAAGAAGGGCTGATGTAGACAAGAACACTTGCAGGGATCTTTGCCAATGGCCCGCTACCTCAAGGTCGGCGTCGCGCAGTTCGCCAGCGCGATCGGCGACGTCGACGCCAACCTCAAGGCGCATCTCTCCTGGATCGCTGAGGGGCGGGCGGCGGGCCTCGATCTCCTGGTGATGCCGGAAGTTTCCCTGACCGGGCATTTCGGCGTCGAAACCCTCCTTGCGAGTGCGATACGACGCAGCGATCCGCGGCTATCCCAACTCGCCGAGGCGGCCGGTGACATGCCGGTAGTCGTCGGCTTCATCGAAGAAGGGCGCGGCGCGCAGTTCTACAATGCGTCCGCCGTTCTTCGCAATGGCCAGCTCGCCTACTTGCACCGCAAGGTCAACCTGCCGAGTTACGGCCGGCTGGAAGAGGGCAAGCATTACGCCGCCGGCCGCTTTGTCGACAACTGCGTACTTGACGATGACTGGGCAGCGGGGCTGCTGATCTGCGCCGATGTGTGGAACCCGTCTCTGACGCATCTGGCGTTTCTGCACGGAGCGTCGCTGCTGATCTGTCCGGTCAGCTCCGGCGTCGAGGCTGTAGGGATCGACTTCGACAATCCCGGCGGCTGGGCGCTGACCATGCGGTTCTACGCGATGATGTACGGCGCTCCGGCGATCATGGCCAACCGCGTCGGGATCGAGCGCGATCTGACCTTCTGGGGTGGCTCGCGGATCGTCGATGCCTTCGGGCGCGAGGTCGCGGTGGCGGGCGCCGGCGAGGAAATGATTACCGCGGAGCTCGACTTTCACGACGTGCGCCGGGCCCGCCACCTTCTGCCAACGGTGCGAGACAGTAACATCGGTCTGGTGCACCGCGAGATGACGCGGCTTATCGAGACGCTCGGCGTGCCTGAATTCGTGCGCGGCGACAGCAAGTGAGGCGACCATGCGAGATTTCTTTCTGACCGACGAGGATCGCGCCTTTCGGGCCGAGATCCGCGACTTCCTCGAGCGCGAGCTTGCCCCCCATGCCGCGGCGATCGAGCGAGACGAGGATTGGGAGGCGGTCAGGCGTGTCGTGCGCGCGCTCGGTACGGCCGGCTACATGAAGCTGATGTTTCGCGATCTCTACGAAGGAGCTCTGTCAAAGCCCGGCCTTACCCACGCCACGATGCTTTCGGAAGAGGCTGCCTATCTCAACTACGCATTCGAGACGACCATCGCCACCGCGCTCTCCTGTGCCTATCCGCTGCACGCGCACGCGCGCCCCGAAATCCGCGAGCGGTATCTCACCCCGATCCTAGAGGGCAGCGCGATCGGCTCGGTCTGCATGACCGAGCCCAACGTCGGCTCCGACAGCGCCAGCATGGAGACGCGTATCCGCTTTGACAAGCCCGCTCGCGAATGGGTGATTGACGGTTTCAAGCGCTACATCTCCAACGCGACCAAGTCCGACATCTACATCGTCTGGGGCATCACCGACCCAGACGTCGTCCCCCAGAAGGGCATGTCGGCGGTCGCGGTGCCGGCCGACAGCGCCGGCCTGTCGTTCCCCCGCACCTACGACTTCATGGGACGGCGGGGCTGCGTCGTGGGCGAGGTCGCCTTCGACGCCGTTCGGGTGCCCGAGGCGAACCTGCTCGGCCAGGAAAACGCCGGTTTCCGCATCATGCTCGGCGCCTTCAACTTCGAGCGTGCGATACTCGGCGGCTCGGGCCTTGGCGTCGCGCGCTCGGCTTTCGACATCGCCCGTGAGCATGCGCAGCATCGCGTGGTCTTCGGACAGAAGCTCGGCCAGAAGCAGCTCATCTGGGACATGGTGGCCGAGATGAGCTGGCGCATCGACGCGGCGGAACTGCTCACCTACCGCGCGGCAAAGATGTACGACGCCGGCATGGACGGCAAGGAGCTGATGCGGGAGGCGGCACAGGCCAAGCTGGTTTCGACCGAGACGGCGGTGTTCTGCGCCGACCGCACAGTGCAGATCCTCGGTGGTGACGGCGTGACGCGCCAGTTCGGCCGTGCCGAGCAGATCTACCGCGATGCCCGCGCGCTGCCCATTGTCGGCGGCTCGTCGGAGATGGCCAAATATCTCATAGCCGCGCGCGAGATGCCGGCGATCAAACCAAACCTCTGAGGACCATCCGATGCACATTGCGCGCATTCTCGAAGCCTCGGTCGAACGCTTCCCAAACCACACAGCGCTGGTCTATGAGGACCGCCGGTGGACCTTCGCCGACTGGCACGCCCGCGTGCGCCGATTCGCGCAAGCGCTATCCGACCTCGGCGTCCGCCCCGGCGACCGGGTCGCCTTTTACATCTCGACTTCCGAGAATTCGGTGACAACCTATTTCGGCTGCCAGATCCTCGGTGCTGTCGCTGTGCCGCTGAACTTCCGCCTCAGTCCCGGCGAGGCCGCCTTCATCATCAAGGACAGCGGCGCGAGGGTGCTGGTCTACGGTCGCCATCTGACCGAGAACGCGCTCAAGATTGCCGCGCAGACCCGCTCGGTGCACGATCTCATCAGCTGTGCCTACGATCCCGCGAACGTGCCCGAAGGCCATCACCACTTCGAGACCTTGGCGGAGGGGACACTCGACCGCGACGAGCCCCGCCCGATCCCCGCCGGCACCGACATCTCGGCGCTTGTCTATACCTCCGGCACTACCGGCCGACCCAAGGGTGTGATCCACACTCATGCCAACGACGTCGCCATCGCGATGAACTGCGTGATGGAATACGGGCTCAAGCACACCGATATCGCGCTGCACATCGCGCCGCTCTACCATGTGGGCGGCATGCAGGCCTACTTCCTTCCGCATCTGATGGTCGGCGGCACCAATGTCGTGCTCGGCCGCTACGAAGCGGAGAAGACGCTCGACATGATTGCCTCCGAGCGCATCACCACGCTCTTCGCGGTTCCGACGCAGATCCAGGAAATGCTGTTCCATCCCCGCTTTAGCGAAATCGACACGAGTTCGTTGCGGCTGATCACGACCGGTGGGGCCGCCATCGCCTCGGCGGTGATGCAGCGGGTGATTGAGGAGTTCTGCCCGAACATCTTCAACGGTTACGGCATGACCGAGGCCTCACTGACCCTGGTCCTCCACCCCGAGGACGCCCTGCGCAAGCTTGGCTCCTGCGGTCAACCAACGCTGATCTCTGAATGCCGGGTGATCGACCCCGCGCCGGGCGCTGCCCCGTCTGCGACCCTGCCACCGGGCCAAGTCGGCCAGCTTATCGTGCGCGGCCCCCAGGCGATGACCGGCTACTGGAACAACCCCTTCGAGACATCGAAAAAGCTGAAGGCGGGCTGGATCTATACCGGTGACCTGTTCTCGAAAGACGAGGAAGGTTTCTATACCTTTCACGGCCGCGCCGACGACATGATCGTGTCGGGCGGCGAGAACATCTACCCGCGCGAGATCGAGGAGATTCTGTATCGGTGCCCCGGCGTCCAGGAGGCGGCGGTCCTCGGCCTGCCCGACGAGAAATGGGGCCAGATCGTCGCGGCCTATATCGTCGCCTCCGACGCGGCACTCACGGCTGCCGATCTCGACGCGTTCTGCAAGGCGAGCGAAGACCTCGCGCCTTACAAGCGGCCGAAGCGCTACCACTTCATGGATGCGCTGCCGACCAATCCAAGCGGCAAAGTGTTGAAGCGCGAGCTTCTCGCCGCCGCGACATGAAGGAGCCCGAACCCTTGACCGAGAAATTACTCTACGATCAGGACGGCCATGTCGTCACCCTGACCTTCAACATGCCCGACACGCGCAACGCGCTGACCGACATGGACCTGTGCAGCGCCATCGTTGCGGCAATGCACCGGATCGGCCGCGATCCCTCGGTGCGCTGCGCCATCGTCACCGGGGCGGGCAAGGCCTTTTCCTCAGGCGGCAATCTCAAGCACATGAAGGAGAAGTCCTCGATCTTCGGCGGCGACGCGATCGACGCAAAGGACGGCTATCGCAACGGCATCCAGCAGCTCGCCAAGGCGATGTGGGAATGCGAGGTTCCGCTGATCGCTGCCGTCAACGGGCCGGCCTATGGCGCGGGCTGCGACACGACCTGCCTGTGCGACATCCGCATCGCCTCGACCCGCGCTACCTTCGCCGAGAATTTCGTGCGGGTAGGGCTGATCTCCGGCGATGGTGGCGCCTGGCTGCTGCCTCGCCAAATCGGCCTCAGCCGCGCCGCGGAGATGACCTTCACCGGCGAGCCGGTGGACGCGGAGACCGCGCTTGCCTGGGGCCTCGTATCCACGGTGGTGGAGCCCGACGACCTCCTTCCTGAGGCCCGCGTGCTTGCCGCGCGCATCGCGGTCAACCCGCCGCGCCAGCTTCGGATGGCCAAGCGTCTGCTTCGCGAGGGACTGAATACCCGGCTCGATATCGTGCTGGAGCTTGCCGCCGCCTACCAAGGCGCATGCCATCAGACCGAGGACCATGCGGAGGCGGTCGATTCGTTGCTGGAAAAACGCGCGCCCGCCTTCTCCGGGCGCTGACATCCGGCGATGAACTCCGCGGCCCTCATCGAATTCCTTCACGACGACGCAGCCACATGATGCTCTGCATCGCCCATCCGAGCATGCTCCGGAACTGCCTCGGCTGTGGCGCGATGGCCGGTGTCTCGGCGGCGGACGGCTGCGGGGTACCCGCCGTCACCGCCCCGGGCGAGTACGTTTTCGGGCTGTGCTCGGATCTTGGCGTGACCCGGCGCATCTTTGAGCAAGATTTCAGGCCGCTACCGGTCTCCCGCGGGGCACACCAATCTCTGCGCGCTGTACTTGATTTGCGTGCGCCGCATGGCGCGTTGGTCGAACGGGTCCGGATGGCGGTCGAGGGCCTTGGCGGTGCGTTCGTCCAAGGGTGCACCGAATGGTGCAATTCTTCAGCAGAAGGAGCTTCACCGTGAGCGATTCCGTTCTTTACGATATCCGCGGGCCAGCCGCGATCCTGACGCTGAACCGCCCGGCGCAGCGCAACTCGGTCGATGCCGAAATGACGGGCGCTCTGCGGAGTAACCTTTCGCGATTCGAAGCCGACGAGAATGCACGGGTCGGCATATTGACCGGCGCCGGCGACGTGTTCTGCGCCGGCATGGACCTGAAGGCGTTCCTCGACGGTGACGGCGAGGCGATCCTTTTCGGCGACGGCCACTTCGCAGGGTTCGTGAACGCTCCGCGGACGAAGCCAGTGATTGCCGCCGTGAACGGCCCTGCGTTGGCTGGCGGTTGCGAGCTTGCGCTCGCTTGCGACCTGATCATCGCCAGCGACACGGCCGCCTTCGGGCTGCCGGAGGTTGGCGTCGGGCTCTTCGCCTGTGCCGGCGGCCCGTTCCGCCTCGCCCGCCGGATACCGGCCACACGCGCGTTGGAGCTTGCCCTGACCGGCGACCGCCTTCCCGCGGAAGAGGCCCTCGGTCTCGGCCTCGTCAACCGGGTCGTCCCGAAATCGGAGGTGCTCGACGCGGCCGTCGCGCTTGCGGCTCGCATTGCCCGCAACGCGCCGCTCGGCGTAGCCGCCTCGCTCGCTCTTTCTCGCGCAGCCTCGGCCGAGCACGACCTCTGGGAACTCAACGATGCGCTCTGGGCCAAGGTCGGCATTTCGAGTGACGCCCGCGAGGGGCCGCTGGCCTTCAAGGAAAAGCGAGAACCAAGGTGGCGCGGCGTCTGACCTGGCGGCAGAACTCCCCAAATGAAAACTTGGTCGCATCTGGGTCGTTGAACACAATCCATGGCCGAAGCGTTCCCCGATCGGCAGGACATAGTTGCTGCTACTGACGATGTTGGGCAATGTCGACCATTAGCTTCCATGATGTCCAAGAAGACCTTGAAAAAGGCAAATCTCGAAAAGATGAGCGCGGAAAGGCTCGCCGAGCTGGTCATTGGTTCAGGACACCCTGGATGGCGCGAAATCCAAGCGACACCGCTACGCCGCCCGCCATCTCGCCGAATGCCCGTCATGCGATAACGTCATCGACGACTACGGCAGCTTCCCCGTGCATGCGCAATTCGTTGAAGCGCTCAAGCAGAAACACCGCCGCAAGTATGGGTTCTGGGAACTGGTTGCGCGTAAGGTCGGCCCAGAGCGGTCGTTCAGTCAGCAAAGCCTGAGTGTCCGCAACGGCGACCACCCATTCTGCAAACTTGGCTTGGCGGTCAGGGCAGGCAGGTGAGCCGGTTTACTATCAGCTACTGGCCGAAGTCCGCACGGTAGCCACTGGGTGTCCTACCGACAGCGCGGCTGAACGTACGTGCAAAATGAGCCTGATCTGCAAATCCCGCGATGAAGCCAATCTCTGCCAGCGCAGGACCGTTTGCATTACACAGATGAGTTGCCGCAACCTCGACCCTTGCCTCTGTTACAAGCCGGGAGAAAGAGACCGACCTCTCGGTCAGACGACGCTGCAATGTACGGGGCGAGGCACCAGTTTCGGCGGCGAGACTGGCAACCGTCCAGCGGCGCACCGGGTCAGCGACCAAGCGGTTTCGCAGGCATGAAACCGGGTCAGGGTCCAGACTTGCATCGGAACCAACTGCGGTCTTGCGCTTGCCCGCTGTCGTCAGGATGACGCTGCCGATCCTTTGCGTCATATTTGGGCTCTGCCAATTGCCAAGGCTGCGCCAGACCTCGCCTGTCGCATTGGCCAGCGTCACATCCGTCGTTCCTATCATTTCGGCCAGGACCGTGAGAAGTCCGAGCACCAACAGGGTTTCCGCCAGAATTGGCGGCGGGCCATCGTCTCGCGCTTGATGGGTCAGGCGAAAGCAGTCCGCGCCAAGCTGCTCTGCCGCAATCGTATGTCGCCCATGGCTGAAGCGTTCCAGCCGGTGCCACCGGTCCATGAGGTCAGGCATGTCCTTTGAACAGGTGAGGGCCTGCACGACAGGCTCTGGTGCCATCGACCGCGCGGCGTCTGCAATGGACAGGATGGCCAGTGGGCCATGGCTTGCAAGGACCTCGCCGAGCACATCACGCTTGGCCATGAGTGAAACATGCGCGGTCGAGGACGTCGGCACCGGGATAGAGATACCCTGCCGTGACAGCCCCGCCGCGACCAGGCGCATCATCGCAGCCGAGGCAAAATCGGTTCCATCGACTGTTCTCGTCATGCGCTCTGCTCCTTTCGGAAAACAGCATAGACCGAAGCGGGTGGAATGTTCAAAGGAACGAAGGTTCGGCGCTGCGTCACCAAACCGAGACGGGCAAGCATCGCGGACGGAATCGGGCACCGCTGCCCGTAGGTGAACAGGCGAAGTTCGCCATCTGGTTTGAGAACCGTCATGCACCCCGCCAAGATTCGTAGCACCTTGGTCGGCTGCATTGACAGCAGCGGCAGACCGCAGATGACCAAGCCGACACCGCCGGGACCAAAGGGCGAGAGGTATCGGACGCGCGCGGCATCCGCATGGATCACCGCCACCTGTGGAAAGCGCCGCGCCATGGCGGCGGCAAAGTTTTCGCTCGCCTCTATGACAGCGACGTGCGCCGGGGAAACCCCGCGTCGCAGCAGTGCAGCCGTGAATACTCCTGTGCCGGGACCAAGTTCGACCACAGGTCCACAGGTAGCCGTCAGCCCTTGCGTTATGGCATCTGCAAGCCTCGCGCTTGAAGGGACGACGGCTCCGACACGCAGCGGCGCTCGCAGCCACTCGCGTCCAAACAGGTGTGGGTGGCCAGAACTCTGCCTTCTCATGTCGCCAGATCCTCGGTCCGAACCGGAAAGCGCACCAGGCGCTGTCCCGTCGCCGCTCGGATCGCATTGGCTATGGCACCAGGGCCGGCGACTATGGCGGTTTCTCCCGCACCTTGCGGCGGGCGGTCACTCTGGATCAGATCAACGATAATGGCCGGTACATCAGTCATGCGCGGGATCGGGGCATCCGCAAAGCTCTGGGCTGTGACATGCCCGGCTGCGGTGGGCAGATCGTCGGTCAGCACCATGCCAAGGCTCCAGATCAGATTGCCTTCGCATTGCGCGCGAACCTGATCGGGGTTGATGACGAGCCCACAGTCATGGACACACCACAGCCGGGTGACCCGCACCCGCCCTCGGCTGTCGACGGAAACATCGGCCACCGCCGCCGCATGGCTGGTGACCTTGTAGGTGCCGCAGCCGACACCGCGCCCCAGACGCAGACCCTCGACCGACGCAAGCGGACGGCCCCAGGCTGCGATCTCACCCACCCGCTCAAGAACCGCCGTCAGAAGCGGGTCGGCAACATGCGCAAGACGAAACGCAAGCGGATCGACGCCGGCCACCCGCGCGGCCTCATCGATGGCGCTTTCGATGGCCAGTGCGTTTGGCCCGGCACCCAGCCCGCGCCATGGGCCGGCATGCACGGGCAACCGCACCATGTCATAGGCCGCGCGGGCGCGGCCGAGGACGTAGGGGGCGACCATGCCCCGCGCCACGCCACCGTCGCCAGCAAAAATGTCTGTCCCGCGCTGCATCCACGACGGCACGACCGCGGCGGTGAACAAGATGTGCGAGCTCATCTGGGCGTGATCCCAATCGGTGATCCGGCCTTGCGCCACGCGCGCCCTGATCCGGTGCGAGGATGGCGGGCGATGGAACCCCAACGCGTATTCCTGCGCCCGCGTCCACTGCACCTTGACGGGGCTTCCGGTGGCCAGCGTCAGCGCCGCCGCCTCGGCCTCTACCGTGCAAATCGTCTTGCCGCCGAATGCCCCGCCGATCCGGCAGGATTGCACGGAGACCGCCTCGCCCGACAGTCCGAAGGCATCGGCGAGAAAATCACGGACATAGAAGGCATCCTGGGCTCCGGCCCAGACCCGCAGCGCGCTGTCCTGCCATGATGCTAAGGCCGCGCGCGGCTCGATCGGTCCGTGGGCCGCCATGGGAACATCGACGCGCAGGTCGACATCCCAGGGCCCATCGTCCGGCGCGCCATCCAAAACCGCATGTGGCAGTGTCCCTGTGGACAGACGGGCATCAACGTCGATAACCCGCGCGATGTCAGACCGCGGATGTGGGCCTGCGATGGACCAGTGCACCCCCAAAGCCTCCGCGATGGCATCCAGTGCGCCGGGACGGGCCGCGACAACGCCAAGCCCCTGCGCCTGCCCGATGGGCGGGCCGCAATCCTCGATTACCGCGACAAAACCCGGGATCGCGCGCGCAGCGTCAAGGTTCCAGCGTAAGGGGCCAGACGGTACTTCGACCGAGGCGGGGGCCCGCAGCACGCGGCCAAACAGCATTCCGGGCAGGCGCATATCGGCAGCATAAAGTGGCGCGCCAGTCACGATCCCGCGGCCTTGGGTGATTTCGGGGCTGGCACCGATCAGGCCACCGGCGCGCAGCGCGCGCAACGCGGCCATAGGCCGGGGCGTGACGCGGACCTGACCCGCAACCTGTCCAGCCGCCAAGGCATCGCGCAAGGCGGCGCATGCCTGTGCCAAGGGTTCGGCGAACAGCATCACCGATTCACTGCCCACCGTCGCCTTGACACGCGGCATGTCGGTTGCGTGCAGCACCACATCGACCGTGTTCCATTCGGCACCAAGTTCGGTGCAAGCGATCTGCTTCAACGCGGTCGCGATGTTCTGCCCCATCTCGGCGCGCGGCAGGGACAGGGTAAAACGCTCATCCCTGTGTGCGATCCAGCCAAGCGCCGTTTCAGCGTCTGGATTGGGACGTTTGGGAATGACTGGGACCTGGCTCCAGACACCGACCCCCGCGCCAATCAGCGCAACCAGCCCACCTGCGGCAGCCGCGAGAAACGTACGCCGGCGCATCAGACACGCTCCGCCGCAGACATGATCGCGGCGCGAATACGCGGATAGGTGCCACACCTGCAAAGATTCCCGTCCATCGCCACATCGATATCGTCATCCGAAAGATCGGGCACCTGTACCAGCAGCGCGACCGCCGCCATGATCTGCCCGGCCTGGCAATAGCCACATTGCGGCACACCGAAGTCCAGCCAAGCTTGCTGAACTGGATGCAAAGCATCCCTCTCGGCCAGCCCTTCGATCGTGCGGACGCTCAGCCCGTCCACGTCGCCGGCCCGGGTGATGCAGGCGCGCGCGGGCAATCCGTCGATAATGATCGTGCAGGCCCCGCAAATGCCGACCCCGCAGCCGAACTTCGCACCCGTCAACGCGAAATGTTCGCGCAACAGAAACAGCAGTGGCTCATCGGCCCAATCGGGTGGGATGTCGTGGCTTTGACCATTTAGATTGAAGGACATGAGTGACTCCCGTTCGTGGTTTGAACGGGAGATAACGTGTGGATGAACAGCGGTCTTGAACGATCGCGCCAACCTGGACGAAAATTATTGAAGCACGGAGCGAATATTCCCTCCCCCCGCAGCGATCGACAGCTCTCCGCCCTCGTGTCGGACTTGCGGCGTGTGCGCACGCGTAGGCGCTTTGACAGCAGTGCCCCGCGGGGTGGTGTAGGAGCAGGCCGCGCGCGAAGCCTATGGCGTAGCGCAGCGCGCGGCCGGGGCTGGCGGCCACTATGCTTCTTCGTGGTCTGAGGTTGTTCAAAGACCGACGACAACGAAGGAGAGCACGATGACCGAGACGGTGGTCGACCTTCCGGGGGTAATCGCCAAGAGCGATGACGCGGATTATCTGCGCGAACTGATCCTTGGGCAAATACCACATAACTTTTGACAGGTCGGCGCCCTTCTCGGCGATCAAGTTCGTTTGGTGGCGCAATGGTGTTTGCATCCTTTTGATTGTTCTGCATTTGCATGCGCATCCCTTGTAGTCCGACAGTCAGCGCGAGCATCGAACATCGGACGGATGCGTCAGTTGTCGCGGTCGGTATCGAGGAACTTGCGCAGAGCTTCCAGACCGGGAAGCAACTCGGCGGCGCGTTCGGGCGGGATGGTTGCGGCAATGCGCGCGATATCGGGTTCGAGCGCGTCGATGGCCGATTGCCTGAATGTGCGGCCCGCTTCGGTGATGTAGACCAGTTTGGAGCGGCCATCTTTCGGGTTCGGGCGGAACTCAATCAAGGCCGCGCTTTCCAGCACCGAGAGGGAATGCGCCATCGAGGTCTTGGGCACCTGGAACGCGCGCGCCAGGGCCATGGGCGTCTGCCCGTCTTTGACCCGCACGAGGTGGTTCAGAACAGAGAACTGCGGCAGAACGAAACCCGGCGGTAGCCGGGCTTCGAACAGGGCGCGCGACAGCTGCTCGATGATCCCGATCTCGTTGAAAAGGCGGAAATAGACGGGTAGGGCGCTTTCAGACATCCACGATCCTTGTTTCCAGCGGCCAGCGCGGGCTGGGCGCAACCTGAGGGCCGTAACCTATCCGCGCCAGCATCTGAACGGTTCCGCCTTCGGGTGCAAGCCGTTCATGGACCTCCGCATAGGGCTGGGCCATTTCAGGAAATTCCTGCAAGGCTTGGCTGAGCGGTTGAAACCCGAGCCCTTCTGCGGTCGCGGCGAGGTTCACGCGCAACCAGTCGGAACCGGTCGCGATCTGATCGATCCTGGTATTCCTTTCTGTCACCAGCCAGAGGTGCCCCATTGCGGTGTCCGTGTTGGCAAAGACTGCATCCAGCCCCGAACGGTGGGCCATTGAATCCGGGTCCATGGCCGCGGCGCGGGTGAACAGACCGGTCAGGCGCAGTGTTTCGAACATTGGTCCGGTAAAGTCTATGCCGTCTGGGTTCGCATCGACTTCATACCGCCCGATCCGGAACAGATCGACGCTTTCCTGGAAAGTGTGGGGTGTTTCAACTTCGATTCGAAGGGCTTCGCGCGTCAGCGCCCGCCAGGCCGCAACCTCGGACGCATCCACCGTGCCACCGAAACGCGTCCCATTGGTCGCCGCAGCGGCGATCCGCGGTATCGCTGCCACATCGACCGCACGGGTCGTGTCGAACGGTTCCTTGTTCGAGCGTCGACCAAGGACCTGGGCGAACAATGGGTCACGTACAACGCCGACATCCTCCGTAAAGACAATGCGCGCCACCGGCCGTTGATCCAGCATTGCTGGGTCACTGCCCTGTGGGAAAAGGGTGATGTCGACGCGCTGGCCATCCTCGGCTGCTGCCATCCGCAGCAACTCGAGAAAACAGCCAAGGCCAATGGTGATTTGCCGGTTGTAGGGGTCGGTGTGTGGAAGCAGCCTGTTGCGATCGACATGAAGTGCAACGATGCCCGCGTCTGACAAGTCTGCCATCCATGGCTGCCGGTTATGCGGATTGGGTGCGAGCAGCGCCCACGAAAGGGCTCGCTTGCGTGGATCATCGTATCCACCGGCCTGCTTCCAGGGGAGACTGGCCGTCCTTGGCTGCCGCGTCACGGTATGACCGAGGGTGCCGCCTGCGGCCAGGATCGCGCCACCACCAACCAGCGCGAGCATCTTCCGACGTGAGAGTGACATGTTGGCTCCTTATTGTTCGATGTCGGTCTATATAGATCGACATCGAACAATATGCAAGCTGTCACTTCCTCGGCCAGATGGTTCGCTGCCGGGTGAGAAAACTCGCTTCCCGGACAATTGCTGTTGCTCAGTTTTCGATAGCTGATCATGTTGCCTGGATCGGCTGTCCGGTTGATCTCTTGAGCGCATTCGCGCCTTCAATATCTCGGAAATCTGCGCGGAAGCTGCTCGGGGGCGTTCCGACGGCGCGGCCAAACGTGCGCGCGAAATTCGCTTGATCGGAGAAGCCTGCGATTCCTATCCTCAAGACGACCGACCGCCCCTTCCAAGTGGGCAAGCATGTCGGGCTCGGTGCGGTAAATCGTGTGAACGGCCGGTATAGTGAACTTCTGCGGGAGCAATGCCGCACCTGCATCGGTCGGCTTACCGCCCTTCACGTCGGTGGATCTGCGACCGCGAAAAGAACCTGGGCACCTGCGGCGAATGTCCAGAATCCCGCAAAGCGCCGCACACAAGTCTGAAGCGTCTTCTGCTTTTTCTCGTGGATAATAGGGAACTCAATTCACGAAACGCGCGCCGAATTTCGCTCCCGGCGCGACGAAAGACATGCGCAGTGTCGCGTTCTGGTCGTGGAGCGATGCCGGTCCGCACCGCGTGCGGGTCATCGATGGTCACGGCCATTGGCTGCA
>NZ_JADDJF010000038.1 GCF_017811755.1 Pararhodobacter sp. SW119 | reverse complement strand
TTCCAGCACCCTGCCAGCGCTCTCCCGGCACCGCCCGAAGGCCACCATCCCGCGCACGAAAACCCACCGCTGCCGGCCGCCGAATTCCCCTTCGGCGCCCACTCCCGACCCATTCCCCAACACGCAAAAACCCCGCACGGGCGGGCTAAATCCTTGTATTCATTTATAGATCTGGCGCACCCGAGAGGATTCGAACCTCTGACCTCTGCCTTCGGAGGGCAGCGCTCTATCCAGCTGAGCTACGGGTGCCGCAGCACGCTAATAGCTTTCGCAAGCCGCCTCTGCAACAGCCAATCGCCCCTCACGCAAAGAGTTCATGGCAAAACTCCAAAGCCTCCACCAAAGCATCAACCTCCCCCCGCGTGTTGTACATCCCGAAGGATGCACGACAGCTGGCGTTGATGCCTAGATGGTCCATCAGCGGTCCGACACAGTGCTGACCGGCCCGAACCGCGACACCCTTCTTGTCAAGGATCGTCGAAATATCATGAGCATGCGCGCCATTGTCCATAGTGAAGCTGAAGATCGCTCCCTTGCCGGGCGAATCCCCCTGGACCTGCAACCAGTTCAATCCCTTCAACCGATCGCGCGCATAGGTCGTCAGGTCCCGTTCATGCGCGGCGATCGCCTCCATACCCAGCGCCATCATGTATTCGAGCGCGACACCCAGACCGATCTGCTGAACGATGCCGGGTGTACCAGCCTCGAACTTGTGCGGCGGATCGTTCCAAGTGACCGTATCGCGCGTCACTTCGCGGATCATGTCTCCGCCCCCCATGAAGGGACGCATCTCGGCCTGACGATCACGTCGAATGTAGATCGCGCCCGAGCCGGAGGGGCCATATAGCTTGTGTCCGGTGATCGCGTAGAAATCGACACCCAAGGCCTGCATGTCGACGGGCATGTGAACGGCCGCCTGGCTGCCGTCCGCTAACACCGGAACGCCGCGCACTTGCGCCCCTTCGACGATGGTACGTAGGTCGACCACCGTTCCCAGCATGTTCGACATATGCGTGATTGCCAGCAGCTTCGTGCGCGGCGTGATCGCATCCAGCACCTTCTGCGGATCGAGCGAGCCGTCAGGCTCGATTTCGACCCAGACAAGCTTCACACCCTGGCGCTCACGCAAGAAATGCCACGGCACGATGTTGGCATGATGTTCCATCACCGTCAGAACGATTTCGTCACCCGCCTGCATGCGGGGCGCGGCCCAACCGTAGGACACGAGGTTGATGCCCTCGGTCGTGCCCGAGGTGAAGATGACTTCGTCTTCATGCGCGGAATTCAGGAAGCGGCGCAGAATACCGCGCACGCCCTCGTACTTCTCGGTCGCGAGGTTCGACAGAAAGTGCAAGCCTCGGTGCACGTTTGCGTATTCCTGTGAATATGCGCGCGTTACCGCGTCGATGACGACCTGCGGTTTCTGTGCAGAGGCACCATTGTCCAGGTAGACAAGTGGTCGACCGTTGACCTTGCGCGACAGGATCGGAAAGTCACGGCGTACTGCCTCGACGTCAAACATCACCCATCCCCGGCAGCTCGAATCCCAGTGTCAGCAGCACGATCGAGAATACGAATGCGGCGAGAAACAGCGTCCCCAATGTCGCCATCAAGACACCCAGTCGGGATTGGAATCCGTGCAAGGTCCGGATGAAACCGACAAGCATCCAGAAAAACAGCACGATGGAAGCGAACATCACGATGCTGGCGAAAGGCGGCAGGATCAGCAGCGCGACGAGCTGCAACGCCTGCAGGCCCAGCATGATCACTTGCAACCAGCCGACCAGTAGCAACGCATCCTCGAACGTGCCCCTGCCGCCGAACATTCGTCCCACCCCCGCAATCAGGCCCACCGCGGCAAGATTCAGTACACCTTGCAGCATCGCCGCACTTATCGGTGTGGGCAATGCTTCGTCCGCGCCGCTCAGAAGCGGGAGCAGGTAGGCCATGAGGGTGCCAATGGCGACAACCAGCGCCAGCAACATCCAGCGCGCGCTCAGCGGGGGATCAATTTCGATCACCGCGGCGGCGCCCTTCTCAGGCTCGGCAAGCGACAGGCGCGCAAGGGACGCTAGATTATAGGCTTCGGACATGTCGCCTCCCTACGCCGCGGCGCTGCCAGCTTCAAGCGCGGCTCTGAGCCCACCGAAAAGGATGAACAAGAAGCCTGCGAGCACGACAAACCCGAAGAGTTGCATCCCGCCGCCGGAGGCTCCCAGAGCACTGGAAAGTGCGGCCTGAACCAACATCAGGGGTGTGATCGCGAGAACGGCCCAGAAAAGCGCCAGGCGAACGCCATAGGCCGACACGGGAACAACCAGGCGCAATGCCAACCAGATAAAGAGAGCCAACGCATAGGAAAGCAAAGGCAGCACGAACAGCACCCCCATCAGCGCGCCGCCAATTCGCGCCTGGAGCGGTACCGAAGGGTCGATTTGCGCCGCCCGCGTCACCCCGGGCCACTGTGCAAAGAAGATCAAGACACACGCCAGCATGAGGTAGACCAACACCCGATCTTCGCGCCTGCCAGCGGCGAGTTGCTCGCGAACCACCAGCCGCGGCGCGCGATAACTGCGCAGGATGTCAGTGCTCAACGACATCGCCCAGCCCTAGTTGTGACGACTGACCCATCCGTCCAGCTTCCGGCGGATTTCTTCGGCCAGATCTTCATGCGCGATCTCCTCCACCGCTTCGGCTAGAAACGCCAAGACCAGCAAGCCCTGGGCGGCTTCCTCGGGGACCCCACGTGCGCGCAGATAGAACAACTGGTCCGCGTCGATCTCACCTGATGTCGAGCCGTGCGAACACTTGACGTCGTCGGCGTAGATCTCGAGTTCAGGTTTGGCCAGAAACTGGCTCGTCTCATCCAGCAGCAGCGCCTGGCTGATCTGGTATCCGTCGGTCAGTTGCGCCGCTCGGCGGACAAGTATCTTGCCCTGAAAGACACCGACCGCGCCGTTGCGCAGTACCTTCTTGAACACCTGTCGGCTTTCGCAATCCGGCGCGGCGTGCGTCACGAAAACCGTGTCGTCATGGTGGAACTTTCCATCTCCCATGGCAGCGCCTGCAACATGCGCCGAGCCGCCATTGCCGTTCAGCCATACGATGGACTCGTTGCGCGACAATGCGCCGTTCGCCGTCAGCGTGAAGGACTTAAATACGCTCTGAGCACCCAGTTGCGCGAAGAAGTGAGTGGCGGCACGACGCTCGTGGTCGCGACCCTGGGTGCGGACATGGTGCAGTGCCGCGCTGTCGGCAACCCAGGCTTCGGTCACCGTGTTGAGCCGCGCCGCACCTGGGCCGTTCTCGAGAAGTGTCAGTTCCGCACCTTCTTCAACCCGTACGAGGTGATGCAGGATCATTTCAGCGTCCGTTTCCCGACGCAGGTAGATCAGTGAAACAGGGCGCGAAACCTTGCCGGTCACACGGATCACAACACCATCGGTCGCCAATACCGTGTTCAGAGCAGCAAGCGGACGGTCGACGGGTTTCTGCCCCTCGGCCTCCAGCGTTCCATAGAATTCCCGTGCCCAATGGATGTCGCTTGCGCCGGCCTCGGCCAGCCGCACGATTTCCAGCCCCTCACTCGACAGATCGTCCGAAGCGTCGGCATCGAAGACACCGTCCACGAACACGATCTTCAACCGATCGAAGGCGACGAAGTCCATCGCGGCGTCGGTGATGTCCAGAATTTTCGCCGGCAGCACCTCCGGCTGAAGCAGGGTGTTGGGGTCGGTGAACTTCCAGTACTCGTCACGCCGATCCGGCAGGCCCATGTGATTCAACCGCGCGAGCGCCATTTCACGCGCACGTCGCAGCCATTGACCACTGTTTGGAAGCTGCAGCGCTTCAAGTCGCACCGCGGTCGCCTCCAGCTTTGCCGCGCGACGCGCAGCGCGGTGACCCAAAATTGCCTTCGCCGTCATGCTGCCGCTCCTGCCTCGGCAAGGATTTCGGTGTAGCCGTTCGTCTCGACTTCCAAGGCCAGTTCCGGGCCGCCTGTCTTTACGATGCGGCCATCGGCCATGATATGCACGACATCGGGTTTGATGTGATCAAGCAATCGCTGATAATGCGTGATGACCAGAAACCCGCGACCCGCATCGCGCAGTGCGTTCACGCCGTCCGCGACAAGTCGCATCGCATCCACGTCAAGCCCGGAATCCGTCTCGTCCAGGACGCACATCTTTGGCTCGAGCATCGCCATCTGCAGGATTTCGTTGCGCTTCTTCTCACCTCCCGAAAAGCCGACGTTGACCGGCCGCTTCAGCATTTCGGCGTCGATCTTCAACTCCTTCGCCTTGGCGCGCATGACCTTCAGGAACTCGGCGGAGGACATTTCCTCCTGCCCGCGGGCCTTTCGAATGGAATTCAGGGAGGTTCGCATGAAGGTCATGTTTCCAACGCCCGGGATCTCGACAGGATACTGGAAGGCCAGAAACAGGCCCAGGGCGGCGCGCTCCTCGGGCTCCATCTCTAGGAGTTCCTCGCCTTCAAGCGTGACCGACCCTTCGGTGACCTGATAGCCATCACGACCGGACAGGACGTAGGCCAGCGTCGATTTCCCCGAACCATTCGGCCCCATGATCGCGTGTACCTTGCCAGCCTCGACCGTCAGATCGACGCCCTTGAGGATCACCTTGTCCTCTTCCTCAAGCTTGACGTGCAGATTCTTGATTTCCAGCATGTTATTTCCCGTTTTGTCGCCCTACTGGCGCATGATTAATTTGGCCGAGACGTGGCTGATGACAATAGCCGAAACCGCTGCGAACGCCGCCATACCAGGCCCGCCGGGGTACCAGATCGGGTAGGTAAGCGACATCATCAGGACGACCCCGATCGCCACCAGCAGCACATAACGCGGCCGAGGCTCACCGGAGGTGAGCAGCCATTTCCAGTTCATCAGCCGACCGATCCCTCCAGGCTGATCGCCACCAGCGCTTGCGCCTCCATGGCAAACTCCATCGGCAACGCCTGCAGAACCTCACGGCAGAAGCCGTTCACCACCAGCGCGACAGCCTCTTCCTCGTCCATGCCGCGCTGGCGGCAGTAGAAAAGTTGGTCGTCATCGACCTTCGACGTCGTCGCTTCGTGCTCCACCCGGCTCGAGGAATTCTTGACCTCGATATAGGGTACAGTGTGCGCACCGCACTGATCCCCGATCAGCAGACTGTCGCACTGGGTATAGTTGCGCGAACTTAGGGCTTTAGGATGCATGCTGACCAGCCCGCGATAGGTGTTCTGCGCATGCCCCGCCGATATTCCCTTGGACACGATGCGCGAACGCGTGTTCTTTCCAAGATGGATCATCTTCGTGCCGGTATCGGCTTGTTGCCAGTTGTTGGTGATCGCGATCGAGTAGAACTCGCCCGAGCTTTCGTCGCCGCGTAGGATGCAGGACGGATATTTCCACGTGATTGCGGAGCCAGTCTCGACCTGCGTCCACATGACCTTGGCGCGGTCTTCACGGCAGTCGGCGCGCTTGGTGACGAAGTTGTAGATACCGCCCTTGCCATCCTCGTCGCCGGGATACCAGTTCTGGACGGTCGAATACTTCACCTCGGCGTCTTCGAGAACGACGATTTCGACAACAGCTGCGTGCAGCTGAATTGTGTCACGTTTGGGTGCGGTACAGCCTTCGAGATAGCTTACATAGCTTCCCTTGTCGGCGATGATTAGCGTTCGCTCGAACTGTCCGGTATTCTCGGCATTGATGCGGAAGTAGGTCGACAGTTCCATCGGGCAGCGAACGCCGGGGGGAACATAGACGAAGGACCCATCCGTGAAGACCGCCGAGTTGAGCGTGGCGAAGAAGTTATCGCTGACCGGAACGACCGAACCGAGGTACTTCTTGACGAGATCGGGATGCTCGCGGATCGCCTCGGAGATGGAGCAAAAGATGACACCGGACTTCGCCAGTTCCGCCTGGAATGTCGTGCCCACGCTCACCGAGTCAAAGACGGCATCGACAGCGACTCTGCGATCCTGTTGCTCTTCGGCTCCCTCGACACCGGCAAGAACCATCTGCTCTTTCAAGGGTATGCCGAGTTTCTTGTACGTAGCCAACAGCTTCGGATCAACCTCGTCCAAGCTCTTCGGCTTCTCGATCATGCTCTTCGGCCGGGCGTAATAGTACTGTTCCTGATAGTCGATTGCCGGGATATCGAGCATGGCCCAGTCGGGCTCTTCCATCTGCAACCAGCGGCGAAAGGCGCCCAGGCGCCATTCGGTCATCCATTCCGGCTCGCGGTTCTTTTCCGAGATCAGCCGCACGATATCCTCATTCAGGCCCTTCGGCGCGAACTCCATCTCGATCTCGGTTTCCCAGCCATGCTTGTATTTGCCGGCCATGGATTGCACGGTTTCGACCGTCTCGCGGTCGACGCCCTCGCGGACCTCAAGGGTATTGTCCAAAGCTGACATCTTCATCTTCCTGTCATTCTGCGGCAGGTGGCCCCGCCTATTTCATCCGTGCACGCGCCCGTTTCCAGGCTGCGGTGAATCTCTCGGCAAAGCGCAACACGTCCTCGCGTACGATCCCCGGGCCAATGCTGACCCTGAGTGCCGAACCGGCCGCCAGATCGTCAAACCCCATGGCCTGCAGCACCCGGCTGACCGTCACCTTGCCCGAGGAACAGGCCGAACCCGCCGAGACGGCGAACCCGGAAAGATCCATCGTCATCACCTGCGTCTCGCCCCTCCATCCGGGCGTGACAAGGCAAAGCGTGTTCGGCAGGCGACGCGCACCTTGCCCGATAGAGATAATATCTGGGCAATCAGCTTCCAGTGCCGATTCCAGACAATTCCTGATCGCTTCAACCTCCTCCCAGCGACCGGCCGCCAGATCGCTTGCCGCCGCTTCAGCCGCGGCGCCGAAACCTGCGATCCCGATCAGGTTTTCGGTTCCCGCGCGCCGACCCATTTCCTGTCCACCGCCCTTGAGCTGCGCGGAAAGATCGGTCCCCTGCCGCAGGACCAAAGCGCCTACGCCGGCCGGCCCACCCAGTTTGTGCGCCGATACCAATCCCATCTGGCAACCCAGCCAGTTGAATGCCACCGGCAGCTTGCCGAAGCCCTGTGTCAGGTCGCTGACGGCCAGTCCCGCCGGCAGTTCCTGCACGATCCCGGTTTCTGAATTCGCCAATTGCAGGCAGGCGCGCTCGGGTTCCGGCACCGTCACCCTGCCCTCTGCGCCCACTTCCAGGTCGACGCTGCACCAGGAAGCCACCGCATCATGCTCGATACCGGCGCAGTGCAGGTCGCTTCCGGCACAGGCCAAGGCCGCGGCCTCGGTCGCGCCGGAGGTAAAGACGATTTCCGCCCCGTCCGCACCCAGAGCGGAGGCAACTTGGGCACGCGCCTTTTCAATCGCCGCGCGCACCGCGCGCCCTTCGGCATGTACCGAACTGGCATTTCCAGTCAATTCCATCGATGCGGACATCGCCGCCTTTGCCTCCGAACGCAGCGGTGCGCTGGCGTTCCAATCAAGGTAGAGCCGTTTCGCCATGCTCACGCCACCTGAAAAAGGCTTGGAACCGCTGGACAAGGCTTCAAGCGATTGAGAGCGACATCCGCGAGGCTCGTCTGATGCAGGAAAACATAGACCTGCGCGCTCAATCCCTCCCAAAGCCGGTTGCTCATCGATTGAGCGCGCGATCCCGACAGCGCACCGGTTGCCCCCGTTCCTTTCTCGAGTGCATTGTAGCTTTCTTCTACCGCTTGCAGCACCTCGGCGACGCGTATGTCTGCCGCCGGGCGTGCCAGGCGATATCCGCCGCCCGGGCCACGCACCGATTCGACGAGCTCAGCGCGCCGCAGCTTCACGAACAGCTGCTCCAGATAAGCCAAGGAAATATCCTGCCTTTTCGCGATCTCGGCCAGCGACACGTGCTGCGAAATCGTGGGGTCGGCCTCTAGGACTAGGTCTATCATCGCGACCATCGCATACCGGCCTTTTGTCGACAGCTTCATCGGCCCACCTCGGCTGCAATCGCACGGATTTGCGCAAAGTGATTGACGCCCGCGCAAGCCCTGCTTATCTGCTACCCGCCCCAACCTATCCGCCAACACGGGCAGGAACAGTTTAGAAGCGTTCTAGGTTGGCTGACCGGTCTTGTCAACTAAGCCCGATTGGCCGCCGGAAAAGATGCACCGGAGCAGAAGGTTGCCGAATGCCTGAAGTCATTTTTCCCGGCCCAGACGGCCGTCTGGAAGGTCGCTACCACCCGCAACCCAACCGCGATGCCCCGATTGCCATCGTCCTGCATCCACATCCGCAGTTTGGCGGAACGATGAACAACAAGGTCGTCTACAACCTTCACTACGCGTTCCATGCGCTTGGGTTTTCCGTACTGCGCTTCAACTTCCGGGGCGTCGGTCGCAGCCAAGGCGAATACGACCAAGGCATCGGTGAGCTTTCCGACGCCGCCGCCGCGCTGGATTGGTTGCAGACCATGAACCAAAGCGCGCGGCACTGCTGGGTTGCGGGCTTCAGCTTCGGCGCCTGGATCGGCATGCAACTTCTGATGCGGCGCCCGGACATCACCGGCTTCATCTCGGTCGCGCCTCCGGCAAACATGTATGATTTCAGCTTCCTCGCGCCGTGTCCGGCGTCGGGCCTGATCCTGAACGGCACCGCCGACCGGATCGCACCGCCAAAGGATGTCACTGGCCTTGTGTCCAAGCTGCACGAGCAGAAGGGCATCACTATAACCCATACGCAGATCGATGGCGCGGATCACTTCTTCCGTGACGAAGAAACGCACATGAAGCCCATGATCAAGCACGTGCAGGATTACGTGAAGCGCCGCTTGACCGAGGTGACGCGCTGATGACAGCGCCGATCCGTGTCGCCTCTCGGCCGATTGCCGGTCAGAAACCGGGAACTTCCGGACTTAGGGCAAAAACTCGGACTTTCATGGAGTCGCCTTTTCTCGAGAACTTCGTGCAAGCCGTATGGGCGGGTTTCGGCGGCATTTCCGGCAAGGTCCTCGTGCTGGGTGGTGACGGGCGTTTCTTCTGCGATCAGGCCGCGCAGGTGATCCTTCGTATGGCTTCGGCTTCCGGCGCAGCTCGTGTTATTGTCGGGCAAAACGGCCTGCTCTCGACGCCCGCAGCCTCGAACCTCATCCGCAAGCGGGGCGCCGATGGGGGAATCATCCTCTCCGCAAGTCACAATCCAGGCGGCGAAGATAGGGATTTCGGGGTCAAGGTGAACATGGCCAACGGTGGCCCGGCACCCGAGGGTGTCACGAAGAAGATCTTTGAAGCAACACATGGCATCGACTACTACCTCACGCTCGAGACCCAAGATCTAGATCTCGCGCGGAACGGGAAACAAACGTTGGGCACGACGGTCATTGAAGTCGCCGATCCGGTTGCCGACTATGCAGAACTGATGAATCAGTTATTTGATTTCAATATGATAAGAAATCTTTTCAAGAGCGGATTCCAGATCCGGTTCGATGCAATGAACGCTGTTACCGGCCCCTATGCCGTCGAAATTCTGGAGCGCCAACTCGGCGCTGCGGCCGGATCGGTAGTTAACGCTACCCCTCTTCCCGATTTTGGCGGCGGTCATCCGGACCCAAACCCGACTTGGGCGCGCGGCCTATTTGATGCAGTATTTGGCACCGGTGCCCCCGATTTCGCCGCGGCTTCAGATGGCGATGGGGACCGCAACATGATCCTTGGACGCGGCATCTACGTTACCCCTTCTGACAGCCTCGCGGTTCTTGCCGCGAACGCGCATCTGGTTCCCGGGTACAGGAGCGGGCTGAAAGGCATCGCGCGGTCGATGCCTACCAGCACAGCGGTAGATCGGGTTGCCGCCGCACGCAATCTACCGTGTTACGCCACCCCCACCGGGTGGAAGTACTTCGGAAATCTCCTTGACGCTGGGCGGATCACCTTGTGCGGCGAGGAAAGCTTCGGCACCGGTTCGGACCATTTGCGCGAGAAAGATGGGCTCTGGGCGGTGTTAATGTGGCTCAACATCCTTGCCGTTACCGGTAAATCAGTTGCCCAGACCCTGCAGGATCACTGGGCGGAGTTCGGCAGAACTTATTATTCCCGTCATGATTACGAGAGGCTGGACACTGCCACCGCGCAGGCACTGACCCACGAACTGCAGGCACGACTTCCAGATCTGCCAGGCACCGAAGCCGGGCCACTACGCATCGACGAGGCGGTAGATTTTTCCTACACCGATCCGATCGACGCATCAGTCGCCACTCACCAGGGCATCGAGATCAAGTTTGCGGGCGATGCTCGGGTGGTCCTGCGACTTTCAGGGACCGGGACCGAAGGCGCCACATTGCGCATCTACCTTGAGCGCTATAGCGAAAACAGTCTTTCGTGTGATCCGCAGGAGGCCCTCGCCCCCGTGATGGCCGCAGCCGAATCGCTGACCGATCTCGCCGTCCGCACCGGCCGTACGGCACCGGACATAATCACCTGATCATTCCTGCCAGACGGCCTGGCGCGCCGCCACACTGCGCATAGCCTCTGTCAGTTCATGCACCGCGGTGCCCGCCATTGACCGGAAGACGTAGATCTCGAAGGCAGTCTTGGCCGGCCGAAAGATCAGGCAAGGCATGTGATTTAGCAATGTGCGCGCCACATCGTGCACTGCGAACGTCGACAGCCGCAGATCCAGTGGAATCAGCCGCGCCAGGACCGCTTCCGCCCCGGAACCCGTCAGGTGAAGTCCGGCCCAGCCATCGCTCTGAACGGTCAGTGCAGCTTCCAATCTCAATCCCGCGGGCGGCTCGACCCCCATCAGGAAAGCGGTTTCGCGACCCGCCCAGATGATCCGTGCAGAGCCGGACACGATCATCTTGCCAGGAGTCGGGAAACCAAGTTCGAAATCTCTCAGTACCGCATCCACCGCTGCTTCGCGGCCGTTTCGTGGCGCGACGGAGGTGATTAGCTGCGGAGCGCAGGTCGCCAGCCGGCACTCGCCCATGGTGATCGGCAGATCCAGTCCGGCGAAGGCGTCAGTTTCAGCGAGATCAGGCACGCATTCGTCCTCCCTCTGGGTCAAGGAATACAGGATCACACACGCGGCAAATTACTTTTCGCCCTCGCAACCCGTCGTCGAGTCGGATCGTTTCCCCGTGCCGGGCGCGTCCGTTGGTCAGGAACGCCAGACCCAACCAGCTGCCCAGCGTTGGCGAGTAAGCAACCGAAGTCACGTAACCCTGCCCATCGGCGGCGCGTGCAGATGCATCTTTCGCGTAGAGATGCGCCCCAGCGGTCAGTGGCTCCTGCGCGTCCACTGGCATCAAGCCGATCAGCTGCTGGCGGTCTTCCCCGATAAGCCCCGGTCTAAGGCTCGCGCTTCTTCCGATACAATCCTTCTTGCTTGATACCAGACGGTCCATGCCGATGTCGAACGCGGTCACCCGGCCATGAATTTCGGCATGGGTGATGAAGCCCTTCTCGATCCGCAAGACGTTCAGCGCTTCCATGCCGTAGGCGCCGCCGTCGAGCCCTTCCGCTTCCGCAACCAGCCTCTCGAAAAGTGCGGTGCCATAGCGCGCGGGTACCGCGATCTCGTATCCCTGCTCGCCCGAGAATGAGATACGAAACACTCTCCCAGGCACGCCCTGAACTTGCGTCGACATGCAGGCGATGAACGGCAAACTCTCTGGGGTCACAGGATCTTCCAGGACAGTGTTCAACAACTCGCGCGCTTTCGGTCCAGCCATCGCAATCTGGGCCCAGTGTTCCGTAACCGAAATCAGCCTCACATCCCAATCAGCGCAAAAAGCTTGATGCACGAAATCGAGGTGGCGCATGACCAACCCCGCGGCAGCGGTTGTGGTGGTGATCATGAATTGCTGCTCGGCGAGGCGCGCGCAAGTGCCATCGTCCATGACATGCCCGTCTTCACGAAGCATCAGCCCGTAACGAACCCGTCCTGGCTTCAGCGTTGACATCGTGTTCGTGTATACAAAATCCAGAAACCTTTCCGCGTCAGCACCTTGAACGTCGATCTTGCCAAGGGTCGAAACATCGCAAACCCCGACTGACTCGCGTACCATCTTCACTTCACGATCGCAGGCGTCACGCCAGGTTGCTTCGCCCGCGCGCGGAAAGTAGCTGGGCCGAAACCAGAGCCCGGCCTCGATCATCGGCGCCCCCATGCGCCGCGCGACTACGTCGGACGTCGTGCGTCGCTCCGGCGCGAATCCCTTGGCGCGCGCGCCTGCGCCCAATGCGGCAATGGACACCGGCACGAAAGGCGGACGAAAAGTTGTTGTGCCGGTGGCAGGGATACCCTGACCTGTCGCCTCTGCCAAAACCGCCAGCGCGGCAACATTCGACGACTTGCCCTGATCCGGCGCCATGCCTTGGGTCGTGTAGCGCTTCATGTGCTCGACCGCCGAGAAACCTTCCTGTGCGGCCAGCACGACGTCTTTCGTCGTCACATCATTGGCGAAATCGAGCCATGCGTGTCCGGGTACCTGAACCGACCAGAGAGGCGCAATCGCATAGCGACCATCGCCCGCCTTCGGCACACGGATATCAGGCACTTTTCGATCGAGTTCAGCAAGCGCTGCGCGTGCGGCAGCCGCGCCCTGCTCAAGGCATTTTGCGGTCGAGAACTGCCCAGACGCCGCCCCGACAACGGTCAGGTTCGGCACCATGCCATCGCGCGGCACGAAGGCCGATATCGCGTCGTCCCAGTTCGGACGTGCGTTCATGTGACAGGCCAGATGCAGCGTAGGGTTCCATCCACCGGATAGCGCCAAAGTCTCTGCCGCGAGTTCGCTTGTACCGCCCTTGTGGCGGAACTTCACGGTCTTGAGGCCGAGCCGACCCGTCGTGCCGACAACTTCGCCGCGATAGACGCGGAATTCCTCGACAGGGTCGATGCCGGGTCGCGGGTCAACATAGGCGAGGATGCGAACGCCTTCTGCGGTCAGCGCGCGTGCAGCGTCGAGGGCGCCGTCGTTATTGCCGAAAATGACAGTCCGCCCCGGATCTATCCCCCAGCGACGAACATACGCCCGCAAGGCCGATACGAGCATGACACCCGGTCGGTCGTTGTCGGGATGCGCTATTGGGCGCTCCAGCGCGCCAGCAGCCAGGATGGCGCGCTTGGCGACAATTCGCCAGAAACACTCGCGCGGCAGATTGCCTGGCTCACCTAGGTGCAACCCAACCCGCTCCAGGGCGCCGTAGCTGCCGTCATCGTAGGCACCCGTGACAGTCATGCGGCGCATCACGCGAGCGTTGGGCAGTTCTACCAGCTCGCCCAACACCTCTGCCGCCCAAGCATCACCCGGCAATCCGTCAACTTCGGGCGCGTCGGAGAGGAGCCGACCGCCCATCTGGCGGTCTTCCTCGGCCACAATCACATCGGCACCAGCACGGGCGGCAACCAGCGCGGCCATCAGGCCTGCGGGACCCGAGCCGACAACTAGGAGGTCGCAATGCGCCCAGGCCTTCTCATATCGGCCCACGTCATGCTTGCCGGAGAGAACGCCCAGACCTGCGGCGCGGCGGATCACCGGTTCGTAGAGTTTTTCCCACCAGGCGCGCGGCCACATGAAGGTCTTGTAGTAGAAACCGGCCGAGAGGAACGCTGACAACCGGTCGTTCACCGCCAGTGCATCGAACGAGAGGGAGGGCCAACGGTTCTGACTGCGCGTGGCGAGCCCGCGATAGATTTCCTGCATCGTCGCGCGGACATTGGGCGTGTGCTGACCATTCTCCATCACCTCGATCAGCGCATTGGGCTCTTCCGATCCCGCGGTCATCACCCCGCGGGGACGGTGGTACTTGAACGAACGCCCCATCAGCCGCACGCCATTGGCCAATAACGCCGAAGCGACCGTGTCACCGTGGTACCCCTCGTACTCGCGGCCGTCGAAGGTGAAGCGGACGGGGCGCGTGCGATCGATCGAGCCCTTGCCGGGGATGCGCTGCGGTTGGGTCATGTGGCTTTTCGCGCAACGGGTTCACAAGAGAAGATGGCATGGGTCACGGTGCTGCGACCAACCTTTATCCACGTGCCGCAAGGGTCATGATACCAGAGATCGAAGGTATCCCCTGCCGGGTTATCACGATTGTGAAGGTAGTTATCCCAAGCCTCAGGTGGGGCATCAATCGACGGGCGCCGTAGATACTCATCGGCGCCGAGGTAGGTAAACTCGCGCCGGTCTCGTTTTCCACAGCAGGGACAGGTGATACGCATTCGGCCTCAATGCAAGTTGTGCTGGCTGCCGGTACCCTCTTCGTCGAGGATATGACCGGTGGCGAAGCGATCCAGGCGAAAGCGGCGGGCCACGGGATGCGGCTCGCCCGTGGCCATCAGATGCGCAAGACACCAGCCAGAGGCGGGCACCGCCTTGAACCCGCCATAGTTCCAGCCGCAGTTGATGAAAAGTCCCTCGATCGGGGTTTTGTCGATGATGGGCGAGCCGTCCGGGGACATGTCCATTATGCCCCCCCAGCTTCGCAGCACCTTCGCCCGGCCGATCATTGGCATCAGAGTCATCCCGGCTTCCATCACATGCTCGACCATCGGCAAGTTGCCACGTGCCGCGTAGGAGGCATAGAAATCAAGATCGCCGCCAAAGACCAGCCCGCCCTTGTCGGACTGGCTGATGTAGAAGTGCCCCATCCCGAAACTGACCACATGATCTATGCAAGGCTTCAGCCCCTCGGTAACGAAAGCCTGCAGGACGTGGCTTTCGATCGGCAGGCGAATCCCCGCCATGCTGGCAACCTGGCTGGAACGACCCGCAACGACCATCGCCACCTTGTTCGCACGGATTGCGCCGCGAGTCGTCTGCACACCGATCACTTGACCGTCCTCGATCGCAATTCCGGTGACCTCGCAGTTCTCGATCAGATCAACGCCGCGCCTGTCCGCTCCGCGTGCATAACCCCAGGCGACGGCATCATGGCGGGCCGTCCCGCCGCGCGGGTGATAGAGGCCGCCGTAGATCGGAAAGCGGGTCTGTTCGAAATCAAGGTAGGGCAGCTTCTCGCGCACCCCATCGCGGTCCAGAAGTATGGCGTCGTCACCCTGCGCCAGCATCGCGTTTCCGCGTCGGGCAAAGGCATCGCGCTGCCCATCGGAATGGAACAGGTTGATAAGCCCGCGCTGCGAATGCATGACGTTGTAATTCAGTTCCGTCTCCAACCCCTCCCATAGCTTCAGCGAGTGGCTGTAGAACTCCGAATTGCCGGGCAGGAAATAGTTGGCGCGCACGATCGTGGTGTTACGTCCGATATTCCCCGATCCCAGATACCCCTTCTCGAGCACCGCGACGTTGGTGATCCCGTGGTTCCTGGCAAGGTAATACGCGGTCGAGAGCCCATGCCCTCCGCCACCGATTACAATCACATCATAGGCCGGCTGGGGGTCGGGCTTGCGCCAGGCGGGACCCCAGCCGCTGTTGCCCCTCAAGCCCTCCAGGAAAACCCGGAAACCGGAATAACGCATCGCTTCATCCCCTGAATCGACGGCATAGAACCGTGCATCGGTTCCCAGCGCAAGGGCACATTCTGGTTGCCCTGTCTGACCCCCGCAATCCACGCAGCGCGCCGGCCAAGGCGCTATTCTGCCGCGATCCGGAAGACCGGCTTCATGTCCGCAAGGATCATGTCGGAAAGATGACACTTCGCCTGATGTCCATCGCCGAGGTCGCGCATCGGCGGCACCTCGATCTCGCACAAGTTGCCGGGGACTTTGCTCTTCCAGCGGCAGCGCGTCTGAAAAGGACATCCTGGAGGCGGGTTCATCGCCGAGGGAATGTCGCCCTCCAGCACGATACGTTCCTTCTCGACGCGCGTGTCCGCGACAGGGACCGCCGACAACAGCGCCTCGGTGTAGGGGTGATAGGGTGGATTGAACACCTGGTCAGTCGTTCCCAGTTCGACCACATGACCCAGGTACATGACCATGACCCGATCCGACAGGTAGCGAACAATGCTCAGGTCATGGCTAATGAACAGAAGCGTGGTGCCGTTCTTCCTCTGGATATCCATCAGCAACTCGGTGACCGCGGCCTGCACCGACACGTCCAGCGCCGAGACGGGCTCGTCCGCGACAACGACCTTCGCGTTGCCCGCAAAGGCCCGCGCGATGCCGACACGCTGCTTTTGCCCACCGGACAATTGACGCGGCATGCGGTCGGCAAACTCGCGTGGCAACTTGACCAGATCCAGCAGCTCCAGCATGCGCTGTCGGCGCTCTGAATCCGATGATCCGACGCGGAAAATTTCCAGCGCGCGGATGATCTGCCGACCGACCGACATCGACGGGTTGAGTGTGTCGAACGGGTTCTGGAACACCATTTGCAACGACGAAACGGTGTCTGTGTTTCGGTGTTCTATGGGCGTCGACTGCACGTTCTCGTCGAACAGCATTATCTTGCCGCTGGTCGCGGTTTCCAGCCCCATCAGAACCTTCGCGAAGGTCGACTTGCCGCACCCCGATTCGCCGACGATGGCCAGGGTCTCACCCTCACGCGCGTCGAAGCTGAGGGTCTCGTTCGCCTTGACGACCTTGGTATCCCCCCCGGAAAAAAGCGACGAGGCCGCGACCTGATAGTACTTGCGTACATCGTCCATGCGCAGCACGACCTCACCGATCTCGCCGCGATCATGCTTGGCTTCGATCGGCGGGGGCGCCGCCCAGTCGATCTCGTTGAAGCGCAGGCAACGACTGTCATGCCGGCTGTCTCCAGATACCGGCGCCATGGCGATATCGGTAGCGTTGCAGCGACCCTCGACAAAGTAATCGCAGCGCGGGCCAAAATTGCAGCCAGGGGGTCGTTCATGCGGCAGCGGAAAGTTTCCCGGAATCGCGCGGAGCGGCCTGTCGTTCTTGTTCGCCCCGGGCAGCGGGATCGCGCGGAAAAGCGCCTGCGTATAGGGATGCCGCATCCGATTGAACACGTCGTTTATCGCACCGGTTTCCACCGCCTCGCCGGAATACATCACGGTTATCCTGTCGCAAACCTCGCGCACCAAGCCAAGGTTGTGGCTGATGAACAGCATCGATGTGCCGTATTTCTGACCTAGTTCGCGGACCAGCTCGACGATCCCGGCCTCGACCGTCACATCGAGCGCAGTCGTCGGCTCGTCGAGGATCAGTAGCGCCGGTTTCGACATCAGCGCCATGGCGATGACAATGCGCTGCTGCTGCCCGCCGGAAAGCTGGTGCGGGTAAGCGTCGAGGATCCGGTCGGGGTCTGGCAGCCGCACGTCGGCGACCAGTTGACGGGCAAGTGCACGCGCCTCGGTCTTCGGCATGTCCTGATGGATGATCGGCACTTCCATCATCTGCTGGCCGACCTTCATCGCCGGATTGAGGCTCGCCATCGGCTCCTGGTAGATCATAGCGATCTCGGATCCGCGCAGCTTGCGCAGGTCCGCATCCCCCATGTTGGTCAGGTCTCGCCCCTTGAAGCGTATCGAACCGCCGACGATGTGGCCGTTCACGCCCAGATCGCGCATCACGGCAAGCGCCCCGGTCGACTTTCCGCACCCGGACTCGCCAACCAGTCCCATCGCCTCGCCCGGCAGGACAGTGCAGGAAAAATCCATCACCGCCGGGATCTCTCGCAGGCGGGTAAAGAACGAGATTGACAGGTTGGTGATCTCGAGGATCGGTTCGGTGCCGGCAGTATCAGACATGGCAGCCCCCAAGGGAGTTGGCGTGGCGCGTGATGAAATCTATCGCGTTGGCCGATGGAACCGGCGCGCCTCTCACGTGTTGTTGAAGCAAATCGAAAGGAGATCGAAACATGCCAATCATTCTCTGGCTTCTGGGCGTCCCGTTGACGGTGGTCATTCTGCTGCTGCTTATCGGCGTGATCTGACGCGTCCACGCGCGCACGCAACCTTGTGACGGGCGGTGCCGAGAGCATCGCCCGTTTTCCAATTCGGCCGCGTGTGAAGGTCGGGTCATGTCAATCCCTCAGGCTTTCCTCGCGCAGCCCATCGGCCAGCAGGTTGAGGCCGAGAACCAGCGACATCAGCGAAAGCGCCGGCACCAGCGCGGGATGCGGATATACCGTCAGAAGGCGGCGACCATCGTTGATGGTCGAACCCCAGTCAGGGCTTTCCGGGCTGACGCCAAGCCCGAAGAAACCGAGCGTGCCCAGTAGGATCGTCGTGTAGCCGATACGCAGGCAGAAATCGACGATCAGCGGCCCGCGCGCATTGGGCAGGATTTCCCACATCATGATGTACCATGGGCCTTCACCCCGGGTCTGAGCCGCGGCGACATAGTCGCGTGTCCGGATATCCATGGTGATTCCGCGCACGATCCGGAAGACGGTGGGTGCATTCACGAAAACGACCGCGACGAAGACGTTCAGAAGGTTCGCCCGCATTCCCCAGACACCCAGCGGATCTGCGTTGAATGCCAGCCCCGAATAGGCCCAGAGTCCCACCAGAAGCGCCGCACCGACATAGAGATTGCGCTTCATCGGTTGCGTGAAGAAGCGCGCGTTCAACAGCACCATGACAAAAAGGACCGGCACAAGAAAAAGCACCCCCGCCATGGCGGTGGGAATCACCGTCGCCTGGATTTCTGGCGCAACCAGCAGGAAAAACAGGAGGATGACGGGGAACGCCAATACCAAGTTGGCCACAAAGGTCAAACCGGTATCAAGGCGGCCGCCGAAATAGCCCGCCGGCAACCCCAGCGAGATCCCGATCATGAATGAAATCATTGCCGCGAAGGGTGCGATCTTCAGGACCTCGCGCGCGCCCATGATTGCGCGTGAAAAGACATCTCGCGCCAAGCTGTCACCGCCCAGAAGGTAGTAGGGATATTGGTCGGCCGGGTTGGCGAGCCGCGAGCCGGGCACCGCATTGCGCATCCCCCGCATCTGAGCCAAGGGATCGTGCGTGATGATGAGGTCGGCAAAGATCGCGGTCAGGACCCAGAACAGCACGATCCCGAAGCCGACCATTCCTACGTTTGAATCGAACAATTTTCCGTATAGTCCCAACCGCCTCCTGAACCGGATGGAAAGAACGAAGACGATCGCCATCGCCACCCAGACCGGCAGGGTCTGCTGGACGATACGACCAGAAATAGCGAGCCAGCCGAGTTCTTCCACGCTTCCGGCCTCCTTAGGTTACGCGGATGCGCGGGTTGAGGAAAACATATCCTACGTCCGAGATGAGCTGCGTCAGCAGCACCACGATGACGGCGACCACCGACGCCGCTAGCAGCAGTTCTATATCGTTGTTCACCGCCGCTTCGTAGAGCGTCCACCCGAACCCGGGGTAGCTGAAAAGCACCTCCACGATCACGACACCATTCAGAAGCCAGGGTATCTGCAGCATGATGACCGTGAAGGGCGCGATCAGCGCGTTCCTCAACGCATGCTTCAAAACGATGTTTCCGAAACTGACGCCCTTTAGACGCGCGGTGCGAATGTACTGCTGCGTCATCACCTCGGTCATCGAGGCGCGCGTGATCCGCGCGATGTAACCCATTCCGTAGAGCGCGATGGTCAGGACCGGCAGCGTGAAGTTCCAGAAGGTGATCCCTTCCAGTGCCGAGCGCGCATTGCCCTGGAACAGCACCGGTCCATCGATTACTCCCCAACTGGTGAGCAGCGGCGACAATCCCACGGTCGAAGATGCCAGAAGCGCGATGAACAGGACGCCCGAAACGTACTCGGGCGTCGCAGTGGAAGCGATGGCGAATGTCGAAAGCGACCGGTCTGTCCGCGACCCCTCGCGCATGCCAGCGAGGACGCCGACGATCAAGGCCATCGGCACCATGACGATCAGCACCCAAAGCATCAGCCAGCCGGTCGCCCCCAGCCGTGTGCCGATCACCTCGGAAACCGGTGCTCGGAAGCGCGTCGACTGACCCCAATATCCCTGTGCCAATCCGCAGCGCGCGCCATACCCCTCGGCACCCATTCGTTCGACGCAGCGGCCGCGGACCGTGCCGTCGGCTTCTTCGCGGGTCCAGCCGGGAACCACGCCCAGCCATTCGCCGTATCGCATCAGCATCGGCTGATTGTAACCGTTTCGGTCCAGCCAGCTTGCCACCTCCGCATCGCTCATGCGCGATCCGGCCTGAGTCTTGGCGAGCGTCTCCAGCTTTGCGGGCAGGTTGGTCAGAAAGAAGACGACGAACGTCAGGCAGAGCGCGGTAACAAGCATGACACCGACCCGGCGCGCGAGAAAAAGAAGCATCGCGTCTCCTCTGGCTTGGACGACACCAATGGTCAGATACCGGCGTCACGGGACGCGCGCGGAAGGATCGGACTAAACGAAGAAAGGGCGCGCGAAACTTCCCCGCGCCCTGACGGTCAAGCTTTCCAGTATTGCTGGTAGCGGACCTCAAAGGTCGGGTGCATCTCGGCACCACGAATCTCCGGTCGCATGTTGCGATAGAGTGATCGCCAGTAAGGCTGAATCAGAACGCCATCCTCGCGCATCAGTCGCTGAATTTCCAGCATCACTTCGCGCCGTTCGTCGGCATCTGCGATCCCGTTTGCCTGATCCAGCAGTGCATCGAATTCCGGATTCGAGTACCCCGCTTCGTTCCAGGCCACGCCTGAGCGGTAGGCAAGGTTCAGAACCTGCACACCCAGCGGTCGCATGTTCCATTCCGTCGACGAGAACGGATAGTTCAACCAGTCGTTCCAGAACGTCGCGCCAGGAAGGATGGTGCGCTGGATGTTGATGCCGGCAGCGCGGATCTGGGCGGCCACATTATCGCACGTCGCGGCCTGCCAGGCGTCATCGATCGAGATCAGCTCGAACTCGTGATCCGCCAGGCCCTCTTCGGCGATCATCTCTGCCGCTCTTGCAGGGTCGAACTCCGGCGGCTCCATCTCGGCGTACTCGGGATGAATCGGGCACACATGGTGGTTCTCGGCCACCTCGCCGCGGTCGTCGTAGCCCAGTTCGAGGACGGTTTCATTGTCCACAGCCATTTGCAGGGCACGACGGACATTGACGTTATCGTAGGGGGGCTGCGTCTGATTGAACCGCACCGCCAGCGTCGAGGCGGTGATCGCTTCGCTCGAGGGCATGCCGATCGACTCGAAGATATCCACGAAATCGCCGGTCGTCTGATAGGTGATCTCGATCTCGCCGCCTTCCGCTGCCGCAACCCAGGCAGAGGGATCGGTCCCCAAGTCTACAAATTCGATCCTGTCGATCCAGGCTCCGTTGCCTTCGTTCCACCAGGTGTGGTCCGGGTTGCGTTCGATGACCGCGCCGATCCCGGTGTCGTGACTGACAGGACGGTAAGGGCCGGTGCCGATCGGGTTGCCGACCGGGTCATCGCCGGTGAATGACGGGTGCACCACCGCTGCGGGATAATCGGCCATGCTGACGATGATTGCGATGTCGGGGCTCGACAGATGCAATCTCAGAGTGTGATCATCGACAACTTCGACGGCATCCGCACGAAGTTGGCCATCCTCGGAAAGCACGCCCAGACGCGACGCCATCGAGTTCCCCTCGACCGATGCGTCGGCCCAGCGTTCGATATTGTGCCTCACGTGCTCGGCGGTGAAAGCGTCGCCGTTGTTCCAGGTCACGCCTTGACGGATGCGCAGCGTGTACTCCGTCGCATCCTCATTCGCCTCCCAACTCTCGAGGAGGACGGGTGTGAGGCTTCCGTCACGCTCATAATGCACAAGGTATTCCAGCCAACCGCGACAAACATTCGCCAGTTCCGACCAGTCCCAGGTGCGCGGGTCACGTTGCGCCTTGATGTCCATTTGCATGCGGATCGTACCGCCCTGTACCGGCGTCTCGGCGCGCGCTTGCGGCGCGGCAATCCCCAGCAACCCATAGGCAGTCGGCGCCGCAAGCCCCAGTGCGGTCGCGCGTGTCAGGAACTCTCGGCGGCTCAGGCGGCCGGTTCGGCATTCTTCGGCGTACATCCGCGCTGCGGGGTGTATTGCCATCGGGTCATTCCGTTCATGCTTCATCGAAGTCTCCCTGTGTCTGACGCTTTATTTTTTCTGCTTCCCCAGAGGGATTGCGGCACCGTCGGTGTTATCGAGCCACAGTTGACGCGCAGCGCGTTATCGGCTGCGACCTCTATCCATCCAAACGCGACCTCCTTCCGAATGCAAGTCGTTTTCGCCCTGCACGATCAATCATTGCGGGGCGCCCCACCTTCGAAGTCATTTCCTTTCTGGTAGTCGCAAGGCTCTTCGCGCATCTCCAGGTGAAGCGCGGTCTCGTCATAGGGATGGTTGCGAGCGCGGGCCTCGTCGAAGTCTATGCCCAGCCCCGCGGCCTCGGGCGCACGAACATAGCCCTCCTCGACCCGGATGGAGTGGCCAATCAAGGGAAGATGAAAATCTCCACCCTCCTGAATGCACTCGACCATCAGAAGGTTGGGCAGCGTGACGCCGAGATGTATGTTCGCCGCCCATTCGACGGGCCCGGCGTAAAGATGCGGCGCAACCTGTGCACCAAAAGCCTCTGCCAGGGCCGAGATCTTCTTGGTTTCCCACAGTCCGCCCGACCGGCCCGTCGCCGGCTGCAGTATCGACGCGCCCCCCGTACGCAACAAGGTTCCGAATTCGGCCTTGGTGGTCAGGCGCTCGCCTGTGGCGATCGGGATGCGCACGGCCTGCGCGACCTGCGCGAAATCCAGCAAGTTGTCCGGCGGTATCGGTTCCTCGAACCAGAGCGGCTGATAGGGCTCGATGGCGGCCCCCAAGCGGATCGCACCGCCGGGCGTAAACTGCCCATGGGTGCCGAAAAGAAGATCGGCGCGGTTGCCCACGGCCGCGCGGATCGACTTCAACATGCGGACACTCAGGTCGATATCCCACATCGCCGGTTGGTGCCCGCCGCGCAGCGTATAGGGTCCCGCCGGGTCCAGCTTCAGCGCCGTGAAACCAAGCTCTACGTAGTGCAGCGCGGACTCCGCCTGCATGTCGGGGCTCGTCCAGAAGACCGATTTGTCATGCTGCGGCAGGGGATAGAGGTAGGTGTAGGCACGCAATCGATCATTCATCCGACCGCCCATCAACGCCCAGACCGGCCGGTCGCGCGCCTTGCCAAGAATATCCCAGCAGGCGATCTCCAACCCCGAGAAGGCGCCCATTACCGTCAGGTCCGGCCGCTGCGTGAAGCCCGAGGAGTATGCGCGACGGAACATCAGTTCGGCATTCTCCGGGTTTTCACCCAGCATGTGTCGAGTGAAGACATCCTCGATCACCGCGCGCATCGCCACTGGCCCGACCGAGGCGGCGTAGACCTCGCCGTAGCCGATAATCCCGCAAGCCGTGGTCAGCTTCACCACGATCCAGTAGCGCCCGCCCCAGCCCGGCGGCGGCGTGCCGATGACGAAGATCTCGAGATCCTGAAGCTTCATTGAGCGCATTTTCTCACATACGCATCCGCTCGCCGGCCGGATCGAAGGGCGGCTCCAGCGCGAGCCGTGCGGCCCGACGCTCGCCCATGATCTCGACCGCGAAAAGCCCCGCCTCGCCGCGCTCGGACAGTTCGGCCGGCAGGTAACCCTGCGCCATCGATGCCCGCACCCAATGCGCATATCCGCCCGAGGTCACCCAGCCGACGACCCGCCAGTCGCCGTCACGCACCGGGTCGGGGCGTGGCATCTCACGGCCCGTCGCATCGAAGCGGGTCGCGCCGTGACCGTGCGGCGTCTCGACCGTCCCGTAGTCGGCATCGCCAACCTTGGCCCAGATCGGCTCGTCGCCCAGCACGTCGGCATCCGCAGCCTCGATCATCAGCGAGACCCGACGCAAACGCGGCCCGGCGTCACGTTCGGCCACCGCCGCCTCGCTGCCGATGAAATCGGGCTTCTGCAGCTTGACGAAGCGGTCCATCGCCCCCTCGAACGGGCCATAGATCGGCCTGAGTTCGGCAAACCAGGTCGGAAAGTTCTTCTCCAGCCGCATCGACAAGAGCGCCCGCATCCCGAAATCGACGATCCCGTGGGCCTGCCCCACCTCCTTGATCGCCAGATAGACGCGTCGCTGGAAGCTGGGGCGCATCCATATCTCGTAGCCCAGATCGCCTGTATAGGTGATGCGGTTGACCATGCAGGGGGCCCCCGCCACGTCCATTTCGCGGAAGTCCATGAAGCGAAACGCCCCGGCCGAGACATCTTCATCCACCAGTGCCGCCAGCACCTCGCGCGATTTCGGGCCGGCCAGCATCAGCCCGACCAGATCGGTGTGGAAGCGATGCACCCGAACCGAGCCATCGGTGGGCAGGTGGCGCTCGAACCAGCGCATGTGGTATTTCGACGCCGAAAGCGAGCCCCAGACAAGGAAGCGGCTTTCCGACGCCCGCGCGATGGTAAAATCGCCGATCAGCTTGCCGGCCTCGTTCAGCATCGGCGTCAGCACGAGTCGGCCGACCTTTGGCAGCGTGTTGGTCATCAGCCGGTCGAGAAACGCCTCCGCCCCCTGCCCCGTCACCTCGTATTTTGCAAAATTGGCAATCTCGGTGACGCCGACGCCCTCGCGGACGCCGCGCACCTCAGCCCCGATATACTCAAAGTCGGTCGAGCGCTGGAAGCTGAGCACGTCATGCGCCGCATCGGCCGATGGCGCGAACCACAGCGGCGTTTCCAAGCCCCATGAATCGCCCATCACCGCGAAATTGTCGCGCAGCATGATGTCGTAAAGCGGCGTCGTCTCGGCCGGGCGGGCGGCGGGCAATTCCTCGTTCGGAAACCGGATCGAGAAGCGGCGCGAATAGGTCTCGCGCACCTTGGCGTTGGTGTAGCGCAGTGTCGCCCATTCGCCGTAGCGGGCGACGTCCATTGCAAAGATGTCGTGGCCGGGGTCGCCATCGACCATCCAGTTCGCCAGCACCAGCCCGACGCCGCCGCCCTGGCTGAACCCCGCCATCACCGCGCAGGCGCACCAGAAATTTGTCAGCCCCTGCACCGGGCCGACCAGCGGGTTGCCATCCGGGGCAAAAGTGAAGGGGCCGTTGATGACCTTCTTGATGCCGGCACGCTCATAGGGCGGGAAATGGCGGAAGCCGATCTCCAGCGACGGTGCGATGCGGTCCAGGTCCGGGGGCAGCAGGTCCTGACCGAAATCCCAGGGCGTCGTGACCGGCGACCAGGGTTTCGCCGCCTTCTCGTAGGTGCCCAGCAGGATGCCCCTGCCCTCCTGCCGCGTGTAGATCTCGCCCTTGAAGTCGATGACGTGGATCAGCTCGCGGCCCATCGTCTCGTTGAATTCGATGACCTCGGGCATGTCCTCGGTCAACAGGTACATATGCTCCATCGCCAGCACCGGCAGTTCAAGGCCGACCATGCGACCGACCTCTCGCGCCCAGAGGCCGCCGGCATTGACCACATGCTCGGCGCGGATCGTGCCGTTCTTCGTGATGACATTCCAGGTGCCGTCCGCGTCCTGCGTCAACTCCGTGACCGGGTTGCGCAACTCGATCTCGGCGCCCAGCATCCGCGCGGCCTTGGCATAGGCGTGCGTGGTGCCGTAGGGGTCCAGATGCCCCTCCACCGGGTCCCAGAGCGCGCCGACGAAATGGCTCTCATCCATCAGCGGGAACATCGCTTTCGCCTCGGACGGCGTGATCAGTTCCGTCTCCATCCCCAGGCAGCGGCCGCGCGCATGCGCCATGCGCAGGAAATCCATCCGCTCGGGGCTGTCGGCCATCATTACCCCGCCGACCAGATGCAGTCCGCAGGACATGCCGGTCAGCTCCTCCAGCTCCTTGTAGAGCGAGATCGTATAGGCCTGCAGCTTCGCCACGTTCGGATCGCCGTTGAGCGTGTGAAAGCCCCCCGCCGCGTGCCAGGTCGAGCCCGCGGTCAGTTCCGAACGCTCGACCAGCAACACATCCGTCCAACCGGCACGTGCCAGGTGGTAAAGGACCGAGCAGCCCACCACGCCGCCGCCGATCACCACGGCCCGATATTGCCTCGTCATCAATTCATCTCCTGCGGCGGATGGCATCCCATCCCGATCAGTGTCTCACGAAGCCTATCGGCCGTCTTCTCGTCGGTGCCCGGACCGGTGACATAGGGCAGGCCCGGCCGCTCTGCCGTCCAGCCGACCACGACCAGGTCGCGGGCGCAAGGCTCGTGGCGCAGGGCCAGCACCCAGGATCGGCAGTCGATGGCGGTCAGATCCGCGCGCCCCTCGGCCACCGCCCGGATTGATGCCCGGTGGCCGCCGGTCTCGATGACGCGCGCCGGCAGGATACCCGGATCGCCGCCCAGATCGCGCGACAGCGACAGCCAGCCCGACATCGAATGGCGCGCATTCGTCGCCAACCGCTTGCCAGCAAGCGGCACCTCGGGCAAGGCGCTGCCCCGCCCGACCGGGAACGGTGCAGGAGGCGACGCATCCGCCCGCCTCATCACCAAGGCCGAACGGTAGAAAGACCCGCGGCCACCCGGTACGTCGGAATAGTCCGGCTGCGCCAACACCCGCAACCCCGGCAGCAGGCCCAGCGACATCGGCCCCCAGCAACACTGCCCGAACACCAGTTCGGGATCGCGCCACAGCGCAATGAGCGCCTCCTCGGTATCGGGGCGCGTCAAAATCTCGGGCAACCGAAGGCCAGATGTGCCGCGAATGTGGGTCCAGAGGGCATCGACCGTCTCCCTCTCCTCGGGCCAGTCGTACATCGGTAGAGCCGCGAGACCCGTCACGCAGCCCGCTGCCTTCTCGATGCAACAGGCGTGCGCGGGGCCTCGGGCGGTTCCGACCAGAGGCGCAGGGCCGGATGCGCCACCGGCTCTTTCGCGCGCAGCGCGTGAGCGCGAAAGAGTTGCCAGTAGTTGCGATAGACATAGCCACCGTTGAGCGCCTGCCAGTGGTCGCGACGCTCCGCATAAAGACGCGGCAGCGCGTACCACGGCGCGGTCGGTAACTGATGGTGAACGATATGCAAGTTGTTGTTCAGAAAAAGCCAGGCCAACGGCGAGCGTTCGACGATGATAGTGCGCCCCTCCGGCGTTTCGTGCCAGCGATGCTCGGCGAAGGTGCGGATCGAGATCAGCGCAAGCGCTGGCCAGACCACGGCGACACTATAAAGCCAGAGCGGAATCCCGAACAAGGCCAGCGCGCCGATAACCGGCACCAGGCTCAGTCCGTGCAGCAGCCAGGCGCGCCGGACGCCGCGCGCGCCGTGCCGGAAAAGCCGCGCCTCCGAGGCCAGAAACCCCGCGGCGCCCAGCACCGGACCCAAAACCATGCGCCCTAGGAGCGTGTTGTTGAACCAGAGCACTGCGCGGAACCAGCGCGGCATCGCGGCCCATTGAAAGCGCGCCTTGTAATAGCTTTCGGGGTCGTCGAAGGGATCGGTCAGGCGCTCGTCATGGTGGTGGGCCAGGTGGTTGGCCCGATAGCGGCGATAGGGATAGATCAGCGTCAGGGGCAATGTGACCAACGCCTCGTTCACCCACCGACTGCGCGTCGGATGACCGTGCAGGCATTCATGCGTCAGCGAGGAATGCAGCGCCGCCAGAACCGCCATCACCGCAAGCGCCAGCCAGGGAACCGCGGGCCACAGCCACAGGCCCGACGCCGCCCAGCCGCCATAGGCCAGCACGATCAACCCCACGGTCGGCCACTCGATCCGCATTTCGCCTCCCTCACTGATGCAATGGAAACCATCGTCATCAATTTGTGAGTTGGGACAATGCGCGAATGGTCGTCATTCAGAGTTCGGATTGACGCACTTTGTCACTATTCGTTACCAAGAACATCAGTCTTTGGGGGACGCAATATGGACAAGCGACACGCCGCAGCGCGGTTTCGGGAACGGCTGACGGCGCTTCAGGCCGGCGCCGGGCTGACGCAGACAGCGCTGGCGCAGGCCATCGGTATCGACCGGTCGGCGCTATCGCAGTTGACCAGCGGTGCCGGCCCGCGCCTGCCAAGGGCCGAAACGGTGCTGGCGATCGCCGCGCGCTTTCAGGTTTCGGCCGACTGGCTGCTCGGGCTCAGCGACGATCGCTCCGGTACCACTCAGGCGCTCAATGCCGTGGAAACCGAAGCCGCGCTGGATGACGAAAGCCGCACGGCGATGGAACGCTGGCATCACGAGGCCCAGGGTCACAAGGTCCGCTATGTGCCAGCACAACTGCCGGACCTGATGCGCACGCCCACGGTGATCGCCTTTCAGGCGCAAAGCTCCGAACAGGAACGCCAACGCCTTCAGGCTCAGACCGTGCGGCGCCTGCATTTTTCGCGCATGCCGGAATCGGATATAGAGATGTGCATGCCCTTTCAGACGCTTGAGCTTTTCGCCGAAGGCCGCGGTGTCTGGCGTGACCTGCCGGCCTCGGACAGGGCCGCTCAATTGGACCATATCGCCGCCACCGTGGCCGAGCTCTACCCCGCCTTCCGCATGTATCTCTTCGATGGCCGGTCACGCTTTGCTCCCCCCATGACGCTGTTCGGTTATGTTCGCGCCGCGGTCTATGCCGGGGAAATCTATCTGCACATACGCTCGCGCGTCCTGATCCACGAACTGGCGCGCGGTTTTGACGGACACATCCGCGCCGCAAGCATACACGCCCACGAAGCCGCCGACTGGGTTAGGTCCTTAGGCGTCACGCCCGACTGATCCGATGCTCTCGCGGGAACTGGCGTCGGGTTCGGCCAACAGAGCTGCGGACAAGACTGTGCTTGCCCGGGTGCAGGCGCCGCGCATACGCTCGCGAACGACTAGCCGGAACGAGGTGCGCATGGCCGAAACAGACACCGCTCCCAGCCGCCGCCGGTCAGGGGGGCGAACGGGCAACACGCGGCGTGCGACCGGCAGCGCCCTGGCGGAACAGATGCCTTGGCGCGTTCCGGAAAACCCCGACCGACCGACCGAGCCATTGGACGCTGAGGGCGTTGAGGCGATCCACCGCGGCGCCCTTCATATCCTGCGCGAGTTCGGTATCGAGTTCCTGAATGACGAGGCACTGGCGCTGTTCCGTCAGGCCGGTTGCCGGGTCGACGGGCAGAACGTCCGAATGGACGATGATTTCGTTGCCGAGATGGTCGCACGCGCCCCGGGATCATTCACGCTGACCCCGCGAAACTCCCATCGCGCCGTGACGATCGGGGGGCGACATATGGTTTTCGTCAACGTCTCCAGCCCGCCGAACGCCTGGGACATGGTGCACGGCAAGCGACCTGGCGATTTCGCGACGTTCCGTGAATTCATGATGCTGACGCAGGCCTTCAACTGCATCCACCTCGCCGGCGGCTACCCGGTCGAACCCGTGGACATCCACCCCGCGGTGCGCCATCTCGACTGCCTGTTCGAGAAGCTGACGCTAACCGACAAGGTCTGCCACGCCTACAGCCTCGGTCGCGAACGGGTCGAGGACGCGATGGAGATGGTCCGCATCGCTGGCGGGCTCACGCATGAGGAATTCGACGCAACCCCACGTATGTACACGAATATCAACTCGACCTCGCCGCTCAAGCACGACTTCCCGATGATCGACGGCGCGCTACGCCTGGCGCGGCGCGGCCAGCCGGTCGTGGTGACCCCCTTCACGCTGGCGGGCGCGATGGCACCCGTGACCATGGCGGGCGCGGTGACGCTCTCGGTGGCGGAGGGGCTGGCGGCGATCGCCCTGCTGCAATACGCGGCCCCCGGCGCGCCAGTCGCACTGGGCACCTTCACATCGAATGTCGACATGCGCTCCGGGGCGCCGGCGTTCGGCACGCCGGAGTACATGCGCGCCACCCAGATGACCGGACAGATGGCACGGTTCTATGGACTTCCTTTAAGGTCTTCAGGGGTTTGCACGGCAAACGCGCCGGATGCGCAGGCGATGTGGGAGACCACGAACTCGCTTTGGGCGGCGGTCCAGTCGGGCAGCAACATGGTCTATCACGCCGCCGGCTGGCTGGAGGGGGGGCTGATCGCGTCGCCCGAGAAGTTCGTGATGGATTGCGAGGTCTTGCAGATGATCCAGCGCTACTTCGAGCCCGCGATCACCGCGACCTCGCCCGAGGATATCGCCCTCGACGCCGTCGCCGAGGTCGGCCCCGGCGGCCATTTCTTTGGCTGCGCCCATACGCAAAGCCGTTATACTTCAGCGTTTTACAGCCCACTCGTAAGCGACTGGCGCAACTTCGACGCCTGGGCCGCCGACGGCGCGGTGGAAACCCCTGCCCGCGCGCACCGGATATACCGCGAGATTGTCGACGGGTTCGAGCCGCCCCCGATGGACCCCGCGATCCGCGAGGAACTGGGGGAGTTCGTGGCCCGTCGTAAGCGCGAGGGGGGCGCGCCGACGGACTTCTGAGCACCCTTTAAGGGCCCTCGGCAGGGTGCTGGCGGGCGTATGGCAAGTGGCTGGCAAGCGTATGGCAAACGTATGGCAGTTCCGAACGGTGCGGCAGGGAATTGGCAGGGTTTGGGCCGGTCGGTTT
>NZ_JADDJF010000037.1 GCF_017811755.1 Pararhodobacter sp. SW119 | reverse complement strand
TGAACTCCGAACAGCTTTCGACGCGAAACCTGCGGTCTCTTCACTGCCTTGCCATACATGTCGATTAGCTTGGCTATCCTCTTGTCAATCTCGCTGTCGATGCGACGTGCGGTGTCCTCGCAGGAAGAAGCGCAGAAGGCTCCGCACCAGGACAGTATCCGCTGGTCGATTGATGAGACTGTGGCAACGAATGATTGCCGCCGGCTGGTGGCTCTGCCTTCTCGCAACTTGCAGATGTGAGTGTGGAATCCGTCGATGTCGAGGTCGATCCCCCGGAGCAAGCTATCAAGATTGCCTTCGGTGGGCGGGTATTTTCCGGGCACCATCCGATGGCCCAGGAACTCGATCGAGCCTGCGAAGCGACCGATGAAGGCCTTGCGCGGGTTTTTGTCGGGGTCGTAGATTTCAAGGCCGAGCCCGCTCAACAGTTCTTTCGCCTTCTCCAACGCGGATCGGGCGACCGCCTCAGACGGGCAGAGCAGGATGAAGTCGTCGATGTAGCGGAGGCACCTGACCGGGCCCTCGTTCATGGCCTTGTCAAATTCCCGCAAGAAGATGTTGCCCGCGAAGGCCGACAGAGGGCAGCCCTGCGCCACCCCGATCCCTTCGCTCGGGAACAGTTCCAAATCCTTGGGCGACATCTGCGCGGCGTTATCGAGTTCTACCGTAAGCGCGTTGTGGAAGAGGGTCGTGAAGGCGTCGTCCTGCACTGCTCCGCGGACGAAATCCACGACTGCGGCCACGTCAATCTTCGTGAAGAAACCAGAGATGTCCGAACCAGCAATCCAGGCAGCCCCACCCGTCAAGCGCGCCCGTTCGATCTCGATGATCGTATCCTGAACTCCTCGGCCGGGAATGCCGCCGAAGGAAGTCGCGCACTCCATCACCGACTGAAGCGCGGCGCTGTCATAGCGCTGAAGCACATCGAGGATCGCCCTCTGTACCACGCGATCAGGAAGCGGGGAGACAACCAGTCCTCGTTTACCCGCGCCGCTCTTCTTGGGAATTAGAACCCCGACCGGAGGCTCGAACCGATAGCCCTCCCGCAGCTTGTCCTGAAGCGACCGAATCCGGAGTGGCAGCCTCTGTTCGAAGTCGCGAACTTCCTTCTTCGTCGTGCTGCTCTTGGATGCCCTGGCGTTATCTCGAATGCTGAACCACGCTTGGTGCAGCGTCGCAGCCTTCCTGACTTCCCTAACCAGGGACATTGCATCCCTCACGAGCTTTTCGAGATCAGTCCTGGGGCCTGTGGGCGAAGTTCGCCCCGGCTGATCACATGCCGTCTCGGGGATCAGGCGCGGCCACAATTCGGACCGAGCCCTCGACCCGCCAGGCGAGGCTGAACGCCCCGCCGGCGTCGCCGACAATCCCGTTCGCGCTCAATGAGAGCCCGACCATGACGCCGACGACCGAGATCGTCGAGACGAAGCACGCCGCAAGCCGCGCGGCAAGCTCCGTCCGTTTTTGGTTCCGCTGTCGCGCATGGCACTATCCCCCTTCAGCATAGCAGCTTTTTGGTTCTGTCAAGCCCTTGCGCGACGCCGCCCGGCCGACGACAAAAATGCTCTTCGACCATCCCACAGACCCCGACGGGCTGAACCTTGGTCGCGCGCCAACCAGCCGGGGGACGCGGGCCGTCTCGGGGATCAGGCGCGGCCACAATTCGGACCGAGCCCTCGACCCGCCAGGCGAGGCTGAACGCCCCGCCGGCGTCGCCGACAATCCCGTTCGCGCTCAATGAGAGCCCGACCATGACGCCGACGACCGAAAGCGACCAATATCCTGTAGCATCGCAAGCCATCTTACGCAAGAGCTTGTAAATATGTGGATAAGCAGGGCCAATGGCGGGGCTGAGGGGAATATATAGGTGCTAACCCATAAAGTAGGGCGTGTCCGAAAAGCGTTGGTTCGCTTCTCTTTAACCTGCGAACGACAGGGGTGTCGGCTTCGCTTCGCGGCCGAACCCGGCCCCACTTCAAAGTTGCCACCTTCCCTAATATGGTCGGTCCAAGTCACCACATTAAGCGGTCGACCTCAATTTTCTCGCGCCGTTTGGCAACCGACAAATAGTGGCATAGGGGCGGGAGATGTTGGTTGCGAAAGACTCACGCAGGGGGAGCAAAATTTGGGAGAGGCAAAACGACGGGCGGCTGCCCGCAAGCTGGAACATGCGACGGTGGATCAAAGGTTGCGCCGGCTTGGGATTGATACTGCGAAGTTTGGCTTCTACGACCAGCCGGCGTTCTTGGCTGAGGAACGACACAACGGCGAGTTCTTGGACCAGTATGCGATATGGGTGAAGTCGCGTCCGCGCACGGCTGAATATGATGAACGAGTTCGCGACATCGTGCCACGCTTGGCCGAACTCCTCGCAGATTTATTCGAACGCAGGAATATGCATCGTAGTTGCGTCCATGCTTCGTCGATGATGCAGCGTATCCTCGACCGGCTTGGGGTCTGGAGTTATGGCCTCAAGGGCTCAATGATCATGGAGGTTGAGTGCGAGGATCTCTGGCGGGGACAGTGCATGTGCGACACCTCAGACTTCGCTGGTGCTGAGCTTGGACACGCGTGGGTTGTCGCGCCGCCGTTTGAAATTCTTGATCCGACTATCCGGCTACAGAATCCGCCGGGCGACGCAATGAACAGGTTTACGCCACCGATCGTCGTAGTTGAAGGTGCGTCGCTGATCAGGCCAACAATTGATGATGTCATCGGCGCTGAATTGCGAGAGCTCTATGCGCAAAGCGAGGGGCGGACTGACGAGCAGCTTCACCACCGGCTCATCCCGCATCTCAAGGAGTTCGGCCGCAATTTCCCCAGCCGAGAGGTTAAAATTGAGGAATTGACACTTCGCTATGTGCCCGCCGGCGTGCGGATTAGCGACGTGGTACTTGAGGAGATAAACGGTGCTGGCGACCAACTAACAGGAGCTCAAGTTTGGAATGACTATGTAGCGCCGACTTTTTCAAAATATATTGTGCTGGGGGGGGTCTAAAATCATGGGAGGCGCAGAAAAAGTGAGTTGTGTTCTTAATTTATCGGAGGACGAGCTTGACCAGCATGTCTACAGGATCATGCCCGAAGAATATGTCATCAATATTTTCGCCGACCGGGAGAATGTGCTGAGCCAAGTTCACAAATGGAAAGACAAGTTTGAGAATTTTCAACTCAAGCTTGGAGGTCTCCTGAATAATGAACCCTTCGAATTCGGATTTCGGGACGATTTCGTCGGCCAGTGTTGGTCGCGTGAGAACCTGTCGGAAGCAATGTGGGGCATCTACGCTAACGACCCTGACTGCCGTTTTATTCGGATTCGGTCGACGCCGCGCAAGCTCTTGGCTGCTCTCGTTCAGAAGCACCCCGGGATGCCGCAGGACACCTGCTTTATCGGCAAAGTCCTTTATAAGCGTGAAGAAGAACTGAAGGCCTACGTCCGAAATGGTGGTCGTTTAGACTTGAGCGCTACGCGGCTTGCGAAAAGCCTCCTGCTCAAGCGACGTTCCTTCAAGCATGAATGTGAGGTGCGCCTGATTTATTTCGGCAAAGCAGGTATATACGATGACAAAGGCTTATACCGTTATGCCGTTGATCCACATGAGATGATTACACAGATCATGGCCGATCCTAACCGGGACCGCACCAACTGGCCGGCGGACAAGGCGAGGCTGCGGGAGATGACTGGTTACACTGGCGACATCAAGCGCTCAAAGATCTACGATCCCCCCGAATGGGATGCGCCTACCTTCAGCGGCTAACATAAACCTCGGAAGCGACGACCGGAATAGTCGTAGCTCAGTCCGTGCAGCATTCCTTCGTGGACGGCGCCACCGAAAGACGGGAATCCGCACTTCGTACGGGCAGCCTCGCAACCGCATCGCCGATCGAGCATCCTCGGCGAACAGCAGCTTTGTCCGCCGAGCCGACTTCCAACTCACAAGGCTCCCGAAAATTTCTTCGGGAGCCTTTGCCTGACATGGCCTCGCAAACCAAGGGGTTTCGCTCAAGCGTGCAACATTTACTGCAAAGGGCTGAGCCGCTGACCCAGGATCTTTCACTCGACCTCGACGATGGAGATGAGCCCATCTCGCGGGCAAGCGACGAAGACAATGCGCCACTGCGCGAGTCACGGACGCCGGACGCTCAAGCATTCTCTGGACTGGTCGGGGAAGGAAATCGACGCCTGAAGCGCTTATTGTGTAGTGTTCGATGTAGCAAAAGCTGTAGCAAAAACTGTAGCAAATCTATGGCTGCGCTCGGCAGAAGGAGCTGTTTTCCTTTGATTATTGGGCCTACCTTCACTCACGCCTAAGGGAATTGGTGCCCGGGGGCGGAATCGAACCACCGACACGAGGATTTTCAGTCCACTGCTCTACCCCTGAGCTACCCGGGCAGGGTCTGAAATGGGGCGAGGCGGTTGGTACTCGACGCGCTGGGCGCTGTCCAGAGGGGTTGTGCAGAATCCGGGCGCGATCTGCGGGGGGCTCAGGGGGGCGCGGCGTACCCCCGCGCGGGGCGTGGTCCGGCGGGCGGGGCGGGCGCCTCAGCGGCCCAGCGTTTCGTCCAAGACCTGGGTGAACAGCGCGACGCCGGGGGCGATCAGGTCGTCGGGGAAGTCGTAGTCGGGGTTGTGCAGCATCGGCAGGTCGGTGCCGGCGCCCAGCAGCGCCATCGCGGAGCGGCCGTGGCGGCCGAAGCGGCCGAAATCCTCGGAGGCGCGCATCGGGTGGTCGAAGGCGGCGGGGGGCAGGCCAGCGGCGCGGGCGGCATTGGCCAGGTGGCGGGTCGCGTCGGGGTCGTTGCTGCAGGCTTGGAAATGGTCGTGGACGGTGAAGGCGCAGCCAAGCCCGTCCTGCGCGGCGAGGCGCTGCACGGTGGCGCGCAGATCGGCCTCGAGCGTGGTCAGGGCGGCGTCGGTGACGGTGCGCAGGGTCAGCCAGAGTTCGGCCTCGCCCGGGGAGATGCCGAAGGCGGGCGCGCCGATGCGGGTGTGGCAAAGCGTCACCAGGCGGAAGTCGTCGCCCGATGCCGGGGCGAGGCGCGGCAGGTCGGAGAGCAGCGCGGCGATGCAGGCGGTGGGGGCGACGCCGGTTTCGGGGTTCGAGGCATGCGCGGTGCGGCCGGTCAGCACGACGCGCAAGCCCAGCGAGGCGCAGTTCGCCGGGCCGGGGGCCAGCGCGACGGCGCCGCGCGGCAGGCCCGGCATGTTGTGCAGCGCAAAGACCCAGTCCGGCGCCAGCGGGGCAAAGCGCGGATCGGCGATCACCGCCGCCGCGCCCGAGCCGTCCTCCTCGGCCGGCTGGAAGAGCAGGATCGCGCGCCCGGCGGCGGGGCGGGCGCGGCCCAGGACCATGCCCACGCCCGCCAGGATCGTCGCGTGGCCGTCATGGCCGCAGAGATGCGCCTTGCCCGGCACCTGCGACCGGTGCGCGGGGGTGCCGGTCTCCTCGATCGGCAGGGCGTCGAGTTCGGCGCGGATCATCACTGTCGGGCCGGGCTGGCCGCTGTCGTAGATCACCGCGAGGCCGTGGCCGCCCAGCCCGGCGACCACCGCGTCGGGTCCGGTCGGGCGCAGGAAGGCGGCGACGGCGCGGGCGGTTTCGGCCTCCTCGCCCGAAAGCTCGGGGCGGCGGTGCAGCGCGCGGCGGAACTCGGTCAGGCGGATGATGTCGGCATTGCCCAGCATGTCGGCCTCCTGTTCCCAACCCCCGGCGTCCGACCGGCGGCGCGGGGCCAGAGGTGCCATCCCGCCCCGCCCGGCGCAAGTCCCGCACGGCGTGGCGCGGGGCAGGGGGCATTGGCGGGCACCGGGGGCGATGATTTCCCCGCGGGGAAATCGCGCGGGCGGCCGTGGACATCGCCGAGGGACAGGGCGCCACGGTCGGGGCATTTCCCCGCGGGGAAATGGGGCCGGGCGGCCGGGTGACTCCCGCGGGGAAACGATGCCTCCGGTCGGGAGGTTTTCCGAGGGGAAATGGCGCCACGGGTCGGTGGAGTTCCCCGCGGGGAAATGGAATTCAGATCCAGTAATTCCCCGCGGGGAATTCGGACATCGTTAACCTGCGTTCCCCGCGGGGACGCAAGTCGTGTGCGCACGCCGGGCTGGCCCCATGCCGGAACGCAGGGCGCCCCCACGCGGGACCCCGTCGCATTGGGGCGTTCGCAAGCGCCCCCACCCGCGGAAACCTGCAAGAGCAGAAGGTCGGCACGGCGGAGATTGCAGTTGTCCGACCGGATCAGTCCGGATCGGTGCCCGCCGCCGCCCGCCCCGGCCATCGCCGGGCCAGATAGGCGCGGTTGAACGCCGCATAGCCCGCGGCCGTCACCCCCAGCCGGTCACGCATCAGCAGGTGCAGATCGGGCAGGCGGTGGAAGGGCACCGTGGGGGCGACGTGATGCTCGGTGTGATAGGGCATGTTCCAGGCCAGAAACCGCACCGCGCGGCTGGTGAAGGTGGTGCGGGTGTTGAGGAACATGTCGGCGACATGCGGGCAGTCGCCATGCTCGGCCAGCAGATAGAGCCGCAGCACCGGCTGGCCCAGCAGCACCGGCACCAGCCAGACCCAGACGATCAGCGGCGACCAGATCAGGCTCAGCGCGAGGAGGACATAGACCAGCGCCATCGCCCGCGCCTCGGCGACCACACGGGGCCGCGCCGCGGCGGGCAGGAAGTCATCGTCGGCCCGCCCGGCCACCAGCCGCGCCATCAGCCGCAGGCCCGCCCACCAGTAGGGCAGGCCCGAGACATGCAGCGCCCATTCCGCCGCCGTCCGGGGCCGGGGTTGCGCCAGTTCGGGGTCACGGCCGGGAATGTTCGTCCAGCGGTGATGGGCGAAGTGCAGATACCGAAAATACTGGAAGGGCAGTACCAGCACCAACCCGGCGACGTGCCCGGCCGCGCTGTTCAGCCCGTCCGAGGCGAATGGCGTGCGATGCGTTGCCTCATGCGCCAGGGTGAACAGGAAGACCAGCAGCACGCCCTGCACGGGCAGCAGAAGCCACCACCCCGGCAGCTGCGCCGCGATCAGCCCGCCGCAGAGCAGGATCAATCCCAGATGCGCGGCCAGACGCCGCAACCCCGCCGCATCCGAGCGCCGGGCCAGATCGGCGCGCTGCGCAGGCGGCAGGGCGGCGAGCCAGTCGCGGTGATCAATCTGCTGTTGCATGCGCACCAACCTTGCCCAACCCGCCTGCCGCTGACGGCAGGGTCGCCCAACGCGGCCGGCAGATCAAGCGTTTCCGCGGCGGGGGCGGATGCCCCATGATTGCGGGAACGGCCAGCGCAGGGCGGGGCAGGGGGGCGGATTTCCCCGCGGGGAATTCGGACATCGTTAACCCGAGTTCCCCGCAGCGACGTCAGCGGCCCGCGCGTGCCAGGCTGGCCCCATGCCGAAACGCAGGGCGCCGCCCGGGGTCGGCACTGCGGACCTTTCGGTCATTCGCTGCATGCGCGCGATCTCATTCGCGTCTGCGTCCGTCATCGACGCGGTGGGAACCGAGGGGGTTCGCTACCGTTCCAGTGACTGGCAATGGAGGCTTGGTATGTACGAGGAGCTCGCGATCTGGATGACCTGGACCCTCGGGCTGGACGAAGACGAACTTGGCATCCGCCATATGGCGGTGCGGGCGATTGTCGTCTTCGCGTTCGCCGTCATGCTCGTGCGCCTCGGCAGCAAGCGCTTCATCAGCGGCAACACGGCCTACGACGTGATCCTGGGCGTCATGCTCGGCTCGATCATCAGCCGAGCCATCACCGGGCAGTCTGCCTTCCTGCCGACACTCTGCGCGGCCCTCGTGATCGTCTTTCTTCACAGGCTGTTTTCGCGGATCGCCGTCGGTTCGGACGCTTTCGGCACGCTGATCAAGGGCAACACGAGCCTCCTTGTCCGAGATGGCGAGGTCGACTGGGATGCGATGAAGCGCAGCAATCTCAGCCGAAACGATCTCCTTGAAGCGCTGCGCCTCAGGGAGAACCTCTCGGACTGGGAAAAGGTCAAGGAGGCCCGTCTGGAACGGAACGGCGAGATTAGTGTCATCCTGAGACAGGACCCATGATCCGGTGTCTCGATGGCTCCAGCGACAGGAAACCTCGCCGCCCAATGAGGTAGCGCAAGCTGCGCCGCAACGATTGACGATCCGGGGAGAGTCCGGCCGGGCCGGGCACGTCGCTGCTCCGGCTCGGTGGTCGAGAGCGTCACGCTTCGGACGACTGACCGGCGCGGGGCGCGAACCTGCCCTCGCAGGGAAACGAGTCGCGGGGCAGGGGGGCGGATTTCCCCGCGGGGAAATCGGACATCGTTAACCCGAGTTCCCCGCAGAGACGTCAGCGGCCTGCGCGCGCCGGGCTGGCCCCATGCCGAAACGCAGGGCGCCGCCCGGGGTCGGCAGTGCGGACAAGTCTGACGTTCGGTGCTAAATGCTCAAGGGTGGGCAACGCGACAACGCAGCGCCACGACAATCCGCGCAGTCGCGCGCAGCGACCGGAGCGGTGGGCAGCATCCCTGGGGATGCTCTGACGAGGGAGATACGAATGCTCAAACCGCAGATTCTTCGGATCGAGGCGATCCACGTTCCGGTAAAGCGCGCCAAGACGCTCGACACACAGAAGGTTGGCCAGATCGCCGAGAGCATTCTGCAGGACGGGCAGACGGTGCCGATCCAGGTTCGCGCGGACGGGGAACGTTTTGTTCTGGTGGAAGGTCTCCACCGGCTCGAGGCGATGAAGGCGCTCGGGGAGTCCACGATAAATGGCTACCTGGTGCAGCCTCGACAGCATTGACGGTCGCTTCGCGGTAGTCAACACGAGGCGCGGGGGAGGGGCGGATTTCCCTGCGGGGAAAGGGTTTCCGGTCTCTTAATTCCCCGCGGGGAAACGGGGGACGTTCTGGCCGTTTGCAGGGTGCGTGCTAGAGATGCGCCAGGACCGGGACGCCTGCGGCGTGGTAGAGCAGCAGCAGCCCAAGCGGTTGCTCCCGCCGCCACGAGGCGCGCTCCATCAGCAGGCAGGGGCTTTGCGGGGGCAGGTTCAGGGCCTCGGCGACCTCGCCGCGAGCGGGGACGGCCGAAAGCGCGATCTCCAGCCGGCTGAAGGGGGCGTTGTGCAGAAGCCAGACGTCGATGCCCGACGCGGTCAGATCGGCGCCCTCGACCCCCGGGGCGAGGCGCGGGTCGATGTAGCGGTGTTCCAGGAAATGCGGGCGGTCGTCGGCCAGGTGCAGGGTGAGGACCTCGAAAACCGGGAGGCCGGCGGGGCGGCCCAGCCGGCGGGCGACCGCGGCGGGCAGCGGGCGCATCCCGGCGCGCAGCGTCCGGCAGGTGGCGGTGTGGCCGGCGCGCAGGATCGCCTCGGCCAGAAGCGGCACGTCGAGGCGGGCCTTGCGCACCGGGTTTTCGGCGATGCGCGTGCCGCCCTTGCGCCGGCGCTCCAGAAAGCCCGCCTCGGCCAGGTCGCGCAGCGCGCGCGAGACGGTGCTGCGGGTGCAGCCGTAGCTGGCGGCCAAGTCGACCTCCTTCGGCAGGTGCGACCCCGGCCCCCAGTCGCCGGACTGGATGCGCGACAGGATGTCGGCGCGGATCGCGCGCCAGGGGGCGAGGGCCTTGCGGCCTGCCGCCCTTTTGGGCGCGGGTTTGTCGGGGGTGGTCACGGCCGGCCCTCCGCGCCGATTTCCGTCTTGACCGGAAGAATATTATGCTCAAGCATAATCCGTCAACGCCGCCCTTCGGGGTGGTGCGCGATCCGCCCCCCGGCAGGCGGCCGACGGAGGGGCGTGGTGCCGGTCACGGCACCGGCTGCAACCGGCCCCGCGACATGGAGGTTACCGATGAAGCACACCAAATTCGCCCTTTGCGCGGCGGCGCTTTCCGTTCTGGCGCTGGCCGGCCCGGTGGCGGCGCAGGACCGCGTCTTCGTGGGCATCGCCACCGGCGGCACGGGCGGCACCTATTACCCGCTGGGCGGCATGCTGGCGCAGCTCATCTCGAACAATGCCGAACTTGAGGGGCGGCGCATCTCGGCCACGGCGGAGACCGGCAACGCCTCGGTCGCCAACGCGGGCCTGCTGGCGCGCGAGGAGATCGAGACCGCCTTCATCGCCGCCGATATCCTGGACGCGGCCTACAACGGCGCCAACCAGTTCGAGGACAACGCCGCCGAGAACCTGCGCGCGCTGGGTTCGCTTTATCCCGAGACGGTGCAGCTGGTCGCGCGCACCGGCGCCGGGATTTCCAGCTTCGCCGACATGGCGGGCAAGTCGGTGTCGTCGGGCTCGCCCGGGTCGGGGCAGTGGCAGCTGCTTGGCGATCTGCTGGAAGCGCACGGCATGGCGCGCGAGGACGTGACCGAGGATTATTCGTCCTTCGCGCAGTCGGCCGACAAGATCAAGGACGGCAACCTGGACGCGTCGCTGATCACCGCCGGCATCCCGACCGCGTCGATCACCGAACTGGCGAACGGCCATGACATCGTCGTCGTGCCGCTGTCGGGCGACGAGATCGCGGCCTTGCAGGAGGTGCAGCCCTACTACGCCAACGCCACGCTGCCCGCCGGCACCTATCGCGGCGTCGACGAGGACGTGCAGACGCTGGCGGTGCGCGCGATCTGGGCCACGCATGCCGGGCTGGAGGACGACATCGCCTATGCGATGGTCAAGGCGCTTTACGAGAATACCGACATCCTGTCGCAGGTGCATGTGATGGGCGGGCAGATCTCGCTCGACACGGCGCTCGAGTCGATCTCGATCCCGCTGCATCCGGGGGCCGAGCGGTACTACCGCGAGCGGGGCATCCTGGAGTGACATGACCGGCCGAGTCGCGACTGCCGCGGCCTTTCTGGCGCTGGTGCTTGCGGGCACCGGCGCCGCGGCCTGCCCGGCCGAGCTGCGGGTGGTGCGGCTGGCCGATGGCGCGGTGCTGGCCGCCGCGCCGGCCCGCGCCTTCACGCTCAGCTACCGCCATTCGGTGACGCTGAGCCGGGTGCAGGCCGACTACCGCGTCGCGGCCGACGGCACGATCCGCCAGACCGCCGAGCGTTTTGCCGACCTCGGCCCCGGCATGACCCATGGCGGCGCGCCGCCGCGCCGCGAGGGCGCGGGCTACGTGCTGGCGCTGGACCGCCCCATCGACCGGCTGATCTTGCGCGCCAGCCCGGATGCCGCGAACCGCCTGCATCTGATTGGCGCGGAAATCGCCCTGACCCGCTGGCCCGGCACGCCGCTCGAGATCCTTGCCCGGCCCTGCGCGGCCCCCAGTCCCGGAACGCCCCGACCATGAGCAAAGCCCCGCCGCCGCCGCACGACCCCGCGCTCTCTGCCGCCGAGATGGAGGCGCTGGTCCGCAAGTACGATTCGGAGACCAACTTCCGCCGCCTCGGCGGGCTCACCGGGGCGGTGGTGACGGTCCTCTGCATCACGCTGAGCCTGTTTCACATCTACACCGCCGGCTACGGGCTCTTGAACGAGGTGATGCACCGCTCGGTCCACATGGCGTTCATCATGCCGCTGGTCTTCCTGCTGTTTCCGCGCGTGCGGGCCGAACGGCGCGGCCGCGCCTGGGGCTTCGGGCTGGCCTTCGCGGGCCTTTACGTCTTTCTGGGCTGGACGCTGGCGCAGGCGCTGGCCGGCCAGATACCCGACGCCGCGCGCTGGGGGCTGGTGGGCTTGGGCGTGGTGCTGGGGCTGACCGCGCTGCCCATCGACCGGGTCGGCGGGCATGGCGACCGGCTGGCCTTCTACGACTGGCCGCTGGCCATCGCCGGGGCGGGATTCTCGCTCTACCTGATCGTCTTCTTCGACTCGATCTTCATCCAGAATGTCGGCTTCCCGCAGACGCTGGACTACATCGTCGGCATGGTCGCGATCATCATCGTGCTGGAGGCCGCGCGCCGCACGATGGGCGAGACGCTGCCGGTGATCGGCGCGCTGGCGCTGATCTACGCGATCTTCGGGCCCTACCTGCCCGGCGACCTTGCGCATCGCGGCTACAACATCATCCGGCTGGTCAACCACCTCTATCTGGGGACCGAGGGGATCTATGGCATCGCCATTGGCGTGGTCGCGACCTTCGTCTTCCATTTCGTCCTTTTCGGTGTGCTGGCGCAGAAATCGGGGCTGGGGCAGCTTTTCATCGACCTCGCCTCGATCGTCGCAGGGCGGTATTCGGGCGGGCCGGCCAAGGTCGCGGTGGTGTCCTCGGGCTTCTTCGGCATGATCTCGGGCTCGCCCATCGCCAACACCGTGACCACCGGCGCCTTCACCATCCCGATGATGAAGGCCAAGGGTTTCTCCGGCCGCTTCGCCGCGGCGACCGAGGCCTCGGCCAGTTGCGGCGGGCAGGTGACACCGCCGATCATGGGGGCGGCCGCCTTCGTGATGACCGAGATGCTGGGCGTGCCCTATAACGAACTGATCCTGATCGCGATCATTCCCGCGGCGTTCCACTACCTCTCGACCCTCTTCATGGTGCATCTGGAGGCGCGGCGGCTGGGCCTGTCGGGCATGGACCGCCACGAGATCCCGCGATTCCTTGAAGTGCTGGGCCGGTCCTGGCACCTGTTCATCCCGCTGATCGTCATGGTGACGATGCTGCTGATGCGCTACACGCCGTTCCTGGCGGCGTTCTGGGGCATCATCCTGACCATCGTCTGTTCCTACATTCCGCTGATCCTGCAGACCGTGGGGCTGGGGCGGAGGATGGACGCGGCGACCGCGCTGACGCCGTGGAAGCTGAAGGAGGCCTTGGAGTCCGGCGCGCAGCAGTCGATCTCGATCACCGCGGCCTGCGCCTGCGTCGGCTTCATCCTGGGCGTGACCACGCTGACCGGCATGGGGTTCAAGTTCTCGGGCGCGGTGATCGACGGGGCGGCGTGGCTGGGCACGGCGCTTTATGCGCTCAACCCGCTGACCTTCATCACGCAGACCGACATCACGCTTTTCTTCGCGCTGATCTTCGTTGCCATTGCCTGCATCATCATGGGCGCCGGCATCCCGACGACGCCGACCTACATCATCCTCGCCGCCATCGCCGCGCCGGCACTGCAGCAACTGGGTGTGCCGCTGCTGGCGACGCATTTCTTCGTCTTCTACTACGGGGTGCTGGCCGACATCACGCCGCCGGTGGCGCTGGCCGCCTATGCCGGGGCGGGCATCGCGCGGTCGGACCCGATGCAGACCGGCATGACCGCGTTCCGGCTGTCGATGGGCAAGGCGCTGGTGCCGATGATGTTCATCTACGCGCCGGCGCTTCTGTTCATCGACTTCACGGTCTACGACTTCACGCTGGCGATCGCGTCGGGGGTGCTGTCGATCGTGGCGTTGTCCATCGCCTATATCGGCTTTTTCCAGGCCCCCGTGGCGCGCTGGGAAAAGGTGGTGCTGACCGTCGCCGGCCTCGTCCTTGTGGCGCATGACGAGGTGGCGATCGCGCTGGCCGCGTCAGTCGTGCTGGCGATCATGGGGCGCAACTGGGCGAAGGGGCGCGCGGCGGCCACCGCGTCCTGAGCGGCCGGCGGCGCGGCGCCCGAACGCAGGGACTCGCCGCCGCGCCGCGCTTGGGCTAGACCGGGGGCGACGGGCCGTCCGCGCCGCAGGAGGAAAGGGAAAATCCATGCTCACCAATGACCAACTCGCCCAGTGGGACCGCGAGAACTTCTTTCACCCTTCGACCCATCTTGGGCAGTTCGCGCGCGGCGACGCCCCGCAGCGGATCATGACAGGGGGCGAGGGGGCCACGGTCGTCGACCGCGACGGCAACCGCCTGCTGGACGGTTTTGCCGGGCTCTATTGCGTCAATGTCGGCTACGGCCGGACCGAGATTGCCGAGGCGATTTCCAAGCAGGCGCACGAGCTGGCCTATTACCACGCCTATGCCGGCCACGGCACGGAAACCGCGATCACGCTGGCGAAGATGGTCCTGGACCGCGCGCCGGACCACATGTCGAAGGTCTATTTTGGCCTTGGCGGGTCGGACGCGAACGAGACCAACGTCAAGCTGATCTGGTACTACAACAACATCCTCGGCCGGCCCGAGAAGAAGAAGATCATCGGCCGCCAGCGCGGCTATCACGGCTCGGGCCTGATCTCGGGCTCGCTGACCGCGCTGAAGCTGTTCCACGCCAAGTTCGACCTGCCGCTGGATCGGATCCTGCACACCGAGGCCCCCTATTTCTACCGTCGCCCCGACACCGACATGTCCGAAGCCGACTTCACCGCCTGGCTGCTGAGCGAACTGGAATCGCTGATCGAGCGCGAAGGCCCCGACACCATCGCCGCCTTCATCGGCGAGCCGATCCTGGGCACGGGCGGCATTGTCCCGCCGCCCGCCGGCTACTGGGACGGCGTGCAGAAGATCCTGAACAAGCACGACATCCTGCTCGTCGCCGACGAGGTCGTGACCGGCTTTGGCCGCATGGGCACGATGTTCGGCTCCGACCATTACGGGCTGAAGCCGGACTTCATGACCATCGCCAAGGGGCTGACCTCGGCCTATGCGCCGCTGTCGGGTTCCATCGTCTCGGACCGCGTGTGGGACGTCCTGACCCGCGGCACCGACGAGAATGGCGTTTTCGGCCACGGCTGGACCTATTCGGCGCATCCGATCGGCGCGGCGGCGGGTGTCGCCAATCTGGAACTGATCGACAAGCTGGGCCTGGTCGAGAACGCGCGCGACACCGGCGCCTATCTGGTCGGCGCCATGCGCGACGCGGTCGGCGGCCACAAGAACGTGGGCGAGGTGCGCGGCGACGGGATGCTGTGTGCGGTCGAGTTGGTCGAGGACCGGGATGCCCGCCGCTTCTTCGACCCGGCGGGCGCGACCTGCCCCAAGGTCGTCGGCGCGATGGCCCGGCGCGGCGTCATCGCCCGCGCCATGCCGCAAAGCGACATCATCGGCTTCGCCCCGCCGCTGTGCCTGACGCGCGAGGAGGCCGACAAGCTGGTCGCCGCCACCGCCGAGTCGCTGGCCGAAGTGCTGGGCTGACGCGCAGGGTCCGATCTGCCGAAAGGCTTGCGGGCGCCGGTTCCTGACCGGCGCCCGTACTGTTTTTTCGCCACGTTGGCAGCTCCATCTGGTTACCAGAAGGTTGACGAAAAAAACGTTCCCATTTGAAATCAGGGGATTGCGCGATTGCTCAAGCTTGAGCATCCACCGCCGGCGGGGCCTTCAGCGGGCTCAACCACTCCCCGGATGGAAGAAATCATAGATCGTCCGGGCCATCGCCTCGGATATGCCGGGCACCGCCTGCAGGTCCGCCAGCCCCGCCCGCGTTACCGCCTTGGCCGAGCCGAAATGCGCCAGCAGCGCGCGCTTGCGCCCCGCGCCGACGCCCGGCACCTCGTCGAGCGGCGTGGCCGAGGTCGCCTTGGCGCGCTTCGTGCGGTGCGCGCCGATGGCGAAGCGATGCGCCTCGTCCCGCAGGCGCTGCACGAAGTAGAGCACCGGGTCGTTCATCTTCAGCGCGAAGGGCCGGCGGCCGGGGCGGTGGAATTCCTCCTTGCCGGCGTCGCGGTCGATGCCCTTGGCGACGCCCACGACCGGCAGGTCGTCCACCCCCAGATCGGCCATGATGCCGGCCACGGCCGACACCTGCCCGGCGCCGCCGTCGATCAGCAAAAGATCCGGCCAGGCCTCGCCCTCGCGGTCGGGGTCCTCTTTCAGCAGGCGTTCGAAGCGGCGGGTCAGGACCTCCTTCATCATGCCGAAGTCGTCGCCCGGGGTCAGGTCGGTGCCGCGGATGTTGAACTTGCGGTACTGGCTCTTGATGAACCCGTCCGCCCCGGCGACGATCATCGCGCCGACTGCATTGGTGCCCTGGATATGGCTGTTGTCGTAGACCTCGATCCGGCGCGGCGGGGCTTCCAGTTCCAGCGCCTCGGCAAGGCCCGCCAGCAGCTTCGACTGCGCCGCGCCCTCGGCCATGCGCCGTGCGAGGCTTTCGCGGGCATTGCGGGCGGCGTTCTCGACCAGTTCCGCCTTTTCGCCCCGCTGCGGCACGCGCAGTTCGACATTGCGCCCGGCGCGGGCCGAGAGGAGCTCGTGGATCAGGTCCTCGTTGTCGATGGGGTGGGACAGCAGGATCTGCCGGGGCGGCGGCTTGTCGTCGTAGAACTGCGCCAGGAACGCCTCCAGGATCTCGGGCTCCTCGGCGCCCGAGCCGGTGCGGGGATAGAAGTCGCGGTTGCCCCAGCTCTGGTTGGCGCGGATGAAGAAGACCTGCACGCAGGCCTGCCCGCGTTCCAGATGCACGGCGATCACGTCGGCCTCGGATACGCTGCGCGGGTTGATGCCCTGGTTCTGCTGCACGGCGGTCAGCGCGCGGATGCGGTCGCGCAGCGCCGCGGCGCGCTCGTATTCCATCGCCTCGGCCGCGTCCTGCATCTGCGCGGCCAGTTCGGCCTGGATGCGGGTCGACTTGCCTTCCAGGAAACGCTCGGCGTCGGTGACCAGGGCCGCGTAATCCTCGGCCGAGACATGGCCGACGCAGGGACCGCTGCAGCGCTTGATCTGGTAGAGCAGGCAGGGCCGCGTGCGGTTCTGGAAGACCGTGTCGGCGCAGGTGCGCAGCAGGAAGACCCGCTGCAGGTGGTTCAGCGTCCGGTTGACCGCGCCGGCGCTGGCGAAGGGGCCGAAGTAGCTGCCCCGCGTGCTGCGCTTGCCGCGGTGTTTGCGGATCTGCGGAAAGGCATGGTCCTTGGCGATCAGGATGTTCGGAAAGCTTTTGTCGTCGCGCAGAAGCACGTTGTAGACGGGCTTGAGCTGCTTGATGAGGTTCTGCTCCAGCAGCAGCGCCTCGGTCTCGGTGCGCGTGGTCAGGAACATCATCGACGCGGTTTCGGCAATCATCCGCGCGATCCGCCCGGAATGGCCCGTCGGGCGGGCGTAACTGGACACCCGGGCCTTGAGGTTGCGCGCCTTGCCGACATAGAGGACCCGGGCCTGCGCATCCAGCATCCGGTAGACGCCGGGCGAGGCGTCGAGCGTGCGCAGGTAGGACTGGATCAGCGCATGGCCTATCGGGGCGGGGTCGGTCATCGCATCCTTAGGTTGATTCTTCGAATCGGCTGCACTTTCAGCGCGAACAGGTCAAGAGCGCAACTGTCCACGGTTTCTGTGGATAACTTTGTGGGCAGACAATGGGCTATCACGGAAATCCCTTGATTCAACGCGGCTTCGTGACATTGCCTATTTTTTGGGCGGTTTTTCAAGCTGTTGTTTTCGCTTTGGAAATTTTAATTCCTGGGCCAAGGGACTGAAAAACCAACGCTTTCGTTACCTGGCTGTTACTGGGCCGGACGCCGGTGGACAAAGGCGCAAGTTCCTTTCACCAAATGCCTATTCCACGCCAAGCACGTCCGGTGTCTGCCAGCCGAGGTGTTGGCCGCCATCGACGCAGATCAGCTGCCCGGTCACCGCTGGCGCATCGAGGAAATACCCCAGCGCCGCGGTGATATCCGCCGGGTTCGCGCCGCGTTCCAGCACCGTTGCGGCGCGTTGGCGGGCGAAGTGATCCGCGCTTTGCCGTCCGCCTTTCAGGGTCGGGCCGGGGCCGATGGCGTTGACGCGGATGTCCGGGGCAAGCGCCTGCGCGGTTGTGCGGGTCATCGCCCAGAGGCCCATCTTGGCGATGGTGTAGGTCATGAATTCGGGCGTCAGCTTGCGCACGCGCTGATCGATCATGTTGACGATCAGGCCCCGCGCGATGGGCTCGCCCTGATCGTCCCGCGCGCCGGTCGGCCCCTGCCGCGCGAAGCCCTGCGTCAGTACGAACGGGGCGCGCAGGTTCGAGCCGATATGCCGGTCCCAGCTTTCGCGCGTCGCGGTTTCGACCGTGTCATGCTCGAAGATCGAGGCGTTGTTGATCAGCACCGTCAAGGCCCCGCCCAAGGCGTCGCGGGCAGCCGGCACCAGCGCTTCGGTCGCATCCTCGTCCAGCAGGTCGGCCTGCAGCACCGCGACCTTGACGCCCAGGTCGCGCGCCTCGGCCGCGGTCTGCTCGGCGGCATCGCGGCTGGAGGCGCAGTGCAGCGCCACATCGTGGCCCCGCGAAGCCAGATAAAGCGCCATCGCGCGGCCCAGCCGCTTGCCGGCGCCGGTGATCAGTGCCCGTTCGGTCATGCGTCACTCCTCAGTAGAACAGGCTGACCACATAGGCGGTGTAGAGCAGGATCAAGACCGCCCCCCAGACCCGCCCGATCGAACGCCCCGTGTAGATGAACGCCCCCAGGCCGGCCGAGGCGCCCAGCATCACCCAGAGGTCGAGGCGCAGCATCTCCTCGGGGACCGGGATCGTGCCGAAAAGGCCGGCGACGCCGATGATGCCCAGCAGGTTGAACACGTTCGAGCCGAGCACGTTGCCCAGGGCCACGCCAGCCTCGCGGCGCAGCGCGGCGGCGACGGTCGTGGCGAGTTCGGGCAGCGAGGTGCCGACCGCGACCAGCGTCAGCCCGATCACCGCCTCGCTGACGCCGAGGACCGTGGCGATGTTCACCGCGCCGTCGACCAGAAGGTTCGCGCCGACCGGCAGCCCGACCACGCCGACCGCCAGATAGGCCACGATCTTCCACGCCGGCATGCCGTCCTCGGCGGCCTCCAGCACCTCGGCCTCGGTCCGGTCGTTCCGGTGATCGACCGCGCGCCGGTACCAGAGCACGAGCAATCCCAGAAGCGCCGCCAGCAGGACCAGCGCCTGCCAGGTCCCGATCGCCCCGGTGAAGGTCAACGCGATGAAGAGCGCGCTCGTCCCCATCATGATCGCCCAGTCCCGCCCCAACTCGCGCGCGACGGGGACCGCCGCGATCAGCGCGGGCACGCCCAGCACAAGCAGGATATTGGCGATGTTCGAGCCGACGACATTGCCGAGTGCCAGCGCCGGCGCCCCTTTCAGCACCGCCTCGACCGAGACGAAAAGCTCGGGCGCCGAGGTGCCCATCGACACGACCGTCAGCCCGACGATCAGGGCCGGGACGCCCAGCCGCAGGCTCAGGTTGACCGCGCCCTTGACCAGCGCATCGCCCGCAACGACCAGCAGGGCCAGCCCGCCGGCCACCAGCAGCAAGTCATAGAGCATCAACGATACTCGCAATCGCTGCGGTCGCAGGGGGCGGGCGCGCGGGAGATCTGGATGCGCTTGCACTGCGGACAGCGAAGCTGGTCGATCGCCTTGCGCTGCCCCTCGCGCCGGCCGCGCAGCAGCTTCTGCACCGCGCCCATGACGATCATGAAGATCAGGAAGATGGCGACGATCTTCAACAGCATGTCACATCCCGTAGCGCGCCCAGTGCGCGCGTTCCTCGGCGAGCATGAGCGCATCCTCGGCCAGCGACAAGCCGAAGCGCGACAGGAACGGACGCCGAATGCCATAGGGGACGATGCGCACCTTCTGGCCGTAGGCGGCCTTCAGATGGGGCACGGGATGCCCCAGCGCATCGGCCAGCCCGAGGCTTACGGCCTCCTCGCCCAGCCAGAACTGGCCGGTGAAGAGATCGGCGTCGGCGTCCAGTTTATCCGCGCGCCGAGCCCGGACATGGTCGATGAAGGCGCCGTGCATCTGATCAAGCAGGCGTTTCAGGCGCGCCACGTCCTCGGGGTTTTCGGGGCGGAACGGGTCAAGCTGGCTCTTGTTCTGGCCAGCGGTGTAGATGCGCCGCTCGAGGCCCAGCTTGGCCAGCGCCTCGGGCGCGCCGAAGCCGCCGGCGATCACCCCGATCGACCCCAGGATCGAGACACGGTCCGCCACGATCTCATCCGCCGCGACGGCAATCCAGTAGCCGCCCGAGGCCGCCAAATCCTCGACGAAGGCGTGAACCGGCACCCTGGTTTCGTCGGCCAGACGGCGGATGCGCGCGGCGATCAGCGAGCTTTGCACCGGCGAGCCGCCGGGCGAGTTGATGCTGAGCGCGACCGCCGCCGGTCGGCCCTGACGAAACGCCCGTTCCAAGAGCGGCGCGAGCGTGGCGTCCGACAGGCGGCCGCGCCCGCCCGCGGCGATCATGCCGTGCAGACGCACGAGATTCACGCGCGGGGCGCGGCGCAACAGCCGATCGGTCAGCGAGGGAGAGGGGGCGCGGGTCATCGCGCACCATGTAGGACGTGGCCGCGCCACCAGCAAGCCCGGGGCTTTCCTTTTGGCTGCCGCTCGCGTTCACTGACCGCGGGGGCGCCGGAGAGGACATGCTCGATCGTCTGGAAATGTTCATCGCGCTGGCGAACGAGCGGCATTTCGGCCGCGCGGCGGAAGCGCATGGCGTGACGCAACCGGCGCTTTCCGCCGCGATCCGCGCGCTGGAGGGCGACCTGGGCGTGCAGCTGGTCCGGCGCGGCGCGCGCTTTCAGGGGCTGACGCCCGAGGGGGAGCGGGTGCTTGACTGGGCGCGGCGGATCGTCGCCGACAGCCGCCAGATGCGCGACGAGATGCGCGCCCGCCGCAAGGGCCTGACCGGCCGGCTGCGGCTGGGGGTGATTCCGACGGCGCTGCCGATGGTCGCGGAACTGGTCACGCCGTTCCTGCGGCGTCATCCGAACCTGAGCCTGCAGATCCTTTCGCGCACGTCGATCGAGATTCTGGAGGAGATGCAGAGCCTGCAGCTCGATGCCGGGGTGAGCTACCTCGACAACGAGCCTTTGGGCCGGGTCAGCACCGTCGCGCTTTATCGGGAAAGCTACCGGCTGCTTTTGCGGCACGACCATCCGCTGGCCGGTGCGCGGCGCGTGCGCTGGGCCGACCTGGCCGGGTTGCGGCTGTGCCTGCTGATCGGCTCGATGCAGAACCGCCGGATCATCGACCGCCACCTGGCCGAGGCCGGGGTGTCGGTGCAGGCAGCGGTCGAATCGAATTCGCTGCTGGCGCTGGTCTCGCAGGTGCTGGGCGGCGACTGGGCGACGGTGGTGACCGAACAGGCGGCGCGGATGTTCGGCAATCGCGCCGACCTGGTCGCGCTGCCGATCGAGGCCGCGCCGGGAACGGACCCGCGTGCCGCGCCGCAGGTCGGTCTGATCGCCCCCTGGCGCGAGACGCATACACCCGTCCTTGCCGCGCTGATCGAGGCGGCGGAGCGGCTGACCGGCCAACGCGAGGCCGCGCGACAGCGACCGCCCGAGGGTGGCAATGTCTGAGCCCGTGTCGTGCGAATCCGGCGGCCGGTGGTTCGATGGGGCAGTGTATTGCGCCGGTTGAGCGATTCTGACAGGTTCCCACGGCAACCAGCGAAGAGATCCCGCATGCCCGATCCGTTTCGTCCCGCGTCCCCGGTGTGGCAGGTCGTCGCAAGGGCGGGGAAGTAGGCATGAGTCATGTGCTGGTTACCGGGGGGGCGGGCTACATAGGGTCGCATGCCTGCAAGATGCTTGCGGCGCGGGGCCATATACCCGTGACAGTCGACAACCTTTCGACGGGATGGGCGGAGGCGGTCAAGTACGGACCGCTGATCCGGGCCGATCTGGCGGACCGCGCCGCGCTCGATGCGGCGTTTGCCCGCTATCGGCCGGTGGCGGTGGTGCATTTCGCGGCCTTCAGCCTGGTGGGCGAGGCGATGGCCGATCCGGGCAAGTACTGGCGCAACAACGTCGTGGGGTCTTTGGGACTCATCGAGGCGGCGCTGGCGGCCGATTGTCGCAGCATCGTCTTCTCGTCGACCTGCGCGACTTATGGCGAGCATGACGGCGTCACGCTGGACGAGGGCAGCCCCCAGCAGCCGCTGAATTCCTACGGCTCGTCGAAGCGCGCGGTCGAGGAGATGCTGCGTGACTTCGGCGCCAGCCAGGGGCTGAATGCGGTGATTTTCCGCTATTTCAACGTGGCCGGCGCCGACCCCGGGGGCGAGATCGGCGAGTGGCATCAACCCGAGACGCATCTGATCCCGCTGATCCTGCAGGCGATCGACGGGCAGCGCCCGGAGCTTGTGATCCACGGCGACGATTACGCGACGCCGGACGGGACCTGCATTCGCGACTACGTGCATGTGATGGACCTGGTGGAGGCGCATGTCCTGGGGCTGGACTGGCTGGCGGCGGGTCGCGGGTCGCGGGTCTTCAACCTTGGGACCGGCACCGGCTTTTCGGTGCGCGAGGTGATCGACGCGGCCGAGGCTGTCACCGGGCGCAAGGTTCCCTACAGGACCGGGCCGCGCCGGGGCGGCGATGCGACGCGGCTGGTTTCGGGAAGCCGGCGCGCGGCCGAGGAATTGGGCTGGGCGCCGCGGCGATCCACGCTCGAGCAGATGATCGGCGATGCGTGGAACTGGCATCGCAACGGCGGCTATCAGGCCGGAAGCTGATGCGCGCGCCGAAGCCGGCAGGGACATACGTTTGGTCTGTGCGAACGCGCTTGCACGGAAGGGGGGCGCGTTCGGCGGTGCGCAGCCGTGGCCGCTGCGGGGCAAGCACCGTCGGGGGTGTCGTCGCCGCGGTAGCCTGGCGGATCTGGCAAAGCTGAGATCAATCGGACTGTGCCCGAGTGCAGCGGGCTACGCCTTCGGATATTCCCGCGCGGAAATAACGCTTGCCCGCTGGACGGACTTCCTGCGATATGTTTCGGGAAACATATCTGCGGAGAGTCGTTCATGATCAGCGTCATTGCCCGCCGCACGTTTCTTGCGGCCGCAGCTGTCCTTGCGCTTGCCGCCGCTTCCGCCTCCGCTCGGGACCGCGCGCCGATCGTGGCCGCCGCCGCCAACCTGCAGTTCGCCCTGACCGAGATTGCGGAGAGCTTCACCGCCGCCACCGGCAGTCGGGTGCGGCTGTCCTTCGGCTCGACCGGCAATCTGTCGCGCCAGATCCGGGAAGGGGCGCCGTTCGAGCTGTTCCTTGCCGCCGACGATGCCGTGCCGCTGGCGCTTCATCGCGATGGGTTCACCCGTGACGGCGGACGGGTTTACGCGCTTGGCCGGATCGTTCTGGTGGCGCCCAACGGATCGCCCCTCGATCCGGCGGAAGGGCTGGAGGGGGTGCGCGCCTTGCTGGACGCGGGAGGGATCACGCGGTTTGCCATCGCCAACCCCGACCATGCGCCCTTCGGGATTGCCGCGCGGGAGGCCCTTCAGGCGCAGGGACTTTGGGATGACCTGCAACCCGTCCTGGTGCTGGGAGAAAACGTGAGCCAGGCCGCGCAGTTCGCGCTGTCGGGCAATGCCGAGGGGGGGATCATCGCCTACTCGCTGGCGCTGGCCCCCGAGGTCGCGCGGCGCGGCACCTATGCGCTGATCCCCGAGGAGTGGCACCAACCGCTGCGCCATCGCATGGCCCTGCTGAAGGGCGCGGGCGCGGTGGCGCAGGCTTTCTACGCCTACATGAACGAACCGGCGGCGCGCGAAATCATGGCACGCTACGGCTTCGTGCTGCCCGAGGGCGCGTGAGCGCATGGACTGGACCGCGCTTTGGCTCTCGCTGCGGCTGGCGGGGTGGACCGTGGTCTTCCTGCTGCCGGTATCGGTTCTGATGGGTCGCTTCCTGGCCTATCGCCAGTTTCGCTCAAAGGGACTGGTCGAGGCGCTGGTGATGCTGCCGCTTGTGCTGCCACCGACGGTCTTCGGCTTCTACCTGCTGGTCGCTTTCGGCCGCAATTCGCCGCTGGGCGATCTGTGGCAGGGGCTTTTCGGCAGCCAGCTTGTGTTCAGCTTCCAGGGGCTGGTGCTGGCTTCGATCATCTTCAACCTGCCCTTCGCGATCCAGCCCGCGCAGCGCGGCTTCCAGGCGGTCCCGGCCGAGGTGCGCGAGGCGGCCGCCTGCTGTGGCATGTCGCCCTGGCGGTCGCTGTGGAAGGTCGAACTGCCGCTGGCCTGGCCCGGCGTCGTGACCGCGATGGTGCTGACCTTCGCCCATACGCTAGGCGAATTCGGCATCGTGCTGATGGTCGGCGGATCGATCCCCGGCGAGACCAAGACCATCGCCATCTCCATCTACGACCGGGTGCAGGGCTTCGACGACCGGGGGGCGGCGATCATGTCGGCGGTGCTGGTGGCGATCAGCCTCTTCACGATCGCGGTGACATTCTGGCTGTCGTCCCGCGTCGGGCGGAGATTGTCCTGATGGCGCTGGAGGTCATGGCGCGGGCGGCGGGGCCCATCCCGCTCGACGCGGCGTTCCGGGTGGAGCCGGGCGAATTGTTGGCGCTGGTCGGCCATTCCGGGTCGGGCAAGACGACGCTCTTGCGCACCATCGCGGGGTTGTGGCGCCCCGAGGTTGGGCGCGTGCGCGTGAACGGGCACATCTGGCTAGACAGCGCCGCGGGGGTGAACCTGCCGCCGCATCGCCGTCGCGTCGGCCTCGTGTTCCAGAACTACGCGCTTTTTCCGCACATGACGGCGTTGCAGAACGTCATGGCGGCGATGGACGCGCCCGACCGGGCCGAGGCGGCGCGCATCCTCGATCTGGTCAACCTGCACGACCTGTCGGACCGCAAGCCCGCGCAGTTGTCAGGCGGTCAGCAACAGCGCGTCGCGGTGGCGCGCGCGCTGGCCCGCCGCCCGCAGGCGCTGCTTCTGGACGAGCCGTTTTCGGCTGTGGACCGCGCCACGCGCGAAAAGCTATACGCCGAGATCATCGCGCTGCGCGCGCATCTGGCGATGCCGGTGGTGCTGGTCACGCACGATGTGAACGAGGCGCAGATGCTGGCCGACCGGATGGTGGTGATCGAGAAGGGGCGTGTTGTCCGCGCCGGCACCACGGCCGAGGTGATGGCCGCGCCGGAAGCACTTCGCGCCATGGGCATCCGCGAAGTGGCGGCGATGCTGCCGGCCACCGTGGCCGCGCATCTGCCGGACGGGCTGAGCCGGCTTGACGCCGCGACGGGGCCGCTGTTCCTGCCGGCGGTGGAGGGCGCGGTCGGCACGCGTGTTCGGGTGCGGATCATGGCGCAGGACGTGATCCTGTCGCGCGCCCGGCCCGAGGGGCTTTCGGCGCAGAACATCCTTCGCGGCCGGATCACGCGGATCCTGCCGGGCACGGGGCCAGGCGTGATGGTGCATGTCGCCGTGGGCGATCACGAGATCCTGGCCCGCATCACCCGCCGCGCCGCCGATCAACTGGCGCTGCAACCGGGCGACACCGTGCATGCGATCCTCAAGTCCCTGTCCGTCGCCCGCGACCATGTCGCCCGCGCGCGCGAGTGGGCGCCCGACGCGCCCGACGCGCCACCGGCCGCAGGATGAACCGGCCAGCGCGCCTGGCAGGTGAGGATCCGGATGCGTTTGCGGCTGGGCACCCCTGAGCGCGACGCAGATTGAGCATAATTTCGCAAATTCACGAATAATCGGGAATCTCAGCGATCTGATCCTCTGCCGACGTACACCTTCTTTGCCGGTTCATCCGGGCTTGGCGAGGGGTTCGCGTTGATCTAGGAACGGGCAACCAGAATGAGCCGAGACATGCTGCAGAGTTTCACCGCCACGTCCCGTCCTGAACAGGGTCCGCCGCGCCTTGCGGCGCTGCGCCAGGAGCTTGCCCGCCGCGGGCTGACTGGTTTCCTTGTGCCGCGCGCGGATGCGTTCCAGGGCGAATACGTTGCCGCGCGCGACGACCGTCTGGCCTGGCTGACCGGCTTCACCGGATCGGCCGGTTTTGCGGTGGTCCTGCCCGGGATCGCCGGGGTCTTTGTCGATGGACGCTATCGCCTGCAGGTCCGCACGCAATGCGACACCGATCACTACACACCCGTGGACTGGCCCGAAAACCCCGCCGGGGAATGGCTGCGCGCGCACGCGCCCCGGAACGCGGTGATCGCCTTCGACCCCTGGCTGCACACGCCGGAGGAGATCGACAGGATCGAGCGCGCGCTCAAGGACAGCGGCATTTCGCTGCGGGCGGTCGCGGACAACCCGATCGATGCGATCTGGTCCGACCAGCCGCCGCCGCCGGCCGGACGCGTGCGCCAGCACCCCGAGGCGCTGGCGGGCCGCTCTTCCGCCGACAAGCGCGCCGAGATCGCGGCGCGCTTGCGGAAGGCGGGGCAGGCGGCGGTGGTGCTGACGCTTCCGGATTCGATCTCGTGGCTTCTGAACCTGCGCGGGGCGGACATTCCGCGCAATCCGGTCGTCCAGGCCTTTGCCATCCTGCACGACAACGCGGCGATCGATCTTTTCATCGATCCTGCGAAACTGGACGGGATCACGCTGGCCGGTGTCACCCTTCGCCCGGTCGAGGAGTTCGCGCCCGCGCTCAAGGCGTTGACGGGCGCGGTGCGGTATGATCCGGCGACCGCTCCGGTTTTCGTGGCCCGGGCTCTGGCCAGGGGGGTGGCCGGACAGGACCCCTGCCTTCTGCCCAAGGCGTGCAAGACCGAGGCCGAGCTCGAGGGGATGCGGGCGGCGCATCTGCGCGACGGCGCGGCGATGTGCGAGTTCTTGTGCTGGTTCGACTCGGTGGCGCTGAACCGCCCGAGCGAGATCGAACTGGCGACGAATCTGGAAGAGTGCCGTCGCGCCACCGGCGCCCTTCTGGACCTGAGTTTCGAGACCATCTCGGGCACGGGGCCGCACGGCGCGATCGTGCACTACCGTGTGACCGAGGACACCAATCGACGGCTGGAGGCGGGCGAGTTGTACCTGGTCGATTCCGGGGGGCAATACGCCGACGGCACAACCGACATCACCCGCACCCTGCCCGCCGGCAAGGTCGACGACGCGGCACGCGCGGCCTATACGCGGGTCCTGCAGGGGATGATCGCCGTATCGCGGGCGCGCTTTCCCAAGGGGGTGGCGGGGGCGCATCTGGACGCGCTGGCGCGTTATCCGCTGTGGCTGGTTGGGGCAGATTATGACCACGGGACCGGGCACGGCGTCGGCGCGGCGCTTTCGGTCCACGAGGGTCCAGTTCGGATCTCGCGCGCGTCGAACCTGCCGCTGGCGGAGGGGATGATCCTGTCGAACGAGCCGGGCTACTACCGGGCCGGGGCCTTCGGGATCCGGATCGAGAACCTGCTCGCTGTCCGCGTCGCGCCCGATCTGGGCGAAGGCCGCAGGATGCTGGAGTTCGAAACCCTGACGCTCGCCCCGATCGACACGAGGATGATCGACCGCGCAGCGCTGAGCGCGGCCGAGCGCGACTGGCTGAACGCCTATCACGCCCGTGTCGAGGCGGCGCTGTCGCCGCTGGTCAGCGCCGGAACGCGTGATTGGCTTGCCGGGGCCTGCGCGCCGATCTGACGCGCGATGTCAGCATGCGCACGACGCCCATCAGGTATCCGACTCGGCCCCGCGCGACCTTCCTGAGCAGGAGCGGATTGTGCCCGCTGGGTGATGTTCTGACCGTTGCTACGCTGACAATACACCGCAACCGGAAGAGTTTCCCGCCGAGCGGATGTCGGTTCACGGGAGATGCAACCTGGGGCAGAATATCAAATTTTCGAGTAACTCTAGGATTGCATACGCGTTTGATTCTTAACTATTTTTTCGAAAAATCGTTGAAACCTTTATCGATCTCGGCCTATATCACCCTCAGGTTTTAGATCGCGTCGAACGGGAAGTTCAGGCGATCAGGTGGGAGTGTAAATGGTGTTGGCGTCACGAGGACCCTCGCGCGGGAAAGTGCGCCGTCGGTCATCCCTGAAGGGTACGGGGCTGGTCCTTGCCGGAGCCGCATTTTCGGCCGGCACCGCCTGGGCGGCGCCGGTATCCGCACCGGAGGGGGCGACGGGTCGTGGTGCCCCGATCGCACAGCAGTTTCTGGACGACCATGGCGACAACGTCAGCCTGCTCGCGACGCAGATGGGTTATTCCTGCGTGGCCAGTCGCCCGATTCAGATCCGCGACTCGCGTTATATCGGCGCGGATGGGGCCGAGGTTTCGTTCGATGAGGTGGTGCGCAGCCCTGCAAGCTCGGTCCAGGCGATCGCGCGGCAGGGCCAGCCGGTGGCGTTTCGTGTCCAGTTGAAATACACACCGGACGCGGCGCACCCGATCGAGTTGCAGATCGGCTCCACCACGCTGGATCTGGACGGGACGGTCGAGCGGAGCCGCGACAGCCTCTGGCTGACGGGCGCCACGGCCGAGGCATTGGCCGCGGCCCTGGCCGACGGCACGGCGCCCAGGTTGCGCGCGACCTCGGCCGAGACCGGTCGCGAGGTCATCGACAGGATCGACCCGCCCGCGATGGCGGCGCTCGACACCTGCCTCGAGACGCTGGAGGCACTGGAGGCCGCCGCGGCGGAGGAGGCCGGCGCGGATGCGGCCGAGACCGAGCCGGAAACGACGGCGGCGCCGGACGCGGAGTCCGACACCGCGACGCTGGTGGTTGTCGACGAGGCGGCGGAACCGAGCCTTCCGGTGCCCGTGTCCAGCTTTCGGCTGGAGTTTCGGGCGCGGGCGGATGCCGAGGCCCGCGTTACCGAAGCGCAACTTCAGCACTGCCGGATGCGCGACATTCCCGACGAGGTCTTCCTGGGGAGGTTGAGCAAGGTGACCGGCTTCTTCGCGCAGACGCAGGACGTCTATGTCGCCTTCGACGACGAGGGGCGTGTGCAGCGGGCCTATGTGCCCGGAATCTTCGATTCGGATGTGACCGCGGGGGTCAACACGGCCTGGGTCAGCATGGCCGCGGATTCCAACCTGCCCGACCAGCCCAACGAGGTGCGCGGTTGCCTTGGCGTGCTGGGTGTTGCCGACGAGATCTGTGTCTACCCTGACGAGGATCTGGAGGACGGCTATATCCTGGCCGAGTGCGGCGTGCTGGGTGTCGTGGACGACCGCGACGGGCCGTTGCTGCCGCTGGTGGAATGGACGACGCCGGTGGGGATGATCGGGCCGGGACCGGGTGTCGGCATATTCTCGAGCCCGCCGCCGCGGACGACCTCGTTCCCGCCCGGTGGCGGTGGGGGCGTCCCGCCGACGCTGTTTCCGCCGCCCGGTGGCGGGGGCGGGGGCGGCACGCCGCCGACGCCCGACGACCCCGATGGCGGGCCGCCAGACAGGCCCGAGATTCCACCGATCCCCCTGCCGGCCGCGATCTGGCTGCTGCTGGGCGCGCTTGCGGGCTTGCCGGGGCTGCGGATTTTGAACCGGCGTCGTGCGGCGGGGTGAGCATCGCCGCACCGCGTCCGGAGGCCGGAGAAGCCGCCTTTGCGCCCGGGCGTGCAAATTTGCACGCTTTCGCAAGCATCAGAATCTAATGGAAAAACCGCCGCCGTTAACCGTAATGAAACTTTCGGTTCCGGCGGTGAGCGGGGAAGCTGGATCGCCCTGACATCCGGTCGCATGGGGCAGTACGGCCTTGCCCCGATGAAAGACCGACCCCCGCTGCGCGCGCCGGGAGGCTTTCCCGGTCGCGCGTCCCGCCGTCAGGATTCGGCAAGCCTATTCGGCGCGTGGCTTGTGCCGGCCCGCGGCCGGAGGGTAGACCAAGGCGACCGGCGGCGGCAAACGGGGCTGAACATGGACTGCTTCAAGACCTACGACATTCGCGGCCGCCTGGGATCGGAGCTGAACGCCGAGATCATGGCACGGATCGGGCGGGGTTTTGCCCGCGTCATGGGCGCGCGCCAGGTGGTGCTGGGACACGACGCGCGCGAAACCTCGCCCGACCTTGCCGATGCGCTGGCCGCGGCGCTGATGGCCGAGGGGTGCACGGTGCTGGACCTTGGGCTTTGCGGCACCGAGGAAGTCTATTTCGCCACCGCGCATTTTGACGCCTGCGGCGGCCTCTGCGTCACCGCCTCGCACAATCCGATCGAATACAATGGACTGAAACTGGTCGGGCGCGGCGCCGCGCCGCTGGACCCCGAGGGCGAACTGGCCGCGATCCGCGCGCAGGTCGAGCGGGACGAGTTCGGGCCCGGCAGGGGAGACGGGGCGCGCCGTCCGGTCGCGGCCGAGGCGCGCGCGGCCTATGTCGAACGGGTGCTGTCCTTCATCCGGGTCGAGGCGCTGCGCCCGCTGCGGATCGTGGTGAATGCCGGCAACGGCGCCGCGGGGCCGACCTTTGACGCGATTGCCGCCGAACTCGCCCGCCGCGGCGCGCCACTGGAGTTCCGGCGCATGCATCATGCGCCCGATCCGACCTTTCCCAACGGCATCCCCAACCCGCTGCTGGAGGCGAACCGCGCCCCGACGATCGAGGCCACGCGCGCGGCGCAGGCGGATTTCGCCGTCGCCTGGGACGGCGACTTCGACCGCTGCTTCTTCTTCGATCACACCGGGGGCTTCGTCGAGGGTGAATACGCCGTGGCGCTTCTGGCCGAGGCGTTCCTGGCGCAGGACCCCGGCGCGGCGATCGCGCATGACGGGCGCATCACCTGGGCGGTGCAGGCCACCATTGCGACGCATGGCGGACGGCCGGTCCAGACGCGCACCGGGCATGCCTATTTCAAGGCGGCGCTTCGGGCAACCGATGCCGTCTATGGCGGCGAGATGTCGGCGCATCACTATTTTCGCGATTTCGCCTGCTGCGATTCCGGCATGATTCCCTGGCTGCTGATCGCCGAGCTTGTCAGTCGCCGCGGTCGGTCGCTGGCGGATCTGGTGGCCGAACTGCGCGCGGCGCATCCGTCCTCGGGCGAGATCAACTTTCGCCTGCCCGATCCGGCGGCGGCGGTTTCGCGCGTGCGGCAGGCCTTCGAACCCGCGGCGCTGGCGGTCGATACGACAGACGGGCTGGGGCTCGACTTCGCCGACTGGCGCTTCAACCTGCGCGCCTCGAACACCGAGCCGGTGCTGCGGCTGAACGTGGAGACGCGGGGCGACCCTGCGCTTCTGGCGCGCCAGGTGGGCGCGCTGCGCGCGCTGATCATGCCGGGGGCATGAGGTCGCGCCTGCCGCCGAAAGGGCGCGCCGGTACGAAGGCTACAGCCCGATCAGGGCGAGCGCGAGCAGAAGCGCCATCAGCGCCATCGCCCGGCGATAGAGCGCGAGCGCGCGGATCAGGTCACCGGCGTCGGGGTCCGGGGCGTCGGCGTTGATCCAGGGTTCATCGGCGACGCGATCGGCATAGACGCGCGGGCCCGACAGGCGCACGTGCAGGGCGCCGGCCATCGCCGCCTCGGGCCAGCCGGCGTTGGGCGACCGGTGCCGGCGGGCGTCGCGTCGAACGCAGCGCCAGGCCGCGCCGGGTCGGCCGCTGGCCAAGGCGAACAGCAGCGCCGTCAGCCGCGCCGGGATCAGGTTTGCCATATCGTCGATACGCGCCGCCGCCCAGCCGAAGGCTTCATGCCGGGGCGTGCGGTGTCCGATCATCGAATCGAGCGTGTTGATGGCCTTGTAGGCGGCGATCCCCGGCAGGCCGGCGATCAGGCCCCAGAAGAGCGGCGCGACGACCCCGTCCGAGGTGTTCTCGGCCAGGCTTTCCATCGCGGCGCGGGCGACGCCGGCATGGTCCAGAAGCGCCGGGTCGCGCCCGACGATCATTGCCACGGCGCGGCGCGCCGCGGCCAGGTCGGACGCCGCCAGGGGCCGCGCCACCGCATCGACATGCGCGCCCAGCGATCTGCAGGCGACAAGCGGCCAAGCCAGCACCCCGGTCAGCACGATCCCCGGCCAGCCCGCCGGCAACAGAGCCTGCGCGCCCGCCGCCAGCCCGCCGGTGACGGCGATCACCAGGAGCGTGGCGAGCGCGCCCACGCCGCGCCGCACCGACCTGCGGCTGCCGGTGCGGTTCCAACGGCTGTCCAGTGCCGAGATCAGCGCGCCGATCCAGGTGACCGGGTGGCCGATCCGCCGGTAAAGCCAATCTGGCCAGCCGATCGCCGTATCGATGGCCAGCGCGACCAGCATCGCCGCTGCGAAGGTCATCCGCGTTTCGCTCAGTTCTCGAGGATCTGGACCGACCGGAAAAGCGCGATCGCGGTCGTCAGGATCGGCAGCGAAGCCTCGGTCGCCAGCACGACGTCACCCGGATCGATCCGGAAGTTGCGCGCCGCGAAAAGCCCGTCGGCCCGCGAGAGGTCGAGCGAGAAGATCACCCAGGGCTTGGCGGGCCCGCTGCCGTCCGGCCGGATCGCCGAGGGCGGATATTCGCGCAGCACCATCACGCCACGGATATCGGCGCGCCGGTCGATCAGCCCGCCGGTCGAGGACAGCGCGTCGAGCGCCGTGATCTCCTCGCGCTCGAAGGGCACGACGCGTTGCTGACCGGTCGCGCCGAGCGCGATGAAATGGCGCTGGTCGGGTTCGACGACGATCCGGTCGCCGCCGCGAACGATGGTGTCGTTGGCGGGGTTGGCGAACACCTCGCTCGCCGGGATCGCGTAGCTGCGGCCGGCACGCTGCAGGCGGATCAGCGGATTGCGCAACTCGGTCGAGATGCCGCCGGCCTCGGCGAGCGTGCCCAGCAGCGTCGGGCTGGCCTCGGCGATGGGGTAACGACCGGGACGCGCCACGCCCGAGACGACGTCGACGGTGTTCGCGGGGCCCGGGGTCACCGAAAGCTGCACCTGCGCGTCGGGCACGATCGGCGTCATCAGCTGCTGGATCTCGCGTCGGGCCTGTTCCGAACTCATCCCCGCGACCGGGAATTCGCCGATATAGGGCACAAAGATCCGGCCCGAGGACGCGACCGAGACGTTCTGCAGGTTGACCACGCGCTCCTGCTCGGCGGTCAGGAGCGAGTCGCGCTGGCTGTCCCAGATCGAGATGCTCAGCGTGTCGCCGGCGCGGATCGGCAGGGTGTTGGTCTGCAGGCCGCTGCCCAACCAGTCGCGGCGAACCGCACCCGCGGCGCGCGGCCAACGCGCGATTTCCGCGAGCGAGGCGCGGGTGACCGCAACGACCTGGACGTCGGACTCGGGATCCTGCGTCTCGCGCAGGATTTCGGAGGGCAGGGCGGCACCGCGCGGCACGGTGCAGGCCGCGGTCAGGACCATGGCCAGAGCCAGCAAAACCGCGATTCCGGTGCGAGAGAACGCGGTCGCGCCCTGCACACGACCGCGCCGACCGCGCATGGCTGCCAGCCTCAGTTCCATTCCCTGCCGCATTCCGGTGTGATGCTCCGACCTCGTCAACACAACCCTACCTTGCGCCCCGGTGACCGGCAAGTCGACACGCCCGCCCGCGCGAGTTTTGCCGCCGTCGTTGTCGCGGCGCCTCAGGTCGCACCCGCGAGACTCCCATCGAGACGGATTGGAAAAGGCCTTCGGGACGCATGCTTGACGCGAAAACGTGGAACGCCTAAACGACAGGTCTCCGGCGGGTTGGCGGAGAGGTTACGCAGCGGATTGCAAATCCGTGTAGACCGGTTCGATTCCGGTACCCGCCTCCATATTTCCCTATATTGATGACTTGGCGCTGAGATGCGACACGTGGTGGAGCAGGCGGCCGC
>NZ_JADDJF010000036.1 GCF_017811755.1 Pararhodobacter sp. SW119 | reverse complement strand
CAGTCGGCGCTCGGAAAGAAGAGCTGCTTGCCGTCGAGGGTGTAGCTGGCGATGGCCTCTTGGCCCACGCCCGAGGTGAGCCAGTCGATGAAGGACTGGCCCTGCTCGGCCCTCACATGGCGGTGTCGCTCGGGGTTCACGAGGATCACGCCGTAGGGGTTGAAGAGCACCTCGTCGCCTTCAAACAGGATCTCAAGTTCCCCGCGGTTCTCGAAGCTGAGCCAGGTGCCGCGGTCGGTCAGCGCATAGGCGTTCATCTGGCTTGCCGTGTTCAACGTCGGCCCCATGCCCGAACCGGTCTCGCGGTACCAGCCGCCCGCAGGGTCGACCCCAGCGGCCGACCACAGGTTGCGCTCGGCGACATGCGTGCCGGAGTGGTCCCCGCGCGAGGCGAAGGGCGCCTCGGCCCCGGCGATCGCCGCCATTGCACCGGCGGCACAACCAGCGTCTGCGATCCCGGCGGGGTCATCGCCTGGTCCGACAAGGACGAAATCGTTGTACATCACGCTGAAGCGCTCGACCCCGTAGCCGTTGGCGACGAACTGCTCCTCCAGTTCGCGGGCGTGGACGAAGACGACATCGGCATCGCCACGCCGGCCGGTTTCCAGCGCCTGACCGGTGCCCTGCGCGACGACGCGAACCTCGATCCCGGTCTCGTCCTCGAACATCGGCAGGATATAGCCGAAGAGGCCCGATTGCTCGGTCGAGGTCGTTGAGGCAACGATTATGAAGTCCTGCGCGGCGGCGGGCAGCGCGGTCACGATAGCGACGCCCGAGACGAGGCCAATAAGGTGGTAGCGTAGGTGGATCATGTCTTTCTCCCGTCAGTTACCAGATCAGATCGCCCGCAAGGAAGGCGCGGGCCTCGGGCGTTTGGGGTCCTGCGAAGAAGGGCGCGGCGGGGCCATGTTCGATCAGCCGCCCTCGGTTCAGGAAGGCCACATCCTCGGCCAGCCGTCTGGCCTGGCCAATGCTGTGCGTGGTCATGACGATCGTGATGCCATCCGCCGCGAAGATTTCGATCATCTCCTCGATGATCCGCGTGGCCGAGGGGTCGAGCGCCGAAGTGGGTTCGTCGAGAAACAGCACTTCGGGGCGCATCGCCCAGGCGCGCGCCAGCGCCAGTCGCTGCTGCTCGCCTCCGGACAGCAGCCGGGCGGGACGGTCGGCAAGCGGGCTCAGCCCGAACCGGTCGAGCGTGCGGGCAACGATGGCGTGGCGCTCCGCCCGCGCCAGGCCGCGCAGCTTCAACGGGTAGTCGATGTTGGCCGAAACCGAACGCCGCAGCAGCACCGGACGCTGGAAGACCATTGCCTGTGCATCGGGCCGCAAAGTTCCGTCAGCCCAGATCCGGCGGCCGGAAGTGGGCTCGATCAGCCCGTGGCAGAGGCGCAGGAACAGGCTCTTGCCGGCACCGTTCGCGCCCATAACGATCAGCCGGCGACCAGGCTCGATGCCGAGCGTCAGGTCGGCCAGCAGCGGCTTGCCGTCGACGGCCACGCCTGCGTGCTCCAGCCGTAAGGGCAGGATCGCGGTGGCGATATCACGCGCCGAGATCAACTCGGCCCTCATCCCAGCCGCCCCCGCGCCCATTGCCCGGCGCCCCAGGCAGCCGCGTTGAGTGCAAGAGTGAGCGTCATCAGAATGATCCCCAGCGCCACCGCCAGACCGAGGTTGCCGCGCGCCGTCTCAAGGGTGATGGCGGTCGTCATGGTGCGCGTGTGCCCGGCAATGTTGCCGCCGACGATCAGCACCGCGCCGACCTCGGCGCTCGCGCGGCCGAAGCCCGCCAATACGCCCGTGAGAAGCGACACGCGGCCGTCCCACAGAAGCGTCGGCACGGCGCGCAAGCGCCCGGCGCCGAGGGATCGCAACTGCTCCCGGTACTCTGCCCAGAGATCCTCGACCACCGAGCGGGTCAGCGAGACTACGATGGGAAGGATCAGCACGGTCTGGGCGATGACCATGGCGGTTGGGGTGAACAGCAAGGCCAGAGCTCCGAACGGCCCCGAGCGCGAGAGCATCAGATAGACGAGAAGGCCGGCGACCACCGGCGGCAGGCCCATCAGCGCGTTGAACACCACGATCACCGCGCCGCGTCCCGGAAACCTCGCCAGCGCCAGCCCCGCGCCCATGGGCAGGCCAAGCACGCAGGCGATGAGCACCGCGGTCAGCGACACGCGTAGCGAAAGCGCGATGATCTGCATCAGCGCCGCATCGCCTGAAGCGATCAGCTGGAGCGCGATTCCAAACGGTCCGTCCACCGAGAATCCCTTCACAATCTGGTAGAATCAAAGCAAAAATTGCGCTAGGTTTCAAACATGTAAATTTTGCAGGATACTGTGGTGTAATGCAGGAAACGCGCATCGAAGGCTCACCGGAAAGTGCGCGCCGTACGTCGCCGCTCATGACAACCAGTGAGGTGGCCGACTATCTGAGGGTCAAGGAGCGGACGATCTACGAGATGGTCGCGCGCCAGACGATCCCTTTCAGCCGCGCCACCGGAAAGCTGCTCTTCCCCCGCCGGCTGATCGATGCCTGGCTCGAGGCGCAGACCGAGGTTCCGGAGGTGGGCCTCACGCCTGCGCCGCCGATCTATTCGGGCTCGAACGATCCGCTTCTGGAATGGGCGCTGCGTCAATCCGGCAGCGGTCTGGCCGTGCTGGCACGCGGCTCGACCCAAGGACTGGAGGACCTGGCGGCGGGCCGTGCGCTGATGTCGGGCGTTCACCTGCTCGACCCCGAGGGCGGAGGCTGGAACGTCGCCGCGGCGCAGGCGCATTTGCCGGGCATAAGTTGCGTACTGATCCATTGGGCGCGGCGCACGCAAGGCTTGATCCTTGCACCGGGCAACCCTCACGCGATCTCCGGACTCAGGGATGCCGTGACACGCGGCATGCGTTTCGCGACGCGCGCCGAGGGGGCCGGATCGCAGCGCCTGCTCGACGTTCTGCTTGCGCGCGAGGGACTGAGCGCAGCCGACCTGACGACGGTCGACCGCCCCGCCGAAACCCATGCCGACCTGGCCGCACTGATCGAGACGGGCGAGGCCGATTGCGGACTGGGCCTGAAGGCGGCGGCAGGGCTGATGGGCTTTCTACCGCTGCTTGCAGACGAAAGCTTCGATCTGGCGATGACGCGGCGCGACTATTTCGAGCCGCCGATCCAGTCTCTCCTGGCTTTCGCCCGAAGCGAGGCCTTCGCCAGACGCGCCCTTCACTTGGGAGGCTACGACCTCGCCGATCATGGAAAAGTGCGCTGGAATGGATGACGCCCTGCACCGGCTCGCGGCTGGATGCTAGGTCGAAGTACAGCCCGACCGCTGACGTTTGGCGGGCCGCTCGCCGACCGTGCATTTCGATGACATTCTCCGACTTCGAGAGGGAATCAAGGTCTCCGCCCCTTGGGAGACCTTTCTCTTCGGCGACAACGATCCGGCGCGGTTTCATTGCATCGCTGCGGCGGCGTCGAGCAGACCTTCAGCCGCGCCCGCCTTGGATAACGGTAAACTGCGGTCGCCCGTCAGACCGCGGCACAGGGTCGGTGGCGCCGTCTGCGGGTGAATCGACCAGCCGAGTAACCGGTCCGGCAAGTCGAAACCGCCGGGGCAGTCGCCCGATCTGGCCATGCGTCTCGACGATACCCAGGATACGCGTGGCCTGCCCTGCCCGGTCGCGCAACGGCATCAGCACCAGCAAGCCGTCCAGCGCCGGCTTGCCGACGCCGGCGTCTGACCGCAACGGAAGCTGCGCGCGCGCACCCTGCGAGACCTGCCGGATCGCGGTCGCAAGCTCTCCGCGCGACTCTCCGGTCATGTAGACGCTCAGCGGCATCCCGCGCGCCTCCATTCCCAGCAGGTCATTGAGATGCGTACCCGCCACCCGCAAGCGCGCAACGCCTGGCGCGACGATCTCGGCGATGAAGGTATACTCCAGGGCGGTATCGATCTCTCGCGGGTCGATCTCGCTGCGGAACGGCATCGCACGACCCACCCGCAACCTGTCCCAGTAGGCTTGTACGGTGTTGACCGCGGGGTATTCCAGTGTCGGCGCGCGCAGGGCAAACGGCAGGCGTAGTATGCGGCCGGCCTGCTCCTGCACGAAGGAGGCGACGTTCGACGTGACGTCGGTCATGGAAAGCTCCACCAAATGCGGACCTGCTAACGCCCGCCCCCTGCGGGGCGTCTCGCTATCGGCGCAGATCCGGTGTTTACCTTTGAATTACATCCGTTACCGATATCTTAATCTAACCGGATTGCGCCAAATTGGGGGGACATTTTAGGCAAATGGTTAAAAGCATGACCGGCTTCGCCACCGAGACCGGAAGTTTTGAAATAACATCAGACCGTTACGAGTTTTCTTGGGAGCTGCGCGCGGTGAACGCTCGTGGTCTGGATCTCCGTTTCCGGCTGCCGGACGGGCTCGACGGGCTGGAAGCGGCGCTTCGTCGCAGGCTTTCCGACTCGGTCGCGCGCGGCAGCGTGACGCTGTCGTTGCGACTCATTCGCGGTGGCGGCTCTCGGGGGCCGCGGCTCGATCCGGCCGCGCTCGAGGCGGCGATCACGCTGGTCACGGCGGCCGAGGCGCAAGCTTCGGAACGTGGCTTGCTCCTCGCGCCGATGACGGCAGCGGGGCTTCTGGGGCTGCGCGGTGTCCTCGATACCAGCAGTGACGCCACCGATCCGGCGCCGCTGGTTGCCGCACTTCTTGCCCGGCTTGATCCGTTGATCGCTTCCTTCGAAGCAAGCCGCGCGGACGAAGGAACTGCACTGCGTGACGTGCTGCAAGCGCAGGTAGACGCGATCGAGCGGTTGACCATGGAAGCGCGCAGGATGGCCGAGAACCGTCGCGGCAATCAGGCGGAGGCATTGCGCGCCGCCCTGCTTCGCCTGGGCGAAGCCGCACCCGGTGTCGAGCCGGGGCGTCTGGAGCAGGAACTGGCGCTGATCGCCGTGCGCGGTGACCTGACGGAAGAACTGGACCGGCTCGCCGCGCATTGCGCGGCCGCCCGTGCGCATCTGGAAAGCGCAGCCCCTGTCGGTCGGAAGCTCGACTTTCTGATGCAGGAGTTCAACCGCGAGGCCAACACGCTCTGCTCGAAGTCGCAGCACGCGCCGCTCACCCGCATCGGGCTTGACGTCAAGGCGGTGATCGACCAGATGCGCGAGCAGGTCCAGAACGTGGAGTAGGCCATGCAGCGGCGCGGGCTTCTGATCATCCTGTCGTCGCCCTCGGGGGCGGGGAAGTCGACGCTGGCGCGCCGGCTGATCGACTGGGACCCGACGCTGCGCTTCTCGATCTCGGCCACGACGCGGCCGCCACGCTCCGCCGAGGTGGCGGGCGAGCACTATCATTTCACCACGCATGCCGCGTTCGAGGCGATGGTGGCGGCGGGCGAGATGCTGGAGCACGCTCAGGTCTTCGGGCATTATTACGGCTCGCCGCGCACCCCGGTCGAGGCCGCGGTCGAGGCCGGGCGCGACACGCTCTTCGACATCGACTGGCAGGGCGGGCAGCAGATCCGCAACTCGACCCTCGGGCGTGATGTCGTGTCGATCTTCATCCTGCCGCCATCGATCGCCGCGCTGGAAGAACGCCTGCGCAAGCGGGCGCAGGACAGCGAGGCGGTGATCACCGGCCGCATGGCCCGAGCCCGCGACGAGATCAGCCACTGGGCGGAATACGACTACGTGCTGATCAACCGCGATCTCGACACCGCCGCCGAGGAGCTGATCACCATCGTGCGCACCGAACGGATGCGCCGCGACCGGCAGCCGGAACTCAGCGACTTCGTGAGGGGGCTGAACGCCGAATTCGAAACCCGCCAGAGCGGAGCCAGAACATGATCTACGCCCTTGACGATATCCTGCCCGAAATTGCCGAGGACAGCTGGGTCGCGCCCGGGGCGAACGTGTTGGGGCGCGTCACGCTGGCGACAGGTGCCTCGGTCTGGTTCGGCGCCACGCTCAGGGGTGACAACGAGCGGATCACCTTGGGCGAGGGGTCGAACGTGCAGGATGGCTGCACGCTGCACACCGACATGGGTTTTCCGCTGACCATCGGGCGCGACTGCACGATCGGGCATGGGGCGATCCTGCATGGCTGCACGATCGGGGATGAAAGCCTGATCGGCATGGGCGCGATCGTGCTCAACGGGGCGCGGATCGGGCGGAACTGCCTGATCGGGGCGGGCGCGCTGGTGGCCGAGGGCAAGCAGATCCCGGAGGGCAGCCTGGTGCTGGGCAGCCCCGGTCGCGTGGTGCGCGAGATGGATGCCGAGGCGCGCGCGAAGCTGCGCGAGTCGGCGCTGGGTTACCAGGCGAACATGCGGCGCTTTCGCAAAGGCCTGCGGGAACACGAGGGTGCATGAGGGCTGACAGCCGGCAGGTGCACACGCGTGAGCAGGCTTTCAAGCCATTGTTTCTCAACCGATAATTCTGAGAATTAACCGCAATGAAACTTTCTGCTCAGGCGTCCGCCGGGCGGTTTGCGCGCTCATCGGTCGGTTCCAAACCGCGCAGATCGTCCTGCAGCGCCGCGAGGATGTGGACACGGATCGCCGAGGCCAGGCCCTGGTCGCCGCGCGCCGCGTCGATCTCGGCGGCAAGATCGTTGAGCCCCCGGCCCCGCCGCGCGGCCAGCGCGCGGAAAGCCGCCCAGAATTCGGGTTCGAGCGAGACCGAGGTGCGATGCCCGCGCAGCGTCAGGGAGTGTTTCTGCGGCCGGCCGGTCAATCCACCGCCCCGGCGAAGAGCGCCAGCGTGCGGCGCAGGAAATCGTCGCGCACCGCGTCGCGCTCCATCAGCAACTCGTGTTCCGCCTCGGGATAGTCGACAAGCGTCGCCTCGGACCACGCGGCGGCCCGCCTGCGGATGGCGCGCGGGCTGACGATGCGTTCGTTGCCGCCCAGCCCGACGAGTGCCGGCACCGGTGGCGACGGCGCGCGCGCCAGTGCCCGCATCTCGACCAGGGCGCCGGCGAGCCAGCGCAGGCTCGGCCCGCCGATGACCAGATCGGGATTTTCAGCGATCTGGGCCTTCATCCGCTCGAAGCGGGCGCGGTCACGCGTCAGCGGATTGTCGTCGTATGGCATGGAGGCCAACCCGTAGTCGGGTCCGGTCGTGGGCGTATAGACCGCGTCCCGGCCGAAAGGGCCAGTCAGCCGCGCCCCGGCGCGCAAGGCCGCGGACAGTCCGAAGGGCTGCTCCAGCCCCCACATCGGCGCGCTCAACGCAACGGCGGGCGGGCGCAGCCCCTCGACCAGCGCGCGCAGAAGGATGCAGCCGCCCATCGAATGCGCAAGGATCGGCAGGGGGCCGGGCGCGAGTGTTCGCGCCGCGTCAAGCGCGGCGTGCAGGTCGATCTGGTAGTCCGAAAAGCGCGCGACATGGCCCAGTCGCGAATCCGGCGCCAGCCGGTCCGACAGTCCCTGTCCGCGCCAGTCGAGGACCAGCGCCCCCCAGCCTGCCGTGGCAAGCTGGCCGACGACCTGCCCGTACTTCTCGATCCATTCGGTGCGCCCGGGCAGCAGAAGGACATGACGCGCGCCCGGCCAGAGGGCCAGCCGCAGCCGCCGCCCGTCGCCGGCTTGCAGCCAGACCGCGCGCCCGCCTTCGGCAGCGTCGCAATCCGCCAGCGGTGCCGCTGCGAACCCGGCCAAGGCCGGGTCAGCCCAGAACGGACGCGAGCTTCATCGCCTCGCTCATCGAGCCGTCGACCTTCAGCTTGCCGGACATGAATGCCATCGTCGGGTTCACGTCGCCCTCGAGCATGCCCTGGAAGGTCTCGACCGAAGCGGTCAGGGTCACGTCCGCATCCTCGTCGCCCGCGCGCGCGCCCGCGGAGTCGAGCATGATCGCGCCCTCGTCCTCGATCACGAACTTCGCGCTGCCGTCATAGCTGCCACCGATCTTGGCGTTCAGTGTCTCAACCGCCTTGTCGATCACGTCGCTCATTCAAGGTATCCTTACTGTGATTGCCGATCGAGCCGCTGCCATGCAGCGCAGGCTCGATTTTTTCATCCGTCCTGCTACACTTTCCGCATGGCACGAAAGCGCACCATTCTCAACCTTGTCGTGGCGGCATCCCTGGTGCTGGCGCCGCTGTCCGCGGCCGCACAGGCCAGCGACCCGCCCGGCGCCGATATCGAGACCCTGCTTTCGGAACTCGCCCGCCCCGATCAGGAACGCTGGGTTCGGATCGAGCGGCAGATCCTGCGCCAATGGTCGCGGTCGGGCTCGGCGGTGGCGGATTATCTGTTCCAGCGCGGCCAGGACGCCCTGCGCGAGGGTCGCAGCGACGAGGCGATCGCCCATTTCAGCGCCGTGATCGACCATGCGCCCGATTTCGCCGAGGCCTGGAACGCAAGGGCCACGGCCTATTTCCAGGCGAATCGGCTGGGCCAGGCGCTGGCCGACATCGAGGAGACGCTGGCGCGCAATCCCCGCCATTTCGGCGCGCTGTCGGGCCTGGGCATCATCTTCGAGCAACTGGAGCTGCATCGGCCAGCGCGGGAGGCCTTTGCCGCAGCGCATGCGATCCACCCGCACCGCCCGTCCATCCGGGAGGCGATCTCGCGGCTTGACCGGCAACTGGAGGGCACCGCCCTCTGACGCGGCGGCGCGCCGGGGGCTTTCCCTTTGCGCGTCGAGGCGATAACCCGGCCGCACCGCGCGAGACAGGGCAGCAAGATGAACAGGCAGGGGCGGGTCACGGCGGTGCTGGGCCCCACCAACACCGGCAAGACCCATTACGCGATCGAACGGATGCTGGGTCATCGTACCGGCGTCATCGGGCTGCCGCTGCGGCTGCTGGCGCGCGAGGTCTATGACCGGATCGTCGCGTTGCGCGGCCCCTCGGTCGTGGCGCTGGTCACCGGCGAGGAACGCATCGTGCCGGAGCGCACGCAGTACTGGGTCTGCACGACCGAGGCGATGCCGCTGGAGATCGGCGCCGATTTCGTGGCGGTGGACGAGATCCAGCTCTGCGCCGACATGGACCGCGGGCATGTGTTCACCGACCGGCTGCTGGGCGCGCGGGGGCTGCACGAGACGCTGTTTCTGGGCTCGGACACGATGCGCGGCGCGATTGCCGCGCTGGTGCCCGGCGCGCAGTTCGTCCGACGCGAGCGGTTTTCGCAACTCAGCTACACCGGATCGAAGAAGATCGCCCGGATGCCGGGACGCTCGGCCATCGTCGCCTTCTCGGTCGAGAATGTCTATGCAATCGCTGAGTTGATCCGCCGCACCAAGGGCGGTTGCGCCATCGTCATGGGCGCGCTCAGTCCGCGCACGCGCAACGCGCAGGTGGAGCTTTATCAGAACGGCGACGTGGATTACCTGGTCGCCACCGACGCGATCGGGATGGGGCTGAACCTGGACATCCGGCACGTGGCCTTTGCCGGCACGTCCAAGTTCGACGGGCGGCGGATGCGGCCGCTGGGCGCGGACGAGCTGGCGCAGATCGCCGGGCGCGCCGGGCGGCACACGACACAGGGCTCCTTCGGCGTGACCGGCGAGGCGCGCCCGCTGGCGCCCGAGGTGGTCGAGGCCATCGAGAACCACCAGTTCCTGCCGGTGCGCAAGCTGCAATGGCGCAACGCGCGGCTGGAGTTCGGCAGCCTGGGGCGGCTGATCGCCAGCCTGGAGGCGCCGACCTCGGACGAATGGCTGACCCGCGTGCGCGAGGCCGACGACCTGTCCGCGCTCAAGACGCTGGCCGGCAATCCCGAGGTGACCGCGCGTCTGCGCGACGCGCGCGATCTAAAGCTTCTGTGGGATATCTGCCGCATCCCCGATTTTCGCGGCATCTCGCCCACCGAACACGCGGGTCTTCTGGCCCGGCTCCACGACTTCCTGCACGCTGGCGGGCGCGTCCCGAACGACTGGCTGGCGCGCAACATCGCGCGCATCGACAAGGTGCAGGGCGATATCGATACGCTGTCGCGGCGCCTCGCCTTCATCCGCACCTGGACCTACGTCGCGCAGCGCCCCGGCTGGGTCGACGACGAAAATCATTGGCGTGCCGAAGCGCGCGCGGTAGAAGACCGTCTGTCGGACGCGCTGCACGCCCGCCTGACCGCAGCATTTGTTGATCGGCGCACGAGTGTTCTCATGCGCCGGTTGAACCAGAAGGAGAGCCTTGTGGCCGAGGTGAACGACAAGGGTGAGGTGACGGTCGAGGGAGAGTTTATCGGCCGTCTGGAGGGGTTCCGTTTCCGCCAGGACAAGACCGAAAACGTCGACGAGGCGCGCACGCTGCGCCAGGCGGCGGTTGCGGCGCTCGCCCCGGCATTCAGCCTGCGCGCCGACCGTTTCTACAACGCCCCCGATACCGAGATCGACTTCACCGAACAGGGCGGGTTGATGTGGGGGTCCGAGGCCGTCGGCAAACTGGTGGCCGGCGCGGATTCGATGCGCCCGCAGGTCCAGGCCTTCGTCGACGAGGAGGCTGGCGCGGATGTCGCCGAAAAGGTCCGCCGCCGGCTGCAGCATTTCATCGACCGCAAGGTGGCGACGCTGTTCGAACCGCTGATGAACCTGCAGCGCGACGAAACGCTGACCGGCCTTGCCCGGGGCTTCGCCTACCGCATGGTCGAGGCGCTGGGGATCCTGCCGCGCGACGGCGTGGCCGAGGAGGTGCGCGCGCTGGATCAGGACGCCCGCGCGATGCTGCGCAAGCATGGCATCCGGTTCGGCCAGTTCACGGTCTTTCTGCCGGCCCTGCTCAAGCCCGCGCCGACGCGGCTGCGGCTGGTGCTCTGGTCGCTGAGCCAGGGGCTCGAGGAATTTCCCGAAAGCCCGCCGCCCGGCCTGGTCACGATCCCCAACCTTCCGGAAGTCCCGGCCGAGCACTACGCGCTTGCGGGCTACAAGCCGGCCGGTGTGCGGGCGATTCGCATCGACATGCTGGAACGTCTGGCCGACATGCTGCGCACGCGCGACACGCGCGCCGGGTTCGAGGCCAGCGCCGACATGCTGTCGATCACCGGCATGACGCTGGAGCAGTTCGCCGAGCTGATGCAGGGCCTTGGCTACGCCGCCGAGCGCGGCGAACGCGTCAAGGCGCGCCCCACGACGCCTGTCGAACTGACCGCCGAGGAGATCGCCACACGCGCCGCCGCCGCGGCGGCCGAGTCGCGCATCAAGGCCTCCGAGGATGCATCGCCGGCCGCGACCGACAAGACAGCCGACGCGGCAGCGGAGTCCCCCGCGGACGCGGCGCCGGCGACGGAGGTCACTGACGACCCCGCGGCGGAGGCCCCGGCGGACGAAAGCACCCAGCCCCAGGTCGCGCCTCCCGCGGCTTCTGCCGACACCCCCCCGTCCGCCGAAGAACCCGCCGATCCGCCATCAGCCGAATCGCCCCAGACGCCACAGCCCGACGCTGCGGAGCCCGAGATGGAGGTCTTCTACACCTTCCGCTGGGCGCCCCGGCCGCGGGGGGACACGCGCCGCGGGCGCCGCGCCGATGCCGCGCCGCAGGCCGACGCCCGCGGTGATCAGAAGCCGCAAGACGGCAACCAGCGCGGCGAGGGCAAGCGCGCCGGCGGCAAGCCGCGAGGAGAGGGCGAAGGCGGCCCCCGTCAGGAAGGGCGGCGCAAGGCGGGCCCCCGGAAAGATGGCCCCCGCAAGGATGGCCCGCGGAAGGAAGGCCCGCGGAAGGAAGGCGGGCGGAAGGAGGGGCAGCGCCCCGATAAGCCGCGCAGCTACAGCGCCGCGCCCGACCGTCGCAAGGACCGCATCGACCCCGACAATCCCTTCGCCGCCGCCCTCATGGGCCTGCGCGACAAGACCTGACGACATGACCACCGACGACCTGCCGGGCGGCGCGGGGCCGATACGGCTGGACAAGTGGCTCTGGCATGCGCGCTTTTTCAAGACGCGCAGCCTGGCCAGCGGGGCGGTGAGCCAGGTGCGGATGCGCCTGAACGGGCAACTCGTCGGCAAGCCGGCGCAGCCCGTCCGGGCGGGCGACGTGCTGACCTTCACCATCGGGCAGCGGGTGGTGGTGGCCCGGGTCCTGGCCGCGGGCACGCGCCGCGGCCCGGCCCCCGAGGCGCGCGCGCTCTACGAGGATCTCTCGCCCCCGGCGCCGCCACCGGACCCGGCACAGCCGCGCGCCGCCAAGGGCGGCCGCCCGCGCGGCCCCGGCCCGCGCAGCCTTGCCGCACCCCCGCCCCGATGGGTTGATTGATCGCGCCGGCAGGACTACTTCCGCCGCATGGAACGAGGAACCCCGCGATGACCTATGTGGTGACCGACAACTGCATCGCCTGCAAGTACACCGACTGCGTCGAAGTCTGCCCCGTCGACTGCTTCTACGAGGGCGAGAACATGCTGGTGATCCACCCCGACGAATGCATCGACTGCGGGGTCTGCGAACCCGAATGCCCGGCCGACGCGATCCGGCCGGATACCGAGCCCGAAATGGAGACCTGGGTCGAGTTCAACCGCAAGTATTCGGAAAAGTGGCCGGTGATCACGGTGCGCAAGGATCCGATGCCGGAGGCGGAGGAACGCGACGGCGAGGCCGGCAAGCTGGAGAAGTACTTCACCGAGAATCCGGGCGAAGGGTCCTGAGTCCGGGGCCGCAACGAACGCAAAACTAACGCTGACGTAACGTTTCGTTCGCTAGAATTGTGCGAATCGGTCGAATGGGGGCGAGTCAAGCACTTTCCGTGCTTTGATTCGCGCCCCAATTCTGTTATATATCCTTTACAGAATAACAGCCCTTAGCCGCAGCTCGAGCAGCCTGTGGTCGTCGTTTTCGGTGGCATGTGCATCAGGTTTCGGGAAGCTTGCGTTTCCCGTGCCGTGTTTTTGTCTCCGGTCGGCAGGGCATAGCCCGAGGAAGCGCCAGAATGAGCAAGACCCGCAAGGCCGAGTTCCGCCCGAACGACTTTGTCGTCTATCCCGCCCATGGCGTCGGACGGATCGTCTCGATCGAGGATCGCGAGATCGCCGGCATGCAACTCGAACTTTTTGTCATTTCCTTCGAGAAGGACAAGATGACGTTGCGCGTGCCGACGGACAAGGCCACGCAGGTCGGCATGCGCTCGCTGTCCTCGCCCGACATCGTGTCGAAGGCGATGGCGACGCTGCGCGGCAAGGCGCGGGTCAAGCGGGCGATGTGGTCGCGCCGGGCCCAGGAATACGAGCAGAAGATCAATTCGGGCGACCTGCTGGCAATCGCCGAGGTGGTGCGCGACCTGCACCGCGCCGACGACCAGCGCGAGCAGTCCTATTCGGAGCGTCAACTCTACGAGGCCGCGCTGGAACGCCTGACCCGCGAGGTGGCCGCGGTCACCGGCATCGACGAGGCCGGCGCGATGAAACAGGTTGACGAGGTGCTTGTCGCCCGCGCCGCCTGAAACGGCCGACGAACCGACTGCGCCGCCCCGGGATCCCGGGGCGGTTTTGCTTTGGGCGGCCTGGTGCTGGCGGCTACGCCCCTTGCCTCGGCGCCCCCGACCGGATTATAGCGCGCCCCGGAGCGACCCCCGACACGACCCGCCACCACAACGGAGCGAACCATGGCAGGCCATTCCAAATGGGCCAATATCCAGCACCGCAAGGGCCGGCAGGATGCCGCACGCTCGAAGCTTTTCTCGCGGTTTTCCAAGGAGATCACGGTCGCCGCCCGGATGGGTGACCCCGATCCCGACAAGAACCCGCGCCTGCGCCTGGCGGTGAAGGAGGCCAAGGCGAACTCGATGCCCAAGGACAATATCGAGCGCGCGATCAAGAAGGCGACGGGGGGCGAGGGCGAGGATTACGAGGAAATCCGCTACGAGGGATATGGTCCCGGGGGCGTGGCGATCATCGTCGAGGCGATGACCGACAACCGCAACAGGACGGCGTCGAACGTGCGCTCGACCTTTTCCAAGTACGGCGGCAACCTGGGCGAGACGGGCTCGGTCGGGTTCATGTTCGACCGGATGGGGCAGATCCTTTATCCGGCGGGCGCGGGCGATGCCGACACGGTGATGGAAGCCGCCATCGAGGCGGGCGCGACGGATGTGGAATCCGGCGAGGATGGTCATGTGATCTGGTGCGAATTCAACGCGTTGGCGGAAGTGTCCGCCGCGCTGGAAGCCGCCCTCGGCGAGGCGGAATCGACGCGGCTGGTGTGGAAACCGCAGACCGTGACCGAGCTCGACCTCGAGGGGATGCAGAAGCTGATGAAACTGATCGACGCGCTGGAGGAGGACGACGACGTGCAGTCGGTGACCGCGAATTTCGAGGCCTCGGACGCGGTGATGGAACAGCTTTGAACCCCGCCGGCAGGGTGCTGGCGCGCGTATGGCAAGGGGCTGGCAAGCGTATGGCAAACGTATGGCAGTTCCGAACGGTGCGGCAGGGATTTGGTAACGCCTTAGCCCGCTGCTGTCGGGCTTTGGGTGAGGCGCAGAAGGGGGGCGCTGCCCCCCTCTTGGCTGCGCCAATTCACCCCCCGGGATATTTTCGGACAGGAAAAGTCCAAGGCGGTGGGAACACTCGTTCTTTGCGGCGCAGCCTCTTTTCGCCGCGCGCGAAGCGCGCGGCGCCCGGCCCAACGCGAGGAAGGTTCGTGCGCGGAGCGCACAGCCTGACGAGGGGCGGGAGACCTTCCGTCACCCCGTCACGCGCCGTCAGCGGCATGTCACGGGCGGGTCAGTCGGGGGTGAGGCGCTGGGCGGGCGCGCCACCGGCGGCGCGGTCGTAGAGCAGGATCTCGCCCGCCTCGGTCACCACCACCACCCAGTCGCGCGCCAGCGTCACGGCGGCGGCGCGGGCGCCCTCGGGCAGGGCGATGTTCGCCGGCAGGGTCGGCAGCGGCGCGGGCGGGCTGCCCAGGCGGATGACAAGCAGCGTGACGATGGTTACAAGTCCCGCGATCATCACCACGGTCAACGTGGTCACCAGCCGCTTGAGGAAGCGAACCTCGGGCGGCGTACCGTTATCGGATGGCTCGGACATGACAGGCGACCTTTCCGTTTTGCGCGTGGTCATCGGCGACGACCCGCCCGCCCGTCTGGATAAGGCGCTGGCCCGCGATGTGCCAGAGGCGGCGGCGCTGTCGCGCTCGCGCCTGATGCGGCTGATCGCCGAGGGCGCGGTCAGCCGGGACGGCCTGGCGCTGACCGACCCGCGCGCCAAGGTCGCGGCGGGCGACCGGGTCGAGATCGCGCTGGCCCCCGCCGCCGAGGTCGACACCCGCCCCGAGGCGATCGCGCTGGAGGTGGTGTTCGAGGACGACGACCTGATCGTCATCGACAAGCCCGCCGGCATGGTCGTCCACCCGGCCCCGGGCGCGGCCAGCGGCACGCTGGTCAACGCGCTGCTGCATCATTGCGGCGACCGCCTCTCCGGCATCGGCGGCGAGAAGCGGCCGGGCATCGTGCACCGCATCGACAAGGACACGACGGGCCTGCTGGTGGTGGCGAAATCCGATCGCGCGCATCACGGGCTTGCCGCGCAGTTCGAGGCGCATAGCGCGACCCGGCGCTATCTGGCACTGGCCCAGGGCCTGCCGGATGCCGCCGATCCGCGCCTGCGCGGGCTGCGCGGCGTCGCCTTCGAGGGTGCCGGCATCCTGCGCATCGAGACGCGGCTGGACCGCCACCGCCACGACCGGCAGCGGCAGGCGGTCTTCTTCGACCGCGGCCGTCACGCAGTGACCCGGGCGCGGGTGGTCGAGAGCTTCGGGGCACCGCCGCAACTGGCGCTGCTCGAATGCTGGCTGGAGACCGGGCGCACGCATCAGATCCGCGTGCATCTGGCGCATGTCGGCCACGGGCTGGTCGGCGACGCGGTCTACGGGCGGGCGCGGCGCCTGGCGAAGGGTGCGCTGCCCGAGGCCGCCGCCGCCGCCGTCGCGGCCTTTCCGCGGCAGGCGCTGCACGCGGCGACGCTGGGTTTCGCGCATCCGGTCAGCGGGCAGGCGCTGCTCTTCGAAAGCCCCCTGCCCGGCGACATGGCCGGCCTTCTGGCCGCGCTGCGGGATGCGGCGGCGCACAAACCTGCGTGAATTCCCTGAAATCCGCCCACCGCGGCGATGGAACGACGCCGCCGGCGCGTTCATTATCCATGAAAGGGCCCTGCGCGTTGCCTTTGAAGGACGCTCTGGCTATATCGGCCGGCCCGGCGCTGCGCCCGACGGAAAGGGAACGTGATGAGTGACTATGCCAATCTTCCGGCCCCCTCGCCCGAACAGGGGCTGAACCGCTACCTGCAGGAAATCCGGCGCTTTCCCATGCTGGAGCCCGAGGAGGAGTACATGCTGGCCAAGCGCTGGGTGGACCACCAGGACACCGACGCCGCGCACCAGTTGGTCACCAGCCACCTGCGCCTGGCCGCCAAGATCGCCATGGGCTACCGCGGCTACGGTCTGCCGCAGGCCGAGGTGATCTCGGAGGCCAATGTCGGCCTGATGCAGGCGGTCAAGCGCTTCGATCCCGAAAAGGGGTTCCGTCTGGCGACCTACGCGATGTGGTGGATCCGCGCCTCGATCCAGGAATACATCCTGCGGTCCTGGTCGATGGTCAAGCTGGGCACGACATCGGCGCAGAAGAAGCTTTTCTTCAACCTGCGCAAGGCCAAGGCCCGGATCGGCGCGATCGAGGAGGGCGACCTGCGCCCCGAGAACGTGAAGCAACTGGCCACCGACCTGTCGGTCACCGAGGACGAGGTCGTGTCGATGAACCGCCGGCTCGCCGGGTCGGACGCCTCGCTCAACATCACCATCGGCGGCGAGGAGGGTTCGGGCAGTTGGCAGGACTGGCTGGAGGACGAGCACGCCGACCAGGCCAAGGATTACGCCGAGCGCGACGAGTTCCAGACCCGCCACGGCCTGCTGATGGAGGCGATGGATGTCCTCAACGAGCGCGAGCGCGACATCCTGACCGAGCGCAAGCTGGCCGAGCCGCCGGTGACGCTGGAGGAGTTGAGCGAGAAATACGGCGTCAGCCGCGAGCGCATTCGCCAGATCGAGGTGCGCGCCTTCGAGAAGCTGCAGACCCGGATGCGGGTGCTGGCGAAGGAAAAGGGGTTGTCGGTTCCCGCCGGCTGATCCGCGCGGCGCGGGCGTTGGCTGGCAACCGGGCGGTTGCCGGGGCCGCGGGCTTGGGCTATGGCCTCGCCTGAAATCGGCAAGGAGGCCGGGGCGATGAGCCAGCGCGGGGATGAAGGCAAGGGCGGGATCAGCTATGCCGCGGCCGGGGTCGATATCGACGCCGGCAATGCACTGGTCGAGCGGATCAAGCCCGCGGCCAAGCGCACCGCGCGGCCGGGCACGATGGCCGGGCTGGGCGGGTTTGGAGCACTCTTCGATCTGAAGGCGGCGGGCTATTCCGACCCGGTGCTGGTCGCCGCGACCGACGGGGTCGGCACCAAGCTGCGCATCGCCATCGACACCGGCAATCTGGACACGATCGGCGTCGACCTGGTGGCGATGTGCGTCAACGACCTGGTCTGCCAGGGGGCGGAGCCGCTGTTTTTCCTGGACTATTTCGCCACCGGCAAGCTGGAGGTGGACGCCGCCGCGCGCATCATCGAGGGCATCGCCGAGGGCTGCGCGGCCTCGGGCTGCGCGCTGATCGGCGGCGAGACGGCCGAGATGCCGGGCATGTACGCCGCGGGCGATTTCGACCTGGCGGGCTTTGCCGTGGGCGCGATGGAACGCCGGCGCGATCTGCCCCGCGACGTGGCCGCGGGCGACGTGCTGCTGGGGCTGGCGTCCAGCGGGGTACATTCGAACGGCTATTCGCTGGTGCGCGCGGTGGTCGACCGGGCGGGCCTGCGCTGGGACGACCCCTGCCCCTTTGGCGACGGCACGCTGGGCGCGGCCTTCCTGGCGCCGACGCGGCTATACGTGAAGCCCGCGCTGGCCGCGATCCGCGCCGGCGGCGTGCGGGGGCTGGCGCATATCACCGGCGGCGGGCTGACCGAGAACCTGCCGCGCATCCTGCCCGAGGGGCTGGGTGCCGAGGTCGACCTGGGCGCCTGGCCGCTGCCCGTCGCCTTCGGCTGGCTGCGCGCGCAGGGCGGGCTGATGACCGACGAGATGCTGAAGACCTTCAACTGCGGGATCGGCATGGTGCTGGTGGCGGCGCCGGACCGGGCCGAGGCGCTGGCCGGTCTGCTGCGCGACGCCGGCGAGACGGTCCACGATATCGGCCGCGTCGCACCGGGAACGGGCGTGCGCTACACGGGCGATCTGTGAGCAAACGCGTCGCCATCTTCATCTCGGGCGGCGGGTCGAACATGCTGGCGCTGGTGCGCAGCATGACCGGCGATCACCCCGCGCGGCCCTGCCTGGTGCTGTCGAACGACCCCGAAGCCGGCGGTCTGGCGCGCGCAGCGGAACTGGGCATCCCGACCGTGGCCGTCGACCACCGCCCCTTCGGCGGCGACCGTGCGGCCTTCGAGGCCGCGCTCGCCCCGCATCTGGCGGCGGCGCGGCCCGACATCATCGCGCTGGCGGGGTTCATGCGGGTGCTGACCGCGGGTTTTGTAAAACGGTTCGAGGGGCGAATGCTGAACATCCACCCCTCGCTTCTGCCGAAATATCCGCGCCTGCACACCCACGCCCGCGCGCTGGCGGCGGGCGATACCGAGGCCGGCTGCAGCGTACATGTCGTGACGCCGGAACTGGACGACGGGCCGATCCTGGGCCAGGCGCGGGTGCCGATCCTGCCCGGCGACACGCCCGAGACCCTCGCCGCGCGCGTCCTGAAGCAGGAGCATATCCTCTATCCCGCGGTCCTGCGCCGCTTCGCCGCCGGCGACCGCCGCCCGGTCCTGCTGCCCGGCTGAGCGGCCGCGCGCGAAAGTTTCATTGCGGTTAACGCCGGCGGATTCCTGTCGTTTTTCAAACGTTTGCCGGAGTGCGCAAATTTGCGCACCGGCCGCGCCGGGCTCAGGTCAGCGCGAAAAGCCCGGCCACTAAGGCCAGCCCGGCGCCGATGCCGGCAAAGGCCAAGCTGCGCCGCCGGTCCTGGCGCGAGGCCGCGCCGCCGGCGTAGTCGAAGCGTTCGTAGATGACGTTCGACATCGGCAGGCCCACGTCCAGCAGCGCGTCCGACACCGCCGTCACCATTCCGCCGGGGCCGCACATCAACGCCACCGTCCGCGCCGGATCGAGTCCCTCCAGCAGCCGCCGCAGCCGGTCGTGATCCAGCCGCCCGACCTCGCCCGTCCAGTCCGCGCCGTCCTCCTCGCTCAGCAGCATCACCTTCAGGTCAAGCTGCGCCTCGGCGGCGGCGATCTCGGGCAGGCAGGCGAAGTTCTCGGGTTGCCCGGCGGCATAGGCAAGCCGCACCGGCCGTCGCTCGCCGCGCGCGACCATGTCGCGCACGAGCCCTATGATCGGCGCGATCCCCACCCCGCCGGCGATCAGCAGGACCGCGTCGCAGGGATGATCCTCCAGCGCGAATTCGCCATAGGGGCCGTCGATGCCGATGGGCGTGCCGGGGGGCAGTGCGCCGATCCGGTCGGTGAAGTCGCCGGCTTCCTTGATGATCAGGCTCAACCCCGGCCGGCGCGGCGAATCGGCGATGGAAAACGGGTGATCGAACAGCGGGAAGCGCCGCTCGCCCTCGGTCATCCAGACGAACTGGCCGGCGTGGTAGGGCAGTTGCGGTGTCTTCGCCTGCGGCTGGATGTCCAGCTCCCACATCCGGTCCGCCAGCTTTTCGACCGATTTCAGCCGCCAGGGGCGCGCGTGCAGCCGCCACCAGCGCCAGCCGTAGAGCGTGCCAACCACCGCCAGCAGCGCCGCGCCGACCGCCCACCAGAGCGCCGGCACCGGCCCCAGCGCGCTGAACCGCCCCGTCGTCAGCGCATGGTGCAGCCCGGCCGCGGCGGCGGTGACGCCAAAGACGATGTGACTGGCGCGCCAAACCTCGTAGCGGACCGGCAGCCGTTCGCGCAGCGCCGACGTCAGGACCAGAAGCGCCAGCGCCGCCAGCGCGACGACGCCGCTGCGGTAATGCGGCAGCGTCAGGTACGCGGTCAGCCGCGCCTGGCCGCGCGCGGGATCGTCCAGCCAGGTGGGCAGCACGTAGAGGAGCGGGTGCAGGATCAGCGCCAGCAGCACCCACCAGGCGGCGATCTTGTGAAACGCCATGATCTTGTCGATGCCCAGCCGGCCCGAGGCAGCCTCGAACCGGCCGGAGGTCACGAACTGCACCGCGATCGCCGCCAACCCCAGCAGCCCCAGCGCCGCACCCGCCCGTTCCCAGCCCGCCAGTGGGGCGACGCGCGGCATAAGGGCCAGCACCAGCGGCAGCGCGCAGAAGGCGACGTAGATCACGGCCAGCGCTGGACCGGGCAGGCGCGGGGTTGCGGGCATGGGGGGCTTCTTGGGGGATTCCGGCATCGGGACTTCTTGCTGTTGCGTTGGGCACAGGCTTGGCGGCATTCTGACCCGGCGCCATGATCAGGATCAAGGTTTCAGGTGTCCAGATCGCGCAGCATGCGGGTCTGCGGCTTGGATGCAACCGAGGGAGGCAGAAGGTCCATGTTCCGAACGAAGCTCCGCCTGGCCCTGGCACTCGCCCTGGGTCTGATGCCGGCGCCGGCGGCGCTGGCCGAGGAACTGACCGGCCTGACCGAACTGGTCGAGCGCTGGCTGGCCTCGCCGCATGGCGACTACGGATCGCTGTCCTTCACCTACTGGAACGAGGAAGGCGAGGTGCCGGTCGCCTGCGCGCATTGCCATTCCGAGCCGTCCTTCGTGGCCTGGCTGGGCGCCGATGGCAGCGCGCCGGGGGTGGTGGAGCATCCGGGCGCGATCAACTCGCCCATCGGCTGCGCCTCGTGCCACACTTCGGCGGCGCATGCGCTGGACGCGGTCAGCTTCCCCTCGGGCGTGGAGGTTGCGGGTCTGGGCGCGAACGCGGTCTGCTCGGTCTGCCACCAGGGGCGGCAATCGACCGATCAGGTGCTGCAGGCGGTCGAGGGGATCGACCCCGACGCGGTATCCGGGGACCTGTCGTTCCTGAACATCCATTACGGCGTGGCCGCGGCGGTGATGCACGGGTCCGACGTGCGCGGCGGGTTCCAGTATCCGGGGCGCGACTATGCCGGGCGGTTCCGGCATGTGCCGGGCGCCGATACCTGCGTGGCCTGCCACGACCCGCATTCGACGCAGGTCGAGGTCGACGGCTGCCTGAGCTGTCATCGCGGGGTCGAGGACATTCGCGCGATCCGCACGCGACATACTGACTTCGACGGCGACGGCGACATTGCGGGCGGTATCCATGCCGAGGTCATGGGGCTGCAGGGCCAGCTTTACGACGCGATCCGCGTCTATGCTGCCGAGGTGGCGGGCGCGCCCATCGTCTATTTCCCTGGCCGTTTCCCCTATTACTTCAACGATCCCGCGGGCGCGGGCGAGATTGCGGCCGAGGATGCGATCTTTCCCAACCGCTACCAGAACTGGACGCCGCGCCTGCTGCAGGCGGCCTACAACTATCAGGTCGCGAAGAAGGACCCGGGCGGGTATGTCCACAACCCGGCCTACCTGCTGCAACTGCTGCATGACAGCCTGGAGAGCCTGTCGGAACAGGTCGAGATCGACATGGGGCGGCTGCGCCGGCCCTGAGGCGGGCGCGGATTTCGGCAGTTTTGCCGGGGTGTGCAAGTTGCACACCTTACCCAAGTCGTTGATATGATGTGAAAAGGCGAAAAATCCTAACCTTTTGGAAAGGATTTTTTGAGTGCCGGAAGAGGCCGCGCTGAGGGCTTGCCCGATCCGGCGCCGCCGCCCCGTCAGATGTCGAAATGCCGGCCGCCCATGACGGTGCCGGCGACGGGCACCTCGTGCAGGTGGGCGGGGTCGGCCTGCAGGGGGTCGGCGTCGAGGACGCAGAAATCCGCGCGCTTGCCGGTGGCGATGGAGCCGACCTCGTGGTCGAGCTTGAGCACATGCGCAGCACCCATGGTGATGCAGCGCAGCGCGGTCGCGACCGGGATCTGCTGGCTGTCGCCCAGAACCCGCCCGCCCTCGGTCCGACGGTTGACGGCGCACCAGGCGGTGAAGAGGGGCGACATAGGCGTCACCGGCGCGTCGGAATGGATGGCGAAATCGCCGGCATAGACCTCGGCCGCGTCGCGGCAGGCGTCCATCCGCGCGGCGCGGTCGGGGCCGAGGGTGCGGCCCCAGTGCGTGTCGCCGAAGTAGTATAGGTGGTTGGCGAAGACATTGACGCAAAGGCCCAGCTTGCGCATGCGCAGGAACTGCGCGCGGTCGGCAAGCTGGACATGTTCCAGCACGTGCCGGTGGTCGGCGTCGGCGGTTTTCAGATGCGCCTCGGCAAAGGCCTCGATGGCGAGTTCCGAGGCGGCGTCGCCGTTGGTATGGACATGCACCTTGACGCCGGCGGCGTGCAGGGTGGCGACGGCGTGGCGGAAATCCGCGACCTCCATGTTCCACAGGCCGTGGTCGGTGCCAGTATAGTAGCCGGGCGCGTTCAGTTGCGCCGTCCAGCCCTGGATCGCGCCGTCGGTGAAGAGTTTCGCGCCGCCCAGCCGCAGCCGGTCGGTGGATAGCGCGCGCAGGTCGCGGGCGCGCTCGGCCTCGCGGCCCGGCGCGTCGCGCATGGCGTTCATCATCGGCACGTAGCGGACGGGAAAGTCATCCTCGGCGGTGACGCGGCGCAGCATCGCCACCTCGTCGGTGTCGAGGTCCGAGAGCAGATCGGCGACGGTGGTGACGCCGCAATTGCGCGCCACCGCGCCATAGGCCCGCAGGCCGGACGCGTCGCCCAGCGTGGCGAAGGTCAGCCCGACATGGTCCATCACCGGACCCATCGCGGCGAATTCCTGCAACTCGCCCGAGGGTTTGCCATCGGCGCCGCGCATGACGCCGGGAATGTTCGACCCCTTGTCCATGCCGACAGCGGCGAGGGCGGCGGTGTTGGTGTTCATCAGGTGGAAGTTGGAATGCAGCACCACGACGGGCCGGTCGTCCGCCACCCTGTCCAGCACCTGCCGGTCGAGCGCGCCCGAAAGCCGCGCCGGATCGAAGCCCCAGCCGATCACCGGCACGCCGGCAGGCAGGTCCTTTGCCGCTTCGCGCAGGCGGGCGACCAGCGCCTCGACCTCGGTCACGCCGGGCCAGGGGCGGCCCTGCGGGTCGGTGCGGGTGTAGTGACCGCAATAGATGTAGCGCCAGACGCCGCCGGCGCTGACATGGGCATGCGCCTCGATCAGGCCGGGCATCAGGACCTTGTCGGCGTAGCGGTCGTCCACCGGCGCGCCGCCCCAGAGGTCCGCAACCTCGTCCCCGCCGACGGCGAGGATGCGGCCTTCGCGCACCATCACATGCGTGGCGTCGGGGCGGTTGGGGTCCATCGTGATGATCTTCTGCGCGCGGTAGACGATAGTGTCGGCCATGTGGGTCCTCCCCTTTTCGGGACGGACTATCGTCGCCCGCCGGGGCGGGTTCAAGCCGCATCGGCGGCGGCGCGCCGCCGGACTTAGACCAGCTTCCGGCGGATCAGGTCCTCGGCGGTGGCGCGCAGGGCGTCGGCGGCGGGGATGAACTGCATGTCCATCTCGCGCGCGGCGCGCGCGGCCGAAAGCTGCGGCACCCAGCCAAGGGCAGGCAGGATCGTGCGCGCCTCGCGGTCCCAGAGCGCCAGGAGCCGCATGACGAGATTGGGGGCGGTGCGCGTGGCGATCCGCCGGTCGGGGTGGGCGGCCTTCAGGACTTGCGCCATCTCGGGAAAACTCATCGTCCCGGCGCTGGCGATGAAGCGGTGGCCTGCAGTCTCGGGGCGTTGGAGCGCGCGCAGGTGCATCTCGGCCACGTCGCGGACATCGACGACCGGGATGGCGAAGTTCGGCTGCATCGGGTCCTTGCCGGACAGCAATCGCCGCACGAGCGAGACCGAACTGCCGTAGCGGTCGTCCATCAGCGGGCCGAAGACGAGCCCCGGGTTGACCGTGGTGAGTGCGATGCCGGGCGCTTCGTCTCTGGCGAAATCCCAGGCTGCCCGTTCCGCCAGCATCTTGGAGCGGTCGTAGGCGCTGGCGCGGGGATGGTCGGGGTCGGTCCAGTCGCTGTCGTCGTAGGTGGCGCGCCCATCGGGCAGATCGCGGTGCATGATCGCGGCGATCGAGGAGGTCAGGATCACCCGCCCGACGCCCGCGGCGCGCGCCGCGCGCAGGGCGCGGAGCGTGCCATCGACGGCCGGGCGGATCAGTTCGTCCTCATGCTCGGGCTCGGTGATCGGGAAGGGCGAGGCGGTGTGCAGCAGCGCGTCGACCCCGGCAAGGGCGCGGTCCCAGTTGGCGTCGCTTGTCATGTCCAGTTCGACGAAGTCGAGCCCCTGATCCAAGACATCGGGGGCAAGATGCGGGGCCAGGGCCGCGCGCACCTCCTCGATCCGCTTGGGATTGCGCACGGTGGCCCGCACACGCCAACCAGCGGCAAGCAACCGCTGCGCGATATGCTTGGCGATGAAACCCGAGGCGCCGGTGAGCAGGACAAGGCCGGTCATGTCGTTTCCCCTTCAGATGGTCGTGGGACTGGCTACGACGACACCGTTGAACGGCAAGCGTCGCACCGAATGGACGAACCGGCAACCGAAAAGCCGTGCGCTCAGGTCGCCGGGGATGGGGCGCGCCGGATGCTCGCGGTGACGTAGTTGACCGAGAGATCGCGGGCCGAGAGCGACCAGGACCAGCCGAGCGGGTTGAAGACCATGCCCTTGCGGTCCACGGGGTCCAGCCCGGCCTGGCGCAGGAGGTCGTAAAGCTCGTCCGGGGTGATGAACTTCGACCATTCGTGCGTGCCCTTCGGCAGCCAGCGCATGACGTGTTCGGCGCCGATGATCGCCATCACGTAGCTTTTGGCGTTGCGGTTGAGGGTCGAGGTGATCATCAGCCCGCCGGGTTTCAGCAGGTCCCGGCAGGCGGTCAGGTAGGCCAGCGGGTCGGCGACATGCTCGACCACCTCCATGTTCAGCACCACGTCGAACTGCTCGCCGGCGGCGGCCATGTCCTCGGCCGTGGTGTGGCGGTAGTCGATGGCCAGGCCCGACTGTTCGGCATGGAGTTGCGCGACGGGAATGTTGCGCGCGGCGGCGTCGGCGCCCACGACCTCGGCGCCCAGCCGTGCCATCGGCTCGGCCAGAAGCCCGCCGCCGCAGCCGATGTCCAGCAGGCGCAGGCCGGCGAAGGGGCGGTCGGCGGTCAGGTCGCGGTCGAACTCGGCGGCGATCTGGCCGGTGATGTAGTCCAGCCGGCACGGGTTGAGCATGTGCAGAGGCTTGAACTTGCCCTCGGGGTCCCACCATTCGGCGGCCATGGCCTCGAACTTGGCGATCTCGGCGGGGTCGATGGTGCTGGTGCTCATGGGTGGCCTCCGGTCGGCGATTCGCGTCTTGCCCCCGTGGTGCGGGGGCCTGGACCGGTATATAGTCCGCCTCATGGACAAGTCCCCAGAACAAAAGAGCGCGGCCGCGTTCCTCTACCCGCCGAGCGAGCCCTACGCGCGGCGCATGCTGGACGTGGGCGACGGGCACGAGGTCTATGTCGAGGAATGCGGGCGCGCGGACGGCGTTCCGGTCGTGATTCTGCACGGCGGCCCCGGCGGCGGCACCAGCCCGATGATGCGGCGCTTCTTCGACCCCAAGCACTACCGCGTGGTGCTGTTCGATCAGCGCGGCTGCGGCCGGTCGCGCCCGCATGCCTGCGTCGACGCCAATACCACCCAGCATCTGGTCGCCGATATCGAGCAAATCCGCCGCGCGCTGGAGATCGACCGCTGGATCGTTTTCGGTGGCAGCTGGGGCGCGACGCTGGCGCTGGCTTACGCGCAGACGCACCCGTCGCGGGCCGCGTATCTGGTGCTGCGCGGCGTCTTCCTGGGCACGGTGGCCGAGTTGACCTGGTTCTACGGCGGCGGCGCGGGCCGCTTTCACCCCGAGCTTTGGGCGCGCTTCACCGATCCGATCCCCGAGGACGAGCGCGACAACCTGATCGAAGCCTATCACGCGCGCCTCTTTTCCGGGGTCTTCGCCACCGAGACGCGCTATGCGCGGCTCTGGGCGGAATGGGAAAACGCGCTGGCCACCGTCGAGACGCGCCAGGTCGGCGAGACGCCGGTCGACTACGCCCGCGCCTTCGCCCGGCTGGAGAACCATTATTTCCGCAACCGCTGCTTTCTGGACTACGACGGCCAGCTTCTGGCCGAGACGGGGCGCATGAACGGCGTCGCGGGGACGATCGTGCAGGGGCGGCTGGACATGATCTGCCCCCCCGGCACCGCCTGGGCGCTGCACCGGGCCTGGCCGGAAAGCGAGTTGCGCATGGTGCCGATGGCCGGGCATGCCCTGTCCGAGCCCGGGATCACCGCCGAACTGGTGCGGACCATGGACGGGCTGCGGCGCCGGCAAGGGCATCTCGATCTCGATTGAAAAGCACTTGCGTTCGCGCTTCGGCGGGCCTATATGCCTCCCAACAGCGGCGCAGACCGGGTCCAAACCGGCAGGCTCCACCGGACAGATGCACGGGCCGCTTGGCCCGTTTTTTTATTTCTGGAGGTTCGCGATGGGCGAATCCGACACCGTCACCGACCTTGTGGCCCATACCGCGCTGGACCGCCGGCTGGCGGGCATCGTCGCCCCCGCGGTCGAGGCGATGGGGTTCGAGCTGGTGCGCCTGCGGCTGATGGCGGGCAAGACCCGCATCCTGCAGATCATGGCCGACCGCCCCGACGGCGGGATCGAGGTCGACGAATGCGCCGAGATCTCGACCGTCGTGTCGGCGGTGCTGGATGTCGAGGACCCGATCGAGGACGCCTATGTGCTGGAAGTGTCGAGCCCCGGCATCGACCGGCCGCTGACGCGGCTGAAGGACTTCGAGGCGTGGGAGGGCTACGAGGCCAAGCTCGAGACGACCGAGCTGATCGACGGGCGTCGGCGCTTCAAGGGCCTGCTGGCCGGCACCGAGGGCGACGAGGTCCTGATCGAGATCGACCAGGACGGCGAGCCCGTCACCATCGGCCTGAAGTTCGACTGGCTGTCGGATGCCAAGCTCGTGCTGACCGACGAGCTGATCGCCGAGACCCTGCGCACCCGCAAGGCCGCGGGCACCATCAACGACGCCGATTTTGACGAGATCGAAACCGACACCGCTTCCGAGGAGGAGTGAGACACATGGCCATCACCAGTGCCAACCAGCTTGAGCTGCTGCAGACCGCCGAGGCCGTCGCGCGCGAAAAGATGATCGACCCCGAGCTGGTCGTGCAGGCGATGGAGGAAAGCCTCGCCCGGGCGGCGAAGTCGCGCTACGGCGCCGACATGGACATCCGCGTGGCGATCGACCGCAAGACCGGCCGCGCGAACTTCACCCGCGTGCGCAGCGTCGTCGCCGACGAGGAGCTGGAAAACTACCACGCCGAACTGACCGCCGATCAGGCCCGCCCCTATTTCGTGGCCGCCAAGCCCGGGCGCGACGAGTTCTGGCTGCGCGACGGCCGGCGGATCGACCCCGCCGAGGCCGGCGCGCCGCAGGTCGGCGACGAGTATCACGAGGCCGTCCCGCCGGTGGATCTGGGCCGCATCGCCGCGCAGTCGGCCAAGCAGGTGATCCTGCAGAAGGTCCGCGAGGCCGAGCGTGACCGCCAGTACGACGAGTTCAAGGACCGCGCCGGCACGATCATCAACGGCGTCGTGCGCCGCGAGGAATACGGCAACATCATCGTCGATATCGGCCGCGGCGAGGGCATCCTGCGCCGCAACGAGAAGATCGGCCGCGAAAGCTACCGCCCGAACGACCGCATCCGCTGCTTCATCAAGGACGTCCGGCGCGAGGCGCGCGGCCCGCAGGTCTTCCTGTCGCGCACCGACCCGCAGTTCATGGCGGAACTCTTCAAGATGGAAGTGCCCGAGATCTACGACGGCATCATCGAGATCAAGGCGGTGGCGCGCGATCCGGGCAGCCGCGCCAAGATCGGCGTGATCAGCTACGACAGCTCGATCGACCCGGTCGGCGCCTGCGTCGGCATGCGCGGCAGCCGCGTCCAGGCCGTGGTCAACGAGCTGCAGGGCGAGAAGATCGACATCATCCCGTGGAACGAGGACCAGGCGACGTTCCTGGTGAACGCGCTGCAGCCCGCCGAGGTCTCCAAGGTCGTCATCGACGAGGATGCCGGCAGGATCGAGGTCGTGGTCCCCGACGAACAGCTGAGCCTCGCCATCGGGCGGCGCGGGCAGAACGTGCGCCTGGCCAGCCAGCTGACCGGCCTCGACATCGACATCCTGACCGAGACCGAGGAATCGGCCCGCCGGCAGGCCGAGTTCACCCAGCGCACGCAGATGTTCATGGACGAACTCGACGTCGACGAGATGATGGCGCAGCTTCTGGTCGCCGAAGGCTTCGCCGACATGGAGGAAGTCGCCTATGTCGAGCTGGACGAGCTCTTGTCGATCGACGGTTTCGACGAGGATACCGCGCAGGAGTTGCAGGCGCGCGCCCGCGACAAGCTGGAAGCGATCAACATCGCCGCGCTGGAGAACGCCCGCGCGATGGGCGTCGAGGAAAGCCTGATCGAGTTCGAGGGCCTGACGCCGCAAATGCTCGAGGCGCTGGCCAAGGACGACGTCAAGTCGCTGGAAGACTTCGCCACCTGCGCCGACTGGGAACTGGCCGGCGGCTGGACGACCGCCAACGGCCAGCGCGTCAAGGACGATGGCGTGCTGGAACCGCTGGGCGTCAGCCTGGAGGAAGCGCAGCACATGATCATGACCGCGCGCGTGATGCTCGGCTGGGTCGACCCGGCCGAGCTGGAACCGGCGGCAACCGAGGATGACGGCGAGGGCGTGGAAGACGAGCTCGCCCAGGAGGCGGAGCGCGCCTGAGCGGCGCCGGGAGCGCGCAGGCCATGACGCGCGGCGGACGAACGAAGGACCGCGACGACCCCGAGCGGCGCTGTATCGTCTCGGGCGACCGCGGCTCGACCGGCGGGCTGATCCGCTTCGTGGTCGGCCCCGACAGGACGGTGGTGCCGGATCTGGCGGGCAAGCTGCCCGGTCGCGGCATCTGGGTAACGGCGGATCGCGCCGCGCTCGAGACGGCGGTGAAGAAGCGCCTGTTCGCCCGCGCCGCGCGCGCACCGGTGACCGCGCCGCCGGATCTGGCCGACCAGGTCGAGGCCGCGCTGGTGCGCCGTCTGGTCGAGACCATCGCGCTGGCGCGCAAGGCCGGCGCGGCGGTCGCGGGCTACGAGAAGGCGCGCGAATGGCTGGTGCGCGGCGACGCGGCGGCGCTGTTGCAGGCCGCCGACGGATCGACGCGGGGGCGCACGAAGCTGCGCCCGCCGGCAGGGTCTGAAAGCCACGTTACCTGCCTTTCCGGGCGGGAATTGGGCATGGCCTTCGGGCGCGAGAATGTGATACACGCCGCGCTGGCTGCTGGCGGTCTATGCGGGCGTGTAGTAGAGGAAGCGGCAAGGCTCGCACGTCTGCGCGGGCAGATCGGCGATCAGGACGCCGGAGAGGATAGACAGGACGCATGAGCGATACCGACGACAAGAAACCCCTCGGCCTGAAGGGCGCCCGCCCCGGCCAGGTGAAGCAGAGCTTCAGCCACGGCCGCACGAAGTCTGTGGTGGTTGAAACCAAGCGGCGGCGCGTGGTCGTGCCGAAACCCGGCGCGGCACCGGCCGCGACCGGCTCCAGCGCCTCCCCGTCATCGGCGGGGACATCGAAGAAGGATGGCCCGAGCCGCCGTCCCGCCGGAATCTCGGATGCCGAGATGGAGCGCCGGCTCGCCGCCGTGCGCGCCGGCCGGGCCCGCGAAGCCGAAGAGGCCGTGAGCCGCGCCGAGGAAGAGCGTCAGCGCGAGGAAGACCGCGAACGCCGCCGCGCCGAGGCCGAGACCCGCGAGCGCGAGGAACGCGAGCGCGAGGCCGCGCTGAAAGCCAAGGCCGACGACGACGCCCGCCGCGCCGCCGAAGCCGCGGCGCCCCCGGCGGAACCCGCCGCCGCCGCCGCGCCACGCCCGGCCGAAAAGCCGGCCGAGCGCGCCGCGCCGCGATCGACCCCGGTGCGCAAGTCCGAACGCGAGCGCGAGGACCGCGATTCGCGCGGCAAGGCGCGCGAGGATGGCGGCCGGCGCGCCGGCAAGCTGACCCTGTCGGCGGCGCTGGACGGCGAAGGCGGCCGGCAGCGCAGCCTGGCGGCGATGAAGCGCAAGCAGGAAAAGGCCCGCGCCAAGGCGCTGGGCCAGGGCATTCGCGCCGAGAAACAGGTGCGCGAAGTGCAGCTGCCCGACACGATCGTCGTGCAGGAACTGGCCAACCGCATGGCCGAGCGGTCCGCCGATGTCGTCAAGATGCTGATGAAGATGGGCATGATGGTCGCCCAGAACCAGCCGATCGACGCCGACACCGCCGAGCTTGTGATCGAGGAATTCGGCCACAAGGCGGTGCGCGTGTCGGACGCCGATGTCGAACAGGTGATCGACGCGGTCAACGACAGCCCCGAGGATCTGCAGCCGCGCTCGCCGATCATCACGATCATGGGCCATGTCGACCACGGCAAGACCTCGCTTCTGGACAAGATCCGGCAGGCGAACGTGGTGGCCGGTGAAGCCGGCGGCATCACCCAGCACATCGGCGCCTATCAGGTGACGACGGAATCGGGCGCGGTGCTGACCTTCCTCGACACGCCGGGGCACGCCGCCTTCACCAGCATGCGCGCCCGTGGCGCGCAGGTCACCGACATCGTCGTGCTGGTCGTCGCCGCGGACGATTCGGTCATGCCGCAGACGATCGAGGCGATCAACCACGCCAAGGCCGCGGGCGTCCCGATGATCGTGGCGATCAACAAGTGCGACAAGCCCGACGCCGATCCCAACCGCGTGCGCACCGAATTGCTGCAGCACGAGGTGGTGGTCGAGGCGATGTCCGGCGAGGTGCAGGATGTCGAGGTCTCGGCGATCACCGGCAAGGGGCTGGATCAGCTTCTGGAGGCGATCGCGCTGCAGGCCGAGATCCTGGAGTTGAAGGCCAACCCCGAACGCGCCGCGATGGGCGCGGTGATCGAGGCCAAGCTGGATGTCGGCCGGGGTCCGGTGGCGACCGTGCTGGTCCAGCACGGCACGCTGCGCAAGGGCGACATCTTCGTCGTCGGCGAGCAGTGGGGCAAGGTGCGCGCCCTGATCGACGACCATGGCGAGCGTGTCGACGAAGCCGGCCCCTCAGTCCCGGTCGAGGTGCTGGGCCTGAACGGCACGCCCGAGGCCGGCGACGTGCTGAACGTCGTCGAGACCGAGGGTCAGGCGCGCGAGATCGCCGACTATCGCCACGAGGCGGCGAAGGACAAGCGCGCCGCGGCCGGCGCCGCGACGACGCTGGAACAGCTGATGGCGCGGGCCAAGGCCGACAAGGACGTGGCCGAACTGCCGGTCCTGATCAAGGCCGACGTGCAGGGCTCAGCCGAGGCAATCGTCCAGGCGCTGGAAAAGGTCGGCAACGAAGAGGTGCGCGTGCGCGTGCTGCACTACGGCGTCGGCGCGATCACCGATTCGGACGTGGGCCTGGCCGAAGCCTCGGGCGCGCCGATCATCGGCTTCAACGTCCGCGCCAACGCCACCGCTCGCACCGCCGCCCAGCAAAAGGGCGTCGAGATCCGCTACTATTCGATCATCTACGACCTGATCGACGACATCAAGGCGGCGGCCTCGGGGCTCCTCAAGGACGAGGTGCGCGAGCGCTTCATCGGCTACGCGTCGATCAAGGAGGTCTTCAAGGTCTCTGGTGTCGGCAAGGTCGCGGGGTGCCTGGTCACCGAAGGGATCGCGCGGCGTTCGGCCGGCGTGCGGCTTCTGCGCGACAACGTGGTGGTCCACGAAGGCACGCTGAAGACCCTCAAGCGCTTCAAGGACGAGGTGAAGGAAGTCATCTCGGGCCAGGAATGCGGCATGGCCTTCGAGAACTACGAGGACATCCGTCCCGGCGACGTGATCGAGATCTTCGAGCGCGAGACGGTCGAGCGTACGCTCTGACCGGTGCGGAAACGGCTTCGAAAGGGCGGCTTCGGCCGCCCTTTTCTGTTGCATCGTAGCCCGGGCTCGCGCGGCCGAAGCGGTTGCAGGACGCCGCCGCCGTGGCGGGCAGCGACCGGTCGGACCGTCAGCAAACCACTGGAAACCCGCGGCGCTTGCCATACAAATAGTGCGGGGGCGGCGGAATTGCCCCTTTCGGCCAAAGCGGTTAGGTACGGGCAGCCTTGAAGATTGGGAGCGGATTGTTGACGTTTTTGCGGATTTTCACCCTCTGGCTGCTGCTCGCGCTGCCCGCCGCGGCGCAATCGATCTTCCCCGCCGATCCAGCCGCAACCCCAGCCGATACCGACGCCGCCGCGCAGCTTGTCGAGATCCTGCGCGATCCCGAGGCGCGCGAGGCGCTGATCCGCCAGCTGGAAGCCGCCGCCGCGACCGACGCCGCCCCGTCCGAGGCCGCCGCGGAAACCGCGCCCGCCGCCGACACGCAGATGTCGCTCGCCCGGGAGATCGCCGAGCAGACCCGGTCCATCGCCGAGCAGGCGACGGCGTTCCTGGGCGAACTGGGCGGCGCGACGGGCACGGTCCTCTCGGCGTTCACCGGCGCCACGCCGATCAACTGGTCCGAGATCAGCCAGACCGCCGTGTCGCTGCTGCTGGTAGGGGCGGTGACGCTGTCGCTGTTCTTCGTCCTGCGCGCGGTCGGTTCGCGCATCTATGCGAAAATGGCGCGCGGCGCCGGCAACGGGCGCTGGATCCTTACCAGCCTGCTGATCGCCGGCTCCAGCGTGATCGACGCGCTGATCATCGTGCTGGCCTGGGGCGGCGGCTATGCCTTTGCGCTGTGGTATGGCGATGCCGGCTCGATGGATTTCCGCCAGAGCCTGTTCCTGAACGCCTTTCTGCTGGTGGAACTGGTCAAGGTGGCGCTGCGCGGTGTCTTCGCGCCGAATTTCAACCGCCTGCGCTTTGCACCCATGTCCGACGAGACCGCGGCCTACTGGTATTTCTGGTCGGCGCGCCTTGTCGGACTTCTGGGCTACGGCATCCTGCTTGTGGTGCCGATCATCAATGCCGCGATTTCGTTTGCCGTCGGCCAGGGCGTCACACTGCTGATCGTGCTGACCGCGCTGCTGATCGCCACCCTGATCGTGCTGCAGAACCGCGACCCGGTCGCGCGCGCGCTGCGGGCGCGCAACGAACGCGACCCCGACGATCTCATCGGCCGGATCGAGGCGGTGTTCGCCGGCTTCTGGCACTGGCTGGCGATCGCCTATCTCTTCGCGCTGTTCTTCATCTGGATGGCCCGCCCCGAGGACGCGCTGCCCTTCGTGCTGATGGCCACGCTGCAATCGGCCATCGCCATCGTTCTGGGCTTTCTGGTCATGGCGATCATCAGCCGCGCGATCACCGGCGGCATGCGTCTGCCCGCGGACGTGCGCCAGACCCTGCCCCTGCTGGAGGATCGCCTGAACGCGTTTGTCCCGACGATCCTGAAGGTGCTGCGGCTGCTGGTCTTCCTCGGCGTGCTACTGGCCGTGGCGCAGGCCTGGCAGATCATGGACTTCTTCGGCTGGGCGGCGACCGGGGTCGGCCGCGAAGTCACCGGCCGGCTCGTCTCGGCGGCGCTGGTCCTGCTTCTGGCGCTGGGGGCCTGGCTGGGGATGACCTCGTTCATCGAATACCGGCTCAACCCCGATGTGGGGCGCGTGCCGACGGCGCGCGAACGCACGCTGCTGGCGCTCTTCCGCAACGCCCTGACCATCGCGCTGATCATCATGGCGGCGATGCTGGCCCTGTCGCAACTGGGCGTGAACATCGCGCCACTGCTGGCCGGCGCCGGTGTGCTGGGCCTCGCCATCGGCTTCGGCGCGCAGAAGCTGGTGCAGGACATCATCACCGGCGCCTTCATCCAGGTCGAGAACGCGATGAACGAGGGCGACGTGGTGACCGCCGGCGGCACCACCGGCGTGGTCGAGAAGCTGACCATCCGCTCGGTCGGGCTGCGCGATCTGGATGGCACCTACCACCTGATCCCGTTCAGCTCGGTCGACATGGTGTCGAACTTCATGAAGGGCTTCAGCTATCACGTCGCCAATGTCGGCGTCGCCTACCGCGAGAACATCAGCGAGGTGAAGGAGCTGATGAAAAAGGCCTTCGACATCCTCAAGGAAACCGATCACGGCGCCAACATCATCGGCGATTTCGAGATCCACGGCGTTTCCGAACTGGGCGATTCCGCCGTGGTGGTGCGCGGCCGGATCAAGACGCTGCCGGGCACCCAGTGGAGCGTCGGGCGCGCCTATAACGAGGTCATCAAGGAAGTGCTGGACGAAGCCGGGGTCGAGATCCCCTTCCCGCACATGACGCTCTACATGGGTCAGGAAAAGGACGGCAGCGCCCCGCCGCTGAACCTGCGCCGCGCCCCGCCGATGCGCGACCTGCCGGCCGAGCCCGCCGCGCCGCGGTTGGAGGATGCGCCGAGATCCCTGCGCGCCGATGCCGCCGAAGCGACCGACGCCGCCCGCGCGCGCACCGAGCATCAGGACGAGGAAGACGCCGCCACCCGGCGCGACCTGCCCAGCCAGGACGAGGCCGACAATCGCTAGCGCGCGTCAGGTCCGTCGCCCGCGCCAGAAGTTTCATTGCGGT
>NZ_JADDJF010000035.1 GCF_017811755.1 Pararhodobacter sp. SW119 | reverse complement strand
AGAACAGGTTGCCGGAACCAGGGATCGTTCTCGCCGACGAGCGCGAGGACCGGCTCGTCTCCAGCGGTATTCAGACCTCTGTATTCGGGCCAGCCGGCGTGACAGGTCCAGCCCTCGATCACTCGCGCCGCGACCGGAAATACCTCCAGCGTGGCGACCGCTATCGCGCCCTCGGAATGGCCCATCAGCACAACCGGTAGCTCATTCAGCGCGGCGATTTCGCCCAATGCGTCGAGCGCAAATGAGAGTTCGGCGTGCCGCCAAGCCAGGACCTCGCGATGCAAGCTGCCCTGTTGACGGGCAGGAACGCAACTCACTGGCTTCCGCTGGCGCGCAAAACTGTCGGGTGCGATCACCGCGTGCCCCGCACGGGCGAGGAAGCGCGCGCTTTCGTCAGTGATGCGCGTGATCCCGTCACATCCGTGGGCATAGAGGACGATCAAGCCCGAAACCTCTGCCTTGGCAAGTTCGGCAATGCCGGTCGCCCGCCCCGGTTCGCGAGGCAACCAGACCCGCGCGGCATTCCAGGTGCGCGCCAGTTCCGCGGGATTGTCGGCGGTGTCGGGAAGTGCCGGTTGGGCCGATACAGCAATTGCCGCCGCGACCAGCGCCGCGCTCAACCGCCCGGTCATACGGCCGCCAGCAGAGCGCGGCTGTACGGGTGTTCCGGCGATGCGTAGAATTTGCCGGCCGGACCGTCCTCGACAATCTCGCCTTTCAGCATCACCGCGATGCGGTGACTGACATAGCGGGTCGCGGCAATGTCGTGCGAGATAAAGAGTGCACCAAAGTCATGGCGTTCCTGAAGATCGCGGATCAGGTTGAGGACCTGCGCCTGGACCGAGACGTCGAGCGCGCTGACCGCCTCGTCGAAGACGATGAAGCGGGGGCGCGTGACCAGCGCGCGGGCGATGGCGACGCGCTGTCTTTGCCCACCGGAAAGCTGACCGGGCAGTCGCGCGGCGAAACTGGGGTCGAGGCCAACCTGCTCGAGGATCTCGGCGACGCGCTTGCGCCGCGCGGCGGCAGGCACTCCGGTCAAGATCAGCGGCTCGTCGACCGACCGACCGCATCGCAGTCGCGGATTGAGCGCCCACTCGGGATGCTGAAGGACCACCGAAAGCTGCCCGCGCCGCTGCCGCAGGCCGCCGAAGGGCGTCCCCGCAAAGTGCATCCTGCCGGCGGTCGGGTGCAACAATCCCAGGCAAACCCGGCCCAAAGTCGTCTTGCCGGACCCGGATTCTCCGACCAATCCCACGGTTTCGCCGGCGCTGACGTTCAGGCTGACTCCGCGCAACGCATCGAATGCAGTCCCCCCGAGGAAGCCGCTACGATAGGTGACGGTGACATTCTCGAGCGCAATGACGGGTGGCTCCATCAGCGGTCCTCCTGCCGAGCCTGTGTTGGAGCGCCGATCACCGCTTCGGCCCGGTGGCAGACGACCTCGCGACCGAGAAATGGCCGCGCCTCGGGACGCTCGGTGTCGCACCGGGTCTCACGGAAGGCGCAGCGGTCGGCGTAGGCGCAGGCCTCGCACCGGCTTTCGAGGATGGGTGGTGTGCCAGGGATCGGGCAAAGTCGCTCGCCGGGGCGTTCGTTGCCCGCAGCGGCGGTGAGTAGCGCGCGCGTGTAGGGATGTGCTGGTGCCTGCATGACCCTCGTTACCGAGCCGAGCTCGACAATGCGTCCGCCATACATGACCGCAACCCGGTCGGCATGACGGGCGACCATGCGCAGGTCGTGCGACAGGATCACCAGGCTCGCCCCGCTTTCCGCCCTGAGCCGACCCAGGGTCGACATCACCTTCTCGCGGATCGAGGCGTCGAGCGAGGCGGTGGGCTCGTCGGCGATCAGCAGATGCGGCCGTCGGGCGATGGCCATGGCAATCACCACGCGCTGCGCCATCCCGCCTGACAATTCGTGCGGGAAGGCGCGCAGGATGCGCTCCGACTCGTTCAGTTCGGCCCGGGACAGCAGTTCGGCGATTGCCTCCGGTGGGGGTCGTCCGCCCATGGCCAGCGCGACCTGCCGGCCGATGCGAAGGGTCGGGTCGAGCGCCGTCGTGGGGTTCTGGAACACGAAGCCCAGCTTGTCATGTCGCAGCCGCCGCAGGGCTTCATCGTCGGCGCGCGTGACATCGACACCGGCGACGTGGATGCTGCCGCCGATGACCTTCGCCTCGGGCGGCAACAGGCGTCCGGCGGCCATGCCCAGCGTCGTCTTGCCCGAGCCGCTTTCACCGACGATGGCCAGTGTCTCGTCCTCGTCGATCCGCAGGCTGGCCCCATCGAGCGCGCGTACCTGGCGCATTCCGGTGTCGTAACCGATGACCAGATCGGCAATATCGACGAGGGGCGCTGTCATGTCAGAGGACGTCCCTTCAGCGGCTCGAGCGCATCGCGCACCGCGTCGCCGACCAGATTGACCGACATGATCGCGAGCGACAACACCACGCCGGAGGACAGCACCATCCAGGGCGCGATGGTCAGATAGGCGCTACCCTGGCGCAGGAGCGAGCCGAGCGACGCATTCGGCGGCTGCACGCCGAGGCCGAGGAAGCTCAGCCCGCTTTCGATGATCATTCCGATCGAGAGCGCATAGGTCAGCTGCACGATCACAGCGCCCATGACGTTGGGCAGCAGGTGCACCAGCATCACTCGCAGCGTGGAGGCACCGGCGACTTCGGCCGCGGTGACAAAGCCGCGCCCGGCGACACCCAGCGTGACCGAACGCACCACGCGAATGAATAGCGGCAGCGTGGCGATACTGATCACCGTGATTGCCGAGGCCTGACCCGGTCCCATGATCGCCGCCACAAGAAGCCCGGCAACCAGTGCGGGAAAGGCAAAAAGGATGTCGGCGCCGCGTGCCACGATCTGGTCGGTGTGCCGACCCAGATAGCCCGCGGCCATGCCGAGTAGCGTTCCGATCACTGCGGTGATCGCGACGGCGACGGCCGAAAGCAGGAATGTGGAGCGGATGCCCTGCACGACGCGCGGCAGGAAGTTGCGTCCCAGTTCGTCGGTACCGAACAGGAATTGGGCACTCGGCGCGTCCAGACGCGGGCCCGCGGCAATGCGCGACGGATCGCCCAGCGGCAGCCACGGGCCGAAGACGCCCAGAAAGAGCAGGCAGCCCAGCGTCACCACGCCGAAAATTGTCAGCCCGTTGGGCCGCGGGCGACCGCGGCGAGCGATCCGCGCGAGGCCGCTCATCGCGACACACCTACGCGTGGGTCGATCAGCGCATAGAGCACGTCAGCCAGCATGTTGATGGTGATGAAGACCATCGCCGCCAGCAGCACGCCGGCCTGGACGATGGCATAGTCGCGGTTGAGAAGGCCGTTGAAGATGTAGAGCCCGACGCCTGGGACCGAGAACAGCACCTCGACGATGACCGCGCCGCCGAGGAGAAAGCCAAAGTAGGTGGCGACGACGGTGACCACTGGAATGGCCGCATTGCGCAGGATGTGCCGACGGATGATGGCGCCGGGAGAGGCGCCACGGGCGACCGCGGCGGTGATATGAGGCTCGGTCATCACCCGCAACACAGCATCGCGCGTTGTGCGCAGGATCAGCGCCACGCCGAAGACCGATAGAGTCAGCCCCGGCAGCAGCATCGTGCGCAGGTTGCCGACCGGATCGACACCAAGTGGCACATAGCCGCCGACCCGGAACCATAGCGACCAGACCGAGAAGACAAAGATCAGCACGCTGCCGAGAACGAAGTCGGGCACGCTGGCGCCCATTGCGCCGATCACGCGTCCGAAATCGCGACGCTTGCGCCGCGACGCCGCTCGGACGCCCGACAGCACGCCCAGCGGGTAGCCCACCGCGAGCGCCAGGACGAGCGCGATCAGCGCCAGTTGCAGCGTCACTGGCGCGCGGCGCAGCAGTTCGTCAATGACTGGCCGCTGGGTGACCATCGAAACACCGAAATCACCGCCCAGCATCGCCCAGACCCAGCGCAGGTATTGCACCACCAGCGGTTGATCCAGCCCGTAGCGCTGCGCGATGACAGCGCGGGCTTCAGGCGTGACGAAGGGGCCGAGAAGGATATCGGCATAGCCTCCCGGAAGAAGCCGAAGCGACAGAAATACCAGCACCGAGACGCCGAGCAGAGTGACCAGCGCGGCGAGGACGCGGGGCAGGAGATAGGTGGCGAGACGCATCGGGAAGATCCGGTCGGATGGGAGGTGGGCGCCGGGGTCACGTGCCCCGGCGCGTCGCGCTCACTCGACGGGAGCAAACTCGGCGATGTACTGCCAGGTATTCGCCGAGCCCGTGCGGTCGGCGAGCGTCACTTCCACCTGGTCGGATCGATAGACGACATAATCGATCTTGCTGACCAGCGCGAGGAGGTTGGCACCCTGGTCAATCATCGCGCAGATCTCGCTCAGCGCCTCGTCGCGTTCGGGGCTGTCGGGCGTCGCGCGAATAGCCGCCAGGGCGTCGCTTAGTTCCGGAACCTCCTCCTGGAAGGCCAGATTCCAGACCGCGAATTTGGGATTCCACCATTGGATCACCATGCTCGGATCAGTGTAGCCCGCGAGCCACGAGGCCGAGAAGTCAAAATCGCCGTCCGTGAAGACACGCTGAAGGTATTCGGCCGTAGGAACGGCGGCGATTTGCACGTCAAAGCCCGCTTCAGCAAGGCTCTGCTGCGCAACCTCTGCAATGCGGACCAGCACCTGGTTGGCGCTCGACGCCATAAGCTCGACTTGCGGGGCCGGTTGCTCGGCTTCCTCGAGCAGTGCACGCGCGCGCTCCAACCTTTCTTCGCGCGACAGCGCATAGGTGTCGAGGTCCCGGCAGGCGTCCTTCCCGAAAGCCGCGGGAACCGGATAGTCGACCGCCGACGTGCCGTTGAAGACCAGCATGTTGATCGCCTCGCGATCAAGCGCGAGGTTCATTGCTTGGCGCACGCGGCGGTCGTGAAAGGGCGAGTCCTCACTCAGCGCATTGACGTCGAGACGATAGTAATTGGTGGTCTGGATCGGGTGGTGCTCGACATTGGCGGTGGCGCCCAGCATCTGCGGCGCATCGGGGTTCTCGAAGGTCGTGAAGTCGATCCGCCCGTCGCGCAGCGCTGCCATGCGGGCTGATTCATCAGGGATGATCGCGACATTCATCCGGTCCGCCCGCGGATATCCGGCGCGGCCGTAATGGGGATTGCGGACGAGCGTCCATCTCTCGTCCTGGTCGTGGGCCTCGACCATGAATGGGCCGGAGCCGAGCATCTCGCTGGTCGGATCGAACTCGCCCGCCTGGTATTCTTGAACGGGGATAATCGCCGCCGTGATATGCGCCAGTGCCGGCAGGAACGTGGCGTGCGGCTGCGCGAGTTCGATGGCGACACGGCGATCGTCCAGCGCCTCCATCGACTCGATCTCGCCCAGCTGATGCGCCCAGTAAGAGGCAACCTCCGGGTTTCGGATGCGCTCGATCGAGCCGATCACGTCCTGCGCGTCGACGGCCCTTCCGTTCGAGAACGCTGCACCCTCACGCAGTGTGAAGACAAAGCGCGTCGGCGACTCCTCCTCCCAGCTTTCTGCAAGCCCGGGCTGAAGACTCAGATCGTCATCGTTGGTCAGAAGCGTCTCGTAGACCATCTGGTACATTTCCCAGGACGCCACCGTGCCGGCGACATGAACATCGAAACCGGTGATCTCGGCGGGCTTTCCCCAGGTGATGACGTTTTCTGCCTGCGCCGGCAGGGCAAGGCCGAGTCCGGCCAGGAGGGCGAGGACGGATAGGGACGGGCTGTTCACGGCGGGCATGTGGATCTCCTCACTGATGTGTGCCGGCTTTTTTTGCGGCTTGCTTGATGACGCTCTTGACGAGTATGTTAACGACATAACATGATGTCAATCTCTGATAGCAAGCTAACCAAGACAATTCTGAAGACCACTCGATGACGGCAGGGGCAAGCCGGAATATCAGGAGGCGTCGCCATGGCTACGGATCATGCGGAGCAGGACGCGGTTGCCCTCGCGGGTATGGTAAGTCGTCGCGAGGTCTCGCCGGAGGAACTGCTGGAAGCCGCGATTGCGAGAGCTGAGGCCGCCGATCCGGCGCTGAACTTCCTCTCTCAGCGGCTCTACGATTTCGGCCGGCGGGAAATCGCACGCGGTCTACCTGACGGGCCCCTCACGGGTGTCCCGTTCCTTCTGAAGGATGCTTCGGCCGACCTTGCCGGGACACCAACCATCAACGGCACGCGCCTGCTGTGCGACCACCTCGCGACGGCCGATTCGACGCTCGTTGCCCGATATCGCGCGGCGGGGCTGGTGATCTTCGGCAAGACCACCGCTCCGGAATTCTCGCTCGCCGCCTCGACCGAAAGCAGCCTGCACGGCCAGACCCGCAATCCCTGGGACCGGAGCCGCAGCGCGGGCGGCTCTTCGGGCGGGTCGGGCGCCGCCGTAGCCGCGGGCGTCGTTCCTATGGCGCACGCCACCGACGGGGGCGGATCGATCCGCATACCGGCCTCATGCTGTGGCCTCTTCGGCCTGAAGCCGACGCGCGCGCGCGTCCCGCACGGCCCACCTTCGGGCGAGGGATGGGGGAGCCTCTCTTGCGCACATGTTCTGACCCGCACGGTCCGCGACAGCGCTGCGCTTCTGGACGTCGCGCAGGGGCCTGCGCCCGGCGATCCATATGCGGCTCCGATGCGGGAGCGCTCCTATCTGGAGGAGATCGCCCGCGACCTCGGCAAGCTTCGCGTCGCGATGCAACTTCGCCCGCTTTCGGGGGTTGCCGTCGATCGTGCCTGCCTACAGGCGGCGAGAGAGGCCGCAAGGCTCTTGTCGGCGCACGGCCACGAAGTCGAGGAAACCTTGCCGCCGGGCGATGGCGAAGAGCTCGGCCACGCGCTGTGGGTATTGGTCGCCACCAGTGTCTCCGGCAAGTTGCGCGCCATCGGGCGCCGACGAAGGCGGGCGGTCACCCGGGATGAGGTCGATGCAACCAGCTGGAACGCCGTCGAATTTGCCTGTGGGCTGAGCGTCGAGGATTACCCCGCGGCGCTTTCCGTCATCCATGCCCAAGGTCGGCGCATGGCCGCCTTCCACGAGCGCTTTGACATCCTGCTCAGCCCGACCTTGGCGAAGCCCCCGGTGCCCCTGGGAGAATTGCGCACCGATACTGGCGACATCCGCGCCTATGAGCGGGCCCTCGCGCGCTTTTCGCCCTTCACGCAACTTGCCAACATGACTGGCCAGCCCAGCATGAGTGTTCCCCTGCACACCAGCGACGCCGGCCTCCCGATCGGCGTGATGTTCACGGCGCCCTTCGGCCGAGAAGACATGCTGTTCCGTCTCGCCGCTCTGCTCGAGGCAGAACGGCCCTGGTCGGACCGACGCCCCGGGAGGACGCGATGAGCGAGAAACTGCTTGAGACGCTCAGACGCGGCTACCAAGACTTCACCCGGGCCGAAAAGAGCATCGCCAACTACATGCTGGCCAACCATGAACGCCTGCCCTTTGATACCGCCGCTTCCATCGCCGAGGCAGCTGGCGTCAGCCAGATGACCGTCAGCCGCTTTCTCCGGACCATCGGCTATCCGGATTCAGGGGCGTTCAAGGCAGCGATGCGCGCAGAACTCGATGCAAGCCCGCTCATGGTCTCCGACCGGATCGATCGCATTCGCCGCGCGGGCGACGAGAGTCAGCGCATCGCCGAGAACTTCGAGCTTGAGACCCGTGCTCTGCTTGGCGTCTACGAGCAACGAACGACGCCGCAATGGCGCGATGCTGTCGACGCAATTGCAACGAGCGCGCATCTGGGGGTGAGCGGCTTTCAGACCATTCGCGGAATTGCCTCGGATTTCGCGAGCCGGCTGTCCTATCTGCGCCCCAACGTTCATTGCGTTGACGGCGCCGACGGCACTTTCGCTGACATCCTCGGCCCCGGCCTTGCCGACACCTGCATCGTGCTCTTCGAGATGCGCCGCTACACGCGGCTCAGCCTGCTCCTTGCCCGCGCCGCGTCGCGACGGAAGTTGCCGCTCATCATCGTTTGCGACAGGCACTGCCATTGGGCGAGGGACCACACTGACATCGTGTTGCCGGTGCAGACGGAATCAGCATTGTTCTGGGACACCCAGACCCCTTTTGTCAGTCTTTCCAGTCTGCTGCTCGATGACGTCATCGCCCAACTGGGCGATCGCGTATCCGATCGCGTCGAAAGACTTCGGTTGCTACAGGATGAGTTCGAAGCGTTCGACGGTTGACTCACGAGCGGTGCCTCCGCTTACGAGACTTGCCAACGAAGAGTTGCGCTGAGCGTCGGCCGGAAGCGGTGCTGCGCCCCGATCCGGATTTATACTTGGCGATCCTCGGAGTTTTCGGGAATCTTTGCCCGGTCGCTCAGGGTGAGAACGCCGGTGAGAAAGTCTGCCATGGGAGCGGCAGTACGATCCTCCCCCAGACGCGTTGAGGGCTGGGGTCAGGACCCGCGGCCGCGGCCGCTGGATTGTCCAGTCGATCGCCCGCAGCGCCTCCCAGCCGCGCTGCTCGGCGACCCGCGGCACGCCGAGCGTGGCCGCGATCACCGCCGCCACCTTCTTCGCCGTCCACACCCCGCCGTCGTCAGGCGGGGTCTTCACCCGCTCGCGCAGCATCGCAAGGATCTCCGGCGTCAGGATTTTCGGCTTCGAGCCGTTGCCCCGGCGCCGGTCGCCGAGGCTCGACGGCCCGAAGCGGTTGTAGCGCGCCGCGAGTTCCTCAACCCAGCGCCGCACGAAACCGGTCAGCCGCGCCACCTCGGCGCGGCTCCGTCCTTGCGCCAGCGGCCAGATCACCTGGTAATGCCGCGCCAGCGTCGCGTCCTTGCTCGCCCGCCAGCCCGCCTGAAGCTCGGCGACGCCGAGATGATCCTTGAACTGAACCATGCCCACCCCCTGATTGTTGTTGGGCACGAGACTATGGCATTCGAGGCGCACTGTGAATCCTCCGCGCAGCGAGTCAATCAGCCGGCGTCCGTATGAGACGCACCGCGGGGCGCTTCATGGCCGAGGCCGGCATCACGATCGACGAGATTGCCACCTACTTGGGGCACACCAACCCCAACATCACCCGCAAGACTTCAGCCCGAACTATCTCCGCAACGCTGCCGGCGCCCTGGAGTTCAGGGGTCTTTCGGTTCAACGAACCAGAAAGCAGACCCAAAAAAGTCTCGTAAGTCTTTGTTTTTTGGTGACCCCGGCAGGATTCGAACCTGCAACCTGCCCCTTAGGAGGGGGCTGCTCTATCCAGTTGAGCCACGGGGCCAGCGACACTGTTCTGGCCTGTCCGGCGCTGCAAGGCAAGGGTGAAGGCCGCCGCCGCGGTGCCGTTTTGGGGCCGTGGCAGGGGGCTGGCAAGCGTATGGCAAGTGGCTGGCAAGCGTATGGCAAGCGTATGGCAGTTCCGAACGGTGCGGCAGGGTTTTGGCAGGGATTGCGGTGGCTGGGGTGGGTCCGCGCGTGAAGCGGGAAAGGGGGGCGCTGCCCCCCTCTTGGCTGCGCCAATTCACCCCCCGGGATATTTTCGGGCAGAAAATGGGGCGGCGTTGCTGGCTGAGCGAGAGGATGCTGTGGGTGCGGCGGCGTTTCGGCGCGTGCGGGGGGTTGCGATCAGGCGAACGTGCGGTGGCGGGACGGTTTGGGGCCTGACGGGGCGGGGTTGGTCCGCTATCCTGACGGGAAGGGGCGTCCGTCGAGGCGGGCGTCGAGGCGGAGGGCCGCGCGTGGCAGCGGAGGAGGCAGTCCTGAAGGTGATCGGCGCCGTGGCGGCGCTGGTGCTGACGATCCCGGTCTCGGTCGCGGTGAGCGATGCCTATCGCCCGGCCGCGCCGGTGGCGCCGCCGGCCGAGCCAGCGCCCTTCACGCTGGCGCTTTCGGGCGACGGGCGCCGCGTCGATCTGACCGGGCGGATCGACTTCGGGATTACGGCGGACCTGACGGCGCTGCTGGAGGACGCGCCCGACATCGCGCTTCTGCGGCTGCGGAGCCAGGGCGGCCGCGTGGCCGAGGCGCGCGGGCTGGTCATGGTGGTCCGTCGCTTCGGGTTGGCGACGCGGGCGCGGGGCGATTGCGTGTCGGTCTGCACGCTGGTCTTTGTCGCCGGGCACAGCCGCAGTCTGGAGGCGGGTGCGCGGCTGGGCTTTCACGGCTACGACCTGCGCGCGCCGGTCTTCGGCCTGATCGACCCGCAGAAGGAGCTGGAGCGCGACAGCGCGGTGTTTCGCTCCGCCGGGGTGGACGCCGATTTCATGGCCCGCGCGATGGCCGTGCCGCACCGGTCGATGTGGTACCCCGAGCGGGGCGACCTGATCGCCGCGGGCGTCATCGACCGGCGCTGAGTTCTGTGCTGGGGGTTGGCGCGACGGCTGGCGGGGCGAAAACGGCAGGTGCGCGCATGCGCGCATTCCGCCAAGAGCTTGCTCTTGCGCGATAAAAACCGTGATCGCAACCAAATCTTAACCTGCACATCCGGTGCGTTTGCGCTTGCGTGGCGTTTCTTGTGCGCGGCACGGGCCGGGCCGCGCTGGGCGTTACGGGAGCCGCTTCAAGAGAAGGATCCAACGTTCAGCCTGGGTTGCCCAGCCGTCCTTGATGCACTCTCGACTGTCGGTTTCGACATAGTCGTGACGCTCATAGAGCCGTCTTGCGCCGGCGTTGTCGCTTGCGACGATGACGCTCATCCGAGGCTTCCCCTCGGACCGGGCGATCCTTTCCGCGACGTCCAGCAGCCGCGATCCGATCCCCTGGCCGCGATGCTGCGGGTAGCAGGCCAGCACATTCACGTACCAGGTGTCGAGGGCCCGGTTCTCCAGTTCCTGAAGCGGCCGAAGCAGCGGCGGGAAATCCGCGTCGATCGGAACGGGTTGCGCGCCGATCGCATAGCCCGTCAGGCTCGCCACGGCACCGTCACCCGCGTCCATCACGACGATCCGGCCGTCGCGCGCCTTCTCGGCCTGTCGCGCGCGGCCGATTTCCCACGGGTCCTGACCATCCCGGGCAAGCCCGGTCCAGAGGTGAAGGGGCAGGCCCTCCCCCGCGAAGTTGACGAGATCGGCCAGTGCCGCCGCATCGTCTGCCGTGGCAAGCCTGAGGGGAGGTTCGAGCGCGATCAAGGGACTCCTCCGTGGTCGAGGGCCGAGTGAATTCACGAATTTAACCCGAAACAGGTGCTTTTGTCAGGGGGGGCGCGCGTGGACATCCCAGGATTTGCCCGCTCGGCGCCCTGAGCGGCGGCGATTGCGGCCGTCAGTCCCCCCGGACGATCAGGCGCGAGGCGTGGTCCAGCCGCCGGGCAATCCACAGGAGGTCGGCGCGCTTGAACGCGACGCAGCCGGCGGTGGGAAAGCGCGGTGCGCGCCAGCTGTGCAGGAAGATGGCCGAGCCGTGGCCGGGCGCGGCGACGGGCCAGTTCCAGTCGGTGGTCAGGATCACGTCGTAGAGCGGGTCGGCGCGGCGCAGGCGCTCGTGCCCGAAGGGGTGGGGGGCGCGGACCAGGTGGTTGTAGTCGGGGTCGCGCGGATCGTCGGACCAGAGGTCGCGCAGGCCGATCGGCACCGCCCAGCCGGGCAGGGCGGTCGCTGCCACGCGGTCGGGGCGGTAGAGCAGGGCGATGATGCGGTGGATGCCCGCCGGTGTCGCCCCGTCGCCCTCGCGTTTGGCCCTCGTGATGCCGCCACGGCCCAAGGCGCAGGGCAGGAAGCGGCCGCGGAACCGGGCGCCGTGGCGGGTGACGACCAGATCGCGGGCGGTCGCCGCTGCGGTCGGAGCGGGCCAGGTCACATCAGATGCCCGGATTTCGCGGCCTTGGTGGCCAGGTAGGCGGCATTCTCGTCGGTCAGGCCGACGCGCAGGGGCACGCGTTCGACCACCCTTATGCCGCCCTTTTCGAGCATCGCCACCTTGGCCGGGTTGTTGGTCAGCAGCCGCACCTGATCGAAGCCCAGCCGGCGCAGCAGTTCCGAGCCGAGGCGGAAGTCGCGCTCGTCATCCTCGAAGCCGAGGCGGTGGTTGGCCTCGACCGTGTCGAAGCCCTGGTCCTGCAGCGAATAGGCGCGCATCTTGTTGGCCAGCCCGATGCCGCGCCCCTCCTGGTTGAGGTAGAGCAGGACGCCCGAGCCGGCCGCGTGCATCGCCGCCAGCGCCGCGTGCAGTTGCGGGCCGCAGTCGCATTTGAGCGAGCCGAGCACGTCGCCGGTGAAGCAGGCCGAATGCAGCCGCGCCAGCACCGGGGCGTGGCGGTCGGGGCGGCCGACCTCGATCGCGTAATGCTCGACCCCGCCGTCGTCGGGGCGGTAGACATGCAGCCGCCCGGCGCCGGCCAGACGCATCGGCAGGCGCGCGGCGATGACCGGCGAAAGGCGGGTCTCGGGCACCTCGGTCTCGTCCGCGCGCAGGACGGTCAGGCCGTGGCTGGCGGCCAGCGCCGCGGCCTGGGGCGTTTCGGCGACGAGGGCGGCGGGCAGAAGCTGTGCCGATTTCACCAGCCGGATGGCGGCGCGGTGCAGATCCGCCGCGCCCGTGCGCTGCGTCACCAGCGGACCCTTCATCGGGTGCTTCAGGTCGTCGGCGGGATCGGCCAGCGCGGCCAGCCAGTCGGTGCCGACCTCGGGCGGGATCACCACGCGGGCGAGGTCGCCGTCATAGGCGCGCGCCTTCAGCGTCTGCGCCCGGTGCCCGGTCAGCGCCAGGACCGGCTGCGGGGCCAGCGCGCGCAGGTCGGCCAGCCGGTCGGCGGTCAAACCCTCGGCGGCGATTACCAGCGCCGCGCCCGGCCCATGGGTCAGCGCGACCGGCAGGCCCATGCGCAGGTCGGCGCGGGCGCGGTTGAGGCGTTCGAGGGGGCTGGGAAAAAGACTCATCGGCGGTCCGCGCATTGGTGTCGGCCGACAGGATGTAGTCCGCGCGCGGCCGAATTGAAACAATTCCTGCGCCGGCCGGGGTCTTTTCACACGTCCGCGTGAGCGGAATGTTGCAAAACTTGAACCGGGACGAATGGCCCATCAGGTCAATCGCCAAGAGGAACCATTGCCGTGGAGCACGTCATGCCGAAGCTGAACAAGATCCTGCTGGTCGATGACGACGCCGACCTGCGCGAGGCGCTGGCCGAGCAGTTGGTGCTGACCGAGGATTTCGACGTGTTCGAGGCCGGCGACGGCGCCGATGCGATGGAGAAGGTCAAGGCCGGCACCTTCGATCTGGTGATCCTGGACGTGGGCCTGCCGGATACCGACGGGCGCGAGCTGTGCAAGCGGATGCGCAAGTCGGGGCTGAAGTGCCCGGTGCTGATGCTGACCGGGCAGGACAGCGATGCCGACACGATCCTGGGCCTCGACGCCGGGGCGAACGATTATGTGACAAAACCCTTCAAGTTCCCGGTCCTGCTGGCCCGCATCCGCGCGCAGTTGCGCCAGCACGAGCAGTCGGAAAACGCCGTCTTCCAGCTGGGCCCCTACCAGTTCAAGCCGGCGCAGAAGATGCTGATCGACGAGCGCGAGCGCAAGATCCGGCTGACCGAGAAGGAAACCAACATCCTGAAGTTCCTCTACCGCGCGCCCGAGGGCGTGGCGGCGCGCGAGGTGCTGCTGCACGAGGTCTGGGGCTACAATGCGGGGGTGACCACCCACACGCTGGAGACGCATATCTATCGCCTGCGCCAGAAGATCGAGCCCGATCCGTCGAGCGCGCGGCTGCTCGTGACGGAACCGGGCGGCTATCGGCTGGTTCCCTAGGCGAAACGGAATCCCGCGCGGTCCCGGGTCATGGGCCGCACCCTCCCTGTTGGACTGGCCCGGGCTTCGCGCCCGGGCCTTTTTTTCGGGGCGCGCGGTGGTCGGCCGTGGCGGCGTGCTTTGGGTTAACGTCGCGTAAAGGATTGTGCCGCACCCTTTCGGGACAACCTCCTCCCCTTGGCGTGTCGGGGTCATGGCACGTCTTCCTCCCTGTTGGACTGTCCGGGCCCTCGGGCCCGGACTTTTTCATGCCGCCGGGCAATCCCGGCGGGCGCTGTCGTCCTTGGCGGGTTTCCTTTTCGGCGCGGTTGCGGTTAGTTGCGCGCGATCCCGACCCGAGCCGCGCAGGAGACCGCATGCCCCTCACCATCGCCACCTGGAACATCAACTCGGTCCGCCTGCGCGCGGGACTGGTGACCCGCCTGCTGGCGGAGGAGGGGCCCGACATCCTGTGCCTGCAGGAATGCAAGAGCCCGGTCGAGAAGATCCCCGCCGAGGTCTTTGCCGCGGCGGGCTATCCCTACATGGTGGCGCGCGGGCAGAAGGGCTACAACGGCGTGGCGATCCTGTCGCGCCGGCCGATCGAGGATGCGGGCCATCTCGACTGGTGCGCCCGGGGCGATTCCCGCCATGTCGCGGCGCGGCTGGAGAACGGGGTGGTGGTGCACAACCTCTATGTGCCGGCGGGCGGCGACCTGCCGGACCGGACGATCAACGACAAGTTCGGCCACAAGCTGGATTTCGTGGCCGAGTTGCGCGACCGCTTCCGCGCCGACCGGCCGGAAAACGCGATCCTCGTCGGCGATCTGAACATCGCCCCGCGCGAGGACGATGTCTGGAACCACCGCCAGCTTCTGAAGATCGTCAGCCACACCCCGGTCGAGACCGAGGGGCTGAACGACGCGCTGGAGGCCGGCAACTGGGTCGACATCACCCGCCAGGACATCCCCGAGGGACAGCTTTACAGCTGGTGGTCCTACCGCAGCCCGGACTGGGACGCCGCCGACAAGGGCCGCAGGCTGGATCACATCTGGGCCAGCCGCGACATCGCCGCCGCCGGCCATTCCAGCCGCATCCTTCGGCCGGTGCGGGGGTGGGAGCAGCCATCTGACCACGCGCCGGTGCTGGCCACGTTTGACCTCTAGCCGCCTGCGCGTGCCTCGGCGGGTGTTGCGGCCTTCGGGCGTGCGGCGCACGGTCGATTCAGCCGCGTCCAATCCGCATCCGCCAGCTTGCCCCGCATCTCAGCAAGCGGAGCGCGCCCGTGTCCGAAACCTCTCCCCGTCTGTCGATGCCGCTGATGCAGCAGGGTCAGGCGCAGAAACACCTGACCCATAACGAGGCGCTGGAGCTTCTCGACGTTCTGGTGCAACTGACCGTCGAGGCTTTCGATGCCGAGGACCCGCCGCCCGACCCCGCCGAGGGCGAGGTCTGGGCGCTGGGCGCGGCGCCGAGCGCGGCATGGGCGGGGCAGGGCGGGCAATTGGCCGCCTGGGCCAATGGCGGATGGTTCTTCATCCTGCCCAAGGCGGGTTGGCGCGCGGCGAAGGGTGACGAGGTCCGCATCTGGACGGGTGACGCCTGGGCGCATCCGCGTCTCGCCGATCTGCCGGGGCTGGGCATCAATGTCGCGCCCGATGCCGAGAACCGGCTTTCCGTCTCCTCGGGCGCGGTCCTATTCTCGCATGAAGGGGGCGACCACCGGGTCAAGGTGAACAAGGCGGCGGCGGGCGATACCGCCTCGCTTCTCTTTCAGGCCGGGTTTTCCGGGCGGGCCGAACTGGGCCTTGCGGGGTCGGATGATTTTGCGCTCAAGGTCAGCGCCGACGGCGCCGACTGGACCACGGCGATCGGCGTGAGCGCAGCCACCGGCATCGCCGATCTGCAGGCCGGCGCCACGATCGGCGGGAAGAAGGCGCTGCACCTTGGCAACCTGCTGGGCACGGTCACCCAGTCCGGTGGCGCGCCGACGGGGGCGGTGATCGAACGGGGGGCCAACGCGAACGGGGAATATGTCCGCTTCGCCGACGGCACCCAGATCTGCACGCGGGTGATCGCGGTGGATGTCGCCACGGCCAGTACGCAGACCTTTGCGTTCCCTGCCGCCTTTGTCGGGACGCGCCAGGTGGCGGTGACCTACGGACAGCGGACGGGCAACCCGAATATCGCTCTGCGCAGCAGCAACCTGCGGGCGCTGGGGCAGGGGGCCTCGGGCTGGGCGGTCGTGCTCGACGTGCCCGGAACCTCGACCAATCCGGGGTCCATCGAAGAAACGCTGGTCGCGTCGGCCATCGGCCGCTGGTTCTGAGGGGGATGCCATGAGGATTGCCTTTTCGCCCATTCGCCGGGACGGGACGCTGTCGCTGGAACGTGCCGGCGATACACTTCTGCTGAACGGGACCGCCTTCGACTTTGCCCCCTTGCCCGAGGGCGCGATGCTTCCGCCCGAGGCGATGGACGGCGACTGGTTCGCCGGCCCGGTCGAACGGATCGCGGGGGTGCTGCACCTGGCGCTGTTCCTGCCGCACGGCCGCGACGCCGCCGAGGCCGCGCGCTTTCCGGCCCCCATCACCGTGGCGGTTGACGGCCCCATCGCGCTGCCCGGCGCATCGAGCCCCGCGCGCGCAACCCGCGCGCGTCGGCGTGCCGGGAAGATCGATTTCAGGCAGGTCGCGACCCCGGCGGGCAGGCGCCGGGCAGAGGCCAGCGCGGAGCGCAGGCGCATCCGGATGCGGCGCGATCTGGCCCTGGCGGCGGGTGTCATGGTCGGCAGTGTCACGGTGCAGACCGACGACCGCGCACAGCAGCGCCTTCAGGCGGCGGCGTTCGGCGCGCTGCGCGACCCCGGTTGCCGGATCGCCTGGAAGGCCGCAGGCGGCCGCTTCGTCACGCTTGACGCCGGGCAGGTGATCGCGCTGGCCGATGCCGTGCGCGCGCATGTGCAGGCGTGTTTCGACCATGAAGCCCGGCTGCTGGCGGCGCTGGACGCCGGGCGTCCGGTCGATCCGGACGCGGGCTGGCCGGGCGGCGCCCGAACCGCCGGATTGCCGGGCGAAGCGGAATGACGGGCCGGGGGCAAATGCCGCCGGCCCGTTCGGTTCTTCAGCTGAACATGTCGGCGACGATGCCGTTGTACCAGCCGATGCTTTCCTCGTAGGTCTGGCGGCGCAGCTCGGCATCTTCGCCGGTCTGGCTGATGAAGCTGTCGACGCTGGCGATCTTTTCCTCCGTCGGCTCGTAGGACGCGCCGACCTTCACCCCGTCGTCGTCTGCGATCAGCGACCAGCAGGTGTTGGAATAGCGCGCCGGGAACAGCCGCGCCTCCAGCAGTTCGTGCCGGATCGCGTTTGCCGCGACCTTGGCCTGGCTGTTGGCCGAGAAGCCGGATTTCGGCATGTCGCCCTGCGCGCTGGCGTCGCCCAGTACATGGATCCGGTCGTCCATCCGGCTTTTCATGTTTGCCGGCACCACCGGGGCCCAGCCCGCCTCGTTGGTCAGGCCGGCGATCTCGGCGATGCGGCCGGCCTTCTGCGCGGGGATGACGTTGCAGACATCCACCTCCTCCAGCATGCCGTCGATGTCGATGGTCATCGCCTCGGGGTCGACCGAGACGTTGTCGGCGCCGAAATCCGGGCCAACGCGCTCGATCATGCCGGGGTAGTGGCGCGCCCAGCCTTCCTCGAACAGCGCCTGTTTCGAAAAGCTCTCCTTCGGGTCCACGATCAGGATCTTGGCGGTCGGATTGCGTTCGCTCAGCACATGCGCGACCATCGAGATCCGCTCGTAGGGGCCGGGCGGGCAGCGGTAGGGGTTGGGGGGTGCGACCATGGCGAAGACGCCGCCCTCGCGCATGTTCTCGACCTGCGCCTTCAGAAGTTCGGTCTGGCTGCCGGCCTTGTAGGCATGCGGCATGCGGTTCTGCGCGGTGACCGACCAGCCGGGCACGCTGTCCTCGACGAAGTCGATGCCCGGCGACAGGACCAGCCGGTCGTAGTCCAGCACCGCGCCGCCGGCCAGCGTCACGGTCTGCGCGTCGCGGTCGACGCCGGTGGCCCAGTCGTGGATGACGTTGATCCCGTGGCGCGCGGCCAGCGTGCCGTAGGAATGCCCCAGATCCGCCAGACCCCAGAACCCGCCGAGGTACAGGTTGGAAAAGTAGCAGGTGTAGTAGGTGCGCGTCGGCTCGACCAGCACGACATCCAGCGCGCCGTCGCTGTCGCGCGCCAGGTAGCGCGCCGCCGTCGCCCCGCCGGAGCCGCCGCCGATCACCACCACCCGCGGCCGCGTCTGGCCGATGACCGCGGGGGCTGCGAACGCCGCGGTGGCGGCGCCCATGCTGGCCAACAATGTGCGTCTGTGGATCCTCATGTCTTCCTCCCGTGTTCCGGTTCAGGTCCGGTTCAGTCGTCGATGGTTGCGAAATAGGCGGCCAGTGCCGCGATATCCTCGTCGGTCAGTCGGCGGGCGATGGTCTGCATCACCTGGTGCGGCCGCAATCCCTCGCGGTAGGCGTGCATTGCTACCACGAATCTTTCCTCGGGCCAGAAGGTAATCGACGGGATGCCCGACGCCGCGCCGTCGCGCTGGTGGCAGGTCGTGCATTCACTGGCCAGATATTCGCCCCATTCGCGGTCCCCGCGCATCTCCAGCACCTCGGGGGGCAGGTCGACCTCGACGCGCCGGGCGGTCGGCGCGGCCTCGGGCATGTCCGAGGGGCGGTCCGAATGCAGGCGGATGAAGGCCAGAAGGTCGGCGCGGTCCTCGGCGTCGGTCAGGCCCGGATAGTCCATCCGCGTGCCCGAAACGAGCGAATAGGGGTTCTCGATATAGGCGTCGAGCGTGCGCAGCGTCCAGTAAAGCCCGTCACGCCCCATCCGGCGGATCGAGTCCGAATAGGGGAAATCCGCGACCGCCGCCGCGCGGCGTCCGAAAACCCGGTTCAGGTGCGGCCCGATATCGTTCGCCGCACCCGGTCCGATCTGGTGGCAGTCGGCGCATTCGTCCTGCCAGTGCGCGCGGCCTTTCTCGGCATCGCCCAGGTCCTCGGCGCCGATGGTGGGCTGCGCCAGCGCGGCGCCCAGCCCGAGCCCGAGCGCGAGGGCGAGCGCACCCGTCGCGCGACGGTAGGCAGTCACGGCCTTTCCGGTCTGACGCCTTCCACCTCTCATGCCCATCCTCTGCCTCGCGCGCTCCATGCGGCGCGAAGTGTTACGCGACGCGCCCGTGCCGGGCAAGCTGCGTGAAGACAAAGGTAAACCATTTCAGTGCCTTTCACGTCGAAGCGAAAGTTGTTCCTGAACTTTACGCGTGGTGTGGAACGGGCGTTCCAGCAAGTGCGCCGGTCGTGGAACAAAGTCACGCGGCAAAGGTCCGCAGCGGCCGGATCAAGGCGCCACCGGGCGCCACGATAGCATGAAAATGGGGCGTTCGCACGCTGGCTCCGCGCAAGCCTACGGCGGCGGAGCAACCGGGAAACGGCGGCAAGTGCGCTGCCCCGCGGATCGCTGGAGGCCGTCGGGCGGTCAGCTCACCGTGATGTCGGCCGTCGCTTCGTAGACGTCGCCGTTGTCGTCGTGCCAGGCAAACGCGAACGTGCCGCTTTCGGGCACGCGCGCGTCGAATTCGATGAAGGGGTTGGCGGACACGCTCGGGCCGACCTCCATGTCGATGACGGTCTCGCCGTTGAAGGTGCAGGTGAACCGATGGATGATGTGGCGCGGCACCGTCGACCCGTCGCGGTCCAGCCGGTGGCCGTTCTCCATCGGATGGGTGGCCATCGTGCGGATCTGCACGACCTCGTCGGGTGCGGCGGTGCGCGGCACGCGGACGCGGGGGCGGGCGTCGATCTTTTCCATTTCCTGCTCCTTCTCAGCGGCAACCGCCGACGGTCACGCTGACCCGCGCGGTCGCCTGCACGAAGCTGCCGTCGTCCATTTCAGCCAGCGCGATCAGGTCCATCGTATCGGCCATGCGGATACGGGTCGACAGGCGTTCCTCGCCGGCCAGCGGCCCGAAGTGGACGGCGCAGACATCCGGGGTGGGGTTGGCCGGCGCCAGGATCCGGATCGAGCGGGCGCCGGGGCAGGCGACCTCGATCGCGACCGCACTGCCGTTCTCGGCCACCGCCGGCGCGGTCAGTTGCAGCGGTCCTTCACCGGGGTTGACCCCGCCCGTGTAGCGTTCGACAAGCTCCTGCGCGTCGACCGCCGCGCTGGCCGGTATCGGCAGCAGCGTGACCGTCAGCGCCGCCGCGCCAAGCGCCAGCGTCCGTCTGCGGGTAAGTTCCATTCAGACCTCCTTCGGGCAGTCCTGCCTGCGGGGCGCAAAGGCCCCGGCCGCGTGCGGCACCTCGCCGGGCAGTTTCGGCCGAAACGCTGCGGGGTTCAATGGTGTCCCCGCATTCTGCAGCCTATCTGCCGATCGCTCCGATCCGCAGCGCATCAGCGCTAAACCTATTGATGCACGGCGGTTTTCAAGCGTTCGGCCCGACGCCGCCGGGTCACAGTTCAGTGAAGGGGAAACCCGATCGGCGCGGGGCCGTTCCGCGGCCGTCGGCCTGCGCGCGCGCCCTTGGTCGGGTGCGGCTGGGCATCGGCAGGGCCAGGGGCTGCGCTTTCACGCGCGTCGCATCGCGCGGGCGGCCTTGGCGTCGCATGCGTCCGGCGGGCAAAAAATGCCAGCCATCTGCCATACGCCTGCCATACGCTTGCCATACGTTTGCCAGCACCCGCGAACGTTGCGTTATCAGGGCGCGTTTTCTGAATTCAGTCGCGCCGCCTCGGCCTCCGGGGTCAACGCCGGGCCGGCGCCCAGACGGTCAAGCAGATCGTCGACCAGTTCCACCGAAGTGCCCGAGGCGGTGACGAACGCATCGGCATCCTCACTCGCAACACTAAGTAAAACCTGCCAATTTTCGTCGGCCCGGCAGGCCACGACCCGCGTGCCGGCACCCTGCACCGGCGCCATCGCGACCAGCCGGCAGAGGCCCGCGTCGGTATCGAAACTGCCCAGCACCCGCGCCGTGCCCCCGCCCGCCAGATTTACCATCCCGCCGGTCGGAACCCCCGCAACCGCCCCGACCGCCGCCGCCTCCGACACCTCCCCAATCCCCGCGCGCCGCCCCAACTCGTACCCGCCGATCCCGACCGCCAGCAGAAGTGTTGCCGCCAGCGCCAGTCCACCCGCCCGCCCGGTCCAGCCCGCGCGGCGCGGAAGGGGCGTGACGTTCGTCGCGGTTTGCGGTTCCACGGGTGTATCAAGGATCGCCCGCAGCAACCGATCGGGTATCGGACCGGGGTCCAGAGAGTCCTTAAGCTTCTGACGTGTTTCCGAAAAAACCGCATAGCGCGCCGCCAGCGCCGGGTCGCGACGCATCCGCGCCTGCAACTCCCCGGCCTGCGTTTCGGGCAATTCGCCATCGGCCAGCGCCATCAGCATCTCGTCGCTCACTTCGCTTTGGGTCATCGCCTGCCCCCTTTTCGTGCGCCCGCCACGCCACCCGTCATGCCGAGCGTTGCCGCCAGGGCGACGCGGGCCCGCGACAGCCGGCTCATCACCGTGCCTTCGGGCACCCCCAGCGCCGCAGCCGCCTCGCGGTAGCGCAACCCCTCGACGCAGACCAGCATCAGGACGCTGCGCTGATCCTCGGGCAAGGCCTCCATCGCGCGGCCGACCGCGGCAAGTTCCAGCCTCGCCTCGGTCCGGCGCGGTCCGTCAATCGAGACAAGCCGGCCCGCGGCTTCGGAATCCTCGATCGTTTCCTGCGGGACGCGGGTGCGCACCTCGTCGATCCAGGCGTTACGCAGGATGCGGAACAGCCAGGAATCAAGTCGCGTGCCGGGGGTGAAGCCCGCCAGGTTGCGCAATGCCTTTTCGCAGGTCACCTGCACCAGATCGTCCGCCTGCGTCTGATCGCGCGTCAGGCTGCGCGCGAAGGCCCGCAGGCGGGGCAGCATCTCGATCATTTCCTGCCGGATCGTGTCGTGCACGCCTGGGTCCTTTGCGCGAAGGGTTGCCGACTGAACGGCGCCGGGGCTTGGTCTATTCCATCCGCGCGCCATTATTGGCGAAGAATTGCGGACGGGAATGGAATGGTCGCTCGGGCCGTTCTGATCAGATCGGGCACGCGGAAGTGGCCCCCACAGTACAGGGATGCAGATCATGCGCAACACGCCCCCGCCTGACCCGCAGCGCCGGCTGCTGCTGCAGCGACTGGGACTGGCTGCGGGTCTGGCCTATGTCGCGCCGGCGCTGACCGGATTGGGTCGCGCGCGGGCTTCGGGACCCGACGGCGACTTCGGTGGCGGTGAGGCGGCCGGGGGGCGTTGGAGCCGCCCGTCTCGCCCCAGCCGTCCCTCGCGCCCGCGGCGCCAGACGCGTCGTGCGCCACCGCCGGAAATCGTCGCGCTGCTGCCGCCGGGTGCGCTTTCGACGACGCTCGAGTCGGCGGGTTACCGGGTTCTGGCCGACAGCCGCGTCGAGGCATTGCAAGCGACGCTTCTGCGGTTGGGCCTGCCGTCCGGGCGCAGCCCCGCGCAGGCGCTGGCCGAGATTGCCGTGCTGGTGCCTGGTGCGCTGGCGGACCTGAACCATGTCTACCGGCCCGACACCTTCCTCTGCGACGACGGGGCCTGCGGCGCGCAAGACGCGATAGGCTGGACGGAGGCGTCGGCCACGGCCGCGCCACGCATCGGCATGATCGACACCGGCATCAACACCGACCACCACGCGTTGTCCGGGCAGAAGCTGACCGTGCATCAGGTCGATCTGGCCGAACGCAATGCCGCCGGGCGCCAGCACGGTACCGCCATCGCCGCCCTTCTGATCGGCCGCAAGGACGACCGGGTGCCGGGCCTGCTGCCCGCCGCCGAACTGGTCGCGGTCGAGGCGTTTCATCGCGGTGGCGCGGGCGATCAGGCCGATGCCTTCTCGGTCGTCTCGGCGCTGGATTTGCTGCTGGACGCAGGCGTCGGGGTCGTCAATCTCAGCTTCTCGGGGCCCGAGAATGCGGTGCTTGGCCGGATGGTCGAACGCATCGCCGAGGCCAGGGTCGCGCTGGTGGCGGCGGCCGGCAATGGCGGGCCGGGGGGAGCGCCCGCCTTTCCTGCCGCCTGGCCCGAGGTTCTGGCCGTCACCGCGGTCGATGCCAATCTGAACCCCTATCGGCAGGCCAACCGCGGTCACTATATCGCGCTGGCCGCGCCGGGGGTGAACCTCTGGACCGCGGCGTCGATCTCGGGCGGGCGGCTGCGCTCGGGCACTTCCTATGCTGCGCCCTTCGTCACCGCGGCGCTGGCGGTCGAACGGCTGCGCGACCCGGACGCCAGCCTGCCGGCGCTGATCGCGCGCCTTCAGGACTGCGCGCGCGACCTGGGTGAGCCGGGTTTCGATCCGGTTTTCGGCCATGGCTTGCTGACCTCGACCGAGGCCTGTGACGCGGCAAGCATTCTCTCGATCAGCGGGGAATGAAACGGCGCGGTTTGCGTTTTCCCTTCATGGGCCAATGCGTCGTCGGCCTGAAACATCTGGTACAGGAGGTTGTGTTGACCGACCGGAAAGACGACACCCCGAACCTGTCACGCCGGGCGCTACTGCGCCGGATCGGCCTCGCCGCCGGTGCGATCTATACGGCGCCTGCCATGCTGCATCTGGACACGGCGCGGGCCTCGACCGTCAGCCGTGGATCGCGCCCCAGCTGGCCGTCGCGTCCCAGTTGCCCTTCACGTCCCAGTCGCCCGTCACACCCGGGGCGCAGCCGCTGGCAGAGCCGCCCCTCGCGCCCCAGCCGACCGTCGCGCCCGAGGCGCAGCTACTGGCAGAGCCGCCCCTCGCGCCCGTGGCGAGGCTGAGATGCGAACCGCCGAAGGGCGGGATGCGTCCGCCGGCGCAGGCAACACGCTTGCCCTTCAGTTTGTGGATCTGCCCGGTCCGGTGATCCTGCACGACGCGCCCGAGGTCGCTTCGGGCCTGGACACCGCGCTGCGCGGCTGGCCCGTTCTTAGCGCGCAAGCAGGGACTGTGGGCGAGGCCGCAGCCATATCACGCGTCCGGCGGGAGGCTACGGGTTTCCGCGTGTCCTCGCCCTGGCTTGACGAGGATCTTACCGACTTGCCCCCGGCCAGTGCCGTCTGCGCAGTCATCGCCGATCTGGCGCAATCCTTCTACGGTGCGCGGCCCGAGGCGCTGGCCCTGCATTGCGGCGCCTTCCTGATCGGCGACCGGCTGGTGGCGATGACCGGCCATGCCCATGCCGGCAAAAGCACCTTCATGGGTCGCCTCACCGCCGAACCCGACCTGCGCATCCTTTGCGACGACGTGCTGCCACTTCTGGCCGACGACACCGCGATGGGGCTGGGCATCGCGCCCCGGCTGCGCCTGCCGCTGCCCGCCGGTGCCAGCGCCGCCTTTCGCGCCCATGTCGCGCACCATGCGCGCCTGCGCGACGACCGCTACGCGTATGTGCCCGCAGCCACCGTCGCCCCCTTCGGCACGCGCGCCCCGCTGTCGGTCCTGGTCGTGCTGGACCGTCGTGCGCAGGGCGAGCCGCGCTTGCACCATCTCCCACCCGCCCAAGCGGTGCGTCACCTGCTCCAGCAGAACATGGCGCCCGTCGCTGCCGAGGCCGCCATCGCGCGCTTGCTCAGACTGGCCGAGATGCTGGTCTGCGTCCGGCTGGTCTATGCCGATCTCGAGGATGCGGTATCGCTGGTTCGCGCGGCCTTTGGCGGGGCGGCACTGCCCGACCCATCGGTCACCATCCATCCGCCGTTGCCCGAACCCGCGCGCCCGCAGGCACCCGCCGCCCCGGCCAGCGCCGCCGACAGCCGCTGGAAGCGCGCGCCGGGCACCGGCATGCGCCGCATCGGCGACGAGGTTTTCCTCTGGCGGCCCGGCACCGGCCAGATCTTCCACCTGAACCCCGTCGCCGGCGCGATCTGGCGTCTGCTCGACGACACCGCCACGCCCGCCGCGATCGCCGGGATGCTGAGCGACGCCTTCGCCGCGCCCGATCCTGGGGCGGTCCTAGGCGACACGTGCCAGCTGATCGGCGCGCTGGCCGCCGCCGACCTGGTGCGGCCCGCCTGACGCGCGAGCGCGGAAAGAGGGGCTTGAACAGAAAGCGCCCATCGCAAAGGATCAGGGTCCCGCGCGCCCCGCCAAGGACCCTTGCCGATGACAATCTACGTGGATGCCGATGCCTGCCCGGTAAAGGCCGAGATCGAGCGCGTCGGCACGCGGCACCGGGTGGCCATGGTGATCGTCTCGAACGGCGGCATCCGCCCGTCGCCCAACCCGCTGGTCGAGACCGTGATCGTCGCCTCGGGCCCCGACGAGGCCGACAAGTGGATCGCCGAGCGCGCCGGTCCCGGCGATATCGTGATCACCGGCGACATCCCGCTGGCCGCGAAATGCGTCGAGGCCGGCGCGCAGGTCCTCAAGCATGACGGCCAGGTGCTGAACGCGCAGAACATCGGCAATGTTCTTGCCACCCGCGACCTGATGGCCGACCTGCGCGCCGCCGACCCTTTCCGACAGGGCGGTGGGCGAGGCTTCACCAAGGCCGACCGGTCGCGTTTTCTCGAGGCGCTGGAACTCGCCCTTCGCCGCGCCGCCCGCTGAGGCGTCTGGCCTTCGGACGCGATCAACCAGTCGACGGTTTCTGCCCGTCCAGTGGCGGCGGCAACCCCGCCAGCTTCGCCATATGCCACGCAAGGCACTGGTTTGAGCTGAGCACTGGCAGGCCCAACTCCCGCGTCAGCGGGCCGAGGATGTCGAGCGTGCGCAGATTGGTGCAGGACAGGAAAATCCCGTCCAGCTGGTTGCGGCGCGCCAGGTCGCGGACGGCTTCCGAAATGGACGCAGGCGCGATTCGCGCGACGCGCGCCTCGATTTCTTCGCCGAAGGACAGCGTGTCGGGCACCGCGACCCCGCCGGCCTCGAAGGCCGCTCGGATCGGTTCGGCGACCGACGCGATGTAGGGCGAGACGATGCCGATCCGCCCCAGCCGCAGCGCGCGGCAGTGGGCCAGCGCGGCGCTCAGCGGGTCGGTCACGGCGCGCGTCTTTGTCGCCCCCGCGACCAGTTCGCGCACCCGCTCGGCGCCTATCAGCGTCGTGCCCGACGTGCAGGCATAGCCCACGACATCGAACGGGCCGGGCAGCAGACTGGCCGCAGCGGGCAGTGAGGTTTCCATCGTCGCGATCGTGTCGGGCGTCAGTTCCGCCCCGGACGGCACGCGGCTGACATGCAGGCGCACGCTGTCGGGCGGGAACAGGCGGCGAAAATCCTGCTCGATGGTTTCATCGACCTGCAGCACGATCAGTCCGAGGCGCGGCAGATGATCCTCCTCCAGGACATAGGGGAAAACCGTCATGGCCGGATCTCAGGCAATTCGGGGGCGGCGCGGGGTGACAGAAGCTCTGCTCCATCCGCGCGCAGGACGATGTTTTCCTCATGCACCATGATCCGCCCGTCGCCGATCACGCAGCCCGGCTCCAGCGTCAGCACCATGTCTTCGCGCAAGGGTGTCTCATCCAGCGGCGTGAAGGACGGCCATTCGGTCAGCGTGACACCCAAGCCATGCCCAAGCCGCCCGCCGGACGGCGTCATCCCGCGTTGGCGCAGACCCTCGCTCAGCAACCGATGCACATCGCAGGCCCGCAGCCCCGGGCGCAGGGCCGCCAGCGTGTCCTCGGTCGCCTGCCAGAGCGCGGCATGGGCGCGACGGGCGGGCTCGGACGCCCGGCCGATGGCGAAGTTGCGGTCGAAATCGCAGAAATAGCCGTCCTTCACCGCGCCCGTGTCCAGCATAAGCACATCGCCCCTGCGCAGCGGCTGTGGCCCGGCGGGCGAGATGACGTCGCCATATCCGTCCGGCCCCGCGCCGCCGGCAACGTAGCTGACCCAATCCGCGCCCTCGGTCAGCAGCGCAATCTGGAAGTCGCGGAACACGTCCGCCAGCGACCGCCCCGGCCGCGCGAAGTCCGGCACACGGTCGAAGGCGCGGGCCGCGATAGCGCAGGCCTCGCGGATCTTCGCGATTTCGGGCGCGGTCTTGATCTCGCGCACCCGCTGGACGCAATCGGTGGCATCGACCAAGTGGCGGGGCGCAAGGCGGGCGCGCAGGGTTTCGAAATCCGCCAGCGGCATGCGCAGGTGCGTCTCCAGCCCCATCGGCAGGCCGATCGGTTCCTTTTCAGGCACCAGCGCCGACAGCATATCGGCCAGCAGGCTGACACCATCGTCGCGCGGGTCGGGCGCGTCCCATGTGCGGATGTCGCCGATCCAGGTCCGGCCCATCAACTCCGCCCCGATCGCGGGGATCACCGCCACCGGATCGCCCGCCGCGGGCAGGACCACGAACCACGGCCGCGTCGGGCTTTCCCAGAAGCGGGTCAGAAAGCCGGTCGTGTAGAACACATCGGCCGGCGTGGCCAGCAGCAGCGCCGCCAACCCCTGCGCGGCCATGCCCGCCTGCAGACGGGAGATCCGCCCGCGATATTCGGCCGCCGGAAAGATCATCGACCGCTCAGCCATCTTCCGGCCCTTCGCTGAGAATGGCCAGGACGCACGCATCCCCCGGCAGGTCCAGCCCTGCCAGCAGCGCCGCGATCCCCGCCGCGCCGGAGGGCGTTGTCGGCAGGCCGAATTCGGCCAGAAGATCCGCCGCGCGCGTGGCCGCGTCCTCGGTGATGGTGACAAATTGATCGGCGTCGCGCGCCAGCCCGTTCAGCGCGATCAGCGAGGGCGTCTTGCAGTCGAGCCTGCCCATGCAGGAGGCGGGACCGCTGGTCTCGACCAGTTCGCCGGCGCGGATGCTGTCGATCAATGCGGGCGCCGCTTCGGGTTCGACGACGGTGATCCGCGGTCCGTCCCCCCAGACCTGACGCGCATGCGCCGCGACCGCCGCCGCCAACCCGCCGACACCGGCCTGCAGCAGGATATGGCTCGGGGGCCGGTCGATCTGCGCGGCGGCCTCGGCGGCGAGCTGCAGATAGCCCTCCATCACCCGCAGCGGCAGATCTGTGTAACCGGGCCAGGAACTGTCCGACAGCAGGGTCCAGCCATGCACCTGCGCCGCCTCGGCCGCGGCCTGCATGCTGGCCTCATAATCCGCGCCTGCGCGCACCACCTCGGCCCCCTTGCCTTGCAGTCGGATGGCAAAGCTCGCGGGCACGGTCTCGGCCAGGAAGATCACCGCCCGCGCCCCGAAGAGCCGCGCGCCGGCCGCCACCGACAGGCCGTGATTGCCGGCGCTGGCCGTGACATAGACGCGCCCCCGCAGCGCGTGGCGCAGATCCGTGGCGCCTGTCGCCGCCGCCTCGCGCGCGATGGCATGGGCGGCGCCAAGCGCCTTGAAGCTGCCCAGCCCCATGCGCGCGCGTTCATCCTTCAGCCACAGCCGCGCAACGCCAAGCCGCGCCGCCAGTCCCGGCAGATCGCGCAGGGGCGTCGGCGCATGGGCCGGGCAGTCCTGCAGCAGACCGGCCACGCCGCCGGCCTCGGTCAGCGGGAACAGCGCGGCGCCCGCAAGACCACGCCCGCGCCACGGATTCTGCAGATGTTGCGCCATGTTCCCTCCCGATGCGCCCTGCGCAGCCTAACGCAAGTCTCGGCACTCCGGGCAGATTTCTGATCCCGGACCGCGGCAGGGTGGTCCTTGCGCGCGCAGTTGCGCGTCACGGCGCCTAGCTTTCGGTGGCCAGCGCGTCGGTGCGCCCGATCGTGCGCAGGTCGAACGCCGCGGCCAGAAGGGCCTTCGTGTAGGCCTGCTGCGGGTCGTTGAAGATGCGTTCGGCGGGACCGGCCTCCACCACGTCGCCCTCCTTCATCACCATGATCTGGTGCGACATGGCGCGAACCACGCGCAGATCGTGGCTGATGAAGATATAGGCCAGCTTGTGGCGGCGCTGGAGCGCGCGTAGAAGTTCCACGATCTGCACCTGCACCGTCATGTCCAGCGCCGAGGTCGGCTCGTCCAGAACGACCAGCTTCGGGCGCAGGATCATGGCGCGGGCGATGGCGATCCGCTGGCGCTGCCCGCCCGAGAATTCGTGCGGATAGCGATGCATCGTGGCGGGATCGAGCCCGACCTCGTCCATGATCTCGGCGACCAGTTCCCGGGGCTCGTGGCCCTTGGGCACGCCATGAACACCCAGGCCCTCGGCGATGATCTCCTCGACCGTCATCCGCGGGCTGAGGCTGCCATAGGGGTCCTGGAAGACGACCTGCATCTGCGCGCGCAAGGATCGCAACTGCCGCGAGGAACGCCCGGCAATGTTCTCGCCCAGAAACAGGATCGGCCCCTCGGACGACACCAGCCGCAGGATGCCCATGGCAAGCGTCGTCTTGCCGGACCCGGATTCGCCGACCACGCCCAGCGTCTCGCCGGCGCGCAGCCGGACCGAGGCGCCATTTACCGCCTTGATGTGACCCACCGTGCGCCGCAGAAGCCCGCGATGGACCGGGAACCAGACGCGCAAGGCCTCGGTCTGCAGGACATCGGGCGCGGCGTCCGGTAGCGGATCGGGCTGGCCGGTCGGTTCGGCGGCCAGCAGCATCCGCGTATAGGGGTGCTGCGGCGCGTCGAAGACCTGGTCGGTCTTTCCTTGCTCGACGATAGTCCCGTGCTGCATCACGCAAACCCGGTCCGCGACGCGCCGCACGATCCCCAGGTCGTGGGTGATGAACAGCATGCTCATCCCCTCCTTGCGCTTGAGGTCGGCCAGCAACTCCAGGATCTGGGCCTGGATGGTCACGTCCAGCGCGGTTGTCGGCTCGTCGGCAACCAGCAATTGCGGTTCGTTCGCCAGCGCCATGGCGATCATGACGCGCTGGCGTTGCCCCCCCGAAAGCTGGTGCGGATAGGATTTCAGCCGGGTTTCGGCGTCGCGGATGCCGACCTTGTCGAGCAGTTCCAGCACCCGCGCCCGCGCCGGCGCGCCGTCAAGCTTCTGATGCAGCGCAAGACTTTCGAGGATCTGTTTTTCGACCGTGTGGAGCGGGTTCAGGCTGGTCATCGGCTCCTGGAAGATGAAGCTGATGTCGTTGCCGCGCACCTTGCGCAGCGCCTCGGCGGAGGCGCCGATCATCTGCGCGCCGGCAAAGGTGACCGAGCCCGAGGTGGTGGCGGAATCGGGCAGCAGACCCACGGTCGACAACGCCGTCACCGACTTGCCCGAGCCGGACTCGCCGACCAGCGCCACCGTCTCGCCCGGCTCGATGTCGAAGCCGACGCCGCGCACCGCCTCGATCGCGCGGCCGTCTTGGCGGAAGGTCACCGACAGGTCCTTGACCGACAGAAGGCTCATCGGAAGGTCTTTCGCGGGTCGAAGGCATCGCGAACGCCCTCGAAGATGAACACCAACAGGCTGAGCATGATGGCGAAGGTGAAGAAGGCCGAAAAACCGAGCCAGGTCGCCTGCAGATGCCGCTTGGCCTGCAGCGTCAGCTCGCCAAGGCTCGGCGCGGAACTGGGCATCCCGAAACCCAGGAAGTCCAGCGTCGCAAGCCCGGCAATCGCCCCGGTGACGATGAACGGCAGCAGCGTCACTGTCGCCACCATCGCGTTCGGCAGCACATGGCGGAACATGATCCTGGCGTTCGATACCCCTAGCGCCCTCGCGGCGCGGACATATTCGAAGTTCCGCGCGCGCAGGAATTCTGCCCGCACGACGCCCACCAGCGCCGTCCAGCTGAACAGGACCATCAGGAAGGCCAGAAGCCAGAAGTTCATGGGAATGATCGCGGCCACGATGATGATGACGTAAAGCGACGGGACCGAGGACCAGATCTCGATCAGTCGCTGGAAGAACAGGTCCAACAGCCCCCCGAAGAAGCCCTGCAACGCGCCCGACGCAATCCCGATGAGCGAGGCGGCGGCGACGACGACCAGCGCAAAGGTGACCGACAGCCGGAAGCCATAGATGATCCGCGCCGTGACGTCCCGCGCGGTGTCGTCCGTGCCCAGCCAGTGCCGGCTGTCGGGCGGCGAGGGCGCCGGCCCGCCCAGGTCGTTGACCGTGTTGTAGCTGGACCGGATCGGCGGCCAGATCATCCAGCCCTCGGTGATCGGCTCGCCCTCGACCGTGCCCTGGGCGGTGGCTTCGGCCAGCGCATCCTCGGGGTAGTCGAGGCAAAGCTCGGCCCCGCCGGTCCGGATCAGGCACTGCACCTCGGCGGCGCGGTAGACGGCCTCGGTGCGGAACTCGCCGCCGAAGGCCGTCTCGGGGTAGAACTGGAAGATCGGATAGTGCAGCTCGCCCCGGTGGTTGATCAGGATCGGCCGGTCGTTGGCGATGAACTCGGCAAAGAGCGAGAGGAAATAGAGCAGCCCGAAGATGATCAGCGACCAGAACGCGCGCCGGTTCGCCTTGAAGTTTCGCCAGCGCCGCTGGTTGAGCGGTGAGAGCCAGGCGCGGCGCGACGGCGTTGCCGGATCGCCTGGCGTCGTGGCGGCCCCGGCCGGCCTCGCCGGGTCGGTCTGACGTGCGTGAAGGGGCGGAAGCTCGTTCATCGCCTCACGTCTCCCGCGTCTCGAAGTCGATGCGGGGATCGATCCAGACATACATCAGGTCCGAGATGATGCCGACGATCAGCCCCAGCAGCGTGAACATGAAGAGCGTGCCGAAGATCACCGGATAATCCCGCGCCACCGCCGCCTCGAAGAAGAGCCGCCCCAACCCGTCGAGTGAGAAGATCGTCTCGATGATCAGCGAGCCGCCGAAGAAGGCGCCGATGAACACCGCGGGAAACCCCGCCACGACGATCAGCATGGCGTTGCGGAAGACGTGGCCATAGAGCACCTTGCGCTCGACTTGGCCCTTGGCGCGCGCGGTGATCACGTACTGCTTGCGCAGCTCGTCCAGAAAGCTGTTCTTGGTCAGCAGCGTCAGCGTCGCGAAGCTGGAGATGGTCAGCGCGATGACCGGCAGCGCGATGTGCCAGAAATAGTCGAGGATCTTGCCGAAGACCGACAGCTGGTCCCAAACCTCGGCCTCGGACGTCAGTCCGCGCGCCGGGAAGATCTGCCAGTAGGACCCGCCGGCGAACAGCACCAGCAGAAGGATCGCGAACAGGAAGCCCGGGATCGCGTAGCCCACGATGATCAGGCCGCTCGTCCAGGTGTCGAAAGGTGTGCCGTCCTTCACCGCCTTGCGGATGCCCAGCGGGATCGAGATGACATAGGCGATCAGCGTCGACCACAGCCCGAGCGAGATCGAGACCGGCATTTTCTCGATGATCAGGTCGAGGACGCTGATCGAGCGGAAGTAGCTTTCGCCGAAATCGAAGCGGAAATAGTTCCACATCATCGACAGGAAGCGTTCCACCGGGGGCTTGTCGAAGCCGAACTCCCGCTCCAGCTGCGCGATGAATTCGGGCGGCAGGCCGCGGGCGCCGATATAGCGTTCCTCGCTGGCGCCCATCGACCGCCCGGCATCTTCGCCCGATCCGGCGAAGCCGCCGAAGACGTCGCCGGCGCCTTCCATCTGGGCGATCACCTGCTCGATCGGTCCGCCGGGGACGAACTGCACCAGCGTGAAGTTGATCACCATCACACCCAGCAGCGTGGGGATGATCAGCAGCAGCCGCCGAAGGATATATGCGCCCATTCCGCCTTACCTGAGTGCGCCGGTCGCACGAAGTGCCTCGTGCGCCTCGGCGTCGTACCACCAGAAATCGAGCGCGCCCACCGCGAATTCCGGCAGATCCTCGGGGTGGTTGTAGATATCCCAGTAGGCGACCCAGTTGTTCGGGTTGTACCAGACGGGAATGATGAACCGCTCCCAGCGCAGCGCGCGGTCCAGCGCGCGCAGCGCCACGTCGCGTTCCTCGGGACCCGGCGCCATCAGCGCGGTGTTGATCACCTCGTCGACCAGGGGGCTGCACAGGCCGGCCGGGTTGAACACGTCCTCGCGCGCCTCGCAGCCGAACCGCTGCAGAAGCCCGGTGCCCACATCCATGAACGAGATGTACTGGTCGAACACCATGTCGTAGTCGCGGTCGCGCGAGCGCAGGGTGTATTGCGCCGGGTCGATCTTCTGCGACCGCGCATCGACCCCCATCGCCTGCAGGTTCTGGACCAGCGTCTCGATGATCGATTCCAGCGTCGAGGAGGAGGCCGAGGAAAACGGCAGCGTGATCCGCATCACGTCGCCGGCTTCATTGCGCCGCCGCCCGTCATCGCCGACGGTCCAGCCGGCCTCTTCCAGCAGACGGCTTGCCTGACGCAGGTTCCGCCGATCCTGCAACCGGTCGGACGAGGATTCGTGCGCCCGCACCACCGGCTCGGTCAGCATCTCCTCGGGCACCTGCTCGCTCAGGCTCTGCAGCAGTTCCAGTTCTGCGCCCTCGGGGAGGCCCGCCGCCTCCAGCCGCGTCCCCTCGCTGAACGAATGCCGCTGCGCCATCAGCCCGTGCTGCAACTGCTGGTTGGTCCATTCGAAGTTGAAGGCCAGCGCGACCGCCTCGCGCACCCGGGGATCCTGGAACATCGGCCGCGCCAGGTTGAAGACGAAGCCGGTGGCCGGGGGCGGCGTGCCGTCGGGGATCTCGGCGCGGACCACATCGCCGCGGCTGACGGCCGGAAAGTCGTAGCCCACCGCCCACTGCCGCGAATTCCCCTCGGTGCGGAAGGTGTATTCGCCGGTCTTGAACGCCTCGAACGCCGCGGTGTCGTCGGCGAAATACTCCACCCGCACCACGTCGAAATTGTGCCGGCCCTGGTTGTTCGGCAGGTCCCAGCCCCAGTAGTCGGGGTTGCGGCGATAGGTGATGCGCCGGTTGATCTCGAACCCGTCCAGCACGTAGGGGCCGGACCCGGGCGAGGTTTCCAGCCGCGATTCATCGAGCCGCGCGCCGGTCTCCTCGAACCATGCCCTGGAAAAGACCGGGGTCGCGCCCACCTGATCGATCAGCGACCGGCGCGAGATGCCTTCGCGGAATTCGTACCGCACGGTGTGGTCGTCCAGCGCCTCGGCGGCGATCACGCGGTAGCCCACGGCGTCGGCGTAGGACGGCAACCCCTGTTCAAGGAACAGGTTGTGCGTGAAGACCACGTCATGCGCGGTCACCGGGGTACCGTCGGAAAAACGCGCCTCGGGCCGCATGTGGAAGATCACCCAGTCCTTCGACGGCGGATACTCGACCGAATGCGCCAACAGGCCGTAGTATTCGCCGTAGACATCCGCCGGCGCGCTGTCGCCGAACGGCCCCGTGCTTTCCAGCAGGCTTTCGTAAAGCGACCACGAAAAACGCCCAGCCCGACCCCGGCGGGTGTAAGGGTTCATCGAATCGAACGTTCCTGGCGCCCAGACGGAAATCTCGCCGCCACGCGGGGCGTCCGGATTGACGTAGTCGTAGTGTTCGAAATCCGCGGGATACTTGAGGTCTCCGTAGAACGAATAGCCGTGCGCGACCGTCGTTTCCGCGGCCTCGCCGGTGGCGTCCGTCGCGTTCGACCCGGTCGCGGCGGACAGGCCCAGGATCAGCGTGGCGGCGACGGCGAGGGATCGACCGAACCTGGCGGTCGGGCGCATCAGGTACGCGGCGCGGTCTCGAGGGATCGATGGCATCGGGCGCTCCTGCGGCAGGGGATGGGTGGTCGGATGGTCCGCGCAAAGCTAAGTCCAGCGCAGGCAAGGGTTCAAGTGGCGATTGCGTGAGCCGCCGGTAAAACCCGCGACATAATCACCCCGCGATGCCCGCGCGCCGCGCCGTGCGGGGATCCCTGCGACGATGAAGAAGCCAAAAGACGCTTCGGTCACACCCCTTATCGCCGGCAAGCTGCCAGCCCTCTGCCATACGTTTGCCATACGCCTGCCATACGCTTGCCAGCACCCCGGAAATGCCCCTCGGCGCGGGACCCGGGTCATGGACCGCGCCCCGTATCAGCCGGCGCGCGCAACCCGCGGACCAATCCCGAACAGCCCCCGAACGTCCCGGCAACGGCGTCATGCGGCTCGCAGGGCAGGGGGTTCGCGGTGCGATTGGGCCTTAAATCCCACCGCGCGCGGCCGATTGCGCCCGGTCCCACGCGCTTCGACTCGACCCGCTGACGGCCCTTTCAGGGTCTCTGCCGAAAGTTTCGTTGCGGTTAACGCAAAAGGTTTTT
>NZ_JADDJF010000034.1 GCF_017811755.1 Pararhodobacter sp. SW119 | reverse complement strand
GTCCTCGATTCTTCCGAGAAAGAATCGTCGCAAATAGGCCGGGGCGATACACGTTAAATTTTCATTAACTTGTGAAATCTGTTACAAATCCGTGCGAGCTGAAGGGCTCGTGCCTCGTTTAATGGCGCCTTGGTCAACTCAGAAAGGGATGTATCCATGAGAATCGCCGCGATTGCCGCTGCCCTCGCTGCCGGCTTCATGATGCCGGCAACTGCGGACAGCTACACGCTCAACACACTTGACGGTTCACCGCCCATCGTGATCGCGCATCGTGGTGCTTCGGGCTATCTTCCGGAACACACGCTCGGCGGATACGAACTCGCCATACAGTTGGGGGCCGAGTACATCGAACCCGATCTTCTGCTGACATCGGACGGTCATCTGGTCGCCATCCACGACACGACCCTGACCCGCACGACGAATGTTCTCGAGGTTTTTCCTGGCCGTGAAAGCTATGCCGTCAATGCCTTCTCGCTGGAAGAGATCAAGCAGCTGACCGTCGTCCCGTTCGGGCCGCAGGCGTCGACCGAATATCCCGGCTTCACGCCCAGCACCGCGGATCCCTACAAGGTCCCGACCTTCCAGGAGGTGCTCTCTTTCCTCACCGGCTACAACGCGGCAAATGGCACCGAGATCGGCATCTACCCCGAGGCCAAGAACCCCAACAGCACGCTGATGAACACGCAGATCATCGACCAGCTGCGGGGAGCGGGCTACAACTCGGCGGCGGACAAGGTCTTCGTGCAAAGCTTCAACTTCGCCGCCCTGCTGGAACTGGACGAGTACCAGCGCGGACTGGGTAGCGACATGAACCTCGTGATGCTGGGCGGGGTCGGTATCACCGACGGGCAGTATCGCGTCGGTACGACGTTCCTGTCGCAGATTGCCGAGGTCGCGCAGGGCGTCGGCGTGTCCAACAACGCCAACCTGACGCGTGACTTCGTCGAAGCCGCGCACGGGCTCGGCCTGCTGGTACACGCCTACACCTTGCGTCCGCTGACAGCCGAACAATCGGACGAGCAGATGCTGCGCATGTTCGAGCTTGGCCTGGACGGCTTCTTCACCGACTACACAGACCGGTCGCTGGCCAGCCGCAACGCGCTTTTGCCGGATGACGGATCGATCGCGCCGATCCCGCTGCCGGCCGCGGGCTGGCTGCTACTCACCGGCCTCGGCGGGCTGCTGATCGCGCGCCGACGCCGGACGGCCTGATCGACCAGGCGGGCGGTGCCACGCGCCGCCCGCTTCTGCCCCATCTGTTCAGGCCCGCGGGGTTTCGACTGCGCCGAACTTTCCAGTTTTTCACTTATGCAAATAAAGATCTCGAAATCTGGCTCGATTTTCCAGTAAATCTTTTCGATTTTCAATTTTCTGGAGCTTCTTCGCCTTCCAGCCAGTCTACTGCAACTCACGCCGGTTGCGTGGACACCACGCAGGCACCCTTCCGCCGCTCTCGCAGAAGCGCGATCACGTCCTTCCCTGAATAAGGAGTTCGACGTGTCCGCCAGCGACCGCATTTTCCGCACCCTCGCAGCCGATATCGACGCCCAACCCGGACAAGTCTCGGCGGCCGTCGATCTGCTGGACGGCGGCGCGACGGTCCCCTTTATCGCGCGCTATCGGAAGGAGGTGACGGGCGGCCTGGACGACACGCAGTTGCGCAATCTGGCCGAGCGGTTGGCCTATCTTCGAGAGATGGAAGCCCGGCGCGCGGCGATCGTGAAGTCGATCACCGAACAGGGCAAGATGACCGACGATTTGGCCCGCGCGCTTGCCAACGCGGAAACCAAGGCCGTTCTTGAAGACATCTATCTGCCCTTCAAGCCCAAGCGCCGCACCAAGGCGATGATCGCGCGCGAGAACGGGCTGGAGCCACTGTTGCGCGCGATCCTGGGCGACCGCAACACCCTGCCTGAGACGCTCGCTGCGAACTACATCACCGAGGCCGTCCCCGGCGTGAAGGAGGCGCTGGACGGTGCGCGCGACATCCTGGTCGAGGAACTGGCCGAGAATGCCGCCCTCCTCGGCCGGCTGCGCGATTTCATGCGCAGGGAAGCCTTCGTGACCTCGCGCGTGATCGAGGGGAAGGAAGTGGCGGGCGCCAAGTTCTCGGATTACTTCGACCATCGCGAGAAATGGGCGACGATTCCTTCCCACCGGGCGCTGGCTATCCTGCGCGCCTCCAAGGAAGAGGTGGTGCGCATCGAGATCGCGTCCGACCCCGAGACCGGCATCCCCGCGGCCGAGGCGATCATTGCCGCCGCCATCGGGATCCCGGGCCAAGGGCCGGGCGACGCCTGGCTGCGCAAGGCGGCCAACTGGACCTGGCGGGTGAAACTGTCCCTGACCATGTACGTGGAACTCATGGCCGAGATGCGCGAGCGGGCGCATGACGCGGCGATCCACGTCTTCTCGCGCAATCTCAAGGATCTGCTTCTCGCGGCGCCGGCGGGTGCCAAGCCCACGCTTGGCCTCGACCCCGGCATCCGCACCGGGGTCAAGGCAGCGGTGGTCGACGCCACCGGCAAGCTGCTGGATACCGCCACGATCTATCCCTTCCAGCCGAAGAACGACATTCGCGGCGCGACGCAGACGCTGCTGTCCCTGATCGCCCGGCATGAGGTCGCGCTGATCGCCATCGGCAATGGTACCGCCAGCCGGGAAACCGAGCGGCTGGTCGCCGAGGCGCTCCGGTCGATCCCCGATGCCGCCAGACCCACCAAGGTCGTCGTCTCCGAAGCCGGCGCATCGGTCTATTCGGCCTCGGAACTCGGCGCCGCGGAATTTCCCGATCTGGACGTCAGCCTGCGCGGGGCGGTGTCGATTGCCCGGCGCCTGCAGGACCCGCTGGCCGAACTGGTGAAAATCACGCCCCAGTCGATCGGCGTCGGCCAGTACCAGCACGATGTCGACCAGCGCCGTCTGGGCCGCGCGCTGGAGGCGGTGGTCGAGGACGCGGTGAACGCGGTGGGCGTCGATCTGAACACCGCCTCCGCGCCGCTGCTGGCGCATGTCGCCGGGCTGGGTCCGTCGCTCGCGCAGAACATCCTCGCGCATCGTAACGAAAACGGCGCCTTCGACAGTCGCAAGGCGCTGCTGAAGGTTGCGGGTCTGGGCCCCAAGGCGTTCGAGCAGTGCGCGGGCTTCCTGCGCATCCGCGACGGCAAGGAGCCGCTGGATGCCTCGGCCGTCCACCCCGAGGCCTATGACCTGGCCCGCCGGATCGTGCAGGCCTGCGGGCGCGACATCCGGGCGATCATGGGCAATTCCGCCGCGCTGAAGGATCTGCGCGCCGAGGACTTTGTCACCGATCGTTTCGGCCTGCCGACCGTGCGCGACATCCTGTCCGAGCTGGAGAAACCCGGCCGCGACCCGCGACCCGGCTTCGTCACCGCCACCTTCGCCGAGGGGGTCGAACAGATCGGGGATCTGAAGCCGGGCATGACGCTGGAAGGGACGGTCACCAATGTCGCGGCCTTCGGGGCCTTCGTCGATATCGGCGTGCATCAGGACGGGCTGGTGCATATCAGCCAGCTGGCCGACCGCTTCGTCAAGGACCCGCACGAGGTCGTCAAGGCCGGCGACGTGGTCCGCGTCCGCGTGGTCGAGGTCGATGTGGCGCGCAAGCGGATCGGCCTGACGATGCGCAAGGACGGCGGCACCTCGGCGCGGGAGGCGCAGGCCGAGCGCGCCCCGACGCCTGCGCCGCGGGCCAAGGGCAACGCCCGGACCGCGGCGCCGGCGACGGCCGATGGCGCCATGAGTGCGGCCCTTCGCGCCGCGTTCCGGCGGGACTGAGACAGCGTCCGCGTGGTCGTTTCGGTCGGCATTGGCCGGGACATCAGCGCCGACGCGTCCGGAAAATTCAGGTAGAAACGGCACGCGCCGGGCCGAGGGGCGTGCGCGCGCGCACAAATGGTCCCTCGCGCCGCGAATCTGTTTGCGGTTTGCATGAACCGGGCTCAATGTGGAAAACAGGAACGGGAAAACTGCCAGAAACGAAAAATTTCGACGATTTTGGCCGCAAGACTTTTGCACGGTTTTGAGGGCGTTTTGGGGTTGAGGCGATATGCCGTACAACATCTGGTGGGTGAAGCGGGTGGCGCAGTGTGATTTCTACGCCCGCGGCCGCCGAACGGGCGACGCAGGGGCCGACTGGTCGGGCGTTTCTGGCCACTCGCAAAGACAAACGGCGCGCAGTCTTCCTGCGCGCCGTTCAACTCTGCTCATTGCAATGCGGCGTGCGCCGCGCGCCGATCACTCGATGATTTTCGACACGACGCCGGCGCCGACGGTGCGACCGCCTTCGCGGATGGCGAAGCGCAGCTTCTCTTCCATGGCGATCGGGGCGATCAGTTCGACCTCGAACTTCAGGTTGTCGCCCGGCATCACCATCTCGGTGCCCTCGGGCAGCTTCACCGTCCCGGTCACGTCGGTCGTGCGGAAGTAGAACTGCGGCCGGTAGTTGGCGAAGAACGGCGTGTGACGCCCGCCCTCCTCCTTGGTCAGGATGTAGGCCTCGGCCTCGAACTTGGTGTGCGGCTTGACCGAGCCGGGCTTGCACAGCACCTGCCCGCGCTCCACCCCCTCGCGGTCGATGCCGCGCAGAAGCGCGCCGATGTTGTCGCCGGCCTCGCCGCGGTCCAGCAGCTTGCGGAACATCTCGACCCCGGTGCAGACCGACTTCTTCGTCGGGCGGATGCCGACGATCTCGACCTCGTCGCCGACGTTGATCACGCCGCGCTCCACCCGGCCCGTCACCACCGTGCCCCGGCCCGAGATCGAGAAGACGTCCTCGATCGGCATCAGGAACGGCAGGTCGACGGCGCGCTCGGGCGTCGGGATGTACTCGTCGACGGCCTTCAAGAGCTCGCGGATCGAGTTCTCGCCGATCTCGGGATCACGGCCTTCCATCGCCGCCAGCGCCGAGCCCTTGACGATCGGAATGTCGTCGCCGGGATAGTCGTAGGAGGACAGAAGCTCGCGGATCTCCATCTCCACCAGCTCCAGCAGTTCCTCGTCGTCGACCTGGTCGATCTTGTTCATGTAGACGACCATGAAGGGGATGCCCACCTGGCGGCCCAGCAGGATGTGCTCGCGCGTCTGCGGCATCGGGCCGTCGGCGGCGTTCACCACCAGGATCGCGCCGTCCATCTGCGCGGCACCCGTGATCATGTTCTTGACGTAGTCGGCGTGGCCGGGGCAGTCGACATGCGCGTAGTGGCGCGCGTCGGTCTCGTATTCCACATGCGCCGTCGAGATCGTGATCCCCCGCGCCTTCTCCTCGGGCGCGCCGTCGATCTGGTCATAGGCCCGGAAATCCCCGAAGTACTTCGTGATCGCCGCCGTCAGCGTCGTCTTGCCATGGTCAACATGGCCGATCGTGCCGATGTTCACATGCGGTTTGTTGCGTTCAAACTTTGCCTTCGCCATCAGCGGCTCCTCTGTCTCGTCGCGCGGTGGGCGCGGCCCACCTCCGTGTTGCCGCCGGGTGGGACCGCCACGGGGGCGAGCCCGGCCAACATCGGGCGCGTCCTATCCACCGCCGCGGGGAAAATCAAGCGTCCACGCGGCGTTCGCGGTGCTGCTCAGCGGTTGTCGGCACTGGCCCCGGCCGCCCGGTCCGGCGCCGGTTCGCCGCGCCGCGCCGGATCGAACCATTGCGGGTTCTCGGCCAGCCAGCTTTCGATCTGCAGCGCGGCGTTGCGCGCGAGGTTGGTCATCTGCTGTTCGGCCGTCTGCGTCAGGCCCGAGCCCACGACCGACTCGCCCGAAAGGCTTTCGAGGACGGTGAACTGGCGCACGCGCTCGTTCAGCGGCCGGCCGAGGGCATCGTCCCAGACGTTCACGCTGATGATCAGCGCCGAGCGGGGCGAGGCAACGAGCGGCACGCCCGGCACGGCCAGGATATAGGCGTCGACATGCACCGCGACATGATAGAGGCGATCCCCCTCGTACCGGCCCAGGCGGCGGGCGACCTCGGCCTCGATCGCGGCCTTCCAGGCGCCGGGTTCGGCGGGGCGGGACAGCGGGCCCTGCTGGGCATTCGCATCGACCACGATGTTGTGCGACAGGCGGAAGTCGCCCAGTTCCGGGCGCATGTCGCCCAGGTCACGGCCGCTGGCGCAGGCGGCCAGCAGCGCCAGGGCCGCGAGAAGGGCTGCGGGGCGAAGGGGCAGTCGGGCGGTCATCGGCTCTCCAGTCCTGCGGGGCATCGGGGTTTGGTGCTAGCGGAAAGGCGCGTGGGGAACAACGGCGCGGCGATCAGGTGAAGCGGTTGTCGCGCGGAAAGCCGCGGGGCGCCATGCGCCCGGCCGAGGCGCGCTTGCCAAGCCATTCCTCCAAGCCCGTTTCGGTGCGCGTGCGCCCGGCCGGATCCTTCCAGCTCAGCCCCTGCGCCAGGGTGATGGTGGTCAGGTCGCTGAGGCCGCCGTCCTTGTACTTTTGCAACCTCACCCCCTTGCCGCGGCCCATTTCCGGCAGTTCCTCCAGCGGGAAAACCAGCACTTTGCGATTTTCCCCGACCACGGCCACATGGTCGCCCGCGACATGGCGGCAGACCGCCGCGCGGGTCCCGTCGCGCAGGTTGAGCACCTGTCTGCCGGCGCGGGTCTGGGCGATCACCTCGTCGGCGGGCACCACGAAGCCGTCGCCCTCGCTGGAGGCGACGATCAGCCGCTCGCCCGCGCGATGGGCGAAGAGATCGACGATTCGCGCCTCGTTCGGAAGGTCGATCATCAGGCGCACCGGCTCGCCCATGCCGCGCCCGCCGGGCAGGTTGGCGGCCGACAGCGTGTAGAACCGCCCGTTCGAGCCGAAAAGCACGATGCGGTCCGTTGTCTCGGCATGAAAGGCGAAGCGACCTTCGTCGCCGTCCTTGAACTTGAACTCCTGGTCCAGCGCGACATGCCCCTTCATCGCCCGGATCCAGCCCATCTTCGAGCAGACGATCGTCACCGGCTCGCGGTCGATCATCGCCTCCAGCGGCACCTCCTCGACATGGCCGGCCTCGGCGAAGCGGGTGCGGCGGCGGCCAAGGTCGGTGTCCTTGCCGAACTGCGCCTGCACCGCGGCCAGTTCCTTGCCGATCCGCTTCCACTGCAGCTTTTCGGAGCCCAGCAGGTCATCGAGCGCGGCGCGCTCCTCAGTCAGCGCGTTGCGCTCCTTTCTCAGCTCCATCTCCTCGAGCCGGCGCAAGGAGCGCAGGCGCATGTTCAGGATCGCCTCGGCCTGCAGTTCGCTCAGCTCGCCCTCGCCCGGGGGCGGCGGCACGTAGTCGGCCTCGGAGGCGGCGCGCGGGAAGCTGCCGCCCCAGCGTTCGCGCATCAGCGCGTCGCGCGGGGCCTCGTCGTAGCGGATGATGTCGATGACGCGGTCGAGGTTCAGGAAGGCCACGATGAAGCCTTCCAGCACCTCCAGCCGGTGGTCGATCTTCGCCATCCGGTGCTGGCTGCGCCGGATCAGCACCTCGCGCCGGTGGTCGAGGAAGGCGCGCAGCACCTCCTTCAGGCTGCACACCCTCGGCGTGCGCCCATCGATCAGCACGTTCATGTTCAGGCTGAAGCGCAGTTCCAGATCCGAATTGCGATAGAGCATGTTCATCAGCATTTCGGGCTCGACATTGCGCGATCGCGGCTCCAGCACGATGCGTACGTCATCGGCGGATTCGTCGCGCACATCGGCCAGGATCGGCACCTTGCGCGTCTGGATCACCTCGGCCAGCTTCTCGATCAGCTTGGACTTGGCCACCTGATAGGGGATTTCGGTGACCACGATCTGCCACAGGCCGCGCGGCAGTTGCTCGACCTCCCAGGCGGCGCGCAGCCGGAAGGCGCCGCGGCCGGTGCGATAGGTCTCCTCGATCGACTCGCGCGGTTCGACCACGATACCGCCGGTGGGGAAATCGGGGCCGGGGATCAGGTCGACGAGCTTTTCGTCCGCAAGATCGGGGTCGCGGATCAGCGCCTGGCAGGCGTCGATCAACTCGTGCAGGTTGTGCGGCGGGATGTTCGTCGCCATGCCCACGGCGATGCCGCTGGACCCGTTGGCCAGCAGGTTGGGGAAGGCCGCGGGCAGCACCACCGGCTCTTCCAACGTGCCATCGTAATTGGCGCGGAAGTCGACGGCATTCTCGGCCAGCCCCTCCAGCAGCGCCTCGGCCGCCGCCGTCAGTCGGGCCTCGGTGTAGCGGGCGGCGGCGGGATTGTCGCCGTCGATATTGCCGAAGTTGCCCTGCCCGTCGACCAGCGGGTAGCGGACGTTGAAATCCTGGGCCAGCCGCGCCATCGCGTCATAGATCGCAGCGTCGCCATGCGGGTGATAATTGCCCATCACGTCGCCCGAGATCTTGGCCGACTTGCGGAATCCCCCGGTCGAACTGAGCTTCAACTCGCGCATCGCGTAGAGGATGCGGCGATGCACCGGCTTCAGCCCGTCGCGCGCATCCGGCAGCGCCCGGTGCATGATCGTGGACAGCGCGTATTGCAGGTACCGCTCGCCCAGGGCGCGCCGCAGCGGCTCGGCCAGGGGCACGCCAGTCGGGTCCAGGGTGGGGTCGATGGGGGGTATGTCGTCGCTCATGCCCCCGTCTTACCCGTTGGGGCCGAGCATGGGAATCGGCAATTTCCCCCGGGGCGGGCAGACCGGCCCGCCATCGCAGCGAGGCGACGCCAGACCGCGCGGCTGCCTTGCGGCTCAGCCTTGGTCGGATTCAAGGCTTTCGGACTCTTCGAGCATTTCGAACTCCTGGATTTCCAGATTCGAAAGGACCCGGGCGCAGAGATCCGCCGCCTGGCGCGACGCCGACTCCCGGCCCGGCATCACCGCCCAGTCGCCCGATTCGATGAACTGCCGCTGGCGGAAGGTGCTGTTGATTTCCTGCAGTTCGATCAGCCGCTCACGCGCATCGGGCTGCGCCATGAAGTTCTCGACGCAGATCGCCGAGGCCAGGTCGAAGCGCCCCTCCTGGCCGGCGGTCTCCTGCATTTCCCGCGCCGTTCCGCCCGTGACCCAGCCGCCCAGCGTAAACCCGATCACCAGCGCGACAACCACGGATCCCACACAAGACCATACGAGCGTCGTCTTGCTGACCTGCGATTCCTTCAGTTCTTCCCAGCGCGAGGGCTTCTTTTCGTCAACCATGTCGATATCCAGTTCTGATGAGACTCATCGACGACCCCGGCGAAACGGATACGGTCCGTCATGCGCCGAGCAGCTCCCAGATCCGACCTCGATGATAGCCGAACAGGCGGTTTCGGAAGAAACCATGAACCGTTCTGGGAACAGTATGCGCAGGTTTATGCCGACAAGTCAACGGTGGCGTCGAAGCATTTGAATTTAAATGGTAAAATTATGCACACGACCGGTCGTCGGCCGTGATGCAACGCCTTTGGGTCACCCCTGCACAGCCGACCCTTGGCGCAACGAAAATGCGCGCTACCCGTCGGCTTCGTCCGCCTCGGGTTCGGTTTCGCCCTCCGGCGCCGCCTCGACCTCCGGCTCGGGCTCCGCGGCGGGCTCCACCAGGACGCCGGCGCGCCAGACCCCGCGCGCCACCTCGCCGGTGGTATAGCGCAACTCGCCCGTTCCCTCGCGCTGCCCATCGGCCAGGTCGCCTTCGTAGACATCGCCGGTGACGTAGCGGACCACGCCTTGCCCCTCGATCCGGCCGGCGCGCCACTCGCCCTCGTAGGTCGAGCCATCGGGCAGCTCCAGCCGGCCTGTGCCCTCCATCTCGCCTAGCGCGAAGCTGCCCTCGAACCGGCCGCCATCGGCATAGACCAGCACGCCCGCCCCGTCGAACAGCCCCTCGGCGAAACCGCCCTCGTAGACGCGCCCGTCGGCAAAGGTCATCCGGCCCTGCCCGTGCGGCTGGCCGGCGCGGAACGAGCCTTCGTAGACCATCCCGTCGCCGAAATCGGCGCGGCCCTCGCCCTCGATCAGCCCGCCGGACCACGCGCCCTCGTAGGTGGCGCCATCGGGATAGGTGATGCGGCCCTGCCCGTCGGGCAGCCCGTCGCGGAACTGCCCCTCGTAGCGGGTGCCGTCGGGATGGGCGAGCGTGCCCTGCCCGTCGATCCGGTCGGCGACCCAGCTGCCGTTGTAGATATGCCCGTCCGCCGCCGTCAGCCGGCCCTGCCCGTGGCGCTGGTCGTCCAGGAACTCGCCCTCGTAGACGCCGCCGTCGGCCAGCTCCAGCCGGCCCAAACCCTGCAGCATGCCCTGTTCGAAGACCCCCTCGCGCCGGTCGCCGCCGGGCAGCGTCAGCCGGCCCGCGCCGTGCAGCATCCCCTCGGCCCATTCGCCGTCATAGATGGTGCCGTCGGGCCGCTCCAGCCGGCCCTCGCCGTGGCGCTGGTCGGCGCGCATCTCGCCGGCATAGACCGATCCGTCGGGATAGGTGATCGTGCCGCGCCCCTCGCGCTGGCCGTGGACCCATTCGCCGTCGTAGACCAGCCCGCCGGGCCGCTCCATCCGGCCCTGGCCGTGGGGTTGCGCGTCGACGAACTCGCCCTCGTAGACCGCGCCGGTGGCGAAGCGGCGGGTGCCGGTGCCGGTGATCTCACCCTCCGCCCACGCGCCCTCGTAGGACGAGCCGTCGGCAAAGACCATCCGCCCCGGCCCGTGCGGCCGCCCCTCCAGGAAGGCCCCCTCGTAGACCGAGCCGTTGGGATAGCGCGCGACCCCCTCGCCGGTGATCTGCCCCTCCACCCATTCGCCGGTGTATTCGAACCCGTTGGGCAGGCGGAAGCTGCCTTGCCCGTGCTGCAGGCCGTCCTGAAAGGTGCCCTCGTAGATGCCGCCGTCGGGGTACTGGCGGGTGATCACCTCGTCGGATTGCGCGGCCAGCGGACCGGCGGGAATGGCGGCCGCCAGGCCAAGCGCCAGGCCGGCGACAAGCAGAAGCGGGAAGCGGATCGGTGACATGGCTCTCCGTCTCGACAGGCGCGGCCAGGCCGCACGGGCGGTGCAACCCTAGGTCAGGCCACGCCCCGCGCGCAAGTCGGAAAGCCGGACCCCGGCGTCCGGCGGCGCCGCCTGCGGGCGCGCATGGCGCCTCGCGCGCGTGCGCCACACCCCCGCCCATCGCCCCACCGCGATGCCCACTCCTGCCGCCGAAAGCCCCGCAGGTGCTCCCGCCCCTCGTCAGGCTGTGCGCGTTCCGCGCACGAACCTTCCTCGCGTTGGGCCGGGCGCCGCACGCTTCGCGCGCGGCGAAAAGAGGCTCCGTCGCCAAGGTCGGGTCCTCCCCACCCCCTTCCGCCATTTTCTGTCCAGAAATACCCCGGGGGGTGAATTGGCGCAGCCAAGAGGGGGGCAGCGCCCCCATTCTGCGCCGCGCCCGCAGCCCGCCGAAAGCCGGCGCAGTCCTTTCCAACTCCCTGCCGCACCGTTCGGAACTGCCATACGTTTGCCATACGCTTGCCAGCCGCTTGCCATACGCCCGCCAGCCCCCCTGCCCGGCTCAGGAATTGCCCCGCAGCGCCTCCGGATGGGCGGCCAGAAACGCCTTCAGCGTCTGGTAAAGCGCGCGCGCCCGCATCAGATCCCGGGACCGCAGCGCGGCCTGGATATCCTCGCAGATCATCTGCTGCACGTGCTGCGGCCCGTGATGGATATGCATCATGTATTCGCCCATCTCCGCCGCCGCGACGTCGCCGATATGCTCGTGTTCGGCGATCGCCGCAATCTCGGCACGGGTCAGGCAGGTCATGTCCAGAATGTCGTTCTCGTTGATCATGGCGTTCTCCTCCCAAGCAAGACAGCCTAGCACGATTCCCGCCTTCCCACCTTGCGCAGGATCAACCGCTCAGCCGAGCGCCGTCATCCAGCCCCAGGCCGTGATCACGCACAGACCCGTGCCGATCAGCACGCTCGAGGCCGCGACCCGGCGCGCCCTTCCGTACATGTTTGCAAAGACATAGGCGTTCACACCCGGCGCCATCGCCGCCGTCACCACCGCCGAGCGGGACTGGGCATCGGTCAACCCTAGGCTGCCACCCAGCGTCCAGGTGATCGCCGGATGCAGCACCAGCGACACCGCGCAGGCATAGGCGATCAGCCGCAGATCGCCCTCGGGCCGGTACTGGTAGAGCACACCGCCCAGCCCGAACAGAGCCGCCGGCAACCCCGCCCGCGCGATCATCTCCAGCGCCTGCCACAGCGCCCCCGGCAGCCCCAGCCCGGTCAGGTTGACCGCCGCGCCCAACACGATCCCGATCACCAGCCCGTTCGAGGCGATGCCCTTGCCCACCCGCAGCAGCGTCGCGCCGACCCCCGTGCCGCGCGCGCGCACCGTCTCCATGGCGGTGATCCCGATGGCGTAGCAGACCGGCGAATGCAGCGCGATGATCGCGTAGTTCGCCGCCAGCGCCTCGGCCCCATAGGCCCGTTCGGTGATCGGCAGGCCCAACAGAAGCGAATTCGAGAAGAGGCAGACGAACCCCACCGCGATCGCGTCCTCCCAGTCCCGACCGAAGAGGAATCGCGCGCCGAAAAGTCCCATCAGAAAGCCGATGACGGCGCCCGTGTAGAACGCGCTCAGCAGGCGCCAATCGAACTCGGTACCCAGGTCGAGCCGTGCGATGGCCAGAAAAAGCAGGCAGGGAATGGCGAAGTTCTGCGTGAACTTCATCAGCGCATCGACGGTCGCATCGTTCATCCAGCCGCGCCAGACGACGATGTAGCCAAAGGCCACGACCAGAAAGACCGGCAGGATCACATCGACAAGCGCCTGCATCTAGGCGTGCCCTCTTCGGGGGGACGCAGGCCGCCCGGCGCCGGGGGACCCCTCGATGGGGTCGCCCGGCGCGCGCCCGCGGCAGCTCACAGCGCGAACTCCAGCACCATCCCGTCGAAAGCCGCAGAGATATGCGGGGGCGTTTCGGCCTCGACCACCGTGTGGTCGAGGTCCACATGCATGTTGGTCAGCACCGCCCTTTCCGGCGCCGCGCGCGCGATCCATTCCAGCGTCAGGTCGAGATGCGCATGCGTCGGATGCGGCCGCCGGCGCAGCGCGTCGACGATCCAGCATTCCAACCCCGCCAGATGCGGCCAGGCCTCGTCGGGAATGCGCAGGACATCGGGCAGATAGACGATGCGCCCTACCCGGAAACCCAGCGCATCCATGCTGCCATGATTGACCCGGAAGGGCGACAGCGCGATCGCACCCCCCGCCCCGTCGACGCTAAACGGCCCGTCGATCGAATAGAGGTCGAGGATCGGCGGATAGGGCGATCCGCTCGGCTGCACGAAGGCATAACCGAAGCGCGATAGCAGCGCCTCCTGCGTCGGCGCATCCGCAAAGACCGGCAGCCGACGCCGCATGTTGAAGACGACCATCCGCAGATCGTCGATCCCGTGCACATGGTCGGCATGGGCATGCGTGTAGACCACCGCATCCAGCGTGCCGATCCCGGCATCGAGAAGTTGCTCGCGCATGTCGGGCGAAGTGTCGATCAACACGCGCGTCGTCCCGCCGGCACCGACCCGCTCCAGCAGCAGTGAACAGCGCCTACGCCGGTTCTTCGGGTTCAAGGGATCGCACTCGCCCCATTCGCCGCCCAGGCGGGGCACCCCGCCCGAGGAGCCGCAGCCCAGGATCGTCACCCGCAACCGGTCGCTCATGCGCCGCTCCCCGCCGCAGCGGCCTTGGCGAAAAGTCGGTCGAAGTTCGCCGAGGTCTGCGCCGCGAAGTCCGCGTAGTCCATCCCCCACAGACCGGCGATGGCCCGCGCGGTATGCGCTGTATACGCAGGCTCGTTGCGCCGGCCGCGATGCGGCGGCGGCGCCAGATAGGGGGCATCCGTCTCGACCAGGATCCGCTCGACCGGGGCATCGGCGAAAATCGCGCGCAAGGCGTCCGAGCGTGGAAAGGCGGTGATCCCCGAGGCCGACAGATAGAACCCCAAGTCCAGCGCTACCCGCGCCAGTTCGGCGCCCGATGAAAAGCAGTGCATCACGCAGGCATAGGCCCCGCCCGCAAGCTCGTCGGAAAGGATGCGCGCCATGTCCGCGTCCGCGTCGCGGGCGTGGATGATCAGCGGGAGGCCCGTCCGACGCGCGGCATCGATATGGATGCGCAGGCTCTCTTGCTGCTGCACGGCGCTTTCGACGGTGTAGTGATAGTCGAGGCCGGACTCGCCGATGCCCACGCATTTCGGATGCGCGGCAAGCCGTTCGAGGGCCTCGACCGTCGCCATCGGCTCCTTCGCCACGCTCATCGGATGGGTGCCCACGGCAAAGAAGACGCCATCGTGGGCTTCGGCAATCGCGCGCACCTTCGGCTCGTTTTCCAGACGCGTGCAGATCGTGACCATCCGGGTGACCCCGGCAGTGCGGGCGCGGTCGATCACCTGGTCCAGTTCACCCTCGAAATCGGCAAAGTCCAGATGGGTATGACTGTCGACGATTTCCGGCGTGCTCATCCTGGCCTCATCGGGCCAGGCTTCTGGCCGCTGTTTCCATGCGCAGGAACATATCGATGACCAGCGCGGCAGGGTCAAGGTTGACCGCCTTGCCCGCCCGGGCCCGCGCGCCCAGATCGGCCGCCAGATCCGCCCAGACGCGCGCCGCGCCCGCGTTCCGGGCAAGGCGCGCCATCATCGCCGCCTCGCCGGGCACCGCCTCGTCCGGGGTCACGCCGCTTGCGCCCGCCCGCGCCAGCCGGGCCACCGCCAGATCGGTGAGCCGGACGATCAGGTCGAACCGCCCTTCGCTGCCGCGTCCTGCAGCACTGTCGGCCAGCCGGATCAGGTCAGGACGCGGAGCCCCCGGCATCGCCGCCAGAAGCGCCGCAATCTGGCCGTAAAGCTCCAGCCCGTTGCCGGACAGAAGCCGCAGCGCCTCCCCCACCGATCCACCCGAAAGTGCCGCCAGCGCCGCCGCATCGACGTCGCCGGCACCGGCCTGGTCCAGTGCCGCGGCCATCGCCGCGGCGTCGAGCGGGGCGAGTTTCAACACCCGACAACGCGACCGGATCGTCGGCAAGAGACGCGAGGGCTGGTGCGAGACGAGCAACAGAACCGCCCCCGCTGGCGGTTCCTCCAGCAGTTTCAGGATCGCGTTTGCGGCGTTGGGATTCATCTCGTCGGCGGCATCGACGATCACCACGCGCCGTCCGCCGTCCGTCGCGCTGAGGCCGAAGAAGTCGCGCAGCGCGCGCACATCCTCGACCGCGATGACCTGACGCATTACCCCACGTTCGTTCGGGGTGCGGCGGATCAGTTTCAGCCGGGGTTCGGACTGCGCCAGCATCGGCCGCGCCACCGGATGATCGGGCGCAATGTCCAGGCTGTCGGGTTCCGGCGGCGCGCCGAAAAGCCCCGCCTCGCCTGGTTGCGGCTGGGCCAGCAGGAAGCGCGCGATCCGCCAGGCCAGCGTCGCCTTGCCGACCCCGCGGGGACCGGTCAGGAGCCAGCCGTGATGCAGCCGGCCCGAATTGAAGGCCTGCAGGAAGCCGGCCTCGGCCACGCCTTGGCCGAAGATCGCGGGCGCCTCGCGCGGATGCGGCGCGCCCTCGATTTGATCGGGTTCGGGTGCCGGTTCAGCCATGATCCCGCCGCGCAAGGGCGTCCCGCGCCAGCGCCGCGACCTCGGCCGCGATTGCGGTCGGGGCGCGGTTGCCGTCGATCACGCGCACGCGGTCGGGATACTCCTCTGCCAGAGCCAGGAAACCCGCGCGTAGTCGTTCCTGAAAATCGACGCCGAAAGATTCGAACCTGTCCTCTCCGCTTCCGCGCCCGAGGCCGCGTTCCAGCGCCACCTTCGGATCGGTGTCGATGACGAAGGTGAGGTCGGGTTCCTGTGCGATCATCAACGCGTGCAGTCGGTCCACCGTGTCGCGCAGCGTTGCGCGCGCGACCCCCTGATAGATCCGGGTCGAATCGGCGAACCGGTCCGATACGATCACTCCGCCGGCCTCCAGCGCCGGCAGGATGGTCTTTTCCAGATGGTCACGCCGTGCGGCTGTGAACAGAAGGATTTCGGTCTCCGCCGACCATCTTCCCGCCTCCCCCTCGACCAGCAGGCGACGGATCTGCTCGGCACCGGGCGAACCGCCGGGCTCGCGGGTCAGCCGCGCACCAAGCGTTTCCGCAAGCTGCCTTGCCTGGGTAGACTTGCCGGATCCATCGATCCCTTCGAAGGTGATGAAAAAGCCGGCGCAACACTTTCCGTTCACGGCAGCGTCACGCCCATGCGGTCGGCAAGCACGGTCGCCGCACTGCGCATCCGCGGCGCGAAACCGCCCCGCGCCACATCGGCGCCGGCGACCAGCGGGAAGGTCAGCGGCGCCGAACCCGGCACCTCGACGATCAGCCGGGCAACCTCGTCCCCCTGCGCGATCGGCGCGCTCAGCGGACCGTCATATTCCACGCGCGCCTGCAACTCGGTCGTGCCCATCGCGGGCACCAGGATCGCATGTTCCTGCGTCGCGACCAGCGGCACGCTCGCCGCCTCGCCCATCCAGACCTCGGCTTCGGCCAGCACCTGTCCTCCCTGTGCCACGCGGCGTTCGGCGAACTGGCGGAAGGCCCAGTTGATGATCCGCTCGGCCTCTTCGGCGCGTTCGCGCTCGCTGGTCAGGCCCGAAAAGACGAAGACGATCCGCCGCGTGCCCTGCAACGCCGACCCGGTCAGCGCGTATCCCGCCTCGGTCGTGTGGCCGGTCTTCAGCCCGTCCATGCCGAGCCCGGTGCCGATCAGTGGCAGCCGGTTCGGCTGGGTGATGTTGTTCCAGGTGAATTCCGGCTCGGCAAGATAGGGATAGTACTGCGGAAACTCGTTCAGGATAAGGCTCGAAAGCGTCGCCAGATCGCGCAGGCTCATGCGGTGCTGCGGGTGGGGCCAGCCCGAGGCATTCATGATGTTCGTGTTGGTCATGCCCAGTTCTCGCGCGCGCTGCGTGGCGATCTGTCCGAAGGCTTCCTCGCTACCGGCCAGCCCCTCGGCCACGACCACGGTGGCGTCGTTTCCAGACAGCACGGCAATCCCGCGGATCAGATCCTCGGTGGTCGGCGCATGGCGGGTCTCCAGGAACATCGAAGAGCCACCCATCGCGTGCGCGCGTTCCGAAACCGTCCAGGTGGTGTCCATGGTGACGCGGCCATCCTCGATCGACTCGAAGAGCATCAGAAGCGTCATCAGCTTCGACATCGAGGCGGGCGGCAGGGGCACGTCGGAATTCCGGTCGATCAGGACCTGCCCGGTGTTGAGGTCAAGCACCAGAATGTTCGGCGCGCGCGTCTCGAACGGCACCTGCGCCGAAGCGCTCAGCGGTGCAAGGCCGATCAGCACGAGGCTGAGGAATGCGGCCGTCAGGCGTGCACGAAGGCGGATCGCTGGCATGGGCGGTTCCCTTGTTCGCTGTGGGCGCGGTGGTGCGCTTCGGCATCGTTCTGCCCGCTCGCGAACGATTCTTCAAACCCGATCAGTGCAGGATCACATTCCTGTCTGTCGCCGCGCGCGAAGGTGGCTCGTCGTTGGTGCCGTCCTCGGCTGCATCGTCTGACGGTGCGGGCGGCGGGCGACGCTGGAAAAGTGCCCGCAATCCCCGCGGCGCCTCGGGTTGCGCATCCTCCGGGGCGGCGACTTCGGCGATCTCGGCCTCGTCTTCTGCAGGCCCCTCGACCGGGGCGACCTCGACCTGCTCGAGCCGCAGGGCGGTCACACGGATCGGCGTCGGCGCGCCGGGCAGGATTCCCAGGGCGTTGGCCGCTTCGGACGAAAGCTGGAAGCGTGGCCCCGGATTGTCCCGTTCCCGCCGGAAAAGCGCACCGGTAACGCTGGCACCGCTCTCGGCATTCAGAATGACGACGCGCTCGGGATCGACAGCTTCGGGATGCGCCACCCACACGCCGCCAAGAGACGGGCGCCCGTCCCAGAGCCCGGCTTCTTCCATCTGAAAGACCTCGGGGGCCTCCACGTCGCGTTCGACCATCTGGCCACCCCCGGTGGTGGTGCCGACGCGGACCGTGCCGTTCGTACCGCCGCTGCCCAGCGTGCAGCCGGAGACCGCCACGCCCACAAGGGCCAGAAACGCAGCGATGACAGGGATCTGCTTGCGGGGATAGCTGCCTTCTGCGCGCACCATTCCGACCTCTTTGCCCCGCATGCTGCGGGTCGCGTCGTCCGACATTTCAACCGGAGCGTTGTTTAGCCGCAACCTACCCGTGCAGGACGGGAATGGAAAGTCCCGGATCGCGCACCTGTCCGTTATGCAGAAAGAGGTTTATTGCGGAATTCGGACCGCGCGGGAATCCGAGGTTGGCGCAAACGCTTGCGGCGGATGACGGCCAACAAGGGCAGGTATTTCAGGCGACGACCGGCAGCGCCTCGACCGCGTAGCTGTGCGAAAGGTGCCGACCGGTTTCCGGATCGGTCAGTTCCATGCGGAAATGCCGAGCCGGGCGAACGCCGCCGATGGCAGCAAGGGTACCGCAGAGCATGGCCATTCCCGGACGCAGGCCACCATCGGGAAGAGCGGCCATGAGATCGGCGAGCGGCCGGATCTCGGCGAGGGTGCCGCGTTGATAGGGAATCCAGTCGGCATCCGCATCCTCGCGAACGAAGGACGCCAGTTCGAGCGTGTCAAGGCGGTCGGCTAGTGCGTCAAATCGCCAGAGGCCGGTAGCGACCGGCTTGCCGCACGCCTGTTTGGCGTGCGCGACCGAAACGGTCTCGAGCCCGCGGTCGGTGTGATCGGAGCCGAGGCCGAGCCAGAGCGTCTGGCCGTCGTGGATCAGAAGCGGCTCGGCCTCACCCGAGGTCTCATTCTCCAGCACCTGCAGGCGGTCGGTGGTGCTGAGCAATCCCGCCGCGACCCGGTAGTGGAGCGGGACCGTGGACGGAGCGGGCACGCCCAACGCGGCAAGCTCGTCGATGTGGTGCTGGACCGCCTTCATATCCCGCCCGGTCCAGCCCGCGACAATCAGCTGCGAGACAGCGATCCTGTGCGCGCGTCCCTCGGCCTCGAACGTGAGTTCAGTTGTCATGGAAGCCTCCATTACCAGTGTCACGCAGGTTTGCGAGTCGCATCACAGGTTCGCCGGCAGCCAGAGAGCGAGACCGGGAAAGGCGATCAGGGCAAAGGCCATCAAGAGCATGATCAGCGCATAGGGGATGCAGCCAACCATGACTTCGGACAATCTGCCGCTTTTTCGCGCGCCCTGCACGACATAGAGGTTCAGCCCGACAGGTGGCGTGATCAACGCCATCTCGACCAGCACGATCATCAGGATGCCGAACCAGATCGCGTCATAGCCGAGGCCGACGACGATCGGCACCATGATCGGGATCGTCACCACCATCAGCGACAGCGTCTCGATGAAGAAACCGAGCACGATGTAGATCAGCACGATGACCATCAGCATCATCAAGGGCGACAAGCCCAGACCGTCCATGAAGGCGCGCAATTCGCGCCCAAGCCCGGCGGCCGACAACGTGAAGTTGAGAAACGCCGCGCCGAGAACCACGAGCATTATCATGGCCGTGATGCGCATCGTGCCCAAAAGTGCCTCATGCAGCATCGGCCAGTTCACCCCGCCCGAAAAGGCGGCGATCAGGAAGGCCATGCCGACCCCCACCGCGGCGGCCTCGGTCGGCGTTGCCCAGCCCCGGTAGATCGAGCCGACGATGGCCGCGAAAAGGATCAGAATCGGGATCAGATGGACGAGCCCGGCCAGCATCTCCCGCAGCGGGAAAAATCGCCGCTCGCCCCCCAGGTTCGGACGCAACATGCAGATCAGCGCGGTTACCACGCTGAAGGCGACCGCCAGAAGAAGCCCCGGAATGAGGCCCGCGAGGAAAAGCTGCGGGATCGAGCTTTCGGTGAGAAACCCATAGACGATCAGATTGATCGAGGGCGGGATCATGATCCCCAGCGTACCGCCCGCCGCGATCGCGCCGGAAAAGAGCCGCGGGTCATAGCCGAGCTTTTCGGCCTGCGGCATGGCGACGGTGGCGACGGTCGCGGCGGTCGCGACTGACGAGCCTGAGGTTGCCGAGAACATCGTCGCCGTCCCGATATTGGCATGGATCAGCCCGCCGGGCAGCCAGCTCATCCATTTGTCGAGCGCGCCGTAGGTTTTGGCGGCGACGCCCCCGCGCACGAGCACCTCGCCGAGAAGCACGAAGAACGGGATCGCGATCAGGGTGGAGCTGTTCGAGGCTGACCAGATCATCTGCCCCATGCCGCGAACCAGCGGGAACGGCGTAAAGAACTGGTCGATCCCGATGCCAAGCAGGAAAAGCACGATCCCCACAGGGATCGTCAGCGACAGAAGGCCGAGAAGCCCGACCGAGACATAGAGGATCATTTCGCGTGCTCCAACTCGGCGTCGACCTCGTTGCCGGGACCGATGGCGGCTTCGACCTGCCCGAGCCGACCCTGAAGGATCAGCACCAGTACGATCAGCGTGACCGCGCAGGTCATAAAGGCAAACCAAGCCCAGCCGGCGAACCACAGGCTTTGCGGGATCCACAGCGGGGTTTCCAGAACGGTATTGGCACGCGAGTCGTTGGCGATGCTGCGGGACAGGACCGGCCAGGCGCGGAATGCGATCAGCACGACCGTTCCCGACATCGCCAGCATTGCTATGAGGTCCAGCATCACCCGCCCCCATTGCGCGAGTTGCGTGCGCAGCATCTCGATGCGGACATGCGCCAGTTCCATCAGCGCAAATCCCATGCCCCAGGCGGTGGCCACCGCCATGACGTAGCCGGTAATCTCGGTGGTGCCACCCAGCGACGAGCCGAGCCGTCGCAAGGTGATCTCGATCAGAACGAAGGCGACACAGGCCAGCAGCCCCAGCCCGACCGCAAGCGCGATGCCGCGATTGAACCATTTGAGAAATTCAAGAAGGCGCAGTGCCATGTGGCGTCCGATCCCTTGCAGGTTTCGCGTTCAGTTCACCGGGACCGTCACGCCGACGACCGATCCGACCTCTTCGTTCCAGCGCGTTGCCCAGTCGCTTCCGGCGCGGGCCGCCCAATCCGGCAGCACCTCGGTCTCCAGGATCCTGCGCGCGGTAGCGAAATCCTCCTCGCTCGCCTCGACCAGCACCATCGAACGCGACTCGCCGTGCGGGCAGTCGCCGATGCCGGTCAGGCAGGCCACGTCGTTGACCAGCGCATCCTGCGCCGAGGCCCAGGCCGGATCCTCGAAACTGGTCTTGATCTCGGTGGTGATCAGTTCCTGCATCTCGGCGCTGAGGCTGTTCCAGCGGTCGAGGTTGATCGCGGTGACGACCGGATCCCAGCCGCCCAGCGGTAGCGTCAGAAGATGCGAGGACACTTCCCACCAGCCGGCATTGTAGCCCGATCCGGCGCCGGTCACCGCACAGTCGATGGCGCCGCGTTGCAGCGCGCCCGGAACCTCGCCGAAATCGACGTTCACGCCTTCGGCGCCCAGCGCTTCCAGAAGTTTCGCCGTCATCCGCCCGGAGCCGCGCACCTTCAACCCGCGCAGATCCTCGAGCCCGGCAATCTCGGCGTTGCAGAAGACGATCTGCGGTGGATAGGGGGCGATGGCCAGCACATGGCTGTTGAAGCGGTCGCGGAAGATGTCCTCGACCATCGGGCGCGCGGCCTCGGTCTTGGCGCGCGCGCTCTCGGCGTCGAGCGCGATCAGCGGCACATCGAGCGCCTCAAGCTCCGGTGCGTCGGCCACGGCGTAGTCGCCCACGGTCATCGCCACGTCGTAGACGCCCTCGGCGAGAAGGTTGAAGACGTCGCCGACGCCGAGCCCCATCTCGTTATGGGTGGTCAGCGCGACCTCGATATCCCCGCCCGAGGCATCGGGCAGGATCTCGTTCCAGAACGGCGCCTCGTACTGGCGGTGCAGAGGCAGGTTCGACCAGCTGCCGACCACCGACAGCATCTCGGCCTGGGCCGGCACGGCAAGCGCGCTGGTCACCAGGAAGGCGGTTGCGAGTTTCAGTTTCATGGTTTCTTCCCCGTTGGTTGGTGGTGGTTGGTCTCAGTCGGCTAGAATCGGTATCGGCGCGTCCTCGTCGATATCGCTGATCAGCATGTGGCCGGGAGCGTGGGTGATGACCAGCGGCACGCGGGCGGCGAGCAGCGCGTTCTGGGGCGTCACGCCGCAGCCCCAGAAAACCGGGATCTCGTCGTCATGGACCGGCACCGGGTCGCCCCAGTCGGGGCGATCCAGATTGTCGATCCCGATCGCGGCGGGATTGCCGACATGCACCGGCGCGCCGTGCGCGAGCGGATAGCGGGCGCTGATCTCAGCGGCGCGGGCGATATCGCCGCCGCGCAGCGGGCGCATCGAAACGACCATGGTGCCGCCGAACGGCCCGGCGGACACCAGCGGCAGGCTGGTGCGATACATCGGGACCGTGACGTCGCGTTCGATGTGGCGCATCGGGATTCCGGCCGCCATCAGCGCGCGCTCGAAGGTGAAGGAACAACCCAGCGCCACCGTCACCATGTCGTCGTGCCAGTGCTCGGTGATGTCGGTCATCTCGGCGGCGAAGCGCCCGTCTCGGTAGAGCCGGTAGCGCGGCGTGTCGCGGCGCACGTCGATGTCGCGCCCGAGCGTGTAGAGCATGGGATCGCCTGTCTCACCGACTGCGACGATCGGGCAGGGTTTCGGGTTACGCAGGCAGAAGCGCAGGAAGTCGAGCGCGTGCGATTCCGGCAGGATGGCGAGGTTGCATTGCAGCTTGCCCGGCGCCAGCCCGGCGGTGTGGCCCGAGAAGGCGCCCGAGCGGATGGTTTCACGGAGTGCCGAAAGATCCTGGCGGTTCATGGCATGCTCGCATTTCGTATTGAGGGCTTCAGTGTCGCGCGACTGGGGTATCGGGTCAAATAATGGTTTCGGATCACCATCGATCAGGACTCCGGATCACCATACCCGCCGCCGCCGGGCGTTTCGATCACGATGCAGTCGCCGGCCGCCAGTTCGACCTGGTCGCGACCCTGCAACGCGCTGAGGACGCCATCGGCCCGTACGACCGCATTGACACCCGGCTGTCCCGTCCGCCCGCCGGCCAGCCCGTACGGCTGCTGCACCCGGTTCGAGGTCAGGAGCGTCGCGGTCATCGGGCCGAGCGCGCGCAGCCGCCGGCGGATACCGTCGCCCCCCGCGTGCTGCCCTGCCCCACCCGAGCCAAGGCGGATCGCCATTTCTTCCAGCCGCACCGGGAACCGGGTCTCCAGGATCTCGGGGTCGGTCAGGCGCGTGTTGGTCATGTGCACCTGCACCGCACTGGCGCCGGGACCCTTGGAGGTCGCCCCCATACCGCCGCAGATCGTCTCGTAGTTCTGGAAGCGGGCGTCGCCCCAGGCGAAATTGTTCATCGTCCCCTGTGAGCCCGCGATCACGCCCAGAGCGCCAAAGAGGCACTCGGTGATCGCCTGGCTGACCTCGGTATTGCCGGCGATGACGGCGGCGGGGGGCCTCGGGTTGATCATGCAGCCTTCGGGCACGATCAGCTTGAGCGGCTTCAGGCAGCCCTCGTTCAGTGGGATGTCCCGCCCGACAAGGCAGCGGAAGACATAGAGCACCGCCGCACGGCAGATCGACAGGGGCGCGTTGTAGTTGCCATCCTGCTGCGGCGAGGTGCCGGTGAAGTCGATCTCGGCCCCTTGCGCGTCGTGGTCGACGCGGATCTGCACCCTGATCCGCGCGCCGATGTCCATCGGCAGTTCGAACGTGCTGTCCTTCAGCGCCGAAATTGCCTGACGAACGGCATGTTCGGCATTGCCCTGGACATGGGCGGTATAGGCCGTGACCACATCGGCGCCGAATTCCGCCCGCATCGAGCGCAAGGCGGCGATGCCGGTCTCGTTCGCGGCGATCTGCGCGGCCAGATCGGCGATGTTCTGGTCGATCTGGCGGCAGGGATGCGGGCCGGAGGCCAGCCGTTCGCGGGTCTCGCGCTCCAAAAGCCTTCCCTTGCGCACCAGCTGCACCGGCCCGAAGATCACGCCCTCGTCGTGGATCGTGCGGCTGTCGGGGGGCAGCGATCCGGGCGTAGTGCCGCCGATATCGGCGTGATGCCCGCGTGAGGCGACATAGTTCACGATCGCGCCGCCGGCCTCGTCGAAGACCGGCGTGATGACGGTGACGTCGGGCAGATGCGTGCCGCCCTCGAAGGGCGAGTTCAGCATGAAGGCGTCGCCCGGTTCCATCCGCCCGGCGAAACTGCGCGCCGTGGCGCGCACCGAGTCCGACATCGAGCCCAGATGCACCGGGACATGCGGGGCGTTGGCGACCAGATTGCCGGCCGCATCGAACAGCGCGCAGGAGAAGTCCATGCGCTCCTTGATGTTGACCGACTGCGCGGTGTTGGCGAGCGTGCCGCCCATCTGTTCGGCCACCGACATGAAGCGGTTCGACATCACCTCCAGCAGGACCGGGTCGGGACTGGCCAGCGACGCCGCGCCCAGATCCGAATGCGCGACCGCGGCCACATGCGTCAGATGCAACCCCAGCGCGCTGTCGACCTGTGCCACCCAACCGTCGGCAACGAACACCGTGCCGATGCGTTCGGCGATCAGCGCCGGGCCCACGATGCGCTCGCCCGGCGCAAGCCTGTCGCGGTGGAAAAGCCCGATCTGCCGGTCCGCGCCGTCAAGCCAGGCGGGCGTGGTGCCCGGCGCCGCCAGATCATGCGCCTCCGGCAGAATGGCGGGATCGAGGGTCTCGGCACTATCGCGCGCCTCGACCGAGAGCATGTCGATCTCGGGCGCGGCCCCTTCCGGCACGAAGCCGAAGCGCACCAGATGCGCCTGTGCGAAGGCGTCGGTCATCGCCGCCGGCGTGTCGAAGGCCACCTCGAGCGTCTGCGCCGCGCCCGGATAGCGCAGGAAGGCAACTTCGCGGGTGACGATGCCGTCGCCGGTCACGCCCTGCTCGATCAGTTCGCCCTGCGCCTCGGTGCGCAGTTCCGCGATGATTTCAGCCGCCCGGGCATCGGTCACCGGCAGGTTGGCCTGCTGCTGGCGCATCGCGGTCAGATGCGCAAGGCCCATGCCATAGGCCGAGAGCACCCCGGCCAGCGGATGCAGATAGGCGCGGCGGATGCGCAGCACCTCGGCCACGCCGCAGGCATGCTGCCCGCCGGCACCGCCGAAGCAGCACAGCGTGTAACCCGTCACGTCATGGCCGCGCTCGACGCTGATCTTCTTGATCGCCGCGGCCATGTTCTCCAGCGCAATGCGCAGGAAGCCCTCGGCCACATCCTCGGGCCGCGCCACGGGCAGGCCGGTCTCCTCGGCGACCTGTTCGGCCAGCCGGGTGCAGGCGGCAACGGCCGCGTCGCGGTCCAGTGGCTGGTCACCTTCGGGCCCGAAAACGGCCGGAAAGTCGCGCGCCGAAATGCGCCCCAGCACCACGTTGCAGTCGGTCACCGTCAGCGGCCCCCCGCGCCGGTAGCAGGCCGGGCCCGGATCGGCGCCGGCGCTGTCCGGCCCCACCTGGTAGCGCCCGTCACGGAACGCGCAGACCGACCCGCCGCCCGCCGCGACAGTGTGAATGTCCAGCATCGGGGCGCGCATCCGCACGCCCGCCACCTCGGTCTCGTAGACCCGCTCGAACGTGCCGTTGTAATGGCAGACATCGGTCGAGGTGCCGCCCATGTCAAAGCCGATCAGCCGCTTCAGCCCCGCCGCCAGCGCCGTCTGGACCATGCCGACGACGCCGCCCGCCGGTCCCGACAGGATCGCGTCGCGGCCGCGGAAATTCGCCGCATCGGTCAGCCCGCCCGAGGACTGCATGAACGCAAGCTGCCCCTTTCCCGTCAGCTTCAGCGCGCCCGAGACACGGTCGACATAACGCCGCAGGATCGGCGAGAGATAGGCATCGGCCACCGCCGTGTCGGTCCGCGCGATCAGCTTGATCAGCCGCGCCACCTCGTGCGAGCTGGTGACCTGCGTGAAACCCACTTCCAGCGCGATGGCGGCGACGCGGGCCTCGTGCGCGGGGTTCAGCCAGCCGTGGATGAAGCCGATCGCCACGCCGCGGATCCCCTGCGCGAACGCCGCCTGAAGCGCCGTGCGCGTCGCCGCCTCGTCGAGCGGGACAATCTCGTTGCCTGCGCTGTCCAGACGCCCGGCCACCTCGGCAACCCGGGTATAGAGCACGTCCGGCAGCGTCACGTTCAGATCGAAAAGCCGCGGGCGAGCCTGATAGCCGATCCGCAGCACATAGCCGAAACCCGCGTTGACGATCAAGAGCGTCGGATCGCCCTTGCGCTCGAGAAGCGCGTTGGTTGCGACCGTGGTTCCCATGCGCACCGCGGCGATGCCCGGCGCGGACTCGGGCGCTTCGGACAGGATGCGGTTGATACCGTACACAGCGGCATCGGCGTAGAGTTCCGGGTTCTCGGAAAGAAATTTGTGCGAACTCAGCATGCCGTCTGGCGCGCGCGCCACGATGTCGGTGAAGGTGCCACCACGATCGACCCAGAATTGCCACATGCTTTCGTCCCCCGATTTGATGGAGGCACCATCGCGGATACTGGCAATCCGTACAAATTTTCATTTTGAGGCAGATCCGATCAGCAAAATCGATCACCAATCTTCTGCGACCGCCTGCGCCAGCTCCGCGCACCGCTCCGCCAGCGAGTTGTGGGGATCGGCCACCCAGGAGGCCGTGAAGCGCAGCGGCGCCGGCGTCCAGCCCGGATCGAACCGCTCCAGCTGACCGGCCGCGACGCGCTCTCGCGCCAGTGCGATCGGGACCGGACCGACACCGATCCCCGACGCGATCATCTGCATGCTGGCCGACAGCGACGCGCAGCTGTAGATACGTACCTTCGGCCCGTAGCGCTTGCCCAGTTCGGCCACCAGTTCGCGGTAGGGCCGCGTGTTGCGCGCATAGCTGATCACTGGGCTGCTGAGGAAATCCGCGGTCTCGGTGCCGGCCGCACGATACCAACCCAGCGCAAATTCCGGCAGGTCGGTATTCGCCACGCTGAACTCGGAGATGGGGCCCATCAGGAAGGCGAGGTCAAGCTGGCGGGCCAGCAGCGCCTCGCGCAGATTGACCGAGATATCGACCGTCAGCTCCAGATCCAAGCGCGGAAACTCGGCACTCAGCCGTTTGAGGAACTGCGGCAGCCAGGATTCCGCGACCGTTTCAGAGGCGCCGACCCGAAACAGCCCCGTGGCGCCCGACCGGTCGGCCACGCGCTGCAGGATCTCCTGCTGGACGAAGAACATCTGCTCGGCGTAGCCGCGCAGCAATTCGCCCTCACGCGTCAGGCTAACCCCGCGCGTGGTGCGATCCAGAAGCCGGACGCGGAGCGAGTCTTCGAGCGCCTGCAGGCGTGCCGAGACCGCGGGTTGCGAAACGTTCATCTGCTCGGACGCGCGCCTCACGCCGCCGAGCCGGGCCACCCAGAGAAAGGTTCGAAGCTGATCGAGGTTCATCGGGCGGTCCCTGCCGGTTGCCACGGGGCGGCCATCTTGGGCTGTTGAATGCCCTTCGTCCAGCGCGTCACTGAAGCCACGACGAAGGGCGCGCTGGCGCCCGGAACGATGCGGTCGAGCCGCCTCTGCCCGGCGTCGGCGTCCAAATTTGGACAACCCCTCTCTCACCAGCAAATACCGTCGCGATTTTGAGTATTTTCGGGGCTGCGCGCTGGAAATCACCGCATCCGACCCTGCGGCCTCACATCAAAGTCATGTCCGATTTCGACAGAAGCGACGCCTTCGCGCGTTCATCAGGAGAGCGTGGAGAGGAGAACCGCGTGGATCCAATCAGAGGAGGACACGATGAAGACAATTATTTCAACAGTGTGTGCCGCTGTCCTGGCCCTGTCACCGGTCGCGACCAGCCCGGTCAGCGCGGGGCAGGCGGGTACTCCGGCACCGATCAACGCGGTCTTCCAGGGCTCTGTCGCCGAGAACCTGGTGCAGGTGCAGTCCAGGAACCGTTTCAACAATCGCTATAACAATCGCTTCGACAACCGCCGGGGCTTCGACCGCCGCGGCACACAGAACAGGCGCTTCAACGAGCGCAATCGGCGACACCACTACGGCCGGCCGGCACCGCAGCGACGCAGCAGCGGTCCCGACCTGGGATCCGCGGTCGTCGGCGCCATCGTCGGCGGCCTGATCGTCAACCAGTTGCATCAGCAGCCGCGCCGCGGCGGGGCCCACGCCAGTGGCGTTCTCAGCAGCAATCACCTGAACTGGTGCCGCAATCGCTGGCGCTCCTACCGCGTGGTGGACAACAGCTATCAGCCCTACAACGGGCCGCGCCGCGTCTGCGTATCGCCCTACGGCCCCTGATCTGCGCCCAGGACGGAAAGCGGCCCTGGCCGCAGCCCAGGGTCAGCACACGAGGTTGCCCGGCCGGATCCCACCCGGCCGGATTAGCGCACGTGAAACGCATGCCCCTCCCCGCGCGGCCCTGACAGCGTGCAGACCCCGCCGGCATCTGGCCAAACCGGGCCGGATCGGCTAGGTCGTTCCCGGCATTTCCCAATCCCGGGCGACCCGCATGACGCACGATTTCGCCTCCGTCTTCTACGAGATCGCCATACTGGTGCTGCTCGCCTCGGCACTGGGCCTCGTCGGGATGCTGTTGCGCCAGCCGCTGATCGTCGCCTTCATCGCGGTCGGGCTGCTGGCCGGGCCGGATGCGCTGGGCCTGGTCAGTTCCACCGATTTCATCGAGACGCTGAGCCAGATCTCGATCGCGGTACTGCTCTTCCTCGTCGGGCTGAAGCTCGATGTCTCGCTGGTGCGCAACCTCGGCAGGGTGGCGGTGGCGACGGGGCTGGGCCAGGTCGGCTTCACCGCCTTCTTCGGCTTTCTCATCTGCCTCGGCCTCGGCCTCGACTGGCTGACCTCGATCTACATCGCGGTGGCGCTGACCTTCTCTTCGACCATCATCATCGTCAAGCTTCTGTCCGACAAGCAGGAGATCGGCGCGCTGCACGGCAAGATCGCGCTGGGCTTCCTGATCGTGCAGGACATCTTCGTCGTCCTTGCGATGGTCACGCTGTCGGCGCTGGGCGTGGGGATGGGCGACCAGGCGGGATCGCTCTGGGACGTGGTGCTGGTCTTCCTGGGCGGGGCGGGCATGATCGCCTTCGTCATGGTCTTCATCCGCTATGTCGCCGACCCGCTGCTGCGCGTGATCTCGGGCTCGTCGGAACTGATGGTGATCTTCGCCGTCGGCTGGGCGGCGGGGCTGGCGGCGGCGGGCGACGCGCTGGGTTTCGGCAAGGAACTGGGCGGGCTGCTGGCCGGGGTCTCCCTCGCCTCCACCCAGTACCGCGACGCCATCGGCTCGCGGCTGGCGTCCCTGCGCGACTTTCTCTTGCTGTTCTTCTTCATCAACCTCGGCGCGGCGTTGGACCTGTCGACGCTGGGCGACCAGATCGGCCCGGCGATCGTGCTGTCGCTCTTCGTGCTGATCGGCAACCCGCTGATCGTGCTCGCCATCATGGGTTATATGGGCTACCGCAAGCGCACCGGCTTCCTCGCCGGTCTGACGGTGGCGCAGATCTCGGAATTCTCGTTGATCTTCATGGCGATGGGCATCACCATCGGCCATGTCGGCGAGGGGGCGATGGGGCTGGTCACACTCGTCGGCCTCGTGACCATCGCGCTCTCGGTCTACATGATCACCTGGTCGCACAAGCTCTACGCGATCTGCGAGCCGTTCCTCGGCGTCTTCGAACGCCGCACCGCCTGGCGCGAGGCCGAGGATGCCGAAGACGCCGCCCTCGACCGGCGCTACGACTACGTGATCTTCGGGCTGGGCCGCTACGGCTGCCGGATCGGTCAGGGCCTGAAGGCGCGTGGCTTCCGCGTCCTCGGCATCGACTTCGATCCCGAGGCGCTGGAACACTGGCGCGGCATGGGGCTGGACGCCAGCTACGGCGACGCCACCGACCCCGAATTCGTCGTGCATCTGGACCTTTCCAGGGTCCGCGCCGTGGTCTCGGCCGTTCCCCGCGACCGCGCCAGCCTGACCGAGGCCGACCCGCAGCTGGCGCTGCTGCACGGCCTGCAATCGGCCAACTACAAGGGCAAGGTCTTCCTGTCCGTGCAGCAGGTCGCCGAGGCCGAGAAACTGCTCGCCAAGGGCGCCAGCGTGATCCTCAAACCCTTCGACGACGCCGCCGATTACGCCGTGCGCCAGCTGATCGACGCCCAGGGCGAAGGCACGACCTAGCGCAGTCCCAGGTCGGCCAGCGCAGCACTCATCGCGGGGGGCAGCGCGTCATCGCCCTTGCGCGCCGCGGGCAGGTCACGGGGTGCATCCTCGGGCTTGAGGTAGCGCCAGCCCTGGAACGGGCGGCGCGGCTGCGGCTCGGTGCGCACCAGCGCCGGTTCCAGCACCAGCCCGCAGCGCAGGATTCTGTCGGCGCCCGTCACCTCGTCAAAGCGCAGGATCCGCTGGCGGGCCAGCACCAGCCCCTTGAACACCCAGAAAAGAGAGCCGCCGTTCAGCACCTCGGCCTCGCGGCGCGGCCACATCCGGGTGACGTGCCGCGGCAACCCGTCGGGGTTCTGCGCCGCGCGCGTGCGCTGCCAGGCGATCAGGTCCTCGACCGCCTCGGCGCCGACGCAGAGTTTCAGGATATGGATCACGCCCGCCATCGCCTTGGCATCTAGGCCGCGGCGGCCCGACTGGCAAGCGGCAAGACCGGCAACCTTTCCGCCCCCGGCGCGTTGCCCTGCGAAAGGGATTTTCGCGAGAAGGATTTTTCATGGCCAAAACCAAACGCGGCGAACGAGCCGCACTTCAGCGCGCCCTCGACGAGATCGCGCAGGAGATGCACGAGACTGACGGCTGGGGCATGCCGCCCGAGGACGAGGCGCTGTCGCGCGTCGATCTGCACCAGTTCGGCATCGCCGTGGCGTTTCCCGGCGAGGGCGTCGTCGCCAGCGCCGGCGATGCGCAGGTGCCCTTCTCGATCCAGAGCATCTCGAAGATCCTGTCGCTGGAACTGGCGCACGAGGCCATCGGCGACGCGCTCTGGAAACGCGTCGGCCGCGAGCCCTCGGGCAACCCGTTCGACACGGTCATCGACCTGGAACAGTACAAGGGCTATCCGCGCAACCCGCTGGTCAACGCCGGCGCGCTGGTGGTGATCGACCTTCTGGTATCGAAATACGGCTCGGACGAAGCCGCGCACGCCGTCCGCAGCTTCGTCGAAAAGCACCTCGACGGCGACAAGGTCACCTTCAGCGATGAGGTGATCGAAAGCTCGCGCCAGGGCGGCGACCAGAACACCGCGCTGATGCATATCGCGCGGCACTTCGGCAATTTCGACAACGAACCGGCCAAGGTCATGCTGCCCTACGTGCTGCAATGCGCGATGGAGTTGTCCTGCCACCAACTGGCGCGGCTGGGCCTTTTCCTGATTCCGCCCGAACCGCCCAAACCCGACGACGCGGACCAGCGGCGGATTAAGCGCGCGCGGCGCATCCTGTCGCTGATGCTGACCTGCGGCATGTACGACGGCTCGGGCGAGTTTGCCTACCGCACCGGACTGCCCGCGAAAAGCGGGGTCGGCGGCGGCATCCTGGCGGTGGTGCCGGGCACCGCGTCGATCGGGGTCTGGTCGCCCGGCCTGGACGAGGCCGGCAATTCCCGCCTGGGCGTCATGGCGCTGGAGCGGTTGTCGGACCGCATGAACTGGTCGGTCTTCGCCAACCGTGGCCCCGTCTGATCGAGCGGCCCGCAGGGCGCCCACATCCGGAATGCCCGCCGAAAGCGGCAAAAATTAGCCAGTTGGTAATAACTGCCATACGTTTGCCATACGCTTGCCATACGCTTGCCAGCCACTTGCTGGCAGCCGAAAATCGCGCCTTTTCAGCGGCCTGCGCCGCAAATCTCGAACTTGCCGCCCTCACACGCCACCGCACGCCCGCAACACCCCCGCGCAACGCCATTCGGCCCGGTTTCCTACGCCGAAAACGGGTCGGCAGCCGCTGTCAGCGGCCCGGCCGTGCAACGCACTAGGGTTTGACCAGCGCCTCGGACAGGCGTATCTTGGGTGACTCCCCAGGCCGCACCACAGGATTTGCGCATGACCCGTTTCGCCGCCCCCATTGCCGAGCAGATCTGGGACATGAAATACCGCCTGAAGGCCGCCGACGGCACCCCCATCGACGGCACGATCGAAGACACCTGGCGCCGCATCGCCCGCGCCCTGGCCTCGGTCGAGGCCGAGCCCGCGAAATGGGAAGACCGCTTTTTCAATGCCTTGGAGGATTTCAAATACCTCCCCGCCGGCCGCATCACCGCCGGCGCCGGCACCGGCCGGTCGGTCACGCTGTTCAACTGCTTCGTCATGGGCACCATCCCCGACAGCATGGGCGGCATCTTCGACATGCTGAAGGAAGCCGCGCTGACGATGCAGCAGGGCGGTGGAATCGGGTATGATTTCAGCACGATACGGCCCAAGGGCGCACCCGTCGCCGGGGTCGCCGCCGACGCCTCGGGGCCGTTGTCGTTCATGGATGTCTGGGACGCGATGTGCCGCACGATCATGTCCGCCGGCTCGCGCCGCGGCGCGATGATGGCGACGATGCGCTGCGACCACCCGGATATCGAGGCCTTCATCATCGCCAAACAAGACGCCGCGCGCCTGCGCATGTTCAACCTCTCGGTTCTGGTCACCGACCCCTTCATGGAAGCGGTCAGGGACGACGGCCCCTGGGATCTCGTCTTCGAGGGCAAGGTCTACCAGACCGTCCAGGCGCGCGACCTGTGGAACCGGATCATGCGCGCGACCTACGACTACGCCGAGCCGGGCGTGATCTTCATCGACCGGATCAATCAGGCCAACAACCTGAACTATTGTGAAAAAATCGCCGCGACCAACCCCTGCGGGGAACAACCGTTGCCGCCCTATGGAGCCTGCCTTCTCGGCTCGGTCAACCTCGCCCGGCTGGTCACCGACCCCTTCACCGAAGACGCAAGACTCGACGCGACGGCGCTGGACGATCTGGTGCGACTGGCCATCCGGATGATGGACAACGTCGTCGACGCCAGCCGCTTCCCCCTCCCCAAGCAGGCCGAGGAAGCGCGCCTGAAGCGCCGCATCGGTCTGGGCGTCACGGGGCTGGCCGATGCGCTCCTGATGCTCGGGCTGCGCTACGGCGCCGACGACGCGGTGGCGCAGACCGAAACCTGGATGAAGGCCATTGCGCGCAGCGCCTACCTCGCTTCCGTTGAATTGGCGAAGGAAAAGGGCGCGTTTCCCCTTTTCGACGCCGAGAAGTTCCTTGCGTCGGGCAACATGCTCCAGATGGACGCGGATGTGCGCAACGCGATCCGCACCCACGGCATCCGCAACGCGCTCCTGACCTCGATCGCGCCCACCGGCACCATCAGCCTCTACGCTGGGAATGTCTCCTCGGGGATCGAGCCCGTCTTCGCCTACAGCTACAAGCGCAAGGTCCTGCAGCCCGACGGCTCCCGTACCGAGGAGGAGGTCGTGGACTACGCCGTCCAGATGTGGCGAGAGTTGAAGGGCGACGAACCACTGCCGGCGTATTTCGTGAACGCGCAGACGCTGGCGCCCATCGACCACGTGAAGATGCAGGCCGCAGCGCAGAAATGGGTGGATTCCTCGATCTCGAAGACGATCAACGTGCCCGAGGCCATAGGTTTCGAAGCGTTCAAGGACGTCTACCTCGCCGCCTGGGACATGGGCTGCAAGGGTTGCACGACCTACCGTCCGAACGACGTGACGGGATCCGTCCTGACCGTGTCCGAAACCACCGACATCGCCCCCCAGGCCGACACCGGCGCCGAGGTGATCTATCTTTCCGAACCCCTCGACCGCCCCGAAGCGCTGGAGGGGCAGACCTACAAGCTGAAATGGCCAGTCTCCGAACACGCGATCTACATCACCATCAACGACATCATCGTCGGCGGTCGGCGGCGACCCTTCGAGGTCTTCATCAACTCGAAGAACATGGAGCATTACGCCTGGACCGTGGCGCTGACGCGCATGATCTCGGCCGTCTTCCGCCGTGGGGGCGACGTGAGCTTCGTGGTGGAGGAGTTGAAGGCGGTCTTCGACCCGCGCGGCGGCGCCTGGATGCAAGGCCGCTACATCCCCTCGATCCTGGCCGCGATCGGCGGCGTGATCGAGGAGCACCTGATCAAGATCGGCTTCATCGAGGGCGCGGGACTGGGTCTGAAATCCGACCCGCAGGCCAGGGCCGCGGTGATGGGCGCGGGCAAACGCGGCGCCGCCTGCCCCGCTTGCGGCGTCTACGAGATGGTGATGATAGAAGGCTGCATGACCTGCCGCGCCTGCGGTCACTCGAAATGCAGTTGACCCGCGTCAGCAAGGTTGTGTGTGGCTGCAAGCAGAGTTTGCACTTTTTTCAGGCAAAATGAACATTTTGACAAGGAATGTTTGCACATAGGCTTTTCGCGCGCCCCACGGTAGATTCTTTTCCGTGATGCATTGTGCTGGTTTTTTCGTGCCGCACGGCGACACAGTCGAGTAGTTTTTAGCGTGCCGCGTCACAAGCGGACATTCAGCCGAATGTCTCGCCCGATCGGCCGGGCCACGACAAGCAAATGCGCAAAAGAAAGAGGCCGCAGAATATCTGCGGCCTCTTCGGCAGGACGATGAGGTTTAGGCTCGAAACTGTCGGTGGCGGCCTTATCGCTTCAGGAGACCAGCGCACCCGGTGACGGCGCTACTGGCCTCTCCCCCGTTTCCGGCGGGGTTGGGGCTCTACTACGTGCTGATCGTGTAGCTCGATCTCGGACCACCGCTCCGAGAGAAAGACGTTGCGACCGTAAGCGCAGCCCTCCTGCATGCCCCAGGCCTCCGCGAAGTGTTGCCTGTCGAGCTGGACGGCGCCGCATCTAAGGGCAACCTCGATTGCGTAAATGATGGTTTCGATGCAACGCCCGAAACGTTCGCGGCTGGCGTGAACCAGGCGAGGGATCAGCTCGGGATCATTCGGCGGTTCCAGTCCCGCCTGCTGACAGAAGACCGCGATCTGCCTGGCGAGGGGCTTGCCGTCCTTGGCGTGCGAGAGCGGCGGCAGCTTGATCATCGAGAACCGGCGCGCCACC
>NZ_JADDJF010000033.1 GCF_017811755.1 Pararhodobacter sp. SW119 | reverse complement strand
CAGAAACCTGCTTGCGATTTGCCCTGACGAGCGCGCACACCATTTGGTCGAGAGCGGATCGCAAATTGTGCACCACATCGCCCGCAATAACGCTGAGTTCGCCCGGGGGGCATGCATTCACCCGGACACAGTAGACCTGATCTCCGGTTCTCTCGTCACTCTAGACCATCAGTTCGTATGGATTACTTTCAAAGAAGACCCGCATGGTCTGCTGGAAATCCGAAAGGTGGCGCTTTGCGCGCTCGACCTTTAGTTTCGGGCCAAGAAGGGGGATTGGCGTGGCCACATTTGAAGACACAGTGAAGAACCTTCTCAAGATGAAGCCGAAGCCCCACAAGGGGGACTCGACTCCACCTGAGAGTCAATCCTCAGACGACCAATCGTCCAGCAAGCGCGCGACCAAGTCGCGGAACTCAGGCGAAGATTGAGTCAGCCCGCCGATAAGTGAGGCGACGGCCTTCCGCGCCCTTGAGGATCGCGTTAGCGCGCATCGTGTCGTCCACGTCCAGCGCGATGCGGTGGTTGTAGCGGAAGGCAAACTCTGCGGTGTAGCGGTGCAGGTGCTGGCGTCCGCAGTGCTGATAGATGCCCTTCATGCCGCGCTTGAAGATGGAGAAATAACCTTCCAGCGTGTTCGTGTGGGCTTCACCGCGCCCGTACTCGCCCGCGCCGTGGTTGACGGTCAGGTGTCCGGCGAACATTCCATCAAGGTGGCGGTAATAGGACGCCTCATCGGTGGACATGCGGGCCTCACGGGCGACGTTTTCCTTGAGGATCGGGTCAATGTCTTTGCGCGAGACATGGTCGATGACCATATTGCGGATCTTGCCGGTGGTGCGATCCACAAGAGCGAGAACTTTCATCTTCTGGCGATAGCCCAGCTTGTTCTTGGCGTAGCGCGTGAACTTGGGGTCTTTGCCGATGAACGTTTCGTCGGATTCGACAATGCCGCCGCCCGATCCCATCGGGGTTTTATCGTCATTGCGCATCGCTTCGCGGATACGATGGAACATGAACCATGCGGTCTTGTAGGTAACGCCGATGGTGCGGTGCAATTGATGGGCGCTGTAGCCCTTCTTGGAGGAAGCCATAAGAAACGTCGCCAGCATCCACTTGTTCAGCGGAACCTTGGAGCGCTCAAAGACGGTGCCGACAGTGACGGTGAACTGCTTGCGGCAATCGCCGCACTGGAAAAGGCCGGGGCGATGCTTGGAACCTTCCAGTCTTTTGCACTTTTCGGTGCCGCCGCAATGCGGGCAGAACACGCCATTTGCCCAACGCGAGGCTTCAAGGTATTCGCGGGCCGCGTCGGCGTCATTGAAAATGGGGTCTGTGAGGTTCATAGCGATATCTCCTTGAACCCAATATGCAAAACCGCGCTTGCTTTGTCAAGTATATAATCGCCCCAAATTTGGACCGCGGTCCTCGAAGGTCTTGAATCGCTCCAATCGGACCCGCGACGGGCTCAGATCAGGCCCAGCGTCCTGAAGCTTGCTTCGCGTTCCTTGCCGATGATCAGGTGGTCGTGAAGCGTGATCGACAGCGCCTCCGCGGCCAGCCGGATCTGCTCGGTCATGGCGATGTCTGCCTGGCTGGGGCTGGGGTCGCCGGAGGGATGGTTATGCACCAGGATGAGCGCCGAGGCGTTCAACTCCAACGCCCGCCGCAGCACCTCGCGCGGATAGACCGGCACGTGATCGACCGTCCCGCGCCCCTGCTCCTCGTCCGCGATCAGGCAGTTCTTGCGGTCCAGGAACAGCACCCGGAAATGCTCGGTCTCCCGATGCGCCATCGCCGTGTGACAGTAATCCAGCAGCGCGTCCCAACTGGAAATGACCCGCCGGTTGAGAACCCTCGCCCGCGCCAGCCGCAACGCCATCGCCTCGGCTAGCTTCAACTCCACCACCACCGCCTCGCCCACCCCCGGCACCTTGGTCAGTCGCGCGGCCGGAGCGGACACCACGGCCGCCAGATCGCCGAAGACTTCGATCAGATGCCGCGCCAACGGCTTCACATCCTGCCGCGGAATCGCCCGGAACAGCAGCAGTTCCAGCAATTCGTAGTCAGGCATCGCCTGCGCGCCCCCGTGCAGGAAACGCTCCCGCAGCCGCTTGCGGTGGTCGCGTATATAGGACGGCAGCTTCGCGCCCTCCGTCAGAGGCGCGGGCACCGCCTCGTCCTCGCCGGCCGGTGCAAACAGCGGCAGAGGCAACTCGGAAAGGGCGGGGTCGCGCGGCATGGAAAAGTCTTGGCGCCTCATTGTTGAAGAATGGTTTAACGGTTGGCGAGAGACCAAGTCGGTGAGGGAGAGTACGCGGCAAAGCAACCGGGTGCTGGCATACAACCCGTGCCAACGTATTCTCCGGACTCGTCAGGCGATTCGCTACTCAAGATCCGAAGCGTCTGAAAGATCAGAGAGCGCGACGCTTCAGGTCCGCACGCCGGTCGGAGAGTTCTTCACTCACAAGGAAGGCGAGCTCGAGCGACTGACTGGCGTTCAGTCTCGGGTCGCAAGCGGTATGGTAGCGGTCCGACAGATCCTCATCGGTAACCGCGCGCAACCCGCCCGTGCATTCGGTCACGTCCTTGCCGGTCATCTCGAAATGCACGCCGCCCGGGATGGTGCCCTCGGACTTGTGGACGGCGAAGAAATCGCGAACTTCCTGCAGTACGCGCTCGAACGGTCGCGTCTTGTAGCCCGAGGCCGACTTGATCGTGTTGCCGTGCATCGGATCGCAAACCCAGAGCACTTTCGCGCCTTCCTCCTGCACGGCGCGGATCAGTCGTGGCAGGTGCTCTGATGCCTTGCCGGCCCCGAAGCGCGCGATCAGGGTCAGTCGGCCCGCTTCATTCGCTGGGTTGAGCCGTGCGATCAGACGCTTGAGGTCCTCCGCGTTCAGGGTCGGGCCGCATTTCAAACCGATCGGGTTCTGCACGCCGCTGCAGAATTCGACATGCGCCCCGTCCGGCTGCCGGGTCCGGTCGCCGATCCAAAGCATGTGCCCCGACCCCGCGACCGGAAGCCCTGTGGTGGTATCAATACGGCAAAGCGCTTCCTCGTACTCCAAGAGCAATGCCTCATGAGACGTGTAGAAATCCACCTCGGAGATTGCCGGCGCTGTCTCGCTGCTGATCCCTGCCGCCGTCATGAATTCCAGGGCATCGGCAATCCGATCTGAGAGCGCACGGTAGCGTTCGGCGTTGCCGCCCGAGGCAAAGCCGAGCGTCCAGTTGTGGACCCGATGGATATCGGCGAAGCCGCCTTTGGAGAAAGCCCGCAGCAAGTTCAGACTGGCCGCGGCCTGAGTATAGGCCTGCAGCATTCGACTGGGGTCGGGCGCACGCGCTTCGGCCGTGAAGTCGAAGCCGTTGACGATGTCGCCGCGATAACTTGGCAACTCTTGCCCGCCCACGACTTCGGTCGGAGCAGAGCGTGGCTTGGCGAATTGGCCGGCCATCCGCCCCACCTTGATTACGGGAACCTTGGCGCCGAAGGTCAGAACGATCGCCATCTGCAGCAGCACCTTGAAGGTGTCGCGAATGATGTCCGCGTTGAACTCTGCAAAGCTCTCGGCGCAGTCTCCGCCTTGCAACAGAAACGCGCGACCGGCCGCCGCTTCGCCCAGCCGCGCCTTCAGCGCACGCGCCTCGCCGGCAAAGACGAGCGGTGGATACTTGCTCAGTTGAGCCTCGGCGGCTCCGAGTGCCTGCGCATCGGGATATTCCGGCATCTGTACGCGCGGTTTCGTGCGCCAGCCCGACTTGATCCAGTGATCGCTCATCGCTCGTCTCCTTCGGGAACGGCGCAGTCGCACGCCGTTGCGCCGTTTCCTACAGGAAGCGACGGCCCCATGCCAACCCGGAAGGCCCTCGCTCGCGTTGCATTGCTTCGGCTGCGCGCATTCGCTAAGCGAAGAGATGATGTAGCCCAGCCATGGCGAGGCACGCCAATGAGCGGAAACAGACCCGACGCTGGGGGTTCAGCGCGTCCGCAGCCGAGGCGAGGCGGACTGGTTTCGCACGCGCCGGCATCACCTGGCGCATCGACCCTTCCCATCCGGCATCGTCGCTTCTTTTTCGTGTTACTCGACCGTTTCACGATGCTTGCATTCGCCTCGGCAGTCGAGCCCTTGCGGATCGCCAATCGGATGAGCGGGCAGACACTTTACAGTTTCACGCTGCTTTCTGAGACAGGAGAGCCGGTGCGCTGTTCGAACGGGGCACGTCTGATCGTGGATGGTCCGCTGGGCGAGGTGGGGCACGACGACGTGGTGATCGTTTGTGGCGGGTCCGAAATCCGCACGACATCGGCGCGAGGGGTGATCAACTGGCTGCGCCGCATCGGTCGAAAGGGGCCGGTGATCGGTGGGGTTTGCACGGGAGCGCATACGCTGGCCGAAGCCGGGTTGCTGAACGGGCGACGGGCGACCATCCACTGGGAGAATTACGATGGCTTCATCGAGGAATTCCCGGATGTCGTGCTCACGCGCTCGGTCTTCGTGATCGATGGCAACCGGATGACAAGTGCCGGCGGCACCGCTTCGATCGACTTGATCCTCGCGCTGATCGCCGACGATCATGGCAAGGATCTGGCCAACGCGGTGTCCGATCAACTGATCCATGCTGCGATCCGAACCGATCGCGATATGCAGCGCCTTTCGATACCGACGAGGATCGGCGTCAGGCATCCTCGGCTTAGTCGGGTGATCGAGACGATGGAAGCGAGTATTGAAGACCCGGTTTCGCCGGCCGAACTGGCTGAGGATGTCGGCATGTCGACACGTCAGCTCGAGCGCCTGTTCCGGCGCTACCTGAACCGTAGTCCAAAGCGCTACTACATGGAGTTGCGTCTGGCAAAGGCGCGGAACCTGCTGATGCAGACCGACTTGAGCGTGATCAACGTGGCGCTCGCCTGCGGGTTCGCCTCTCCCTCGCATTTTTCGAAATGCTACCGCGCCCAGTATGGAACGACGCCCTATCGCGAACGGGGTGCGCAGGGCATCGAAGACGAGGCTGGCGCGGAACCCGCTGGTCCGGAGTGGGACTCCGCGGGCGAGCCTTGATTTCCGAGCGCAGCCGCAGCGTTCACTGGCGGTATTTTGACCAGTAACCCCCGGCAAATCCCTCTGTTCAATGATGAAACCGGAGTCTAAGCTGGCTCGGCAACGATAAGCTCAAGGGAGTGAACCATGAAGAAACTGCTATTTGCGACCGCCGTTTCGGCGCTGGCTGCCGGGGGCGCTTTTGCGCAAGAGGTGCGGATAGGCATCCTCCTAGGCTTCACCGGACCGATCGAATCGATCACCCCGCATATGGCCGATGGCGCCGAAGTGGCGTTCGCCGAAATCAACGAGAGCGGTGAGTGGCTGGGCGGCCAGACCATCGCGTCAGTACGCGCCGACACCGGCTGCGTCGACTCGTCGCTGGCTCAGGCTTCGGCGGAGCGACTGATTTCGTCCGAGGGGGCGATCGCGATCATGGGTGCGGATTGTTCCGGCGTGACGCGCGCAGTGCTGGAGAATGTCGCCATGGCGACAGGTGTTCCGATGATCTCGCCCTCGGCTACCTCGCCCGGCTTCACCACCTTCGATTCGGGCGGGCTATTCTACCGCACGGCGCCCTCCGACGCGCGGCAGGGACAGCTTCTTTCCGATATCGTGCTCGGCCGTGGGATCGACACCGTCGCGGTTACGCATACCAACAACGACTACGGCGCGGGTCTGGCCAACGCCTTCGTCGAGAACTTCACCGCAGCGGGTGGTACGGTGACGACCACTATCCCGCATGAGGAAGCGCGCGGCGACTATTCGGCCGAAGTGGGTTCGCTGGCGTCGGCTGGCGGCGACGCGCTGATGGTGCTGGGCTATGTCGATGGCGGTACAAACATCATCCGAACCGCCTACGAGCTGGGTGCCTTCGAGACCTTCTTCGTCGGCGACGGCGTCTTCACCGAAGACATGCCGAACATCGTCGGCGAGGCTGCCGCGGGCGTGGTCGGCACAGTCCCGTCGTCGGTCGGCACAGCCGCCGAGAACTGGGAGCGCGTCGGGACCGACAGCGGCATCAACTGGTCGTCATCGTTTGTGGCAGAAAGCTATGACGCCGCCGCGTTGCTGGCGCTTGCGGCCCAGGCTGCGGGTGAGGCCACGTCGGCCGGGATCGCCGCGAACGTACTTCGTGTTGCCAACGGCCCGGGCGAAGAGATCCACGCGGGCGATCTTGCGCGCGGCTTGCAGATTCTCGCCGAAGGCGGGGAGATCGACTATGTCGGCGCCACCGGTGTCAACCTGATCGGGCCAGGCGAAGCCGCCGGCACCTACCGCGAGTACATGTTCGAGGATGGTCAGTTGACGACGGTGCAGTTCCACTGAGACTTGTGCCCTCGGCGAACCGAGGGTATCGGCCCGGGGAGTTCACCCTCCCCGGGCTTTTTTGAAAGCCCACCCGTCAAGAGGGGGCCGCATACGACAGGGAGCTGCGATGATCAGGGTCGAGAACCTGCACAAGCACTTTGGTGGCTTTCATGCCGTCGATGGCGCGTCGCTTCAGATCGCTCCGGGGTCGATCACCGGACTCATCGGTCCAAATGGGGCGGGCAAAACGACGCTTTTCAACGTGATTGCCGGAGTGTTGGAGCCAACCTCAGGCAAGGTCTGGATGGACGGCGAAGATATCACCGGTCTGCCGCCGCACGAGCTGTTCCACAAAGGTCTTTTGCGCACTTTCCAGATTGCACACGAGTTCCATTCGATGACCGTGCGCGAGAACCTGATGATGGTGCCCCCGCGCCAAACCGGCGAGGACTTGTGGAACACATGGTTCCACCGCAACCGTATCCGCCGCGAGGAGGAGGAAATCCGCAGTCGCGCCGACGAAGTTCTAGAATTCCTGACCATCGACCACATCGCGGGCGAGAAGGCGAGCAATATCTCTGGCGGGCAGAAGAAGCTCTTGGAACTTGGCCGGACGATGATGACCGATGCGAAGATTGTCTTCCTTGACGAGGTTGGCGCCGGCGTCAATCGCACACTGCTCAACACAATCGCCGATGCCATTGTCCGGCTCAACCAGGAGCGGGGCTACACTTTTGTCGTAATCGAGCACGACATGGATTTCATCGGGCGCATCTGCGACCCCGTCATCTGCATGGCAGAGGGGAAAGTGTTGGCCGAGGGCTCGCTTGACGAGATCAAGGCAAACGAAGCGGTGATCGAGGCCTATCTCGGCACCGGACTGAAGAACAAGGTGGTCCAGGAGGCGGGTCATGTCTGAACCCGTGCTCATCGGCGAGGGCATGACCGGCGGCTATGGCGGCGCCGACATCCTGCATTCCTGCACCATTGCAGTCGACAAAGGCCAGATCGCGGTGATTGTGGGGCCGAACGGCGCCGGCAAGTCGACGGCGATGAAGGCTGTCTTCGGCATGCTGAACCTGCGCGAGGGCCAGGTGCGATTGATGGGGGAGGACATTTCGGCTTTGACGCCGCAGGCGCGCGTGCGCAAGGGCATGGGCTTCGTGCCGCAAAACGCCAACATCTTCCCTTCGATGACGGTCGAGGAGAACCTGGAGATGGGTGCCTTCATCCGTGAAGACGATTTTCGCGGCACCATGGATCAGGTTTTCGAGTTGTTTCCGATCCTGCGTGACAAGCGGCGCCAGGCAGCAGGAGAGCTTTCCGGGGGGCAGCGCCAGCAGGTTGCGGTTGGTCGGGCGCTGATGACAAAACCTTCGGTGCTGATGCTCGACGAGCCGACCGCCGGCGTCTCGCCTATCGTCATGGACGAGCTTTTCGACCGGATCATCGAAGTGGCCCGCACCGGCATCTCTATCCTGATGGTGGAGCAGAACGCCCGGCAGGCGCTGGCGATCGCCAGCAAGGGCTATGTTCTCGTGCAGGGCCAGAACCGCTACATCGACACCGGGCAGGCACTTCTGGCCGATCCCGAAGTGCGCAAGTCCTTCCTGGGAGGCTGACCGATGGAACTGCTCAACGCGATCGTTGTGCTGGCGAATTTCGTTCTGATCCCAGCGTTGGCTTACGGCAGCCAGATCGCGCTCGGGGCGCTCGGGATCACACTTATCTACGGAATTCTGCGCTTCGCGCATTTCGCGCATGGCGACATCATGGCGTTCGGCACCGGCATCGTGATCCTGGTGACATGGTGGCTGCAGGGTCAGGGGATTGGATTGGGGCCGTTTCCCACGGCACTTCTGGCACTGCCCGTGGGTATCGTTGCCACGGTCCTCTATTTGCTCGCCGCCGACCGGACGGTCTACCGATTCTACCGGAAAGTGAAGGCAAAGCCGATGATCCTGGTCATGGCCTCGCTGGGCGTCATGTTCGTCACCAACGGCATTACGCGCCTGATCATGGGGCCAAGCGAGCAACGTTTCGCGGATGGGGAGCGGTTCATCATCTCGGTGCGTGACTTCCGGGACTGGACGGGGCTGGCCGAGGGTCTGGCATTTCGGTCCGCTCAAGCTCTCACCATTGTGGTCGCGTTGATCGCCATGAGCTTGCTGTTCTGGTTTCTCAATCGCACCCGCGCTGGCAAGTCCATGCGCGCCTATTCGGACAATGAGGACTTGGCGCTTCTTTCAGGGATCAACCCGGAACGCGTCGTGGTCATCACCTGGGCGATCGCCGGTACGCTCATGGTGCTTGCCGGAACGCTATACGGGCTCGACAAGAGCTATCGGCCGTTCACCTACTTCCAATTGCTTCTTCCCTTCTTCGCCGCCGCAATCGTTGGCGGTCTGGGCAATCCGATGGGGGCAATCATCGGTGGCTATGTCGTGGCTTTTGCGGAGATGGGCATCACCTATGCCTGGCGGCGCGTTGTCGGCTATCTTGGCCCCGAGGGATGGGAGCCCGCAGGACTGATGCAGATACTGCCGGTAGACTACAAGTTCGCTGTCACCTTCGGCATCCTCGTTCTGGTGCTGATCTTCCGACCGACAGGTATCTTCAAGGGGCGCACGCTATGACCGGGTATCTTCGCAACGTCGCGTTGTTCGCGGTAATGGGCGTCGCGCTCGCGCTCACCGGGATGTACCAGAGTTGGGTTCTGGCACTAACGATTCTGAACATGAGCTTGATTTCAGCGGTAATGGCGCTGGGGGTCAACATCCAGTGGGGCTATGCGGGGCTATTCAATGTCGGCGTGATGGGGTTCACCGCCTTCGGGGGATTGGCGGCCGTCCTGATCGCGATGCCGCCCGTCCCTGAGGCATGGGCTGTCGGTGGCTTTGGCGCGGTACTTGGCCTGATGCTGGGCGCGGGAACAATTTTTGCTGCGATTCTGATCTGGAAACGACTCCCTCCCGGCAAGCTGCGTGTGCTTGCTCTGATCTTGACGCTCGTCGTCGGCTACATGATCACTCGCTTTGTCTTTGCCCCCGCCACCGCGGCTATCGAGCGCATCAACCCGGCCACCGAGGGTTATCTCGGCGGGTTGGGTCTACCGGTGATCCTGTCCTGGCCGGTGGGCGCGGTCATGGCCGCAGGGCTTGCATGGGTCGTTGGCAAGATCGCGCTTGGGTTGCGATCGGACTATCTGGCCATCGCGACGCTCGGGATATCCGAAATCGTGATAGCCGTACTGAAGTTCGAGGCATGGCTCACTCGCGGCGTAAATAACGTCGTTGGCATACCCCGCGCCGTACCCCGGCCGGTGACGCTGCAGCAGTACGACTGGGTTCAGGGAGTGTCGCAGCGACTGGGGCTTGGCCTTTCTGATACTGCACGGGTGATCGAACTGACCGGCTACGCCTTGCTCTTTGTTCTGGTTCTGGCCGTGCTGATATGGCTTTCGGAAAACGCGCTGAACTCTCCCTGGGGTCGAATGATGCGCGCGATTCGCGACAACGAAACTGCAGCACGTGCGATGGGCAAGGACGTGACCCGCCGGCACCTCATGGTTTTCGTGCTCGGTTCGGGCGTTTGCGGTCTTGCTGGGGCGATGATGGTCACGCTTGACGGTCAGTTGACGCCGGGCAGCTATGAACCTCTGCGCTTTACCTTCCTGATCTGGGTGATGGTGATCGTGGGCGGTTCGGGGAACAACTGGGGTGCTGTGCTGGGCGGCTTCGTGATCTGGTTTCTTTGGGTTCAAGCAGAGCCTGCCGGACGCTGGCTGATGGATGCGCTGACTTCGGGTCTTGGAGTTGAAAGCGCGCTTCGTTCGCACTTGATGGATCAGTCAGCGCATACCCGTCTTATCATGATGGGCCTCGCGCTGCTGCTGATGCTGCGTTTCGCACCGCGCGGGCTAATTCCCGAGAAGTGAGGTGTCACTCGCTGCAGTCTTGCTGGCCGCAGGGCGCTCACGCAGGATGCGAGGGCGCGACAAGCTTCTGGAGGAAATAGAAGGCACGCCGCTACTGCGCAGGATGGTGGAACGCATCCTTGCCGCGCAGATAGGTCCCTTAGCCGTGACCCTGCCACCGCGCGCACTAGACCGCGACGCCTGTCTTGCGGGCTTGCCGATCGAGAGGTTGCGCATTGCGGATGCCAGTGAGGGGCTTAGCGCGTCATTGAGAAGAGCGGCGCGATGGGCGCAAGACATCGAAGCATGCGGTCTGATGATCTGCCCCGCCGACATGCCGGACCTGACGCAAGACGATTTCGCGCAGATGGCGGCGTCGTTCAGCGCCGATGGCCCCCCGATCCGGGCGACTTCGATCTCTGGAAGACCTGGTCATCCCGTGGTATTTCCCACGCGCTATCTCCCTGAGTTTTCCGCTTTATCCGGTGACGCCGGAGCGCGCGCGCTCTTGCGCACCTATCCACCTTTTCTGGTCGCCCTGCCCGGGACGCACGCCACTACGGATCTGGACACGCCAGAGGACTGGTCGCGCTGGCGCGAGACTTCCGGGCAGCCTCGCACGGAGGCATGATTTTCACCAATCTCCCCTTGCACGGCATTTCGCGCTTGGCTACAAGCCGGCGCAGTTGGGGCGTAGCCAAGTGGTAAGGCAACGGTTTTTGGTACCGTGTACCGTAGGTTCGAATCCTACCGCCCCAGCCATGTTTTCCTCAAATCACCCGAAAACCCAAGGAAATAGGGTCGCAAAGGCCCGTTCCGGAAACGCTGTGTCATACCCCGCTCCGGGTGTGACACAAACTGTGACACAGACCGCGCCACAGGCGGGGGTGCGCCCCTCCGCCGCGGTCCTTCCCCTGCCGTGCCGCCGGCCGCGGCCGGCAGGTCCCTATCTCCAGCGCCGCGGCCATGTCTTCTACTTCCGGAAACGTTTACCCAACGTCATCCGGCAAAGTTGCGGTCGCGCGTTTTGCTGTCTCTCGCTTCGAACCCCTCTACTGCTCGAGGCGATGAGCCGGGCGGCTCGTCTCCTCGCAGTTTTGAAATGCGTAGAGACGAGTATCATGAGTGACCTGAACAACCCGACACTGACCCCGGAAAAGATCAACGCCCTTCTGGGCGAGGTCCTCCGGGGAGAGCTGGCCCGCATCCTGTCCGAACAGGACCACGGTCCGGTACTCTCGGACGCCGAGATCGACCGGCGCATCGCGGCGCTCGAAGCGCGGCGCAACGACCTCCGCCGTGGCGCCCGGCGCCAGGATTTCAGGGCCCTGGAGGCGCCGGTGACGGGTGCCGCCCGGGCGCTCAATCTTGAGATCGCCGCACCGCTGCCGGCCGACCTCGGCCGCCGTGCCGTCGACCTCGTCCGCGAGATCGCCGAACTCGAAGCGGACGTGCTCGATGGCGGGGACGCCCGCACGGAAGCTTTGCCCCTCGTCGGGCGGTATTCCGCGGCGGCTGTGGATGACTTCACCCGCGCGCCGATCCTCCTGTCTGCCGCCTGGACCCGCACCCTCAACATGTACCCGACCAAGGCGATGAAGGGGAATATCGACGCGATCGGACAGGTCGCGCTCGACTACTTCGGTGACGTCCCGGTCACGTCGATCTCGGCGGAAGACCAAGAGAAGTTCTTTCTCTGGATGGCGCGGCTGCCGAAGCGTCACGGTAGGGCGCATGGCAAGAACCGTTTCACGGAGAAAGCCCGGCGGGAAGGCCGGCTCCTGAAGGAGACGGTCCAGCTTTCAAAGCACGACGAGATCGCCAAGGCGGATCTCGAGGACGAGGCGATCATGCAAGAGATCCGCGCCCGAACCGATATCTCCGATATCGAGAAGCGCGCCCTCCTGTCCGAGCGGCTCACACCGCGGCTGGCGATGAAGACGATCAAGCGGAACCGCGACGGTCTCAACCGACTCTTCAAGGGAGCGGCCGACCTCGGTTGCCGGAATGCGCCGGTGGCGATTTCCTACAAGGTGATCGAGCGTGCGCTGGCCGCCGCGGCCCCGGACGACCCCCTCTACGTGCGCGTGACGCAACCCAAGATCCGCATGCCCTGGACCGAGGAACGGCTGGCCGGATTTCTGACAAGTCCGATCTACACCGGCTGCTTTTCCGCTCACCGACGGTGGCGGTCCGGTGAGGTCATCATCCGCGACGCGCTCTACTGGGTGCCGCTGATCGTGCTGACGCTCGGAAGCCGGATCGAGGAAATCCTGCTCCTGAAGCGGAAGAACCTGCTCCTGCGCAACAGCGTGCACTGCCTCGCGATCGGTCTTGACCCGGACCAGGGCGGCAAGACCGAGGACGCCCAGCGTGTCGTCCCGGTTCCGCAACTCCTGCTGGATCTCGGCTTCGTCGAGTGGGTGCGCGACCTCGACGACGAACATGGCCCGCTGCTCTTCCCCGATGCCGCCCAGCGCTCCGAGATCAATGATCTCACCGGCCCATTCAGCAAGGCGCTCAACCGCATTCTCGACAGGCTCGGCCTCGGCGACTTCGACGAGGACTTCTACGCCATGCGCAAAACGCTCAGTTCGATGCTGCATTTGTCGGGCGTCACCGAGGGGCAGCGCCAGGCGCTTGCGGGACACCGACGCGGCACGGTGCTGAACCGACACTACACGGCGCACAATACCCGTCACTTGAAGGCGGCCGTGGATCGGGCCGACTTCCGCCTCGAAATCGACTATAGTCCGCGGCACGGATTTCCTGTTATCGCATCATGCGATCTCGCCGAACAGGAAAGCCTGGCGGTCGACGTGACGCTCGATCACTTGGGAGAGGCAGAGCGCATCACTGTCATCGCACCGGGAACGCAGGACGAACTGTTCCAGTTCGACCGGGTCGATCCCGAGAGCGGCGATCGGCTTCCCCGCTCGGTTGTTCGTGAAGCCGCCAAGGCGTTTCGGGAACTCATCGGCAGTCGGTCCATGCGCCTGCCACGCAACCCCATGAAGCGATCGGCGATCGAGCATTTCCATGCCTTGGGATGAGAGGCACGAGAGGATGCGGGAGTGGAATCAGCCTCAGATGGAAGGGGGAGGGGGTGCAACCTGCGCATTGCTGCGCTGGCGCGCGATGTAAGCTGCGGGCGGATCTTTCGTGATAGTGAACCGATGACACACGAGCCTGCGTGCGACGGGGCCGAGACGCCTCGGTGTCTCGGAGAGCATCGCCTTCAAGTATAGCGATCACGGAATCATAATCCGCGTGTCGGGGGTTCAAGTCCCTCCTCCGCTACCAAATTTTCTGTGTATCTTCAGCGATCTGCGTGCTTTCGGTCCGTCTCCTGCAAGTTGGTGCTCACCCGAGACTGCGCGGAGACTGCGCGGCTCACAGTCGATGGGTTGGTTGCTTCTATCGAGAGAATCGGGATGAGCATCGCGCGGAATTAGCATAGTTGGGCCTGCATGCGAAGTCCCTGCGGCCGATGGTCGTTGCGGCTTGATGAAGTACGAACCAGTGCTTCTGGCACCCCTCGGTAGGCCAAGAAATTTGTAGGGCGATCTCGCACGCGATCGTGATGTCTCGTTTCGCACTTCGACATGGTGAGGACGAACCAGCTAACGACGAAGAGCCGGTCCTTGATGTCGCTGCTGCCAGCGCGGATGCACTTCTCAAACCGGTCCGCGCGCCCTCCCGGACCATCACCCAGGGCTTTGGGCTCTTGCTTCTGGGCTTCGCCGGACTGCCCATTGTGGCCAGAGCATGATGAAGGTCATTGATTTGCGAGATCGGCGCGACAGTCGTCTGCGCAGGGCGGGTGCATGACTACGTGCCGCGCCGGCGGATCGCCTGCGCCTTTGCCGCCGGCCCCGAACTGGAGCGGCTGACGCCCGAGGGCTGGTTGGTCGTCCGCGTGAGATGCGCGATGCCGAGGCCGGTCAGTAGAGCTGGGTCTGCTTCCGACACTACTGTGGCGATACGATCCGGCACACTACAGAGGTCAGACGTTCAGCGGTCCATTCCCAGCAGATCCTTGTAATTGCGCAGTTCGGCAATGAACTCCGTTGGTAATGCGCACTTAGGTGGGCGCGTCGGCATGGGTGCAGCAGAAGGAGATTCGCCGACGCGCCTACTGCCGGTGATCCGGCCGGCAGCATGGGCTGGTTGGCCCTCAAGTGCGGCGCCCGACGCGGGCGCCGCAAGGTTCAGTCCGCCAAGGAGCCGGCGATTGAGGCGGCGCGCGCAGTGTCGAGCACACGCACGATCGCGGTCCTGAGCAGTCGCAAATCATCGACAACGGGTTCGAGAGCGCGGGCTCGGTCGTCGAGATAGACAACCGGATAACCGCCCCGGACATGATGAGCGTCGGCTTCCCAACCGATATGCGTTCCCGCCGCGAACAAACGCTCGATCTCAGCTATGAAAGCGTCGATATCGCGCACCATCGACTCCTCGAAAAATGCTCCATTTTCGAGTTTCCGGCCCAGCCATTCGGCGAACGTCCGACGCGCGGGTGGAAGGGCCGGAACAACGGTCCCGATGAGTTGGTCCCGCACCGTCCGCGCGAGACCGAACGCTTCGGCTGCGCTTTTTCGGAGGTCATCGAGGTCCTCGTTAACCGATCTACTCATGCGAATGCTCCCGGTCTGTGCGAAAGTTTCTTGCGCGACCTTCGCTCAACCACGAATGGCCGCACCGTTCGCCGTCGACGCGAGCGACCTCGACCCGGGTGCTGCGCGGTTCCCGGGGCTACGCGGGCTGCGGGCTGCTCAGGCACAAGCAGTCCCGTCAGACGCTCGAGCGCGAAGCGTTCCAGGCAACCCATTCGCGGCGTGGCGGTGTTTCTGTCCAACAGAAATCCGGGGTCATTGAGCGGCACCACGATTTGCTGGCTCAGCAGAAAGAACGTCGGCTCTTGCAACCCTGCAATGCGAAGCTCATGCGGAGATTGCACGAGCAACCCCAATTCGCTTTGAATTGGCGGATGAGCCGCAACGCTGGACGCGAGGACGGCATAGCGCCCGCCGAGCACCGTGCCAACTTCGATCACGAGACACGGACGCCCGACAGCCATAGCGCCCAGCGCGATGCCGGTTAAGGTGACTTCAAAGAGGACGACGTCGCCAACCTTGAGGCACTTCTGCCACGGCGCGCCGTTGCGACGAATGTTGACGCTGCGAAGATTCATGTTGGTCTCCTTGACGCCAGCGTCGCGGCACCTGCCGCGTGTTGTTTGCGCTGGCGTCGTCAAGAACTGTCGGCCGGAGAAGCCGACAGCTGTGGGCGTTCTTTGCTTTACGCCGCCTTCTGTTTCTGGGGGCGAGGATCTATACGCAGCCCAGAGCGGTCGAGTGCATCGGTGTAGCCATCGGTGAGAAGACAAAGTTCTTCGACCACAGGATCGTCTGGATTGATCATTGCGAAGAACCCCGCTTCGTCCCGGCTGTCATCGTGCACATGATCGAGTGCCAACAGCGCCCGCAACGCTTCCAGCGCCCGAACTGTCGATGCGGATATCTCCCCGCCGACGGCGAGACGCTCGATAATCGACTGCGCCAGTTCCCTGCCGCGACGGCCACCGAGCATCGTAGCCGCGCCGACGATCCCCTCCATGTTTTCGGCCATGAACACCTGGATCGGAGCAGGGATGGCGGTTGCTGTAACGAGGTCGATTGTGTCGAACATGGTAGCCTCCAGTTCATTGTCCGGATCGGGGCCGGGTCAAGTTCTCCTCCTCCTCTACTTTTCTCTGTCTGGCAGACTGTGCGATCCGGCCCTCACAAGTGGGGGCCGGATCGACACAGCTGCTCGGTTTGACAACCTGCGCTTCTCGATGCTGTGGACGGCTGTCCCGTGGTGACTCGCCAACGGTCCTGCCCAAGAAAGAGGTATGGGTTCTTCTCGTCGCCATGCAGCAGTGCGTTCTCACGGATGTTGTCGACATAGGCGCGGCGCAGACGGCTCGCTGCTTCCCCGAGCAGAATCGGCAGATCTGGATCACCGCGCCGGCGCAGCTTCTCCTCGGTGGCCGGAATCTGGACCGTCACCAGATCCCCGTCACATCCGATCCAGTCGAGCCGGATTCCTATCAGGATCTCGCTGCGCGGACCGCGCTTCAGCATGATGGCATGTGCCAAAGCCCGCGCTCGGGTCCGTATCGATCCTTCACTTACTCGACGACGCGACTTGCGCCAGGGCCGCCCCGTTCGAACACCACGGCACGATCCGGCGTGCAGGCGCACGGATGACGGACCAAGACGCGTGCCTTACTGCTTCGGCATCCGATCGGAACGGCGGCTGTGCGAGGAGGTGCATCTCAACCTGGCCTATCGGTGGTTCTGCCGACTCGATCTGACCGCGCCGGTTCCAGACCATTCCAGCTTTTCAAATAAGAACGTCAGGCGAACGGCTGCTCGGAACCTATTCTGTTAAAAAAACGGACCTTCCAAAAACTGTCTGATTTGTCAGAACATGGTTCTGCCAGCGAACGCTCTTGCGAACATGATTTTCAAATCAGTGCATGAGCGGGAAGAATTTCTGCCGATCGGTCTTCGTTCTGCCGCTCTCCGAGTTCTTCAACAGAATAAGCCGATCAGCGACATTTGGGCGAAGCGCGGTATGCTCGATCATTATGCAGGTGCAGCAACGCACCCGGCCCTTGGGCGGACCGGGCAATTCAAGTCGGTGCGGACAAGGTCGGCCTTCCGTCCTCGCGCCATTCTGGCAGGCCTCCGTCGAGCCGCCGGGCGTTGAGGCCGCGCTTGCGAAGCGCTGCAACCGCTTGGTGAGCGTAGACGCAATAGGGGCCGCGGCAATAGGCGACGATCTCCGCATCGGGCGGGAGCATGACGAGCATCTGCTCCAGCTCTGCAAGTGTCGCGTTGAGCGCGCCTGGGATGTGGCCGGCGGCGTATTCGTCTGCCGGTCTGACATCCAGCACGATGACCGAGTTTTCCGCGAGCCGCGCGGCCAGGTCGGCGCGGCTGACCGGTTCGGGGGCTTCCTCGCCACCCGAGAGGCCGCGCAGGATGCGCTCGACCTGTGCGAGGTTCCGCTCGGCCACGATGCGCAGGAGATCCATCAGCGCCAGCGTCTTCGCATCCGTGAGCCGGTAGATCACCGACTTTCCCTCGCGGCGGCTGGTGACCAGCGCGGCGCGCCGCAGCTGTTGCAAGTGCTGCGAGCAGTTGGCGAGGGTCAGGCCGGTCTTTTCCGCAATCGTCTCCACGCCGCGCTCGCCTTGCGCCAGTTGCTCGAGGATCGAAAGCCGCGCCGGCGCGGACAGGGCGCGAGCTACCAGGGCGTATTCCTCGAGAAGGGCTGCCTTCGGGCTGATTGACACCGCGTGCCTCCTGACGATAGATCATTCAAGTGATGTCTTGAATAATAGCGATTCTGTCGCGTTCCACAAGCCGGACGGCTCGCGCCATGTTCGAAGCCATCCTCGTCGCCGATCCGCGGGAGACCAACTCGCATTACGGCTTCAACCTGCCGTGGTGGGACCTGCTGCTGGGAACCTACGTCGCTCAGGCAGCCAAGGGGCACGAGGGGATGGAGATCGGGATCGAGCAGTTCCGCACGCGCCGCGACCTCTTGCTCGACCGGATGCTGATCCAGCCCCTCCGCGGCCCGGCGAGCGGCGGTGCGCTCGACCCGCGCATCTCGACGAAGGAGCCCGCCGAATGACTGCAAGCGATCTTCAGCGCGGCATCCGCGAAAACCTCGTACAGGTCTCGCATCAACTGATCCAGGTGATGCTGGTCGGCTTCGCTATCGGCATGACGCGCACCGTCGTCCCGGCGCTGGCAGAAAGCGAGTTCGGGCTCGAGCGAGGGTCGTTCCTGCTGCTGGCGTCCTTCGTGGTGGCCTTCGGCGCGGTGAAGGCGGTGATGAACTTCGTCGCCGGGCGCTGGTCGGAGCGGATCGGGCGCAAGCGGGTGCTGTTCTGGGGTTGGGTCGTGGCGCTGCCGATCCCGGTGATGATCTGGTATGCGCCCGACTGGAACTGGATCGTCGCCGCGACCGTGCTGCTGGGCGTCAATCAGGGCCTCTGCTGGTCGATGACGCAGACCGCAAAACTCGACATCACGAAGGCTGAAGAACGCGGGCTTACCATGGGGCTCAACGAGTTCTCCGGCTATGTCGGCGTGGCGATCGCGGGCATCCTGACCGCCTATGCTGCCGAGTGGTTGGGCGCGCGGACGGGGCTCCTTGTCTTCGGCATGGCCGTGGTCCTTCTGGCGCTGTTGCTCACCGTGGTCTGGGTGAAGGACACGCTCCCCTGGGCCAAGGCGGAGACCGCAGCGCACAAGGCCGCGCCGCCGAAATCGCTGCCGCGCTATCCGCGGGACGTGTCCGAGCACCCCACCACGGGCGAGGTCTTCGCACTGATGAGCTGGCGCGACCGCCGCCTTTTCGCGATCTCCCAGGCGGGGCTGGTCGAGAAGTTCGTCGACGCGCTGGTCTGGGCGCTGTTCCCGGTCTTCCTCGTCAGCCAGGGCGCCAGCCTTACGGAGGTTGGCTGGATTGTCGGTGTCTACGGGCTCACATGGGGCGGCTCGCAGCTTGTCACCGGGCGGCTGTCGGACCATGTCGGCCGGTTCTGGCCCAATGTGCTGGGCATGTGGATCTGCGGCGCGGGCGTGGCGATGGTGGTGCTGGGCACCGGTGCGCTCTGGTGGTCGCTCTCGGCCGGCGTCGCGGGCTTCGGCATGGCGCTGCTTTACCCCAACCTCTCGGCGGCGGTGGCGGACATCACGCCACCCGCATGGCGCGGCTCGGCCATCGGCATCTACCGCTTCTGGCGCGACCTCGGCTACGCCATCGGCGCCTTCGGCCTCGGCCTTGCCGCAAGCCTGACCGGCGCTGCGGAGGCGGCCTTCTGGTTCGTCGCGATCTCGATGTTCGTGTCCGGCGCCGTGCTCTTCTGGCTCGGCGAGGAAACCCACCCGCGGCTCAACCCCGCCGCTGAAGGAGCACCCGCATGAAGCATCTGATCCTGCTGAACGACCCGCCCTACGGCACGGAGCGCAGCTTCAATGGTCTGCGCATGGCCCATGCGCTGACCAAGAACGACCCGGAGGCCGAGGTCAGGGTCTTCCTGATGGCCGACGCGGTTCTCTGCGCCAAGGCCGGGCAGAAGACGCCGGATGGCTACTACAACCTCGAGCGCATGCTCCGTCGTGTGCTGTCCGCCAAGGGGCGCGTCCTGATGTGCGGCACCTGCATGGACGCCCGCGGCCTCACTGAGGGCGACATGATAGAGGGGGCAAGCCGCTCGACCATGGACGAACTCGCCCAGGCGACGCTCGCCGCCGACAAGGTCTTGGTGTTCTGATGGTGGAGATGCTCACGCTGGCCGCCCTCGCGGCCGATCCGGATCGCTTCCACCTGATCGATGTGCGCGACGCCGATGACCACGCGGCCACCCACGTGACTGGCGCCGTGCACATCCCGCTGGCTGCACTCGAAGCTCGGGTGGGCGAAATTCCTGCCGGCAAGACACCCGTGACCATCTGCGGCAAGGGCGGCGGCCGCTCCACCGAAGGCGCCGGCATGCTGAAAAAGCTTGGCCACCCGGACGCACTCTGGCTCGAGGGCGGCACGACCGGCTGGCTCGCCATACACAAGCAGGACAGTTAGACGATCCGACGTGAAAGGCGACGCGGACATGCACGATATCTATCTGGATTTCAACGCCAGCACTCCGGTCGCCCCCGAAGTCGCCGACATCATGCGCCATGCCCTGGAGACCGGGCACGGCAATCCTTCCAGCAGCCACTGGGCCGGGGCTCCTGCCCGCCAGATGGTGGCCAATGCCAGGGTCCAGGTCGCGGCGCTTGTCGGCTGCGCGCCGCGGGAGATCGTGTTCACAAGCGGGGGCAGCGAAGCGAACAACCACGCGCTGAAGGGCGTCTTTTTCGCCAGCGGCAAGGAACGGCCGCATTTCGTCACGTCGAGTGCCGAGCATCCGGCCATCGTGGCGCCGCTTCGGTTCCTTGAGCGCCTCGGCGCGCGGCTGACATGGCTGCCGGTCGATGGCACGGGGCTCGTCGATCCCGACGACCTGCGGCGCGCGATCAAGAGTGACACCGTACTCGTCACCATCATGCACGCCAATAATGAGACGGGAACGATCCAACCCATTGCGGAGTGCGCGGCGATTGCGCAAGAGTACGGCGTTCGCTTCCACACCGATGCCGCGCAGTCGGTTGGCAAAATCCCGACTCGGGTCGACGAACTCGGCGTCGATCTGCTGACGATGGCCGGGCACAAGTTCCATGCCCCGAAGGGCGTCGGCGCGCTCTTCATCCGTGACGGCCTACAACTGGAACCGTTCATCCATGGCGCCGGGCACGAAGGCGGCCGTCGAGCCGGTACGGAAAGCGCGCTGCTCACAGCAGCACTCGGCGTGGCCGCCAGCCTTGCCGCCGACCTTACACCCTTGGTGGAGGTGCAAAGCCTGCGGGACCGCTTGTGGGATGGGCTCTCGGAGGCCTTCGGCGACGGGGTCGTCCTCAACGGCCATCCCGAGCGCCGCCTTCCCAACACGCTGAACGTCGCCTTCGGCGGGCGCGTCGGCGCTGAGATCCTCGCCGCCATGCCGGAGGTCGCGGCCTCGACCGGGTCTGCCTGTCATTCGGGACGGGTCGAGCTATCTCCGGTGCTGGAGGCGATGGGCGTTACGCCGCAGGTCGGCATGGGCGCGATCCGTTTCAGCCTCGGCCGCGCCACCACCATAGACGAGGTCGAACACGTCTTGGCGAGGCGCCGGAGAAGGTGTCGGAGGTCGTCGTCGGCGGACTCACCGCCGAGGATGGCGAGAGCCCGGCGTACAAGCTCCTGGTCTGCCGCAATTGCGGCGAACCCTATATCGAGGGCTGGCACGTCGAGGGCGAGGTACGCCCTGCGCTCGAGCGCAATGCAAGGCGTCTGGTCCTGCGCCTGATCGACGGGCCGGAGGCGATCGAGATCGACGAGGAAACGGGCGAGGTCGTGGAGGATGACGAGCGCCTGCCGTCGATCGCCATCGATCCGGCGACCGGAATTCTCGTCGGTGACGACGAGCCCGACGCGGTGCGGCTCGAGCCGGCGCCGCTCAGGGAAGACGAGGACGAGCGCGCTTTCTACATGAAGAAGTGCCTGGCCTGCGGCTACGCGCCGCGGCGCTATGCCGAGCCGATTACCGGCATTCATCCGGGCGACGATGCCTTCGCCGCGGTCTGCGGGCAGGCGCTTCTCGAGGCCCTGCCGCCGCGCAAGCCGGCCGAGGATCACCCGATGAAGGCGCGCAACCTGCTCACCTTCTCGGACAATCGTCAGGACGCGGCGTTCTTCGCGCCGTTCTTCGAGCGCACCTCGCGCGAGCAGGCGATCCGCGCCGCGATCCTGGCGGTGGTCGCGAAAAGCGGCCACATCGATCTGCCGAACCTCGTCACCGCGGTGCGCCGACGGCTCGACGCGCAGGGCCTGCGCCTCTACTCGGGCGGGATCACCTCGGCGCGGGAGACGGGCGAGAACGAGGAGATCCGGCTCAAGGGGCTGATCGTGGCCGAGCTCACCGTGCTCGCGCGATTGCGCACCTCGCTCGAGGGGTTCGGACTGATCTCGGTCGACTATACGCATCTCGATCGTGCCAGCCAGGCCATCGCCGCAACGCTTCCCGAGGCCCTGAAGCCGCATGCCGAGGCGATCGCGCGCTTCTTCCTCAAGGCGGCACGCACTCACCGGGCAATATCCAAGGTGCCCGACCACGGCATTCGCCTCGACGACGATTCGATCTGGACGTCGGCCTTCGCCCAGGAGAACCGCGCAATCGCGCGCGAGCGCAACCCGCGCAGCGACCTGGTCATGGGCTACCTGCCGGCGGCGAAGCGCACCAACCGGTTCACCTGGTTCCTCGAGGAGTGCCTGGGCCTCACGCCGGTGGCGGCGCGCGACGTGATCGACGCCTTCTTCAGGGCGGTGATGTCGGCGCGCAGCATGTGCGCCGGGCACGGCAAGGGGCTCGGCCTGAAGCTCGACAACTCGCTCGTCGTCGCCGACGGGCGCGACGTACCCCTCTATCGTTGCGCAAGCTGCGGGGCACGGACGCAGTTCGACACCGCCGGGAAGTGCCAGTCCTACAAGTGCGGCGGTGAGCTGAGCGAGCTCTCGCGCGCCGAGCGCGACGCGATCGAGGCGGCAAACCACTACGTCCGCCGCTACCGCGAGACGCCGCTTCTCGGCATCGCGCGCGAGCATACCGCGGCGATCTCGACCGAGCTGCGGGGCGTGATCGAGCAGCAGTTCAAGGAGGGCGAGGTCAACCTTCTTTCCTGCACGACGACCATGGAGATGGGTGTCGATCTGGGTGACCTCGAGGCGGTCCTGTGCAAGAACGTGCCGCCGAACATCGCCAACTACCAGCAGCGCGCCGGCCGCGCCGGGCGTCGCGCCCAGGTGGCGCCGATCGTGCTGACGACGGCGCGCAGCTCGCGCTACGACCAGGCGAAGTTCCGGGAGTTCGAGGAATATCTCGCCGAGAAACCCTCGGTCCCCTACCTGTCGCTCGACAACGCGAACTTCTTCCAGCGCCACCAGATGGCGACGATGCTCGCGGGCTTTCTCGGACACCGCCTGCGGGAGATGACCCGCAGCGGCACGCCGCGCCTGTCCTCAGGATCGATTCGCGGATGGCTCGGCGGATCAATCGCTTCTGTGCCCTCGCGCTCATTGGGTTCGTCGGCCTGGCAATGGTGGCCGGGTCATGATGCGTATCATCGCCCTCCTCTGCGAGATCGGCGTGTCCGACCGCTGCGTCGAGCAGGTCCACGACTTCGTGCCGCGCCTGCCCATCGCCTGCATCTTCGCCGCCGGCCCCGAACTGGAACGGCTGACGCCCGAAGGCTGGACGATCGTCCGCGTCAGATGCGCCACGGCGCCGAGGCCGGGCGGGCGTTAGAGCCGCAACCGTGGTTGACGCGGATGCGCTGATTGGCGGCATCCTGTCGCGAGGCACTGCAATCCCGGCCTCACGGCCACCTGAGGCCCCATTCGGGCGTGCGGCGCATCTGGCGCCCCACTGCGATGCACAACAGTCCCCGCATCTGTTCGACGACGGGGATGGGCTACCATATGGTCGTGGTCGTCTTTCCCGGCTTGCTGGAGGAGGATTTCTGTGTTCGCACCTTTGTCTCCGGCAGCCTGTGGTTCCATCGCCACAGGATTTCCGAGCTGGACCCCGGCCAGGAGATCGTCGCTTATTGCCGCGGGCCTTACTGCGTCTTTTCCTTCGAGGCCGTCGCCGAGTTGCGCGAACGCGGCTTCATTGTGCGCCGGCTCAATGACGGCCTGCCCGAATGGAAGACGGCAGGGCTGCCCGTGGTGGTCGAGCCGCAAGGCTGACAGGCCGCCAAGGGCGCTCGGCCAGCTCCGCCCGCCGGCGCCCGAGCATTTCCTCGCGCCAGGTTTTCAGGCCGCGCCAGGCGAAGAAGGCCGCGGCCGCCGCCGCGATCGCGGTGACCGCCCCGGCTATCGCCCCGAAGGCGCGGCGCCCGCGCCGCCGGACCGTCTGCCGATGCCCGTCCGCTCATTGGGCGACAGAAAGTCAGAATGTGATGGCCGGTCAGCTGAGGGCACAGCTACAGCTGGTGATGCCACTACAGCCGAGAGCGTGTCCTGACGATCTCGCCCCCCGTTGCGGTGTCACCCAGGTCCGTCAGCACCCGCGCGGCAGGCAGGCTTGGATCGGGTGGAGGTGCGTCTGCGGCAATTCAAGGCTTCCCAGGTCATTGCCGCGTGGTTTACCTTAGTCTCGCGGACAGGAAGGTCGGGGCATGGTCCGGATTCCGGGCGCGTCGACGGCGTTCCGATTTAAGCACGAGGATTGGCAACAGGAGATTTTACGATGCGGACGATCATTCTGGCATTCGCCCTCTGCCTGCCCGGCCTCGCAGGCGCCGACACGATCAGGATCGCCAGCTGGAACATCGAGCATCTGGTCGCCGAGGAGATGCGCGGCTGCCGACCGAGAACGGAGGGAGAATTCCAGCGCGTGCGTGACGTGATCGAGGAGGTCGGCGCCGATATCTGGCTGTTGCAAGAAGTCGAGAGCGAGGCGGCGCTCCACCGTATCTTCGATCCTAATGAACACGTTTTCCATGTCGAAACCCGCAGCCCTCGCGCCTCCTACCCGGAATGTCGAAACATGCCGGGCGAGCGTCTGGCGATGCAGGCGACCGCAGTGGTGGTGCGCGACGGCATCGCGCATGAGCGCCTGCCCGATCTCGACGCGCTCGACATTGGCGGGCAGGGCCGCTTGCGCCATGGCGTCACGATACGGCTCGCTGGCGAGCAGCCGCTTAACATCCTGAATGTCCACCTCCGGTCGGGTTGCTTCGAAGGAGTCGGGCGCCAAGCCTGCGGCGATGTCTTCGCGCAGTTGCCGGTCCTGCGGGCCTGGCTGGATGAGCAAGATGGCCCCGCGCTTCTCGGCGGTGACATCAACCGCCGATTGGAGGTCGAGGGAGACGTATTCTGGACCCTGCTCAACGAATACGACGATCTACACATTGCCGGCGCTGGCATCCGCCCGCAGTGTTTCGCTCGGTTCACGGAGTTCATCGATTTCCTGATCCTCGACGACGCGACTATTACGGCGAAAAGACTCGGCTCCTTCGCCGAGACGACCTTCTCCGGGCCGGAGGAGGATTTTCCTTCGGACCATTGCCCCGTCTCGATCGAGCTTGACCTTGGCCGGCTCTGAGGCCGGCGCGACGTCGTCGCGCCCCATTCCGGGCCAACGCCGACTATGGGGCGCCTCTAAAAGATACCGAACCTCATAACGATCTTATGAAAGCTCAAAACTCTATCGCGGAACTTCGGCCGCTTATTCGGATTTGCATGCAGCCAATCGGTGTCTGGCTAACCAGCGCTTGGCGGCCAGGTAGCTTCAGGTCAGGGGCACATTTTTTTCTTCTTCGTGTCGAACCTACTTCTTGTTTGGGACAAGTCCGCTGCACACAGAACCCAACAAGGAAAACTCCAATGACCGAAGAACCCGCGAATGAAGCTACTCACCAAGACTTGGTCTCGCGCACTCGCGTCTTGCGCACCGCTCCGGCAAACCCAATGCCCGAGAGGCCGGACGAACGGGTATGCCGCCTCGTTCTCGCGGGGCGACTCACGGTCGAAGACGGCGTCAAGTGCTTGTCAACCAGTGAAAAGATTGCGGTCTTACTCGCCTTCGGGCGGCAGGATCTTCTCCCCCGGGAATATGACGACTTCCGTTCCGCCTGGAGGCGCCTGGATGATCGGCAGCGGCGGCTGGTTGATGCATCGGCAAGGGCCCGGTGGAAGGGCAAGGATGAAGGAGGGGTCTGCTAACTCCCACAGTCGAGCTTGTTAAGACTCGGCGAAAATTTCTCGGGGGTTCCTTCTGGCGCCCTTTTTCTGGCGCTACGCATGCCCTCAAATGCCGTCAGCAGATTCGAAAGTCGTCGCGAGTTCGTCACCGCCTCTCGCAGGCAGGTCGCACAGCTCGCGGGGGACGAGGCGAAGATCACAGCCATACCTATTAAAAGGGTGAAAAAAATCGCAGGACATGAAACTCAATTCACGACCGATCCTGGGGTTCTTGAGTGACCCGTTGCGGCGTCGTCCGCGCGGGCTCACTCTATGGGAAAGGGGCATTGCCGTTCGCGGGTGCCAGCGCAGCGGGACCGCTTTCGACGAAAAAAGCCTATAGGCGCGACTGCGTGGCAGCCGTTGCCGCACACCATAGAGGGGATGTCAGTACCTGCTCGCATAGGTCTCGGCATCAAACTCAACCCCCCTGAGAGCGCCTGCGGCCCCCACCTGAACAACAGGCGCGCTCGACAGATAGCCATTCCCGTCGCGTTGGTAAAAGCACCCTTCGGGATTCAGCATGAGATAGGAACGGTGCATGTCGATGTTGTCTTCGGGTACGATGCGACCGGGAGCATCACGATGGCGCGCCAGAAACGCCGCGAACTCATCATCCCCTATTCCTCGCTGCTCCGCGCCGTGGATTGGGATGACGCGCAAGGCCTTCCACCTATCCGGCCGCAGTTCCCGAAGCCCGGCCGACAGGTCTTCATCAACGTTTTCCCGGCAGACGACGGTGTTGATCTTCAGCATCGTGCCGGGCGACACTTCTCTGAACAGGGCAAAGATCTGGGCGAACCGGTCGAAAGTGACCTGCCGCCCCCTGTTGTCCTGCCTACCTATATTCCGGTTTCGGCCGGCGTCGAAACTGTCGATGCTGAACCCCGCCACTGAGATCTTCGGGCCGAAGGCCCTGATGAAGTCATCGGTCAGAAGAGCCCCGTTGCTGATGAAGGAGGGACACAGTCCCATCTCAAACGCGAGGGAAATGGCAGAGCCGAGATCCTTTTCAAGAAACGGCTCGCCACCGGCAAAGTTCAGACGGATTCTGTCAGCGACCACCGAAATGGTCAGGAAGTCGATCCTTGCACCCTTGAGTGTACTCAGTTCGCGCAGAATCTCTGCGTAATCCCGCGAGAATCTGGATCGTTGACCGTACTTCGCGTAGCAAAAATAGCAGTCGTAGTTGCATGCCTCAAGGATGTGCCAGTTTATCGTCAGCTCTGGGATGCGCAGCATCAATGACCTTTCAGGATAAAGTGTTCATTGCAATATCGAGATTGTTGGCCATGAGCTTTCCATCCGCAATCATGAACCCGAGCAGCCGCCCCGACCTCACCGCATCATAGTCGTGATACTCTGAATAGCGATCATTGCTAAGAATAAATGTTTTTCCGATTATCCACCAGAAAAGGCGGTAGCCCCGATAACCCACTGACGCTTAGCGCCTTCTTCAGGTAGTGTCCCATGAAGTGGTGTAGGAACTGGCGTCCACCTGCTTCTTCATAGCTGGTGTTGCTCGTTCACTGTGCGGCGATCATCGTCGCCGCTTCGGTATCGTTGCATATAGCGGTCAGCTTTTCCACCGGCATGTATCGGCGCGAGACGGCCCATTCATCGTTCTGCTCCAGCATGAGCGCGCCGACGAGCCGGATGACGGCTTCGCGGTTGGGGAATATCCCGACGACGTTGGTGCGTCGCTTGATCTCCTTGTTGACGCGCTCCAGCGGGTTGGTGCTGTGTAGCTTCGAGCGCAGGCTCTCGTCGAAGGCCATGTAGGCCAGCACGTCATGCTCCGCCTCGTCCATGAGCTCTGCAACATCGCGGAACCGGTCGCGCAGGCTGTCGGCGACCTCACGCCAGCGGGCATGGGCCTGGTCGCGGTCCTTCTCGGCGAAGACGGTCTTCACCACGGCGCTGACCACGGGCTTGTTGGTCTTGCCCACGCGGGCGAGCAGGTTGCGCTGGAAGTGCACGCGGCAGCGCTGCCACCCTGCGCCCAGAACCTTGCGCGAAGCGGCCTTCAGGCCCTCATGGGCATCGCTGATCACCAGTTGCACGCCCCGCAGGCCACGCCGTGTGAGCGAGCGGAGAAAGTCGGCCCAGAAGGTCTCGGCTTCGGACGGCATGACGGTGATCCCGAGGATCTCGCGCCGCCCGTCGGTGTTGACCGCCACGGCCACTATCACCGCCATTGAGACGATCCGCCCGCCCTCACGCAGCTTGACGTTGCCCGCCGATCTTACATGCTCCACGACATCGTCTACCACGCACCTTGGTTGCACGCGCATATTGCGGACTGGGTCATTGGCTGGCTGGAAGCAAACTCCGCACGCAACGCCGATCTGCTCCGTCAGGCGATCCTTATTGCTAAGAGCACAGCCGATGGCGATAGGCTTTCTGCCCTCGCGCGCGCGAAGATAGAGTTACAGGCTCCCATTGCCGAGCAGTCGATCTGGTTCGCGCTATGGGTCGACATCGACGTTGACCACGCACTCCCCGGTCTGGAAACTTGGCTTGGTTCCCTGCCCGCCGCAGAGGCATCGACGGCAGCACAGCACTTCATCACCGAACTCCTCGGAAGTCGCCACAGGGAGAACCTAAGGACCGGATTCGACAGTTTTCGGACACCAGCTCACCTGAAGCACTTGTATATGCTCATGCACCAGCACATCAGAGTGAATGAGGACATTAACCGGGCTGCGGGCGGCGTTTACTCGCCAGGCCTGCGCGACGACGCCCAAGATGCGCGTGACAGTTTGTTCAAAATGCTTTGCGACATCCCTGGGAAGGAGACTTACGTCGCCCTAAGAGAGTTGGCCGAAGGTCATCCGAGTGCATCCTCTCGTGCTTGGATGCTCCGCGTGGCGTGCGAACGTGCCGAGAACGACGGCGACATCGAGGACTGGTCGGATGCACAGTTGCGCGAGTTCTACGCCGATCAGTCGATGACACCTGCAACGAACGCCCAGCTCTTTTTGATCGCCATCCAACGGCTGATCGATATCCGGTCGTGGTTGGAGGACGGTGACGACAGTCCGTACCAGACATGGCAGCGGGTGGAAGCCGAAACGGAGATGAGAAACCTCATCGCTGGCCATCTACGTGGTCTTTCAAACGGTCGATACAGCTGCGCACAAGAGAACGAGATGCCGAACGCGCAGCGACCCGACATCTGGGTCCAAAGACCGGGCCTTATATCGGTTCCAATAGAGCTGAAGCTTCTCGACAATCGTTGGACGGGACCGGAGCTCTGCGAGCGGCTCCGAAACCAACTCGCCGGCGACTACCTTCGCGATGAAGGCGGTGGCCGCGGTGTCATGCTGCTCATCTGGCAAGGGCGCGCACCCGAACGTAGGTGGCAAATCGGCGGTCGTCTGATCGATCTCGACGGTCTCGAAGATGCCCTACAAGAATACTGGCATTCGATTGCTCGTAACTGGCCAGCCGTCGATGGGGTCAAGATCATAGTCATCGATCTTGCGCGTCGCGGGCACCGATCGAGCACTTAGGATCGTTAGTCGCTCTGGGTTCCGTAGGAGTGACTGTGCGCAATCGTTGAGAGGGATAGTCAAGACATCGCCGCTCCTTGATCAGGGCTCCGAACTCATCTGACAGTGGCAAGCGCAATCTTCCCGAATCGATGCGGCGCTCAGAGACTCGCGGGTGCGCATGGATGCGGCAACCGGCGAAGGTGGGTTGATCACCTCCCATCAGGGCAGCACCCCTCCAGAATTTCCAGTATTCTATGACTTCATCGGCCGCGCTTGACGCGAGTCACGCTCCACGGGCGCCGCTTATGATCCGATTTCGTTGTTTTGATGAGGCGCTCGAGTGAGCTGACTTCGGATACCCCCAAGATCTTTCGCTTAGGAGCATCGGCGCTGCTGTGATATCATGGGCAAGTCAGAGTGATCTCGGTGCATCCGCACGCCGAGACACGATGCGGGGGAACCCCATGAAAAATTCGTACGGCATCCGCCCTGCCTGCCTGGCAGCCCTTCTATGCATGAGCGGGGGCGGCGCTCACGCCTATGTCGATGGCGCCGGTTCGGATTTCATCGTCGATGCACCCTGGCGCACCATTCGCGATTACGTGCCGGTCCTGTTCTTTGCGCCGGACGTCAGGGGCGTGACGATCGAGCGATTGTCGCTCTCGATGTTCGATCTCGTGCGCGACGTCGCGACCGGGGAGATCTTCGCCGACAGTCTCTCGGGCGAGGATCGTCTCAGCTGCACCGGCCGCGGCGAGCGCCATGATATCCGGCTGATCGATGACCAGGGCCGCGTCAGGCAGCCGATGCAGGCGGGCGAGGTCGCCTCGCACTGGCACTATATCGCCCAGATCCCGACCGCCTGCCTCGGTCAGGCAGGACGCGTGGGGGAGCCGGGGGTGCACCATCTCCAGGGCCGGATCGAGCTTGCCGACGGCAAGATCATCACCCGCGTGCTGCGCGTCGTGGTCGATCCGGACGCCGGCCTGCCGTTCTTCCATCCCATGGATCAGTATTTCGACGGTCACTTCCACACGATCGCGGAGCAGACCAGAGGCAACATTCTCGACATCGACACGGCCCTAAAGGCCTTCGGCGGGCCGCTCGTGATGATGGTCGAATCGGCTTACGCGATCGGCATGCTGGGTCGCGGGATCGAACGCGGCGACTGGGCATCATTTCGCAACAGACTTGCCGTTACAGATCACAACGTCTTCTATTCCGGGAGGCTATTCGATCGCGGAGGGGCGCCGCGGTTCGGCCCCACCCGGGGACTTGATGGGCACGAGGAGGAGTTTCACTGGCACCGCGAGACCTTCGGCGACCTCGCCGGCGAGGAACTGACCCTCAGCGGCACCGGCCGGCTCATTGCCTCCGGGGTCGCCGACTATGGCAGCCACATGCTGGCCTTTGGCGGGCCGCATCTGGATGGGCCCTGGCATGGCGGGGGCCTGCGGCTCGACGAGGCCGTGAAGCCGGAGCTGAAGCCCTATTCGAACATTCCCGGCCTGGATGCACTGGCCCTCATCCTGCTGAGGGCCCTCGCCGAGGTCCCTGAAGGCGTCAGCAATCCATGGGACATGGCGGCGGCGCTGTCGACGATCGGCTCAACGAACGGCTTCAGCTTCGCCGCCCACCCGTTTCAGAACAGGTTCGGCTGGCCGCGGGAATATTTCGACATCGCGCTCGGATACAGCATGTTCGGCGCCACACGATCGGATGGCGCGCAGGTGACGGCAGATGGCCATGGGTTCGTGTTCAAGGGAATCCAGGTCTGGAACGGCAAGGAGGAATTCGCGACCGATGAGCGCCTCTCGACGCACATGCTCGACAGCCTCAATCCGTTCAGTCCCGTGGGCGCGGGTCGATTCGTCAGTCGCGTCTCCCCGATCGATCCTGATCGGAACTGGCTGACCGGCATCGAGGGCGGCTACGCCGAATACCTCGACCATGTGGCGGCGGGACTGCGTTTTTCCTTCGACGACCGGCGGGGATTCCGCTTCTCCCGCAAGATATTCATGGTCGCCGGGACCGACGCCCATGGGGATTTCAACTTCGCCACCGGCATTCCCGCTTCGGTGATCCCGGAGGTCCTGGAGAATTTCGAGGTGGCGGGCAGGACGGTGCTCGACCTGATCGGGAGAGAGGGTGTGCCGATCGTCTCCATGGATTCCAACGCTTTCGGCAGGGTTCGGACCTATACCCTGGTGGAGGATCGCCAGATCCGACCGGGGGATGCCGTGACGGAGGATGACGCGGCGCCGTTCGTTGTCGGTGCCGAAGGGGAGTTCCACTCCGACGCGGCGGGCACGCAAGGGGCCGAGGCCTTCGCGTCGGGCAACTCGGTGATGACCGACGGCCCGATCTGCATCTTTCACCTCGATGCCAATTGTCGCTTCGACTCCACGATCGACGCCAGCGCATGGCACGATGCGACCTGCCAGTTCGAGAACGCCGATGGCGCCATCGGCGGCGCCGGTCGGTTTGATGGCGGCCGCACGGCCCTGATCCCGCGACACTTCATTGGCGACGAACACCAGGTCGCGATTCAAACCCGCTGGAAGGGACGCAATCCCTACTTGTATTCACAACAGGACAACAGCGACATGGCGCTGGAGCTCATCCTTCGAACGCCTGGTTCACGCGGAGAGCGCGCCCTGCCTGCCGGGATCGAGGGACGCGCAATGGTGACGATGGATGACGGTTTCCTGACGCCGAGGCGGGTCAACGATCCTGCGGCCGTGTTGCTGCGCGGCATGCGCGGCGAAGGTGTGGAGATGTCCATGTGCCTCACCAACCCGATCTGGATGGTGCCATACAGCCTGAATATTACCGCCCCCGATCGCTGCCCGATCGCCCCCGGTGCGCTGAGGATCATTGCGCAGTTCGGCGCCTCGATGGAGCCCACCATCCGCGAGCCCTGCACCGAATGCGTCGTCGGGGACGGGCGCCCCTACTTCGGTGCCGAGGTGGTGCTGTATGCGCTCGACGGCCAGGGGCGCAATACCGGCGACCCGGTGCATCTGCGTCGCGAGAGATGGGGGCCCTTCAACCCGACGCCCTCCGGGGCGAGAGTCGAGAACGCGGTCCTGATCGCCAGCAACGCCTCGACGATCCGCTGCTCGGCAGGCTGGGATGCGGAGAGCCACAGTCCGCGGCGCCAGTCGAGTTCCTATGCCGTCATGATCCGCGACCTTCATGACATGAATCTCAACCGCATGAATGATATCGGCCAGGCGTTTTCAACACTCACGCCGTTCGCCAACGACAACGTAGCGCCCGAGCCGGGCCCTGTGGCCCCGGCAGGCCGGGTGATACCGTCGCGCCCCGTTGCGCCCGATGCCGCCGTGGGAGGGACTCGCGCGACGGAGGACTGAAGGCCATTGAAGATGGATTGGCGGCCTGACGGCCTCCTGATCCGCTGCAAGCGGTCCTTAGAACTTATTCGCCGCGGCAAGAGGTGTCGCTCTGGTCAGTCTGCCGAAGAGATCTGGTAGTAGGGAGTGGACATGATCGTCGGACGGTCCGAGACCACCCGAGCAAGCTCATTGCCAGGTGTGTCGTAGCTTTCGCGCCGCCAAGGTGGCTATCTCGTTCATTCGCTGAAGTGATCACATAAAGTGCCACGAGCGCGGAATTCCAGCGCCGTTGACGGTGTGATCCTGGGTAGCCATTGAGGTGCATGATCGAGGAAGAGCGTGTCGGCTTCCGGTTTACCCCTATAGCTGAAGATCTGCCGGTAGTACGGATGGGACGACCGTTTCATTGGTTTACAGCGAATGCGTAAGTTATTGATCCTAAGTGCGCATCGCGCCGGCCGGTTTACAAAATTAATGAGTGTTTCCAAAAATCTCCGCGGATTGCAAATCCGTGTAGACCGGTTCGATTTCTGTACCCGCCTCCATCCGAGGGCGGTACACTCTTGAGAAAGCGTTGCTTTCAAGTGAAAGGCGCGCGGTGGCGACCGCAACCTTGATCCGTCAGCCGCTCGTGCGCCCCGGCGACAAATTCGTGGTCATAATGTACTGGACTTGGCTTTGCAAGCCGTCGCGTTCACGTCGGGAATGGCGCCGCCGGCTGGAAAAGCTGGTTGGGCGCGGCGGCCCTATGCAGCAGAAGGATTTCGCCGCCGCGCCTGCTGCCGTTGATCCAGCCGACAGCTCGGGCCACTGGCCCTCAAGGGGTGGCGCCGACGCGGGGCGCCACCGGTTTTCAGTCGTTCGTCATCGTGCCGGCAAGCGATTGTGCTCGTGCCGTATCGAGTACGCGTGCGATCGCTTGTCCGAGCTTTCGCAGGTCCACCACAACAGGCAAAAGCGCGCGCGCCTGCTCATCGCAGTGAACGACCGTGTAGCCACCCTGGACGTGATGCTCGTCGGCTTCCCAGCCGACATGCGTTCCCGCGGAAATCGCCCGCTCGAGTACATCGATGAACGCGTCGAGGTCGTTGAGCCGCGACTCTACGATAATGCCGTCCCGCTCCAGTTCCCGCGCGAGCCATTCGGCGAACGTGCGCCGCGCGGGCGGCAGGGCCGGAATTACTACGTCGAGAACTTGTTCTCGCACGGATCGCGCGAGGCCGAGCACCTCGTTAATCGCCTTGGCGAGTTCATCGAATCCTGCGCCAGACATGCTCATGCCGATGCCCTCGGCTTTCGCGCCAACCGCTTGCGTTTTCGTCTTTCAACGATGAACGGGCGTGCAACCTCCCTTCGGGTCGAGTGCCGCCGGCGTAGCGCGCTCGGAGTCTTCGGCAATCCTTCCTGCGGGCTGTGAAGTCGCACTTGCAACTCGCGCAACCGCTCGCGCGCGGCATCCGACAGGCGTCCCATGATGGGGGTTGCGGTGTTTGGGTGGATCAGAAATGCGCTGTCATTGAGCGGCACAGTGACCCGCTGCAAAAGCAGGAAGCGCGTCGGTTGGGCCAGCCCGGCGAGGCGAATTTCTTCAGGCGAAGTGACCTGAAGCTCAGCAACGTGAGGCAGAAACGAACGTGCCGCGCAGCCGAGCGCGAGAACGGCGTACTGCCGACCGACGACCTTGCAGACCTCCAGGATGAGGCATGGCCGCGGTGCCGGGGTCACGCGGAGGTTGGCACTCGGCAGGGGGAACAAGCAACACACCACGTCGCCGACCGCGAGCCGTTTCTGCCACGGCGCGCCATTCGCACGGATGTTCACACTTGGAATAAGCATTTCGGTCTCCTTGACGCAAGCCCCGCGGCACCTGCCGCGTGTTCGTGTTGCTGGCGTCGTCAAGGGCCATCGGGTGGAGAAACCGACGGCCAAGGGCGCTCTTCGCGGAGCGCCTCGTGTTTTTCTGTGGCTATGCGGTGATGCGCAGTCCGGATCGGACGAGTGCCTCGGTATAGCTGTCGGTCAGAAGGCATATCGTCTCGACGACCGGATCAGCCGGATCGATCATCGCGAAATTTCCCGCTTCCTCGCGGTTTTCGTCGTGCACATTCTCGAGCGCGAGGAGCGCCCGTAATGCTTCCAGCGCCCGATGTGTCGATGCGGAGATCTGCCGATCGACGGCAAGACGCTCTATGAGCGTATGTGCCAGTTGCTTGCCGCGGCGGCCACCGAGCAGCGCCGCTGCGCCAACGAGCCCGTCGGCGTTCTCGGCCGCGAACTTGTGGATCGGAGAGGCGGCGGCGGTCGGTGGGGCGTCGCCAGCCGTGTCGCAAACGGCCTGAGTGTTGTCGAACATGGTCTTCTCCCGTTCGTGGTCCGGCTCAGGGCCGGGTCAAGCTACCCTCCTTTTTCCGTTTTCCTGTTTCCGGCAGGATGTGTCGATCTGGCCCTCGCATGGAGGGGCCGGATCGACGCAGCTGCCTGCATGATTCCGTCAGTTGCTGTCAGCCACCTTCCTTGGAAGGCGTATGCCGATACTTGCCAGGCGGACACATCTTTGCATCCTCTGCGGCCGCCGAGGGGCATGGACACAAATTGCATAGCAAGCGCCTTGTGGGGGCCGAGCTCGAACGTTTGTCTGGATGGCAGGTTTCAGCTCGACCACTGCTGCCGTCGCAGTTGATACTTTGTGGGTTTCGCCGTGGATATTGCAGCACGCCGTGTTGAGCTCCAGCCCTTTGCAATAAATGTTGCAGTCTGCCGGGGACCGCTTCGAGCCCAAACTGACCGCGGAGCGCAATTGGAAGTTTGCATGCGCAGCTTGACCCGCTTCAATGCGACCGGCCCAATCCGGACACGATACGTGCCGTTCGTGCTACAGTGCAGCATTTCCCAGGCAGTCATCCGACAGTCTGCGCAGCACGATAGTGTTCTCAGAACAGCAAGTCGGGGAATCACCACAAGCCCCCGATCGCCGATGCTCAGATACCTCATTGGGTTGCGCAACCGGGCCCTCCTGGACCTTGGTGATCTATTCCTTCGCCCGGATCGGCGTGGCCTGCTCGAGATCACCGGCGCCTCACAATCTGGAATCTTGGCTGCTCGACTACATCAAGGCGGCCGTCATAGTCGAGGACTGGCAGGGTTGGCTGTTCCGCATCTTGGGTTCCCCTCTACTCGACTATGGCGACGAGGCGGGCCTCGTCGTAGAAAGCCTTGGCCGCCGCCGCTGCGGCTTCAACCGTGTCATACCGGCCGAGGAAGGTGGTGCGGTCATGCGCGCCGTCATAAAGGACGCGAACCTCGTATTCCTTGTTGCGGCTTACGATGAAGGGCAGTCGCCACCAAGCCAGTAGCTCTTCGATGCTACGGTCGGCGTGGCTCCCGTCCACCGGTGGGTTCTTCGGGTCAACCAAGATCCCGTCTACCACGCGTTCGGCAGGCAAGCGCCTTACGCCCACAGCAGTCTCTGTTTTCCATTTCATGTTCTGCAATTTGCAATCCTTCCAGAGCGGCACCCACCTCACTTTTTTGCGCAACCTACGGCGAATTATCACGCGCAACAACGAACCACAAACCGCGCGGCCCGCTCTTCGATGCGGGAGAGTCAGAAACCGGCCGTGCGTCATCCGCGCTCTCGTTGAGAGGAGCGCGGATGACCGGAACGATCAACGTATCAGCTGGAAGGGGGTCCGTAACGATGGACCCCGACCAAGAACCACCATCAGGGGCCCGTCGCTTCCCGGGCTGCCCAGGTCGCGTCGAGCACCTGCGCGACCGTCCCATACAGCTTCCGCAGCGTAGCCACCCCCCGAGCCAGGACTTGTGCATCGGGCGTCCGGCTCTCGTGCATCCGGGGTTCGAGACTAACGTCGTGCGGGTCGTCGCTGAACGCGAGGAAACGGGTCGTACCGGCGTCGGAGCCATTCCGACTTGTAGGACACTAACAGGTCAGAGGCGTTAGCATGTAGGGTT
>NZ_JADDJF010000032.1 GCF_017811755.1 Pararhodobacter sp. SW119 | reverse complement strand
AACACTGGGGATACGGGTGCCAGCATGTGTATGGCAAGCGTATGGCAAACGTATGGCAGATGTATGGCAGTTTTGCCAGCAGACCGGGAACCGGTTTGAGGCCGCGGCACGCAAAAGGGAGGGCGCGCGCCCTCCCTTTTCGTGTCGGTCTGCGGGATCGCTCAGGCGGCCTTGCGGCGGCGGCGGATCTGCGTGACGGCGAGGCCGCCAAGGCCGGTCAGCATCAGCCAAGCGGCGGCGGGCAGCGGGATCGGGGCGACTGGCGTGCCGTTGGCGTAGATCGAGATGTGGCTGACGCCCTGCGGCTTCTTGCCGTCGCGCAGGAAGGGCGAGGCGTAGGTGAAGGTCGTCTCGCCCGGCTTCAGCTCGTAGCCGACGAGCGGGTTCGAGCCACCCTTGAAGATGGCCATGATGCGACCGTACTCGTCCCACAGGCTGGCGAGGATCGAGAAGGTGCCGCCCTGTCCGTCGCTGTCCGTGCCAAGCGAGGGTGCGATGCCTTCGTCGTCGCCATCGAAATTCAGCTTGCCGACGAAACCCCAGTCGGACTTGTCGAAGAAGCCCTGCTGGTTGACGGTGTAGTTGGCGATGCTGGTGCCGCCATTGAAGTCCTGCGAGGCACCGGGCGAGGTTTCGCAGCCGACATTCAGTGTCACGAGATCGGCGATGGCGGCTTCGCAGACCACCGTCTCGGCGGTGGCGCCGGCTGTACCGAGGGCGAGCGCCGCGCCGGTCGCGGCGGCGAGGGCAAAGGCCCGGAAAGAATTCAGGGGGGCGGGCATGATCGTACTCCGACACATAAGGTTACCGATGGATTTGTCTAAACTTTTCGAGGCCGTCGCGATAGCGGATTCGGAGAGTCTGGTTAATGACGCCGAGTCCGTTCAACCGTCGCACCCAGCGTCGCGCGGGACATCGGATTGACACCAGACGGCCAAGGCTGCCGAGCCTTCAGGACGCGCGCGCAGAATTGTACGCGCCAACGAAAAGGGAGGGCGCACGGCCCTCCCTTTCGCGTTCGAAAGCGTGGCGGTGTCAGGCCGCCTTCTGCTTGCGCTTGCGGTTCGCGGCAACCGCGCCGACGCCCAGCATGCCCAGCATCAGCCAGCCGGTTGCGGGAAGCGGGATAACGGTCAAGGATGACGTGCCGAACAGCCTTACATTTGACCAATCGGCGGTGATCGCAATGTCTTCAAGTTTATCCTTGAACATCCCGGATGTGTAATCCTTGTCCATGAGATAGACAGCATTGTAAGTTTCCGGATCCGATCTCGGGGCCCCGCCCTTGATCGCGAACGCATACTTCACAGTGGGATCAAGATCCCAAGTATACGGAAAATTCAAGGTCCAGTTGAACTTGTTCGGATCGTCAGTATCGGTGATCGAGAAAACGCCAGTGTCCGCTGTCCAAGGCGAAGTGCCAGGCACGCCGGGAGCGATGTCTCGGTCGATTTTGCCGAGCAACTCCCACACGCCGGCGAAATCGCCACCCAAGGCATCCATCTCAGCCTCATCGATGTTCCCACCAGATCCCCCAGGAACTGGCGCATAACAGGCAGTCGATGTGGTAAAGTTGAGAATATCGCAGGTGGACGCCTGTACGCCTACCGCGCCAAACCCAAGCGCCAGTATCGCCGCGCTTGCCAGCTGCGAAAATCTTCCAACGTCAAACATGGTCACTCTCCTCGACCAGAATAAATCCTAACCAGACGTTAACAGCCCCACGCCTCTGTCCCAAGAGAAAACGACAGGTCATGGCCTCGGATGTGCAATTTGCAACCGATGCGTGCGTCACTCGCGGTATGGCTCAGTCATGGGTGGAACGGGCGCCGCGGCGTGCATCTTGCGCGGGTGCCGATGCGGTCGCCGCTGTTATGGAATTACACATATTCGCAGCAAGTGATTCGTTCACGTGGGCGAACCGCAGCGCCCTCGGCCCGCGCCGAGCGAGACGCCGGGCGGTCAACGAGGCGTTGAACATGGGCGCGAAACCCGGCAGAACCGGCGCAGGGCAAAGCGGGAGGACGGGCATGGAGTTCGCGCTGAGCGAGGAGCAGGAGGCCATCTTCGACATGGCGCGGGACTTCGGGGCCGAACATATCGCGCCGCATGCCCGCGATTGGGAGCGCGAGGGGACGATCCCGCGCGATCTGTGGCCGAAGCTGGCGGAGCTGGGGTTCGGCGGCCTCTATGTCAGCGAGGACGCGGGCGGGGCGGGGCTGAGCCGGCTCGATGCGGTGCTGGTCTTCGAGGCGCTGAGCATGGCCTGCCCCTCGGTCGCGTCGTTCCTGTCCATCCACAACATGTGCGCGGCGATGCTGGACAAATTCGCCGACGAGGGGGTGAAGACGCGGATCCTGACCCCGGCGATCAACCTGGAAACGGTGCTGAGCTATTGCCTGACGGAGCCGGGCGCGGGCTCGGACGCGGCGGCGTTGAAGACGCGGGCGGAGCGGACGAACGAGGGCTATGTGCTGAACGGCACGAAAGCCTTCATCTCGGGCGGGGGGTATTCGGACGCCTATGTGGTGATGTGCCGGACGGGGGACGCGGGGGCGAAGGGGATCTCGACCGTGGTGGTAGAGGCGGGCGCCGAGGGGCTGAGCTTTGGCGGGCTGGAGGACAAGATGGGCTGGCGCGCGCAGCCCACGCGGCAGGTGCAGTTCGACGACTGCAAGGTGCCGGCCGAAAACCTGGTGGGCGAGGAGGGCCGCGGGTTCCGCTACGCGATGAACGGGCTGGATGGCGGGCGGCTGAACATCGCGGCGTGCTCGATCGGCGGGGCGCAGGCGGCGCTGGAGGCGACGCTGGCCTATATGGGCGAGCGCAAGGCTTTCGGGCATCGGCTGGACGAGTTCCAGGCGCTGCAATTCAAGCTGGCGGACATGGAGATCGCGCTGCAGGCGGCGCGGGTCTTCCTGCGGCAGGCGGCGTGGAAGCTGGACCGGGGGGCGGCGGATGCGACCAAGTTCTGCGCCATGGCCAAGACGATGGCGACCGAGACCGGCAGCCGGGTCGCCGACCAGTGCCTGCAGCTGCACGGCGGCTACGGGTATCTGGCCGACTACGGGATCGAGAAGATCGTGCGCGACCTGCGCGTGCACCAGATCCTGGAGGGCACGAACGAGGTGATGCGCCTGATCACGGCGCGGGCGATGCTGGCGGAGCGGGGCTGATGGACGAGGTGATCATCCGGACCGAGGGGGCGGCGGGCTGGATCACGCTGAACCGCCCGAAGGCGCTGAACGCGCTGACCCACGACATCTGCCTGAAGGTCGAGGCGGCGCTGGACCGCTGGCGCAATGATGACGCCGTCAAGCTGGTGATCCTGGACGGCGCCGGGGACCGGGCGTTCTGCGCCGGCGGCGACATCGCGCAGGTGCATCACGCCGGCAAGGCGGGCGATCAGTCGGTGGGCCGCGATTTCTGGCGCGACGAATACCGGATGAACCACAAGCTGGCGGTCTACGGCAAACCCATCGTCGCGTTCCTGCACGGCTTCGTCATGGGCGGCGGCGTCGGCCTGGGCGGGCATGGGAGCCACCGGGTGGTGGGCGAAAGCACGCAGGTGGCGATGCCCGAATGCGGCATCGGCCTGATCCCCGACGTGGGCGGCACGCTGCTGCTGGGCCATGCGCCGGGGCAACTGGGTCCCTATCTGGGGCTGACCGGGGCGCGGATGGGGCCGGGCGATGCGATCCACGCGGGCTTCGCCGACGCCTTCGTGCCCGAAAGCGACTGGGACGCGGCGAAGGCCGCGCTGGCCCGGCGCGGCGATCCGGCCGCCCTGCCCCGCCATCCCGCGCCCGACAGCCCGATCGCCGAGGCGCAGGCGCAGATCGACCGGCTCTTTGCCGGGGACAGCGTGCCCGCGATCATGGAAGCGCTGGAAGGCGACGACAGCCCCCTTGCGCAATCGGCGCTGAAGGCGATGCGGCGCAATTCACCGCTGTCGATGGCCTCGACCCTGGCGATGCTGCGCCCGGGACCGGAGGATATCGTCGCGGCGCTGAAGCAGGAATTCCGCTGGACCTGGCGGTCGATGGAGGCGGGCGACTTCCTGGAAGGGGTGCGCGCGCAGATCATCGACAAGGACCGCAACCCGAAGTGGCGGCACGCCCGCCCCGAGGACGTGACCGCGGCCGAGGTTGCGGCGATGCTGGCGTCGCTGGGCAAGAACGAATGGGAGGAGACGACATGAAGATCGGATTCATCGGCCTGGGCAACATGGGCGCGCCGATGGCGGCGAACCTGGTCGCCGCCGGGCACGAGGTGACGGGTTTCGACCTGGTCGCGCGGCCCGAGGGCATCACCATGGCAGAAAGCGCGCCGGCGGCAGCGAAGGGGGCGGAGGTGGTCATCACCATGCTGCCCAATGGCCAGATCCTGCGCAGCGTCGCGGCCGAGGTGATCCCGGCGATGGACGCGGGCGCGGTCCTTTGCGACTGCTCGACGGTCGATGTCGACAGCGCCCGCGCCGTGGCGGAAACGGCCGAAAAGGCGGGTCTGGGCGCGCTCGATGCGCCGGTCTCGGGCGGGGTCGGCGGCGCGGCGGCTGGGTCGCTGACCTTCATGGTCGGCGGCGGGGATGCGGCCTTCGCGACGGTGAAGCCGCTTTTCGACATCATGGGCCAGAAGGCGGTGCATTGCGGCGGCCCGGGCGCGGGCCAGGCGGCGAAGATCTGCAACAACATGATCCTCGGCGTGACCATGATCGCCACCTGCGAGGCCTTTGCGCTGGCCGACAAGCTGGGGCTGGACCGCGCGCGGATGTTCGACGTGGTCTCGACCTCCTCGGGCTATTCCTGGACGATGAACGCCTATTGCCCGGCGCCCGGCGTGGGCCCCAAAAGCCCCGCCGACAACGACTACAAGCCCGGCTTCGCGGCAGAGTTGATGCTCAAGGACCTGCGCCTGAGCCAGCAGGCGGCCGAGGCGTCGGATGCCGACACCCCGATGGGTCAGCTGGCCGCCACGCTCTACGCCCGCTTTGTCGAGGAGGAGGACGGCAAGGGCCGCGATTTCTCGGCCATGCTGCCGCGGTTCGAGAAGCGCCATCGCGGTTGAGTCCGCGCCGGTCCGGCGGAGCGGGACAGCCATCGGCATGACCGCACGCCGCCCCCGGCGCGGCCCGCCGATCCGGCCGAAAAAGTGCCGGCGGCAAACCTTTCACTAAGGTAAATTTTCTGATTTCATCTATTGATATCAGATAATTACTGAAGCGTCCAAATTTGGACACCTTGCCCGGCCGCCCCCGCCGGCGGGGATGATCGGCAGCACCCGCAAACCGCGGGCGGGTGGGTGGGGCGGTTTGTGGGTGCTGCCGCACCGCGGGCGCGCCTAGTCCTCGCGCCCCCAGCGCGGCGCCCGCCGCAGCCCGGCCAGCACCGCCTCCAGCGTCGCGACCGGCGCCATGACCAGCAGCGCCGGCGCCCCTGGCCGCAAAAACACCTCCCCCTCGGCCACCGCGTTCGAAGTCCCGATCCGCCCCGCCGGATCCAGTCGCAAGCCGTCCGTCGGCCAGACCAGCCCGGTGCTCTCGCAGGTCACGGGCCGCATCGGATAGAGCGACAGCCGCGTGCCCGGCGCCAGATCCAGCCGCACCTCAGGCGGCGCCAGGAAGCACAGATCGACTCCGGCATCGATCACAAGCCGGGCGTCGGGGTTTCTCACCAGCGTGCTCATCCCGGCCAGCGTGTGATCCAGCCGCGCCCCGGTGAACCCAAGCGCCAGCAGGAACGGCGCCTCGACCACCGACAGGGCCTTGTCGAAATCGGTATCGTCCTGATCGGTCAGCTGCAGCAGGCGCCCCGCCCCCAGCGCCGCCCGCGCCGCCGTGCTGATCGAGTCGAGATCGCCCACCACCCGTTCCGGGGTCAGGCCCGCGTCGAGCGCGTAGGCGGCGCCGCTGTCGACCGCGACCAGCACCGGCGCCAGTGCCAGCGCACGCCGCAGCGCGAGCGGAGACACCTCGCCCCCGCCCAGCAGCGTGATCCCCGTCTCTGACCGGAAGCGCGAGCCCATGCCGGTCTCTTGTCAATTATGGCGGGGCAAGGCAAGCATGGCCATATTGAGGCCAACAAATTACCCTTGTGTCATACTCCAATCGCGCGTGTGTCCGGCAAGACAGGCACCGAGGCGGGCGGGGAATGACGACAGACGGGGACAAGGGCGACATGACGGCTCGCACGCCGACACTCTCGGTGACCTACGGCGCCTTTTCGCTGACGCTGGAGGGGTTCGACGACCCCTTTGCGACGATGCGGGACGTGGCGGAGTATTTCCGCACGGTCCTGGCCGAGGACCGGTCGTTCGGCGCCCAATCGATCGCCCCGCGCAGCGAGAGCCTGCGCCGCTTCGCAGAGCGGCGCCTGGGCCGCAGCGTCGAGGCCCGCGGCAGCGGCGAGCGGCTGCATCTGAGCGCCACGGGCGCGGCCGCCGCCCGGCTGCGCGCGGTGCCCGACACGCCGCCCCTTTTCGACGAGGCGGCGGCGCCCCCGGCGCCATTCCCCCCGGCCGCCGAGACGGAAGCCGCCACGCCTGCGCCGACCGCCGCCCGCGATCCGCTTTCCGAAGCCTTCGACGCCGCCCGCGCCGACAGTTTTCCGGTCGAGCCGGCCGTGGATCCGGAAAGCGATGCCGCGCCCCGGGGCAGACGCCGGAGCAACCTGCCCGCGAAGGACGATGAAGCCGCGGTCGACCGACTGATCAGCCAGGCCGACAGCGCGCTGGCGGGGGCCGAGGCACAGCGTCGGCAGGCGAACCTGGCGCAGCTCAAGGCTGCGGTCGCCGCCACCCGGGCGGATGCCGATGCCGGAGGCACCCGCCCGCCGGGCGGCCGCGGCTCGGCCGAGATCGCGCGCTATCGCGACGATCTGGCGCAAAGCGTCGGACCTGTCAGCGACCCTGCCCCGCCACGACGCGCCCCGCGGACCGAGCCGTCCGAACCGCCGAAGACCGTTGGACCGGCCTTCGCGGGCGACTCGGCCGATGCCGCGCCGGAACCGAATGGTGGCGAGAGGCCCCTGATCCTTGCCGCGGATCAGCGGTTGAACGGCGGCGGCGAGGGCAAGGTAAGCCCGCGCCGGATCAGCGCGGTGACGCTTTCGCTGGAGGCGCTGTTCGACGAAGGCGACAGTCCGCCCGAACCCGCCAGAAGCGGATTTACGAGCTTCCTTGAGGAAACCGCGCCTGCAGACCTGGCGGAAACGATCGAGGCCGCGGCGGCCTATCTTTGCCACGTCGAGGGGCTGGAGGATTTCCCGCGACTGCAGTTGATGCGCCTGATCGCGGATCAGGAGGGCGCGCGGGACCGGGAGGGGGTGATGCGTTCCTTCGGGATCCTGTTGCGCGAGGGGCGGCTGCGGCGGTCGCGACGGGGGCAGTTCCAGTTGGGGGCGCGCTCGGCGCTGGACGCGGTGGCGAAGCGGTTTCGGGGGCGCATGAGGGGGTCGTGAAGCGTTCTGGGGGGTGCTGGCAAGTGTATGGCAAACGTATGGCAGGCGCATGGCAAGCGTCTGGCAGGGTGCCGGCGCGGACGGGTCAGAACCGTCGACATCGAACCGCGATTTGCGAGGAGTCAGGTGGCGAGCCCGAAAGAACAGCCGCCGATGCGCACGGATCGGGAAATGCGCGCGGGGGGCGGGCGGTCAGCGGCCGCGCGCGTTGTCGTGTTCGACCGCGTCAGGATCGGGCTGGCCGACGCCGCGAAAGACCGCTTTCAGCGGCAGCGCCCAGATGATCCCGAGCAGGATGTAGATCCCGAGTTCGACCCAGAAGGGCGGCCGGTCGAACAGCGCGAGGATGTTCACCACCACCACGATGTAGAGCGGCAGCGCGATCACGAGGATCAGGAGCGACAGGCGCTTGCGGGTCTTGTGCGAGAGGGTCATCAATCTGCAAAGGGGTCCGTGACGAGGATGGTGTCTTCCCTTTCGGGCGAGGTGGAGAGTAGTGCGACAGGGCACTGGATCAACTCCTCGATGCGGCGGACGTATTTCACCGCGTTGCCCGGCAGGTCCGCCCAGGAGCGCGCGCCCTCGGTCGATTCCGACCAGCCGGGCACTTCCTCGTAGATCGGGCGCACGCGCGCCTGCTGCTCGGACGCGGTGGGCAGATAGTCCAGCCGTTCGCCGTCCAGCTCATAGCCCGTGCAGATCTTCAGCGTCTCGAACCCGTCGAGCACGTCGAGCTTGGTGAGCGCGATCCCGGTCACGCCCGAGGTGGCGCAGGTCTGGCGCACCAGCACGGCGTCGAACCAGCCGCAGCGGCGCTTGCGGCCGGTGACGGTGCCGAATTCGCGCCCGCGCTCGCCCAGGCGCTGGCCGGTTTCATCCTGCAACTCGGTCGGAAACGGCCCCTCGCCCACACGGGTCGTGTAGGCCTTGACGATACCCAGGACGAAATCGATGGCGGTGGGACCCAGCCCGGTGCCGACCGCCGCCATACCCGCCAGGGTGTTCGACGAGGTCACGTAGGGGTAGGTTCCGAAATCGACATCCAGAAGCGCGCCCTGCGCCCCCTCGAAAAGGATGCGCTTGCCGGCGCGGCGGGCCTCGTGCATCACCTTCCAGACGGGGGCGGCGAAGGACAGGATCTTCGGCGCGACCTCCATCAACCCGGCTTTCAGCGCCTCGGCATCCACGGCATCGAGGCCCAGCCCCGCGCGCAGGGCGTTGTGATGCGTCAGCAACCGCCCGATGCGCAGATCGAGCGTTTCCGGATCGGCGAGGTCCGCCACGCGGATCGCGCGGCGGCCGACCTTGTCCTCGTAGGCCGGGCCGATGCCGCGGCCGGTGGTGCCGATCCGGGCGACCGCGGCATGTCCTTCGCGCGCGCGGTCGAGTTCCCCATGGACGGGCAGGATCAGGGGCGTGTTCTCGGCGATCATCAGGGTCTCGGGGGTGACGGTGACGCCCTGCCCGCGAAGGGTCTCGATCTCGGCCAGGAGTGCCCAGGGGTCGAGGACGACGCCGTTGCCGATCACCGAGAGCTTGCCGCCGCGCACGATGCCCGAGGGGAGCAGGCTCAGCTTGAAGACCTTGCCGTCGATGACCAGCGTGTGGCCCGCGTTGTGCCCGCCCTGGAAGCGCGCGATCACGTCGGCGCGCTCGCTCAGCCAGTCGACGATCTTGCCTTTGCCTTCGTCGCCCCATTGGGCGCCAACGACCACCACATTGGCCATAGTACGTTCCTGCCTCGTTGCAAAACGGCGCCGGTATAGCGCCCCTGCGGCGGGGGCGAAACCGAAATTCGTGCGTCCCGGGCAGGAGGAGGCGCGGGCGACGCAAATCCCCTGCGTGAAATGCCGGCGCCATGCTAGAATGGGCGCGCCATTCAGGCCCCATGGGAGGAAGATCGATGTCCGTTCGTTTTCTTGCTGCCCTGCTTACCATCGCTGCCCTGTCGTTGCCCGCGCCGCCTGCGACGGCGGCGAGTTACACGTTCGAAGCCACGCTCACCGGCCCGAACGAGGAACCGCCGAACGACTCGCCCGGTACCGGGTTCGCGCGGGTGATCCTCGACACGATCGCGCATACGCTGGAAGTGTATGCCGAATTCGCCGGCCTTGTCGCGCCGACGACGGTTGCGCATATCCACGCGCCCACCGCGCTGCCCTTTACGGGCAATGTCGGTGTCGCGGTCCAGCCGCCGACGCTGACCGGGTTTCCGGGCGGCGTGACGGCAGGCACCTACCTGAACACGTTCGATACGTCGGACAGCGCGACCTACAGCCTGCCCTATCTGACGGTCCAGGGTTTCGGAGATCCGCTTGTTGCGGAGGCGGCGCTGCTGGGGCACCTGATGTCGGGACGTGCCTATTTCAACATCCACAGCACGGCCTACCCGCCGGGCGAGATCCGCGGCTTCTTCCGGCCCCCGGTGCCGATCCCGCTGCCCGCGGCCCTGCCCGTCCTGCTGGCCGCCCTGGGCACGCTGGTGCTGCTGCGGCGCAGAAGCCGGGCCTGATCGACAGCACCCCCTGCGCCCTGCCGGCGCGGGGGCATGTCGGAATCTTCGTTGCGGACCCGAACGCTTCCAGGGTTGCGGGGCGATGTGGATTTGCCTAGATACGCCGCTGAACATTCCGAAGGCCCCTCTAGATGCAAAACGTCGTCCTGATCATCCACCTGCTGCTGGCGCTGTCGCTGATCGGCGTGGTTCTGCTGCAGCGGTCCGAGGGCGGCGGGCTGGGCATCGGGGGGTCGACCGGGGCGCAGGGCGGGCGGCCGCCGCTGACCGGGCTGGCGAAACTGACCTGGGGATTCGCCGTGGCCTTCATCGCCACCTCGATCACGCTGACCGTCATCGCCGCGCAGCAAAGCGCCGACAGTTCGGTCCTGGACCGGATCGGCGTGCAGCGCGAGCCGACGGCGCCGCAGCAGGTTCCCGGCCTGCCCGATGTGCAACTGCCGCCGACAACCGGCGATGCGCCGCTGTTGCCGCCGCGTCAGGATTAAGCCCAAGGAATTGGGGGCGTTCGCGCCCCCGAAACATAATCTAGCGTCCGTATTGCGGAACGCGCGGGTTTGGGCTATTTCTCGACTCCCGTGAACCGCACACAATTTTAAGGCGAGCAGCACGGGGGTTCAGCATGGCACGGTATGTGTTCATCACCGGCGGGGTTGTGTCCTCGCTTGGCAAGGGGCTGGCCTCGGCCGCGCTGGGGGCGCTTTTGCAGGCGCGCGGCTTCACGGTCCGCCTGCGCAAGCTCGACCCCTATCTGAATGTCGATCCGGGCACGATGTCGCCCTTCGAGCATGGCGAGGTCTTCGTCACCGACGACGGCGCCGAGACCGACCTGGACCTCGGGCATTACGAGCGCTTCACCGGGGTGCCGGCGCGCAAGACCGACTCGATCAGTTCCGGGCGGATCTACATGAACGTGCTGGAGAAGGAGCGCCGCGGCGACTACCTGGGCAAGACCATCCAAGTCATTCCCCACGTCACGAACGAGATCAAGGACTTCCTGCGCATCGGTGACGACGAGGTCGATTTCATGCTGTGCGAGATCGGCGGCACGGTCGGCGACATCGAGGGGTTGCCGTTCTTCGAGGCGATCCGCCAGTTCGCCCAGGAGCGCCCGCGCGGGCAATGCATCTTCATGCACCTGACGCTACTGCCGTACCTGGCGGCGTCGAGCGAGTTGAAGACCAAGCCGACGCAGCATTCGGTGAAGGAACTGCGCTCCATCGGGATCGCGCCGGACGTGCTGGTCTGCCGGTCCGAACACCCGATCCCGGAGAAGGAACGCGCCAAGATCGCGCTTTTCTGCAATGTCCGGCCCGAAGCGGTGATCCCCGCCTACGACCTGACGTCGATCTACGAGGCGCCGATGGCCTATCACCGGGTCGGGCTGGATCAGGCGGTGCTCGATGCCTTCATGATCTCGCCCGCACCGCGGCCCGACCTGCGCCGCTGGGAAGACGTGATGGAGCGGCTGAACCATGCCGAGGGCGAGGTGCGGGTGGCGATCGTCGGCAAGTACACGCAGCTGGAAGATGCCTACAAGTCGATCGCCGAGGCGCTGACCCACGGCGGGATGGCCAACCGGGTGCGGGTACGCGCCGAGTGGATCGATTCAGAGATTTTCGAGGACGCGGATCCGTCGCCGCATCTGGAAGGGTTCCACGCGATCCTGGTGCCCGGCGGTTTCGGCGAGCGCGGCACCGAAGGCAAGATCCGCGCGGCGAAATGGGCGCGCGAGAAGAAGATCCCCTACCTGGGCATATGTCTGGGCATGCAGATGGCGGTGATCGAGGCGGCGCGCAACATGGCCGGGCTGAAGGACGCAGGGTCCGAGGAATTCGATCACGAAGCCGGCGGCAAGCGCTTCACCCCCGTCGTCTATCACCTGAAGGAATGGGTGCAGGGCAACCACCTGATCGAGCGCAAGGTCGAGGACGACAAGGGCGGCACGATGCGCCTGGGCGCGTATGACGCGCATCTGGCGGAGGGGTCGCTGGTCGCGCGGGTCTATGGTACCACCCGCATCGAGGAGCGACACCGCCACCGCTACGAAGTCGACCTCGCCTATCGCGACAAGCTCGAGGAATGCGGCTTGAAGTTCTCGGGCATGTCACCGGACGGTCGCCTGCCCGAGATCGTCGAGCACGCGGGCCACCCGTGGTTCATCGGCGTCCAGTTCCACCCCGAACTGAAGTCGAAACCCTTCGCGCCGCATCCGCTGTTCGCGGATTTCGTGCGCGCCGCGGTCGAAACGAGCCGGCTGGTCTGAGGTTCTCGACCGCCCCGCGCGGCCGCAGTTCACCCACGCGGATCAGAGCCGTCCGGTCAATGCCATGATCAGCAGGATCACGAGGATCACGCTGATGACGCCCGACGGGGCGTAGCCCCAGCCGCGCGAATAGCCCCATGTCGGCAAGGCTCCGATCAGGAGAAGGATGAGAAGAATGATCAGAATGGTCGTCAGGGGCATGGCGTCTCTCCGCGTTCATCGCCTGTCACAGGCACGAAAGGGTAACGCCCAACCCGCCGAACCGTTCCCGTGCCCCTGCGCGCTGTCGAGAGATCGCAGCGCTATGCAGGTACACGAGACATGCGCAGCGCTGTCTGCTGTCAGCGTGGCTCAGTAGATGTAGCGAATCTGCTCACTCCAGAACCGTTCGAGTCGGCGCAAGGCCATGTTGTTGTTTTCCATCTCTTCGAGCGAGAAGACCTCTTTGGACGCGAGCGTTTCCGCGTGGCGGACGAAGAGGTTGGCGACCACATCTCGCACATCGCGACCCTGCTGCGTCAGACGCACGCGTACCGAGCGTCGGTCGATTTCGCAGCGCTGATGGTGCATGTAGCCGGATTCCACAAGCTTCTTCAGGTTGTAGGACACGTTCGAGCCCTGGTAGTACCCGCGAGTCTTGAGCTCGCCCGCGGTCACCTCGTTCTCGCCGATATTGAACAACAGGAGGGCCTGCACGGCGTTGATGTCGAGGATGCCGAGCCGTTCGAACTCGTCCTTGATCACGTCCAGCAACAAGCGATGCATCCGCTCAACCAGTGCAAGGCTTTCGAGATAGCGCCCAAGCATCGAGGGCTGGCTTTCAGGCTGAGCGCCCTCGACATCGTCTGACGACGCGCCTGCAATCGGCGGCTTGAAGTGCGGGTGGTAACTCATTCCTGTTCTCCGACCAGTAACACCAAGGTGGAAAGTGGCCGGCAAAGACAAAAATCGGGTTAAATAAGGGAAGAATTCGCAGAGACGCGAAATCGTTGACGAAACCTGAACAACCCGTTCCGCAGGATAGGCAACACCGCGTCAGGTGCCGGTCGCCCGCAAGCGGTCGACGGCGAATGCCGCGATCTGATCGAGAAGCGCTGCGTAGTGATCCGGCCCCTGCCCCGACGCAGCTTCACCTGCTGGCGTGATGCGCGCCGTCAACCACTGGTAGAGGTCGTGATCGTTCTCGGAAAGCAATCTGTCGAAGTTCTCGCGTTCGGCATCCGAGAGGGCGGCAAGCGCGCTGTCGGCAAACGGGCCGAGGATCAGATCCATCTCCCGCGTGCCACGTCGCCAGGCGCGCATCCGCAAGCGGCGCAGTTCGGCGTCGTGCCCCTCATTCATCGACTGTCTCGATCTGCTTGCGCAGGCGCTTTTCGAGTTGGCCCATCCGTTCCGTCATCTTCAGAAGCTCCCCCCGCATGGTGCGCAGATCGGAGAGCGCCTGCAGCAACGCCGCATCGCTCGATACGTCGGTCGGGGCCGGTGGGTCGACCCCCTCGCCCTCGCCCGTCAGGAGCCAGCGCAGCGAGACACCCAGCATGGCTGCGAGCATCTGCAGCCGGTTCGCGCGCGGTTCGGAAAGATCGCTTTCCCAGGAACGCAGCGTTTTCTGTCGCACGCCAAGCCGCGTGGCGAGCGAAGACTGGCTCAGCCCGGCGGCCTCGCGCGCTGCGGCAAGCCGGTCGCCAAGGGTCGCCTGCGTCTCCGAGTACCAGGTGTCGCTTTCGCTCATCGTTCGATCCTTCGTCTTTGCGCTTGATGGCCTGTCCGGAGCACAATATGAGACTGAGCCGAAAACATCAAACCGGAGCGCGACATGCCCCTGCTGTCCGACACGCTGAAGCGGGTGAAACCCTCGGCCACGATCGCCGTCACCAACAAGGCGCGCGAACTGAAGGCCGAGGGGCGGGACGTGATCGGCCTGGGCGCGGGCGAGCCGGACTTCGACACGCCGGAAAACATCAAGGGTGCGGCGAAGCGTGCCATCGACGAGGGCAAGACAAAATATACCGCCGTCGACGGCATCCCCGAGCTGAAAGCCGCGATAGCCGATAAATTCAAACGCGAGAACGGGCTGACTTACGCGCCCAACCAGATCACCGTGGGCACCGGCGGCAAGCAGACGCTCTACAACGCGTTCATGGCGACGCTCAATCCGGGTGACGAGGTCATCATTCCCGCACCCTACTGGGTCAGCTACCCCGACATGGTGCAACTGGCGGGCGGCACCCCGGTGATCGTGCCGGCGGGGATCGAGACGAACTTCAGGCTGACCGCCGAAGCGCTGGAGGCCGCGATCACGCCGAAGACCAAGTGGTTCATCTTCAACTCGCCGTCGAACCCGACCGGTGCGGGCTATGGCCGGGCAGAACTGAAGGCGCTGACCGACGTGCTGATGCGCCACCCGCATGTCTGGGTGATGTCGGACGACATGTACGAACACCTGGTCTTCGACGAATTCGAGTTCTGCACGCCGGCGCAGGTCGAACCCGGCCTCTATGAGCGGACGCTGACCTGCAACGGGGTGTCGAAGGCCTATGCGATGACCGGGTGGCGGATCGGTTATGCGGCGGGGCCGGTCGAACTGATCAAGGCGATGGGCACGATCCAGTCGCAGTCGACGTCGAACCCCTGTTCGATCTCGCAATACGCTGCGGTCGAGGCGCTGACCGGGCCGCAGGACTTCCTGCCCGAGTTTCGCGAGGCGTTCCAGCGCCGGCGCGACCTGGTGGTCGAGATGCTGAACGCGGCAGCGGGCATCACCTGCCCGACCCCGGAAGGGGCCTTCTACGTCTATCCCGACATCTCGGCCTGTATCGGCAAGACCTCGGCCGGCGGGGCGAAGATCGCGGACGACGAAAGCTTCGCGACCGCGCTGCTGGAGGAGGAAGGGGTCGCGGTGGTGTTCGGCGCGGCCTTCGGGCTGAGCCCGAATTTCCGGGTCAGCTACGCGACCTCGGACGAGGTTCTGCGCGAGGCCTGCAGCCGTATCCAGCGGTTCTGCGCGGGGTTGCAATAAGCCCCGTTCGGGGCCTGGAAGGGTTCGGCGCGGGCGGCGTCCAAATTTGGACAATCGCCCAACGGATTGACTTCATACGACAAAAGTCGTGATCGAAACCAATTCTTAACCCCGCGCGCCGGACCCGTCTGGACCCTCGGCTTGAACCGCGACTGGGACGGCATACGGCACGCCCCGGCCGGCAAGGTCAACGGGGCGGATTGCGTTGCACCCCTGCTGCATCCAGGCGGGATGGGCCGAGCCGTGGGGCACGCCTTCGAGCACCGCGAGCGGCCGGCGCGCGTCGGCCTTGAGGCCCGGGCGGGTTGGCGCGGCGTCACGGCGGATCGCCTCCACCATCAGCACCCCGCCCAGCCGCTCCGGGACATAGCGTTTTCCCAGACGCTCCAGCGTGCGCGCGGAGCCGAGCCAGTAGCGACGCTCGAACGGGGGGAAGAACAGGGCCGCGGAATGGCCCGACGGCACGAAGGCGCATTCGATCAGGAGCCGCTCGATCTGGCTGCGTGAATACGGACGACCGAAGCCGAAGGGCGTGGCATCGCGCCGGGACCAGAACCCGGTTCGGCTGGGCACGATGACCAGCGCGCGGCCCTGCGGCGCCAGCACCCGGTGCGCCTCGTCCAGCAGCGCGGCGGGGTGGTCCGATGTCTCCAGCCCATGCAGCAGGACCAGCCTGTCGACGCTGTCATTCGCCAGCGGCCAGCGGGCCTCGTCGGTCAGGACCGAATGATTGAGGCCATCCGCCGGCCAGTGCATGACGCCCTGCGGACCCGGCATCAGGCCGATCACGCGCGTCGCCTCTTGCAGAAACGGCCGCAGCAGCGGAACCGCGAAACCGTAGCCGGCGACTGTCATCCCGCGGGTGGAGCCCCAGATCTCGACCAGCTGATCGCGCACGCCCTTCTGGGCTGCCCGGCCCAGTTCGGTCCGGTAGTAGAAGTCGCGCAAAACGTGAACGTCGAGGTGCATTGCGCTCCGCTCTGGCATGAACCAGACTGACCCTGCAACATCCCGGCGCGTTTGCAAAGCCCCGCGCCCGCCCCCGACCAACGGAAGGGACACCATGAGCAAAGAGATCCGCATCATCCGTTGCCTGAAGGACAACTACGCGTTTCTGGTCCACGACCCGGCGACCGACGCCGCGACCCTGATCGATGCGCCCGAAGCCGACCCAATCCTTGATGCGCTGGACCGAAGCGGCTGGCGTCTGGCGCGCGTCCTGCTGACGCATCACCACTGGGATCATGTCGAAGGTCTTTCGGGGATCCTCGACAAGCACCCGGCCCCGATACTGGGCAATCGCGCGGACCGCGAACGCCTGCCCGCGCTCGACCACGCCTTCACGCCGGGCGACGCGCTGATGGACGGCGGCTGCAAGGTCTTCGACGCGCCGGGGCACACGCTGGGCCATGTCGCCTTTCACTTTCCCGGCCTCGAGGCGCTCTTTTCGGCGGACAGCCTGATGACGCATGGCTGCGGGCGCCTTTTCGAAGGGACCGCGGCGGACATGTTCGCCACCATCGCCCGGTTTGCGAAGTTGCCGGCAGACACGCGTATCTACAGCGGGCACGATTACGCCGCGGCAAACCTGGCCTTCGCGGCGAACTACGCCCCCGACGCCGATGCCTTGGCCGCACGGCAGGCCGAGTTGCCGCAACTCGCCGAAAAGGGCCTGCCGACGACCGGCACGACGCTGGCCTCGGAAAAGGCGCTCAATCCGTATCTGCGCGTGCATCTGCCCGAGGTTGCCGAATCCGCCGGCCGGCCGGGCGCGACCCCGCTGGAAGTCTTTGCGGAAATCCGGCGTCGAAAGGATGCCGCCTGATGCCCGCGCGGCGCGCTTTCACCATCTCGTGCGCGACCGGAACGTGTTTTTTTGTGCCCTTCTGTGGATTTCCCTTGAAGCGACGCTCGGAAAACCAAACTTTAACCTTGCACCCCCACGCTGATCTCGACCGGCCCGGGGTGCCGCGCTGACAACCGGGCCGTCCAAGGACGGCCCCGCAGCACCATAAAAAGGAGCAGACCCGTGCCATCGTTTTCCTCGACCCTAGAACAGGCGATCCACGGCGCGCTGGCGCTGGCCAACACCCGGCGCCATGAACTGGCGACGCTGGAGCACCTGTTGCTGGCGCTGATCGACGAGCCCGACGCGGCGCGGGTGATGCAGGCGTGCAACGTCGATCTGGACGACCTGCGCAAGACGCTCCAGGATTTCATCGAGGATGACCTGTCGACGCTGGTCACCGATGTCGAAGGCTCCGAAGCGGTGCCGACCGCGGCGTTCCAGCGGGTGATCCAGCGCGCGGCGATCCATGTGCAAAGCTCCGGCCGCAACGAGGTGACGGGCGCGAACGTGCTGGTCGCCATCTTTGCCGAGCGCGAGTCGAACGCGGCCTATTTCCTGCAGGAGCAGGACATGACGCGCTACGACGCGGTCAACTTCATCGCCCACGGCGTGGCCAAGAACCCCGGCTTTTCCGAAAGCCGCCCGGTCAGTGGCGCCGAGGAGCCGCAGGCCGAGGCGGCGAATGCCGCCAAGGGCGAGGCGAAGGATTCGGCGCTGGCGAAGTTTTGCGTGGACCTGAACGCCAAGGCCAAGAAGGGCGAGGTCGATCCCCTGATCGGGCGCGCGGCCGAGGTCGAGCGCTGCATCCAGGTGCTGTGCCGCCGGCGCAAGAACAACCCGCTTCTGGTCGGCGATCCCGGTGTCGGCAAGACGGCCATCGCCGAGGGGCTGGCCAAGAAGATCGTCGATGGCGACACCCCCGAGATCCTGTCGAAATCGACAATCTTCTCGCTCGACATGGGGGCGCTGCTGGCCGGCACGCGCTACCGCGGCGATTTCGAGGAGCGGTTGAAATCGGTCATGAAGGAACTGGAGGAGCACCCCGACGCGGTGCTTTTCATCGACGAGATCCATACCGTGATCGGTGCCGGGGCGACCTCGGGCGGGGCGATGGATGCATCGAACCTGCTCAAGCCCGCGCTGCAGGGCGGCAAGCTGCGCTGCATGGGCTCGACCACCTACAAGGAATTCCGCCAGCATTTCGAGAAGGATCGCGCCCTGTCGCGGCGGTTCCAGAAGATCGACGTGAACGAGCCCTCGGTCGAGGATTCGATCAAGATCCTGATGGGACTGAAGCCCTATTTCGAAAAGCACCACGAGCTGCGCTACACCAATGACGCGATCAAGGTCGCGGTGGAACTGGCGGCGCGCTACATCAACGACCGCAAGCTGCCCGACAAGGCGATCGACGTGATCGACGAGGCCGGCGCGGCGCAGCACCTGCTGCCGGTCGCCAAGCGGCGCAAGACCATCTCGCCCAAGGAGATCGAGGCGGTGGTGGCCAAGATCGCCCGCATCCCGCCGAAGAACGTATCAAAAGACGATGCCGAGGTGCTGCGCGATCTGGAGACGACCCTCAAGCGCGTCGTCTTCGGTCAGGACAAGGCGATCGAGGCGCTGAGCTCGGCCATCAAGCTGGCGCGCGCCGGCCTGCGCGAGCCGGAAAAGCCGATCGGCAACTACCTGTTCGCCGGCCCGACCGGCGTCGGCAAGACCGAGGTCGCCAAGCAGCTTTCGGCGTCGCTGGGCGTGGAACTTTTGCGGTTCGACATGTCGGAGTACATGGAGAAACACGCGGTTTCGCGCCTGATCGGCGCGCCGCCGGGCTATGTCGGTTTCGACCAGGGCGGCCTGCTGACCGACGGTGTCGACCAACATCCGCACTGCGTGCTTCTGCTGGACGAGATCGAGAAGGCGCATCCGGACGTCTACAACATCCTGCTGCAGGTGATGGACCATGGCAAGCTGACCGATCACAACGGCCGGCAGGTCGATTTCCGCAACGTGATCCTGATCATGACCTCGAACGCCGGTGCGGCTGAACTCGCGAAGTCGGCGATCGGCTTTGGTCGCGAACGGCGCGAGGGCGAGGACACCGCCGCGATCGAACGGACCTTCACGCCCGAATTCCGCAACCGGCTGGATGCCGTGATCAGCTTCGCACCGCTGGGGCAGGAGACGATCATGCGGGTGGTCGAGAAATTCGTCCTGCAGCTGGAAGCGCAGCTCATGGACCGCAACGTGACGTTCGAGCTGTCGGATGAAGCCGCAGCCTGGCTGGGCGAGAAGGGCTATGACGACAAGATGGGCGCTCGTCCGCTCGCCCGCGTCATCCAGGAGAACGTGAAGAAACCGCTTGCCGAGGAATTGCTCTTCGGTCGCCTGGTTAAGGGCGGCGTCGTGCGCGTCGTGTTGCGCGACGACAAGATCGAGTTGCAGGTCGAGGAGTCCGACAAGCCACGGATCAGCGGCAGCAAGCCACCGCTTCTGACCGCCGACTGAGGCCACGAAGAACCCAGAATCAACCGAGAACGCCGCCGTAGACCTACGGCGGCGTCTTTCGATTCCGGCTCACCGCTCGGTCAGCTTCAATTCGATCCGCCGGTTCTGCGCGCGCGCGCCCGGGCTGCTGCCCGGGTTCACGGGCCGGTATTCACCGAAGCCCGTCGCCGCCAGCCTGCCGGGCGGAAAGCCCAAATCCTCGATCATGTAGATCACGACCGACAGCGCGCGCGCCTGGCTCAGCTCCCAGTTGTTTGACCAGCGCCCGCCGGGGGCGATGGGGACATCATCGGTATGCCCGTCCACCCGCAGGATCCAGTCGATCTGTTCGGGGATCACGCGCGCGACTTCCGACAGGATCGCCACCACATTGGCGATCTGCGAGCGTCCTTCGGCGGCGAGGTCGGCCGAACCGGGCTCGAACAACACTTCCGACGAGAACACGAAACGGTCCCCGACAATGCGCACCCCCTCCCGGCCGGCGAGGATGTCGCGCATCTGGCCGAAGAATTCAGAGCGGTAGCGTTCAAGCTGGCGCGCCTCCTCCTCAAGCCGCTGGCGTTCGGCTTCCTCCAGTTCGGCGCGGCGGCGCTGTTCCTCGGCCAGTTGGGCCTGTTCGGAAGCGACGCGCGCCAAGGCAACGTTGAGTTCGCTACCAAGGCTTTCGATCTGCGTCTGCGCTTCGGCCTCGCGCGAACGCGATTCACCCAGCAAGTCCTGAAGGTTTGACACCTGCGACCGCAGCGCCGCCACCTGTTCGTTGAGCAGCGCCAGCCGCCGTTGTTCGGCCTCGGACATCTCCTCGGCCTGGGAAAGCTGCGTACGTGCCATCGCCAGCATCGCGGCACGCTCCTCGGCCTCGGTCAGGCGATCCTCGGCCAGGGCCTCGGCCTCGGCTCGTGCCAGATTGGCCGCCGCCAGCAGGGTCAGCGTTTGCTCGGCGCGCGCGCGCTCGGCCTCCAGCGCCATGGTCATGGCCGTCAGTTCGGTATCGGATTCGGCCAACCGCTGACGCAGGGCCTCGGCCGCGGCCATCTCGGCCAGGCGCGCCGTTTCCTCCTCGGTCAGGGCGGCCTCGGTGGCAGAGAGGCGGGCGCGCAGGGCTTCGGCGGCGGCGAGTTCGGCCAGGCGCGCTTGCTCCGCCTCGGACAGTTCCTCGTCCAGTGCCGCCGCGCGGGCGGCGGCGGCCTCGCGCGCTTCCTCGGTCTCGGCCAGAGACTCGCTCAACGCCTCGGCCTCGGCCGCCAGCGCGGCCTCGCGTTCCGAAAGGCTTGCCAGTTCGGCGTCGCGCGCCTCCAACCGGGCCAGCATCTGCGCAAGGCTCGCTTCGCCTTCCTCTGCCCGGGTGCGCATCTCGGCCAATGCGGCTTCGACGGCTTCGCGGCGGGCGGCATCCAGCCGGGCGGCCTCGGCGGCGGCATCGAGTTCATCGCGGGCCAGTGCCAGCGCCTGCGACAGCGCCTCGCCTTCGGACAGTGCCGTGTCGCGCTCGCCTTCCAGTTCCTCGACGATCTGGAACAGTTCCGCCCGTTCGGCGATCAGGCCTGCAATGCGTGCCTCGAACGCCGTGATGTCATCGCGGGCGGCGCGCAACTCGCCCTCTCGCTGGGCCAGGGACCGGCCGAGCGCGGCGATCTGCCCCTCCTGCGCGCGGGCGGTCTCGCGCATCGCCGAGAGGTCGTCGGACAGCTCGGTGACTTCGCCTTCCAGCGCCTCGACCCGCGCGCGAGACAGCCCCAGCGCATCGGTCAAGGACGACACCTGCGATGCCAGCCCCTCCAGTTCGCTGTCCTGCGTGGTGATGGTTTCGCGCAGGACGGACTGCACGATCATGAAGATCGACAGGACGAAGATCAGCACCAGCAAGAGCGCCGTCATCGCATCGACGAACCCCGGCCAGATCGCGGTCGAGAATCGCTGGCCCGAGCGGCGGGAAAGCGACATGCCTAGCCCCCGTGCCCCGGCCCGTCATCCCGACGCGGCCCGATCATCGATGGCGGATGGCGGCCCAGCAGACGAACTGCCTGGGTCAAGGCTGCCAGATCGCTTCGCAGATCGGCCATGCTCTCCTGACGGCCGGCGCTCAGTTCCTCGAGGATGCGCAGCAGTTGGACGTCCATGGAGCGCAGCCGCAGGCGGGTCTCCGCCTCGATATGCGGCTCGTCGGCATCCTCGCGCCCGGCGAGAAGCTGGATCAGGCGCTCCTGCCCCTCGGCCAGGCGCTCCAGCGCGACGGAGGTTCCACCATCGCCCTCAAGGCGCTGATGCAGGCGGCTCACGGCCTCGGCCAGGGCGGCCAGGCCTTCCTCGGTGCGGCGGCGTCCGAACTCGGCATCGGCCTGGCGCGCCTGCATCATCTGCAACTGGTCGGTCATGCTGTCCAGCACGACGGCCAGCGCGCCCAGGTTGCCGGCCTCGCCGCCCTCCCCCTCGACCGCCGCCGAGCCGAGGCGGGTGATCGAGGAAAGCCATTCCTCCAGTTCACGGTAGAAGCGGTTCTGCCCATGGCCGGCGAAAAGCTCCAGCAGGCCCACGACCAGCGACCCCGCCAGTCCCAGCAGCGACGAGGAGAACGCCACGCCCATGCCGTCGAGCTGCGCTTCGAGCCCGGTCATGAGGCGACCGAAGCCGGACAGCGCGGTCTCCCCCTCCTGCGGGGCGAGCGAGCGGATCGTCTCGACCACCGCTGGGACCGAGGTCGCGAGGCCGTAGAACGTGCCCAAGAGACCGAGGAAGATCAGGAGGCTCACCAGATAGCGGGTGATGTCGCGTTCCTCGTCGATCCGCGTCGCCACGGATTCAAGGATCGAGCGCGCCGAGGTCGAACTGATGTGCGTCTGTTGCTTGCCGCGAGACCTGAGCAGGGACGCGAGCGGCGCCAGCAGGCGAGGCGCGACGGTGATCTGATGGCCGGGGCGCTCGGACGCGAAATCCTCGATCCAGCGGACCGAGGTCGACAACTGGATCACCTGCCAGAAGGCGACGAAGACCCCGATCAGGAACACCAGAAAGATGAAGCCGTTCAGCCAGAGGTTGGCGAAGAAGATCCCCGAGACGCGCGGAAAGGCGATGTAGACGCCGATGCCGACCAGCGCCAGCGACAGAAGCATGAGCGTGATCTGGCGTACCGGCTGGCTGAACTGCACGCCGCCGATCGGACCCAGCGACCCCGTTCTCACCTGTCTTGCCATACTGTCTCGCCCTCAGGGTCTTTCGCCTGAACCTATTGAGAACAAGGCCGCTTGCCAACCGGTAACTATGGCTGCGTCAACGCGCGCACCCGGCTGGAAAGCCATTCAAGGTCCGGATCGGCAAGGCCAAGTTCGGCCAGATGCGCGGCTGTCTGATAGAGATAGTCGCGATTCGCGCCGCGTCCGCCCTCGGCCCGGGCGATGATCGCGGCCTGTTCGTCCAGGGGCAGGCCGCCGCAATACTGCCAGTGCGCGCGGTCGATCACGTAGACCAGCGCCTCGATCTGCGTGTCATCGTCCAGCGTGAGGGTCCCGACCGTTTCCAGATAGGCGGCCGAGATAAGTTCGCGCGCACGCAGGTATTCCAGCGTTTCCTCGGCGATCTCGGGGGCCAGCTCGAAGGCGATGCCATGGCAGACCGCGTCCGGCGCGGCATCAAGCGCCAGAACCAGGCCCGGCGCCTCGGGCGTGCCGCGGTGGTGGATCGAGCGCATGCAGAAGGATCGATGATACCCGTCAAGCCGCGCAAGCCGGCGCGACGTCCAGGCAAAGCCGGGATCCCACAGAAGCGATCCGTAACCGAAAACCCAGAAAGGCTCCACGCGTACCTCCATTGCGGCACTGGTCGGCGCCGCCGCTGGGATGTAAACACCAAGGGCGTTGGGAACGAAAGAGGGGCGAATGCTGCGCATTCTGGCAATCCTGGCCGTGGTGGTGGCGTCCACGTGGGGCGCCTACTGGTTCGTCGGTGCGCGCGCGCTGGACCGGGCCGTTGCGCAGTCGCTGGTCGAAAGCCCGAATTTCGTGGCCGATGCGCACAGCGTCCGCGGGTTTCCGAACCGTTTCGACCTGACGATCGACGCGCCGCAACTGACGGGGGGCGACGCCCGCTGGCAGGCGCCTTTCGTCCAGGTCTTCGCGCTCAGCTACAAGCCGCATCACCTGATCGTGGTCTTTCCGAACGATCAGCAGTTCACCATCGCCGGGCATACCGCGTCCCTGCATACAGAAGACGCGCGCGCAAGCCTGGTCATGACCCCAGGGCTGTCCCTGCCGCTGGAACGAATGGCGCTGGTGGCGACCGAGCCGCGCTTGCAGACCGATGGCGCGACGCACACCGCGGATGCGCTGCGCATCGCCAGCCGGTCGCAGGACGCGCGCCTGCATGAGGTGGTGGCTGAACTTGAGACGGTCTTTCCCGACCCGGCCTGGATGGACGACTTCGATCCGGAGGGGAACTGGCCGCGCCGCTTTGACGCGCTGCGGCTGGAAGGTCGCACGCAGTTCGATCGCCCGCTGGACCGCACCACGCTGGAAGGCCCCCTGCCCCGTCCGGTCGCGGTTGCCCTGACCGGGGCGCGGGTACGCTTTGATGGGGTCGATCTTGACGCCACCGGCGAGGTCGAGCCCGATGCAAACGGCAGGCTGTCCGGACCCCTGACCCTGCGCGTGACCGGCTGGCCCGCGCTTCTGCAGCGACTGGCCGAGGCGGGTCTCATCGATGCGAATCAGGCCGGGGTCCTGCGGCCGATGCTGGCCGGCATGGCCGCCGCCGACTCGCCAGACCTGATCGAACTTTCGCTGACCCTGCGCGAAGGCACCCTGTCCCTTGGCCCCTTGAGCCTTATCCAGTTGCCGCCGCTTTTCTGAAAGCGCATCAGCGTTCCCGCGCGCCCATCATTTCAAGATTGAAATATAGGCGCGAAGCTGCCAATCTGCGGGCAGCGCTAAGGGAGTCGCTCATGAAGATCCTCTGTCTCGGCGGCGGGCCAGCCGGCCTTTACTTCGCCATCTCGATGAAGCTGCGCGACCCGTCGCACGAGGTGACGGTGATGGAACGCAACCGCGCCAACGACACTTTCGGCTGGGGCGTGGTGCTGTCGGACGACGCGCTGTCGAAGATGCAGGTGAACGACCCGAAGTCGACCGAGGCGATCCGCGACCACTTTGCCTATTGGGACGATATCGCCGTGGTCCACGACGGTGTGCGCACGGTGTCCGGCGGGCATGGCTTTGCCGGGATCGGGCGCAAGCAGATGCTGATCCTGCTGCAAGAGCGCGCGCGCGAACTGGGCGTTGACCTGCGCTTCGAGACCGAGTTCGACAGCGCCGAAAGCTATCGCAAGGACTACGACGTCGTCGTCGCCACGGACGGGATCAACTCCCGCATCCGACAGGAATACGAGCACGTCTTCAAACCCGATGTCGACATCCGCCGCTGCAAGTTCGTATGGCTGGGAACGCATCAGAAATTCGACGACGCCTTCACCTTCATCTTCGAGAAGACCGAACACGGCTGGGTCTGGGCGCATGTCTACCAGTTCGACGACACCACCGCGACCTTCATCGTCGAATGCCTGCCCGAGACCTGGGACCGCTGGGGTTTCGAGCACATGACGAAGGAAGAGACGGTCGAGACCTGCCGCAAGATATTCGAGGGGCATCTGGACGGCCATGAACTGATGTCGAACGCCGCGCATCTGCGCGGCTCGGCCGTGTGGATGCAGTTTCCCCGCATCGTCTGCGAACGGTGGTACCACGAGAACGTCGTGCTGATGGGCGACGCGGCGGCGACCTCGCATTTCTCGATCGGCTCGGGGTCGCGGCTGGCCTTCGATTCGGCCATCGCGCTGGCCGAATACCTGCACAGCGAACCCACCCTTGAACGCGCCTTCGAGCGGTATCAGGACGAGCGCCGGCTAGAGGTGCTGCGCACCCAGTCCGCCGCGCGCAACAGCCTCGAATGGTTCGAGGAGGTGGAGCGCTACCTCGACATGCCGCCCCCGCAATTCGCCTATTCGCTGCTGACCCGATCCCAGCGGATCAGCCACGAGAACCTGCGCCTGCGCGACCCCGACTGGCTGCGCGCGGCCGAGGACTGGTTTCAGGAACAGGCCGGCGGCACGCTGGGCCGTGCGCCGATGTTCGCCCCCTTCAAGCTGCGCGACATGGACCTGATCAACCGCGTCGTCGTCTCGCCCATGGCGCAATACCGGGCCGTCGATGGCAACCCGACCGACTGGCACCTCGTGCATCTGGGCGAGCGCGCCAAGGGCGGCGCCGGGCTGATCTATACCGAGATGACCTGCGTCTCGCCCGAGGGTCGCATCACCCCCGGCTGCCCGGGCCTCTACGCGCCCGAACACGAGGCGGCCTGGCGCCGGATCGTCGATTTTGTCCATGCCGAAAGCCAGGCGAAGATCTGCATGCAGATCGGCCACTCGGGCCGCAAGGGCTCCACCCAGCTGGGATGGGAGGAAATGGACGCCCCCCTGAGTGAGGGCAACTGGGAGGTGATGAGCGCCAGCCCCCTGCCCTGGTCGCCGCAGAACACCGTCCCGCGCGAGATGACGCGCGCCGACATGGACCGGGTCACGGCGGAATTCGTGGCCTCGACCAAGATGGCGGCGCGCGCGGGCTTCGACATGGTCGAGTTGCACGCCGCCCACGGCTACCTGATCTCCAGCTTCATCAGCCCCGTGTCGAACATCCGCAGCGACGACTACGGCGGCAACCTGGAGAACCGCCTGCGCTACCCGCTGGAGGTTTTCCGGGCGATGCGCGACGCCTGGCCCGCGGAAAAGCCGTTCTCGGTCCGCATCTCGGCCAATGACTGGGTCGGTGAGGACGGCGTGACGCCGGAGGAGGCCGTGCAGATCGCGAAAGCGTTCCACGATGCCGGCGCCGACATCATTGACGTCAGCGCCGGGCAGACCTCGACCGAGGCCCAACCCGTCTACGGCCGCATGTTCCAGACGCCCTTCTCCGATCGGATCCGCAACGAGACGGGAATCAAGACGATGGCCGTGGGCAACATCTACGAGTTCGATCACGTCAACTCGATCCTGATGGCCGGGCGTGCCGACCTGGTCTGCCTGGCGCGCCCGCATCTGTCGAACCCCTACTGGACGCTGCATTCGGCCGTCGCCCTGGGCGACTCGGCGACCGACTGGCCGCTTCCCTACCTCGCCGGGCGCGACCAGATGCGCCGCCTGGCCGAGCGGGAGCAGGAAGTGCTGCGGGCATGACCGGGCTGGCGGGCAAACGGGTCCTGGTGACCGGCGGTGGCTCGGGCATCGGCCGCGCGGTGGCGCGCGGCTTCGCTGCCGAGGGGTGTCACGTGACCATTGCCGGGCGGCGGCGCGAACCCCTGCAGGAAACCGATGGCGGACGCGGGATGGACTGCCGCCTGGTCGACATCACCCAGGAGGCGCAGGTAGCCACGCTCTTCGACGCGCCCTATGACGTGGTCGTGGCTAATGCCGGCGGCGGCGCCGCCGGAAAGCTGCGATCAATCACGCTCGAGCAGTGGAACCAGACGCTGTCGGCAAACCTGACCGGCACGTTCCTGACCTTCCGCGCGGCGCTCGAGGGGATGGGCGATGGCGGACGGCTGATCGCCATGGCCTCGACCGCCAGCCTGAAGGGTGGGCCGACCATCGCCGCCTATGCCGCGGCCAAGCATGGCGTACTGGGTCTGGTGCGGTCGGTCGCGCTGGAGGTGGCGAAACGCGGCATCACCTGCAATGCGATCTGCCCGGGCTTCGTCGATACGCCGCTCGGTCAGGCCGCGGTCGACGCGGTGCAGAAGCGGTTCGATCTGAGCCGAGAAGCAGCGGTGGCGCAGGTGGTTACGGACAACCCGATGGGCCGGATGATCGATGTCGAGGAAATCGCCGCAGCAGCACTTTTCCTCGCGTCGCCAGCGGCTTCGATGGTCAATGGTCACGCCCTATCGGTATCGGGTGGAGAGGTGTGATGCCCGATCCCATCCTCGCAACGCCGCTGTCGAAACGCCGCCTTCGGCTGTGGCTTCGGCTGCTGCGGGTCATCCGCACGGTCGAGGCCGACCTGCGCGACTACCTGCGCCGCGAACATGAAACAACCTTGCCCCGATTCGACGTGATGGCCGCGTTGCATCGGCGGGCCGACACGATGACCATGTCGGAACTCTCGCGGCTGCTGCTGGTGTCGAACGGTAACGCGACCGCGGTCGTCGACCGGCTGGAAAAGGACGGTCTGGTGCGCCGGTCGCCCGCGCCGAACGACCGCCGCACCGTGCATGTCGCGCTGACACCCAAGGGCACCACCAGCTTCGAGACGATGGCGCAGGGGCACGAGGAGCGCCTGGATGCGCTCTTCGGCGATCTCGACTCCCAGGATCTGGACACGCTGCGCGACGTGCTGCGCCGCACCCTGCCGAGCGATAAGGAGCGAACATGACCGAATTGCCCAATCTGGCGCCGCAACATTTCGAATGGACCGTGGCCGAGCGCATCGCCACGATCCGCCTTGCCCGGCCGGAGCGGAAGAACCCGCTGACCTTTGACAGCTATGCCGAGTTGCGCGACACCTTCCGCGCGCTGCCCTATGCGCGGGACGTGGACGTCGTGATCCTTGCGTCGAACGGGGGCAACTTTTGCTCGGGCGGCGACGTGCACGAGATCATCGGACCGCTGGTCGGCATGGAGATGCCGGAACTGCTAGCCTTCACCCGGATGACGGGCGATCTGGTCAAGGCGATCCTGGGCTGCGGAAAACCCGTGATCGCCTCGGTCGACGGCATCTGCGTGGGCGCCGGCGCGATCCTGGCCATGGCCGCTGACCTGCGCCTGGCCACGCCCGAGGCGAAGACCGCGTTCCTCTTCACCCGCGTCGGGCTGGCCGGCTGCGACATGGGCGCCTGCGCGATGCTGCCCCGAATCATCGGTCAGGGGCGGGCGGCGGAACTGCTCTATACCGGCCGGTCGATGAGCGCGGACGAGGGTCTGGCCTGGGGGTTCTGGAATGCGCTTCATGGCGCCGGCGAACTTGAAGGGGCGGCAACGGATCTGGCGCAGCGGATCGCGGCGGGGCCGAACTTCGCCCATATGATGACCAAGACGCAACTGAATCACGAGTGGTCGATGGGGCTGGAACAGGCGATTGAGGCCGAGGCGCAGGCCCAGGCCATCTGCATGCAGACGCAGGATTTCGCCCGTGCCTATCGGGCCTTCGCGGCAAAGGAGAAACCGGTCTTCGAGGGGAATTGACAAGCGGCATGCGGGGGGCTGCTCGCCCCCCGCAACCCCCCGCGCCAGGAGGGGCGCCCGCGCCCCTCCTGGACCTCCCCGGACCCAAATGGGAGACAACATGGCTGATCGCAGCTATCTCGACTGGCCTTTTTTCGAGAACCGGCACCGCGACTGGGCACAGGCGCTGGACGCTTGGTGCGCGGCCAACCTTCCGGTCGATCATTCGGACGTGGATGGCGCCTGTCGTCAACTGGTCGCCGATCTGGGCCGGGACGGCTGGCTCGACCCCACCGGCACTGACCAGGGCACCGCGTTCGACCTGCGGACGCTGTGCCTGAGCCGCGAAACGCTGGCGCGCCATGACGGGCTGGCCGATTTCGCCTTCGCCATGCAGGGGCTGGGCATGGGCACGGTGAGCCTGTTTGGCAGCGACGACCAACGCGCGTGGCTGGCCAAGACCCGCGCGGGCGCGGCGATCTCGGCCTTCGCGCTGACCGAGCCGGGCTCGGGCTCGGATGTCGCCAATTCGACGCTGACGGCGACCAAGGTGCCCGGCGGCTGGCGGCTGAACGGCGAGAAGACCTATATCTCGAACGGCGGCATCGCCGATGTCTACACCCTGTTCGCCCGCACTGGAGAAGCACCGGGCGCGCGAGGGCTCTCCGCGTTCCTGATGCCGGCCACGGTCGAGGGGTTCGAGATCCTCGAGCGGATCGAGGTGGTCGCCCCGCATCCGCTAGCGCATTTCCGGCTGAACGACGTCTTTCTGCCCGATGACGCCCTGATCGGCACCGCTGGGGCGGGGTTCAAGCAGGCGATGGCGGTGCTCGATGTCTTCCGCTCCTCGGTGGGCGCCGCGGCCTTGGGCTTTGCCCGCCGCGCGCTCGACGAGGCATTGGCGCGGGTGAAGAACCGCCAGCTTTTCGGCGCACCGCTCGGCGATCTGCAGATGGTGCAGGGCCATCTGTCCGACATGGCGCTGGGGATCGACGCCTCGGCGCTGCTGGTCTACCGCGCCGCCTGGACCCGCGACATGGGCGCCGCGCGCATCACCCGCGAGGCCGCGATGGCCAAGCTGCACGCCACCGAGACCGCGCAGCAGGTCATCGACACCGCCGTGCAGTTGTTCGGCGGCGACGGGGTGCGCAAGGGCTTCATTGTCGAAAGCCTCTATCGCGAAATCCGCGCGCTGCGCATCTACGAGGGCGCCTCGGACGTGCAGCGGGTGGTCATCGCCCGCCAGCTTCTGGGGGCGAACTGATGTATTCGCGCGACATCCGCATCGAATTCAACCATTGCGACCCCGCCGGCATCGTCTTCTTCGCGCGCTATTTCGAGATCCTGAACAGCCAGGTCGAAAACTTCTTCCGCGACGTGCTCGACTACCCGTGGGAAAAGCTGATGTTCGCAGACCGCCAGGGCGTGCCCACCGTGCGTTTCGAGATTGAATTTCGCAATCCCTCGAAGCTTGGGGATCTGCTGCGCTTCGACCTTTCCGTAGAAACGCTGGGGCGCAGCTCGCTCGATCTGACTCACGCCGCAACGGGACCGGACGCGACCACCCGCCTCAGCGCGCGCCAGCGGCTGGTCTGGGTCGCCCGCGACGGGCGCAGCATGCCCTGGCCCGACTATCTGCGCGCCGAGCTCGCCGCCCATCTGGAGGAACAGCCATGATCCACGACGTCCTGCACCCGTCCCATTGGAAAGCGACGCCCGGCTATGCCAACGGCATTGCCGCGCGCGGACGCCTGCTGTTTCTGGGCGGGCTGATCGGGTGGAACGCCGACCAGGAATTCGAAACCGACGACTTTCTGGCGCAGGTCGACCAGACGCTCGCCAACATCGTGGCCGTGCTGGCCGAGGGCGGCGCCGGTCCCGAGCATCTGGTGCGGCTGACCTGGTACGTCGTCGACAAGCAGGAATACCTTGCCAGCCTGCCCCAACTCGGCCGCGTCTACCGCAAGCATCTGGGCCGCAACTTTCCGGCGATGGCGCTGGTTCAGGTGGCGGGCCTGGTCGAGGATCGCGCCCGCGTCGAGATCGAAGCCACCGCCGTCGTCCCTGACTGATACCCGCAAGGAGAGTACGCCCATGCCGGGACAAAGCGCCCATGTCGACAGCTTCGCGCGCGACAACCTGCCCCCGAAAAACCTGTGGCCCGAGTTGCATCTCGATGGTTTCGACTATCCGGACCGGCTGAACGCCGCGGTCGAACTGACCGATCGCATGGTCGAGCAGGGCTACGGCGATCACGTCGCGCTGATCGGCAACGGCCGGTCGCGCACCTACAAGGAACTCGCCGACTGGACCAGCCGCCTTGCCCATGCGCTCGTCGAGGATTTCGGCGTCAAGCCCGGCAACCGCGTCCTGATCCGGTCGGCCAACAACCCGGCGATGGTTGCCTGCTGGCTGGCCGCCACCAAGGCGGGCGCAGTGGTCGTCAACACCATGCCGATGCTGCGCGCGGGCGAGTTGACTGCGATCGTCGACAAGGCACGGATCAGCCATGCACTCTGCGATACGCGGATCATGGATGAACTCGCGACCTGCGCCAAGACCTCGGGCTTTCTGAAGACCGTGGTCGGTTTCGACGGCACTGCCAATCACGACGCCGAACTCGACCGCATCGCGCTGTCGAAACCCGTGCGCGTCGATGCCGTGGCGACCGGACAGGACGATGTGGCGCTGCTGGGCTTCACCTCGGGCACGACCGGCAAGCCCAAGGCCACGATGCACTTTCACCGCGACATCCTGATCATCGCCGACGGCTACGCGAGAGAGGTGCTGAACGTCACGCCCGAGGATGTCTTCGTCGGCTCACCGCCGCTGGCCTTTACCTTCGGGCTGGGCGGGCTCGCGGTCTTTCCGTTGCGCTTCGGGGCGACGGCGGTCCTGCTGGAAAACGCCTCGCCCCCGAACATGATCGAGATCATCGAAAAGCACCGGGCCACCGTCTGCTTCACCGCCCCCACCGCCTATCGCGTGATGCTCAAGGCGATGGACGAAGGCGCGGACCTGTCCAGCCTGCGCGCGGCGGTCTCCGCCGGCGAGACGCTGCCCGCGCCGGTCTATGAGGAATGGATGGAAAAGACCGGCAAGCCGATGCTGGACGGGATCGGCGCGACCGAGATGCTGCATATCTTCATTACCAACCGCTTCGGCGATTCGAAGCCCGCCTGCACCGGTCGGCCGGTGACTGGCTACACTGCGCGCATCGTGGCCGAGGACATGTCGGAACTGCCCCCGGGCGAGATCGGCCGCCTGGCCGTGCGTGGCCCCACCGGCTGCCGGTATCTCGACGACGCCGACCGCCAGAAGGACTATGTCCGCGACGGCTGGAACCTGACCGGCGACAGCTTCTGGCGCGACAAGGCCGGCTATTTCCATTTCGCCGCGCGCTCGGACGACATGATTCTGTCGTCCGGCTACAACATCGCCGGGCCCGAGGTCGAGGCGGCCCTTCTGGCCCATGAAGACGTCCTCGAATGCGCGGTGATCGGCGCGGCGGACGTCTCGCGCGGGCAGATCGTCGAAGCACATGTGGTGCTGGTCGAGGGCGCGACTGCGAACGAGGCCACCATCAAGCGCCTCCAGAACCATGTTAAAGCCATGATCGCCCCCTACAAATATCCGCGCCGGGTGATCTTCACTGATGTCCTGCCGAAAACCGCCACAGGCAAGATCCAGCGCTTCCGCTTGCGCGAAGACTAGGCAGCGCCCTTGTCGAACAGGGTAGAAGCTTGCGTCAGGATGGAGCGCCCGCACCCAACAGCCAGGGGTGGAATAATGACAATTCGAGTGCCAACGCAGAGGCGCGCGCGATCCCGCTACCTCGGCTTTCCCCCGAGAAAGAAAAACCCCGATCTGGCGGGGCGTTTCTCGTCCAAGTCCTTGGCTATTCTGGTGGAGCCAAGGGCCATTCATCCAGCATCCAGCCCGGTAGCAAGCGGTCGCAATACCTATTATATTCCAACACGTTGCGTAAACCTATGCCAGCACCGAGTTGCATCCAATCCGACCCCATCCTAACATGCCCGGTGGGAAAAACGGTGGGAAAAAAAAGATGGGTGGACTGACGGCGTTAAAGGTCCGCACTCTCACAGAGCCGGGGATGTACTGCGATGGGCAGGGCCTCTACCTGTGCGTGGGCAAGGGTAGCGCGAAGTCATGGATTCTCCGAACAACCGTGTTCGGACGCAGGCGAGAGATTGGCCTCGGGTCTGCACATCTCGTTTCGCTTGCTGAAGCACGTGACGAGGCACGTCGCTTGCGCAAGGTAGCGCGCGGCGGCGGCGACCCCTTGGCCCATCGCAACAGGGAAGCCATCACCTTCGAGCAGGCCGCAGAACGTGTGTTTGAGGCAAACAGGGCGACTTGGAAGAACAAGAAACACACAGATACGTGGCTGTCTTCGATCCAGAGTTACGCCGTACGACACCTGAAAGAGCGACCACTCGACCAGATTTCCACCAGAGACGTTCTGAACGTCCTTGAGCCGATATGGATAGAGAAGCACGAAACAGCGCGAAGACTGAAGCAGCGCCTTTCCACTATCTTTGATTGGGCGAAAGGAGCCGGGTACTACCCGCATGAGAACCCGGTGAACGGCGTTACAAAAGCCCTGCCAGTCGTCAAGCGTCGGGCAAAACACATGCGTGCGATGAGTTGGCGTGAATTACCCAGCTTTATCGCAAAACTGAAAACCCGAAGCGGCGTATCAGCGAATACATTACTCTTTGTCATCCTTACCGCAACGCGCTCAGGTGAGGCCCGAGGGGCACGGTGGTCAGAGTTCGACATGGGCAAGAGGATCTGGACGATCCCGGCAGAGCGAATGAAGGCGGGTAAGGCTCACAGAGTGCCTCTGACAGATCAGATGATTGCGATCTTGAACCGGCAGCGCGGTCTTGATCCTGAGTTTGTCTTTCCCAGCAATCAACGCGGGAAAGATGGCCGCGCCAGAGTACAATCTGATATGGTGTTCACTTCGCTATACAAGCGCATGGGCGAGAGCGGCTTCACTACGCACGGTTTCCGCAGCACGTTCCGAGATTGGTGCAGCGAGGCCACGTCTGTATCGAGCGAAGTAGCAGAGATTGCGTTGGCGCATTTCGCAGGAAATCAGGTCGAACGCGCATATGCCCGCTCTGACCTATTCGAAAAGAGAATCAACCTTATGCGGCAATGGTCAGATTATGCGATGGGCGCAAGTTCGCCCGTGACTAGGAAACTAAAGAGACCTGTGAAGGTAACGCAGGTTAAGTAGCCGACAATTAACGTCAACCTTTTTTATTCAGGCGCCATGTTTCAGCGATTAGCGGTAAGAATCAACGTTCTTTTCGCGGCGACCATTTCCGACTAATATAAAGCTCCTGATACCAATATGGAGTCAATGCGTCATGACCGAAAAACTTTATACCGTGGAAGATCTGTGCGACCTTTTGACTTGCTCAAAGTCAACAATCTGGAGATGGGTTGCTGAGGGAAGCTTTCCCAAGCCGATCAAGATCGGCGGCATTACCAGATGGGAGCCAAACGCAGTGAGAGAAAGGCTCTCCGCCGCACCCGATTCGGGTCAACCTGATCTGGGGAAGCGGCGGCGTGCCAATCGCGGCGTGCACCCCACCCCCCGCAGGAAAATTTCACGAAGGTCCAAACTAAGACCCACCCTATCTCTATAGTTGGAAAAAATTCCAGCTTGGTTTGTATACACCCTCTGCGAGAATTGTAAATGCGCGCGCACGTAGGTTGTATGCCTAAACTGCATCAGTCGAAGCTGGCTAAGTTCCTCTTGGATCGCCCAAAAAGTCGTGTCACGACTGCAATCTTGCTTGAAGCCGTACGCAGACAGCGCGCTAGAACCGGTTATAAGCGCGCCATCGGACAAGAGGAGATTAATTGATACCCGTTGAAACGAATTGGCGTTCCGGACTTTACAATGAAACTGCCTCTGACCAGGTGTTCACAGGTAAACGAGCGTTTATCTGTGCAGGAGCTATACTATGCCTACTCGCTACATCGCCTACTACCGGGTTTCCGCCCAGCGCCAAGGGCAGAGCGGACTCGGGCTTGAGGCCCAGCGCGCCAGCACCACCGCGTTCCTAGTGTCGGGAGAACACGAGTTACTTGCCGAGTTTACCGAGGTCGAGAGCGGAAAGCGCGGCACGCGCCCGGAGCTTGCCAAAGCAATTGAGGCATGTCGCGCATTGGGCGCTACACTTCTCATTGCCAAGCTGGACCGGCTTGCCCGCAACGTCCACTTCATTTCCGGCCTGCTTGAAAGCGGTGTGCGTTTCACGGCTATCGACATGCCAAACGCTGACCGGTTCATGCTGCATGTGTATGCCGCGATGGCGGAAGAAGAAGGGCGGCGGATCAGCGAACGGACCAAGGCTGCACTCGCAGCGGCCAAGGCGCGCGGCGTCCGACTTGGGGCGAATGGCGCCAAACTTGCACGGGAACGCAAGAACACAGCCGAAACCTTTGCACGGGAAGTAGGTCCTAACATCATCCATCTGCGCGAACGCGAAGGTTTGAGCTACAGTGACGTAGCGGATCGCCTTAACCAATCCGGCATGCTGTCATTCGGAGGCAAACGGTGGCATTCCACGTCAGTCTATCGCACCGCGTCGCGTTTTCGCTCAATTCAGCGGACCTCCTTATAAACAATGAAGAGGTGAACAACACAATCATAGATTGAGACGAATAAATGACGCGTAGCAGATTCATGCCCCAGCTTGATATAAGCCCAGAGTTTCCTATTGGCAGGGCATGTATAGATCGAGCCGAAATTAGGATCGACGGATTTTCACTTCGGGGCGTCAACGCGCTCGAAGCATTTCATACATTCATCCATGAAGCAGGATTGCCGACCGGCGATCCAGAACTGCGCCTTTTTCATTCTACTTCTCTGAGCCGCCTTAGACACCCTTTCCGAGTTGGCACTTCAACTGGGAAGAAAGACGGGTACAATGGGAATCCGGTGTTCAGCGGAAAGCTTGAGGGACGTAGCGATAATTCAAGTATTCTACGGTTTTCGTTTGATGGCAAAATGAATGTCACCCGTGCAATTCAAGCGCAGCGCCTCATTGGGAGGGTTGGTACGGCGCGCCCGCGACGTTGCAAGGATTTTTCACTTCTACTCTCAAGATCGGCGAAGAAATGGAGTGATGAGCATGCGCTTACCAAAGAGGATAATCTACTGGTCGGCCCTGATTTGCGCTTTTCATATGCCATGTCGCGCGCCCCATCGGCGCATTTTGTCGAGTTGCTCCGAAATGTCGAGCGTGCAATTGCGGGGCCATTAAATGAAGCATCGGAGCGGTACAATGCACAGGCTGAGGTATCGCTCGGTTACATTTTGAAAGGGTTGGAGGTCTATTGGGAGTTCAGCACACCGTACCCTGTTTCGACTGTTGATCTACTTGCGCCGAAGCTTCAAGGGGCAGTCAATCGAAGCCGAACGACAGCGCGTGCGGTCAGGCTGATGGAGACAGGTAGATTGCAGCAAAGCCGGTCAATCCAAATCGACTTGGGCCGCAATTTGCTGTTGCGGGTCTACGCGAAGACAAACAAACGGGTCCGATTTGAGGTTTCATGGGGCCGAGACGCCATAGCACGTGAGGTGGGGCGGCGCAGTGCTCTGGACGCAGAAAGATTGATCGAAACGGTTGATCGTCTGGTGGTGGGTTCATCCCAACGGCTAACTGAACTGTTCCGCGAAATATCGCCGCCCGTCTACGGCACCGTCGATGCCGCGACTTTCGATGATCTGCTTCGGGCTGTGGGCAGGGCGCACCCCGACCCAGTGATCTGCGCAATGGTTCTGGAGGGCCTGCGTCATCATGATCGCGTCGTGTCCGAGGGCTGTCAGCCGCTCTTGGAAGCAGTGCGGCGCTTGAAGCGACAAGGTGTCTTGCGGGTCATTCGCCCTTATCAAGGTTGGTACGGCCTGACTCTACGGTATGCTGACGCGTTGGAAAGTTTGCGTATTTCGGATAATGGGAAGTCGTGGAAGTTTCGCAATGAGTAGCTTTAGTTCTTCGTTCACCAGATCACCCTATGATTACGCAACGGCCAAGCGGTGCTAGCGCATCCGTTGCCCGGCGAAGCGCCGGCTCGTCAACGAGGTCCGCTGAGTTGCTTGGTTGCCCTACGATCCAAGAAGCATGAACGGAAAAGGAAGGTCGTCCCACTCTCCAGCGCGTGACTTCATGAAAATAGAAACTGAAGGTCCTTAATAATGTTCAACCGAAAAACTGATGAAAAAGCTTTGAATGCGTTACCTTTACCGCGAAGCCATCTATGCGCAGCCTTACTACTGTTTGTCACCCCCATAGATACTGCACTGGCATCAGAGCTCCAGGTTGACTTGCTTTGCAAAGGGGTTAGCAATCCTGTAAAGTATAGCCGTATCTCGACACGCCAAGGCGTCATGTCGATAAATGCTGCTTACATGACAACTGCTCGGCACCGTGATTTGGACTTCGTTCACCTGAAACTCGAACAACGATCAAGAGAGTACGAGTACGAAACAACTGATCGCTATATATATGCGGTTGGGCGGGGCGATGTAATGAGGTTCTTTAGAACGCCGTTACAAATCTCCAGAGACAGTCTGGCAGAGGCGCTGTCTGCAACTATTACCCGTCTTGTCGAATCTGAAGATAGGTCTAGAAACCCAATTATTTTTGCGCGTGCGGAAGGCGTTATTCTGGATCGGAGTCAACTAGGATTCTATGAGCTATCGTCATTCCTCGGCTATGGAAGCCCTCGAAGAGATTCCGATGAAGAAAGCCTGTGCGAAGTGGTAAGCGCTTCGTACGCTGAACAATTTATGGAAGAACATATAGAAACACTCATGGAGCTAGAAAGGTTCGACCTATCTGAGCAGCAGGAAAAGCATGCTCCGAAATTCTAATTTTTTTTACGACGCGTATTCTCGAAATTTGTCTAGAGCGATCCGTTGATTCTGTGTCGGAAAAGAAATGGAAGCAAACTTCGAGGAGTACCGTATGTGCTGCCGGGACACGCCACCGAAAAGATCAGACCTTCGAATTATCCTCGAAGGCATTCTAGCCATCCCAGCTCTGATCTTCTTCGGCGGCGTTTTTCTAATCGTGCTGGTGTTTGGCGGCAAGCTGCTGTGGCTCTTGTTGACGTTGTGAGCAAATACCTCACGCACAAGATCCAGCCGGAACACAAGCTGATTATCCCTTAGGCCCTTTGCCGCCCACTAGTCCCGCGCCCGCAACCTAGCCCTACGAGGGCAACGCGGGCCGAGCGGCCCGTGTGCCTGCCAAGTCACGGTTACAAGGCGTCAGCGAGGCGCTCATGAAGCGGTCGTGGCAGTTCCCGGTTGCGGGGGGGGCGGGGTGATCTGTTCTATGGGGGAAAACAGGTTGCGGGGGGCGTGCGGTGACGGAACTGGTGTTCAAGGGCAAGGAATTCGTCTGGAACCATCACCTTGCGGTGCCGTTCCGGCCCTTGGTCATGCAGCCTGAGAAGGGGATTGGCGAACCGCGCCTTGACGGCAACCTGATCGTGCAGGGCGACAACCTGCACGCGCTCAAGGCGCTGTTGCCGATGTATGCGGGCAA
>NZ_JADDJF010000031.1 GCF_017811755.1 Pararhodobacter sp. SW119 | reverse complement strand
GAAAGCAGGTCATGATCGCCAGCCAGCCGCCGGGGCGGACCAGCCCCCGCAGCCGGGCGAGTTCGGCGCGCGCATCGTGGAAATGCTCGGCCGTTTCGGTGCAGGTGACGAAGTCGTAGACCGCCGAAAGGGGTGCGGGATCGGGCGCGAAGAAGGGGTCGAAAAGCGCCACCTCGTGCCCGACCTCGCGCAGCATCGCCGCCAGCGCCGGGCCGGGTCCGCAGCCATAGTCCAGCCCCCGCGATCCCGGCGCGAGCCGCGCCAGCAGCGGGTCCGCCAGCTTCGCCAGAAACCGGCGATAGCGCGGGTCGTCGGGGTCGTTCTGATGATGAAGGTAGTGGGCGTATTCCACCGGGGCCGTTGGGCGGTGTTCCGGCGCAAGGTAGCGCGCCGCGCAGGCGGTGCAGCGCCAGTAATCGCGCCCGTCCGCGCGCAGCAGGTGTTCCGTGCGCCCGCCGCCGCAGACCGGGCAGTCCGGCCGCGTGCCGGTGCCGGGCGCGTCCGCCATCCCGCGCCCTAACGCCGGCGCGGCAACGGGGCCGGCTTCGGGGTTCGGGGTTGCACCCCGGCTGGCCCGCGCGGGTCGCGCTGCGGCGTCAGTTCGGCCGGCGCCTCTGTGGCGCGCCAGTGGCCGGGTTCCAGCCCGTCCAGCTCCCAGGGTCCGACGCGAACGCGGATCAGGCGCAGGGTCGGATGACCGATCGCCGCGGTCATGCGGCGCACCTGCCGGTTGCGGCCTTCGCGGAGGGTCAGTTCAAGCCATCGGTCGGGGACGCTTTTGCGGAAGCGGACCGGCGGGTCGCGCGGCCAGAGCGCGGGGGCATCGATCAGGCGCGCCTGCGCCGGGCGGGTCGGCCCGTCGTTCAGATCGATACCCTGGCGCAACCGCGCCAGCGCCGCGCCGTCCGGCACCCCCTCCACCTGGACCCAGTAGGACTTGGCGATCTTGTGCCGCGGATCCGCGATGCGCGCCTGCAAGCCACCGTCATCGGTCAGGACCATCAGCCCCTCGCTGTCGCGGTCCAGCCTGCCGGCCGGGTAGACGCCGGGCAGGTCGATGAAATCCGACAGGGTGGCGCGCGGTGTGGGCGTGCCGCGATCGGTGAACTGCGGCAGCAACCCGAAAGGCTTGTTGAAAAGGATGACCGAGGGCATTCGCACACCGTTGCAGGCATCCCGGATCGGACGCGGCGACAAGACTGCGATCTATCGCGCCCCGAGGCAATCGCCGTCTGGCGGTCTTGAAAGTTGGGCTGCGGGAACGGGCACTGCCACCTTCGCGCGAAGGTGGACCGTTTAGCCCACGGCGCCTGCAGGCACGATCGGCGCGCGCGCGTTCAGCGTGTCGATGTCGAAGCCCGCGATCTGCTTGTAGTTCCGGGCGTGCGCCGTGCGTTCGTCCTCGGTGATGACGCGGTCGATATCCTCGAACCCGTCCGGCGCGCGCGTCTCAACAAGTTGCATCACCTGTTCCGGCCCGTTGGCGCGGTTGGCGGTGATGATCCTTGCGGTCGCCGGGTTCCGCTCTGCCGCGTAGGCGCGCAGGGCGTCGGGGGTGAGGCCGTGTTTGATCAGGCGCGCGGTCAGCACGCGGGCATCGAGGATCGCCTGGCTCGCCCCGTTGGAGCCGATGGGATACATTGGATGCGCAGCGTCGCCCAGAAGCGTCACCCGCCCCGCGCCCCAGTCCTGCAACGGGTCGCGGTCGACCATCGGGAATTCGTAGATCGCGCGGGCGTTGCGGATCAGGCCGGGGACGTCAAGCCAGTCGAATTGCCAGCTTTCGAAATCGGGCAGGAAATCGGCGGGATCGCCGGGGCGGTTCCAGTCCTCGCGCGGCCAGTCGTGATCGGGGGCGAATTTCTTCTCGGCGATCCAGTTGATCAGCTGGCGGGGGCTGCCGTCGTGCGCGGGATCCTCTGTGCCGATCGGGTAGCAGACGAACTTCTGGAACTCGTGCCCGGCCATGATCATCGAGCGCCCCGTCAGGAAGGGCGGCGCGACGGTCACCCCCCGCCAGAGGATCGCGCCGTTCCAGATCGGCGGTCCCTCATCCGGGTAGAAATGCGCGCGGATCGTGGAATGGATGCCGTCGCAGGCGATCAGGACCGCGCCCGAGGCCTGCCCCGCCGGCGCCCCGGTCCGGTCGGTCAGCTGCAGTGTTACGCCGTCGGCGGTCTCGCGGAACCCGGAGACCTTGCGCCCGGTGACGATGGCCTCCGGCCCCAGCCGGTCGCGCGCGGCGTCATGCAGCAGCATCTGCAACCGGCCGCGATGGACCGAGACCTGCGGCCAGCGGTAGCCGGCGACCAGCCCGCGCGGCTCGGACCAGATGCGCTGGCCGCGCTTGGTGTAATAGGCGAGTTCCGCCGTCTCGATCCCCAGACCGACCAGCGCCGCGCGCAGGCCCATCTCGTCGAGTTCGCGCACCGCATGCGGCAGCACGTTGATCCCGACGCCCAGCGGCTGCAACTGCTCGGTCTGCTCGAACACCCGCACCGGGATGCCCGCCTGATGCAGGCTCAGGGCAAGGGTGAGGCCGCCGATGCCGGCGCCGGCCACTAGAACGGTCATGGCGTCCCTTTCCTGGGCGGGCCCGGCGGCCGGTGTCCGGCGCCGGGCCCGTGTCTGGCGGTCAGTCCAGTTCGGCGTCGATCAGCGCGGTCAGGTCGTCGATCAGCTGCTGGCCGTCGATGTCCCGGTCCGCCATCTCGGCGATCCATTCCGAAACGACCGCATCGGCGGCGTCCTGCCAGCGCTGCAGCTCCTCGCCCTCGACCTGGACGATCGGGTTGCCCCGCTCGACCGCGACGGCGCGCGCCGGGGCGTCGCCCTCGTCCATCACGCGGCCCACCCAGCCCGAGGTCTCGTAGCCGGAATTCTCGTCGATCACCGCCTTCAGGTCATCGGGCAGGTCGTCATAGCTTTCCTGGTTCATCGCGAACAGAAAGAAGGTCGTGTAGAACGACCGGTCGCCGCCGAACTCGGTATGCGTGCCGACCAGTTCGGGGACCCGCAGCGACAGCGTCACCTCCCACGGGATCACGGTGCCGTCGATGACGTTGCGCGACAGGGCCTCGGGCACCTGCGGCACGGGCATGCCGACGGGGGTCGCGCCCAGGGTTTCCAGCAGGCGGGTGATCATCCGCGTCGGGCCGCGCACGGTGCGGCCTTCGAGGTCCGCCAGCGTCTCGACCGCCGGGGCGCGCATGTGGAAGACGCCGGGGCCGTGCACATGCAGCGCGATCGGGCGAATGCCCTCCAACTCCTCCGTGAGGTGCTTCTCGTAGAACCGCCAGGCGGCGCGCGACGTGGGCTCTGCCCCTGCGGCGATGAAGGGCAGGTCGAAGACCTCGGCCCGCGGAAAGCGGCCGGGGGTGTAGCCGGCCAGCGTCCAGACGACATCGACCACGCCGTCGCGGACCTGGTCGATCAGCGTCGGGGGTGTGCCGCCCAGGCTCATCGCGGCGTGCACCTCGACGGCGATTCGGCCGTCGGACTCCGCCTCGATCTTCTCGGCCCAGGGCGTGATGAAGTTCGCCGGCACCGGCGCGCCCGGCGGCAGGAAGTGGTGCACGCGCAGCGTCACCTCCTGGGCGGCGACCGGCGCGGGCGCCGACATCGCAAAGGCGCCGACCGCGGCCAGGACCGCCGCAGCGCATAGTGAGTTCCTTATCATTCTCCCCTCCCTTTGACGGCCGGATAGCCGCACGGCGTTGCCGCCGTCGATCCAGAAAAGGGCGGCGCTGTCTTCTTGTCAACCTGTCCGGGACGAAAGCCCCCGCCATCGGCTTTCGATCCCGGCGCGCCCACGCCGGCTTTCGATCCCCGGTGGATCGACTCGACTCTGAGGCGATGGGAAATTATTTAGAACATATGGAGAACATTCGGGCTGACATGTTCGACGAAACGAACCGGCGCATCGTTTGCATGTGGTTTCCCCGACTGGCGACGGACCGGGTTCTGCGGACCTGCCCGGTGGACGGCCCCTTCGCGCTGACCCTGCGGCAGAACAACACCGAACGGCTTTATTGCCTCAATCCGGCCGCCGAACGCGCGGGACTGCACCGGGGCATGGGGCTGGCGGATGCCCGCGCCTTCTGCCCCGATCTTCTGACCCGGCCGGCGCAGCCCGACCAGGATGCCCGCTTTCTGGCCGTGCTGCGCCGCTGGGCGGTGCGCTGGTGCCCCTGGGTGGGGGTCGAGGGCGCGGATGGGCTGGTGCTGGATGTCCGCGGGGCCGCGCATCTGTGGGGCGGCGAGGCCGCAATGCTGGAAGACATGCGCGCCCGCATGGCCGCCGCGGGGCTGGCGGTGCGGCTGGGGCTGGGGGACACCCGCGGCGGCGCCTGGGCGCGCGCGCATTGCGGCGCCGAGACCCAGGCGCTGACCGCGCTGCCGGTGGCCGCGCTCAGGCTGGAGGAGCAGACCTGCGTCGCCTTGCAGCGGCTGGGGCTGCGCACCATCGGCGATCTGGCGGGGGCCGCGCGCGCGCCGCTGGCCCGGCGCTTCGGGCGGGATCTGCTGCTGCGTCTGGATCAGACGCTGGGTGCGGCGCCCGAATCCCTATCCCTCGCGCCCGAGCCGCCGCATTATGGCGTGCGCCTGACCCTGCCCGAACCCATCGGCCTGCTTGCCGATGTCATGGCCGCCACCGACCGGCTGCTGGAGGCGTTGTGCGAGAAGCTGCGCGCGCAAGGGGTGGGCGCGCGCCGGCTGTCGCTGACCCTGCGCCGGGTCGATCAGGCCAGCCAGCAGGTGGAGTTGCAACTGGCCGCGGCGATGCGCGACCCCGAACGCATCCTGCCGCTGTTCGAGCAAGGGGTCGCCGCGGTGGATGCCGGTTTCGGCATCGACCAGATGCGGCTCGAAGCCATCCTGATAGAGCCGCTGGCCGCGCAGCAGACCGGGCTGAGCGCCAGCTCGCCGGGCCATGACGGGCTGGACGACCTGCTGACCCGCATGGGCGCACGGATCGGGCTGGAGAATGTACTGCGCTTCCTGCCCGCCGACAGCCATATCCCCGAACGCAGTTTCCTGATCGCCTCGGCCATCTACAGCGCCGCGGAAAGTGGCTGGTCCGGCGACACGCCGCGCCCGCTGCGCCTGTTTCCCCCCGAACCGATTGCCGGAGCGGGCAGCCAGCCGCCGGAACGCTTCCATTGGCGGCGGCTGGCGCTGAGCACCGTCCGCGCCACGGGACCCGAGCGGATCGCGCCGGAATGGTGGCTGCAGGACGACGCCTGGCACACGGGCGTGCGCGATTACTGGCGGGTGGAAACCCGGCAGGGCCGGCGGCTGTGGCTGTTCCACACGCCGCAGTCTCCCGGCTGGTTCGTGCAGGGGGAATTCGCATGACCACACCCCTGCCCGCATCCCCGGCCCCGGCCTATGCCGAATTGTGCGTGACCAGCAACTTCACCTTCCTGACCGGCGCCTCGCACCCCGAGGAACTGGTGCTGCGCGCCGCCGAACTGGGGCTGGCGGCCCTCGCCATCACCGACCGCAATTCGCTGGCCGGGGTGGTGCGGGCCTGGTCGGCGCTGAAAACCCTGCGCGCGGAGGCCGAAAAGACCCTCAGGATCCGCTCGGCCACGCAGATGGATGCCTCCTCGCGCCAGGAGGTCGGGTCGCGCGACCTGCCGCATCAGGACCTGGGGCCGCTGCCCCGGCTGATCGTGGGCGCCCGCCTGGTGCTGCGCGACTGCGCGCTGGACTGGGTTGCCCTGCCCACCGACCGCGCCGCCTATCACCGGCTGTCGCGGCTGCTGACGCTGGGCAAGCGCCGCGCCGGAAAGGGCGAATGCCATCTGGACCTCGGCGATCTGGAGACCGCCTGCACGGGCATGATCCTGATTGCCCTGCCCCCCACCGGCCCGCCCCCTCCTGACCTGACCACGCTCGAGGCCCCGCTGCGCACCCTGCAGCGCCGCTATCCGGGGCATGTGTTCCTGGGCGCCGCGCCGCGCTATGACGGCAGCGATCAGGTCTGGTTCGACGCCTGCGCGCGGCTTGCGATGCGCGCCGGCACGCCGATGGTGGCGGTGGGCGATGTGCTGATGCACCGCGCCGCCCGCCGCCAGTTGGCCGATGTGCTGACCTGCCTGCGCGAGGGGCTGACCATCGACCGGATCGGCACCCGCGCCCTGCCCAATGCCGAACGCCGCCTGAAAGGCGCCACCGACATGGCGCGGCTCTATCGCCGCCACCCCGGCGCGCTGAAGCGCACGCTGGAGATCGCCGCGCGCTGCGCCTTCGATCTGTCGCAACTCAGCTACGAATATCCCGACGAGATCGCGGACGGCGAGGCCCCGCAGGACCGGCTGGCGCGGCTGGCGCGGGACGGGGTCCGGCGCCGCTATCCCCAAGGGGCGCCCCCCCGCGTGCAGGCCCTGATGGAAAAGGAACTCGCGCTGGTCGCCGAGCTGAAATACGCCGCCTATTTCCTGACCGTGCATGACATCGTGACCGAGGCGCGGCGCCGAGGCATCCTGTGCCAGGGGCGGGGATCGGCGGCCAATTCGATCCTGTGCTACCTGCTGGGCATCACCGATGTCAGCCCCGACATGATCGGCATGGTGGTCGAGCGTTTCATCTCGCGCCATCGCGGCGAGCCGCCCGATATCGACGTGGATTTCGAACACGAACGCCGCGAGGAGGTGATCCAGTGGATCTATGACCGCTACGGCCGCCACCGCGCCGGGCTCTGCGCCACGGTCATCCACTTCCGCACCCGCGCCGCGATCCGCGAGGTGGGCAAGGTCATGGGACTCAGTCAGGATGTGACGGCGGGTCTGTCGGGCCAGATCTGGGGGCTGACCAACAACGGCGCCGATCTGGAACGCGCGCGCGAACTGGGCCTGGACCCGAAGGAGCGGCGCCTCGCCCTGACCCTGCGCCTGATCGGCGAGATCATCGGCTTTCCGCGCCACCTGTCGCAGCATGTCGGCGGCTTCGTCATCACCCGCGACCGGCTCGATGCGCTGTGCCCGATCGAGAATGCCGCGATGGCGGAGCGCACGGTCATCGAATGGGACAAGGACGATATCGACGCGCTGGGGATCCTCAAGGTCGATATCCTCAGCCTGGGCATGCTGACCTGCATCCGCAAGGCGCTGGATCTGCTGCAGGCGCACGAGGGGCAGCAGCACAGTCTGGACACCATCCCGCAGGACGACCCCGCGACCTACGACATGCTCTGCCGCGCCGATGCGGTGGGCGTGTTCCAGGTGGAAAGCCGGGCGCAGATGAACTTCCTGCCCCGGATGCGGCCACGCATCTTCTACGATCTGGTGATCGAGGTCGCCATCGTCCGTCCCGGCCCGATCCAGGGCGGCATGGTCAAACCCTATATCCGCCGCCGTCAGGGGCTGGAGGCGCCCGAACCCTTCGGCCCCGCGCTGGCGGCGGTCACGGCAAAGACGCTGGGCGTGCCGCTGTTTCAGGAACAGGCCATGCAGATCGCCGTGGTCGGCGCCGGCTACACCGCCGAAGAGGCCGACCAGTTGCGCCGCGCGCTGGCCACCTTCCGGCGCATGGGCACGATCGGGGCGCATCGGGACCGCTTTGTGCAAGGGATGCTGAAGAACGGCTATTCGCGCGACATCGCCGCGGCCTGCTTTGCCCAGATCGAGGGCTTCGCCGACTACGGCTTTCCCGAAAGCCACGCCGCCGCCTTTGCGATGCTGACCTATGTGTCGTCCTGGATGAAATGCCACCATCCGGCGATCTTTGCCTGCGCGCTTCTGAACAGCCAGCCGATGGGATTCTACGCCCCCGCCCAGATCGTGCGCGACGCGCGCGAGCATGGGGTCGAGGTCCGCCCGGTCTGCGTCAACCGCTCGGACTGGGACACCACGCTGGAGCGCCGCGCCGACGGGCGGCTGGCGCTGCAACTGGGTTTTCGCCAGATCAAGGGCTTCCGCAAAGCCGATGGGGAATGGATCGCCGCCGCACGCGGCAATGGCTACCCCGACCCCGAAAGCCTGTGGCTGCGCGCCGGCGTCTCGCCCGCGGTGCTGGAGCGTCTGGCCGAGGCCGACGCCTTTGCCGGGCAGGGCCTGACGCGGCGCGATGCGCTCTGGGCGGTGCGTGCCATCCGCGCCCCCGCACCCCTGCCGCTTTTCGCCGATCCGATCGACGGCGAGGGCGGGCGCGAGCCGCTCGTCACCCTGCCCGCCATGCACCTGGGCGAGGAGGTGGTGGAGGATTACGTCGCCCTGCGCATGAGCCTGCGCGCGCATCCGATGGAATTGCTGCGCCCCGCGATCCCCGGCCTGACCCCGCACGACCGGTTGCCGGTGGTGGCCGCGGGGCGGATCTCGGTCTGCGGGCTGGTCATCACCCGGCAGCGCCCCGGCACGGCCTCGGGCGTGATCTTCCTGACGCTGGAGGATGAAACCGGCGTCTCGAACGTGGTGGTCTGGCCCAAGGTCTACGAACGCTTCCGCCGCATCGTCATGGGGGGGCGGCTCTTGCGCGTGACCGGACGGCTGGAGCGCGAGGGCATCGTCGTGCATCTGATCGCCGATCTGATCGAGGACCTCTCCCCTCGGCTGGGCGATCTGGGCCATCCCATGGACGGTGCGGTCGGCATCACCCACCCCCAGACCGACGATGCCCCGCGCCCGCCACGCTATCCGCCGCGCGCCTACCACCCCCGCGAACAGGCCAAACGCCTGTTCCCGAGCCGCGATTTCCATTGAGGCGGCAGACGGCATGTCCGTTCGCAGCCGGCGGATACCACCGCGCGTTTCTGCCGACTCGCCCGGCGGACCGGCCGGAAGGCGCCGGAAGACCCTCGAAGGGGCAAGATGGCCGCAAACTGCCATACGCTTGCCATACGTTTGCCATACGCTTGCCATACACTTGCTGGCAGGCGAAATCCCAGCAAAACAAGGCCCAGGCGCGCATTTCCCCGGTACGCGGCCAGACCGGCCGCGCGCCGCGTCAAGCTTTCGTCAACTGATGACCGACCTTCCGGCGCGGCGGGGCAAGCGCGTCACGAGATGGGCTCGGCGGTCCGAGACGCGGTTCGGGGACACCGCCGCCCAAGAAGCCACCGGATGGCAGACGAACGAGATCGCTCGAGGCATCGAAGCGCCCGGCGTTTCAGTTCGTCTGGATGACCGGGCCAAAGATCGCTTCGCGATGCTCCGCCAGATAAAGCCGCAGCCAGGGCGTGTATCGCTCGGGCCGGCAGCGGCTGTCCCTGGCCAGGCGATCAAGGTCGATCCAGGCGGTTTCCATGACCTCGTCCCGGTCGGGCGCAACGGAGAGGTCCGCGGGCGCCTCGGCGGTGAAGACCTGCACCAGTTCGTGCTCGACCAGACCCCCACCGACATCGGCGCGGTATTCCACCGCCCCCGAATGACGCAGTTGCAGGCCGGTAATGCCGAGTTCTTCCTTCAGCCGCCGCACCGCGCATTCGGCATGGCTTTCACCCCAATGCGGGTGGGTGCAGACCGTATTCGCCCAGAGCCCCGGCGTATGGTACTTGCCCATGGCCCGGCGCTGGATCAGCACCTCGCGCCCGCGCATCACGAAGACCGAGATGGCCTGATGCCGGAGACCCCGCAGATGAACGGCCAGTTTCTCGACCGGACGAAGCCGCCCGTCGACCCAGGCCGGGATCATCTGCACGCCACTCATGTGTACCCCGGAGCGACGAGCCGCGTCAGGTGCAGCAGGTTCTTGATGCCGATCTTCAGATGCGCCAGCGGTCGGGCATGCACCAGCTTCTTGTTCATGTAGGCCTCGAATGTCAGGCGCTGCACATCGATATCGTGGCACAGGCTCACGAAACGCTCGCGCCGTTCGTCCGACCGATAGTAGGCATCCTGCATCGAACGCAACACCCGAAACACGGTCTTGTGCTCGCGCATGAAGAGTTTGCGCGCGAGAGCGAGGTCTTTCGGGCGTCCCGACGCAAGCGCCGCCTGTGCCGCCGTGGCGGCGACCCGGCCGCCAACCATAGCGTAATAGATACCCTCGCCCGAGCTTGGGGCGACGACGCCGGCGGCATCACCGGCCAGAACGACGTCACGCCCGTTGTCCCAGCGTTCCATCGGGTGCAGCGGGATCGGCGCGCCCTCTCGGCGGATCGTCTGGCAGTCGGTCAGACCCGACATCTCTCGCAAAGCGGCGGTGGCCTGCTTGAGGTCGACATCGGGCTTTTCGGTGCCCATGCCGACACTCGCCTGGGCGCCATGCGGAAACACCCAGCCGTAGAAATCGGGCGATATGCGGCCGTCATAGATCACGTCGCAGCGGTCCGGATGGTAGGCTGCGTTGGCGGCGGGCGCGGCGATGATCTCGTGGTAGGCGATGACATAGGGTATCTTGTCGCCACCCGGCACGTGCTGGCGCGCGACGTTCGACCGCGCGCCGTCCGCGCCGACGACCATCCGTGTGCGGCTGCGTCGTTCTTCGCCGCTGGCCTTGTCGCGCCAGACGACCTGCGTACCGTCGACATCGCGTTCAAGGCGCAGGAACGTCCCGGTCAGTCGATCCGCGCCGTGAAGCACCGCCCTGGCGCGCAGAAATTCGTCGAAATGCTGGCGATCCACCATTCCCACGAAGCCGTTTTCTATGGGGATATCGACCGCCCGTCCGGTGGGTGAGATCATCCGCGCGGTGCGAATGCGGGCGACGAGCATGGCATCGGGGACATCGAAATCCTGGATCAGGCGGGGCGGTATGGCGCCGCCGCAGGGCTTGATCCGGCCCGCGCGGTCCAGAAGCGCCACATGGTAGCCGGCGCGCGCCAGATCGTCGGCCGCCGTCGCGCCGGAGGGCCCGCCGCCCACCACGAAAACATCGTAACCCATGTTCATTCTCCTGCGACCAACTGAGCGCGCGCGGGGCGCGCGGGGGCGATGACGCGCATCGCCACGAGGGCCGCGCCGATGAAAAGCGTGGCCTCGAAAAGGAACGTCACGCCGAAGGCCTGTCCGGTCGGCAGGACCGTGCGCAAGAGATCGACCAGCGCGGCACCGGCCAGCCCGCCGAACCCGGCCGCGACTGCCTGGCTCGCGCCCCACAGGCCCATGCGGGTGCCTTCGCGCGCCGCGCGACCTTCGCCGGCCAGCTGCATCATCGAACCGATGGCGGCGACGGCGAACATGCCGTTGAAGAAACCAAGCGCAATCACGAGCGGAACCAGCGGCAGCGTCGTCACGGCGGCCAGCGCGATGGCGCCCAGGCACAGCGCCGAGCCGAGGCATCCGGCCGTTACCCAGCCGCGCAGGCTGCCCAGACGCAACCCCGTGGCGAGCAGCCCGACCGCCAGCATGCCCAGGAAAACCCCGCCATTCTGCGCCCCCGACATCGTGGTCGACTGCCCGGGCGTGAAGCCGAAGACGAGCCCGGCATAAGGCTCCATGATCAATTCCTGCATGAAATAGGCAGTCATCGACAGGAACACGAAAAGCGTGAAATGGCGCGCGCGGGGTTCGGCCCAGATTTCGACCAGGCCATCGCGGAAGCGCATGGGCGGCGGAGCGGGGCGGCAGACCACGGCGCGCTCGATTCCGCGCACGGCCAGGATGGTCAGCGACAGTGCGGACAGCACAACCACCGCGACGACGGCAAGCAGGCGGGTATGGCTGTAGGGGTCCAGGAACTGACCGGCGGCGATGGCGGTCAGTGCGATGCCCGCGATCATCATGAGCCAGGTTATGGTCGCGGCGGCCGGGCGGCGGCGCGGGGCGGTGCCCATCGCGAGCAGGGCCAGCAGCGACGTACCCGAGGCGCCGACGCCGAGACCGATCAAGGCGTAGGCGAGGACCGACAGCGCGAGCCCCGTCCAGAACGCGGTTTCCAGAACCGGGATCGCCAGCGCAGCCCCCAGGCCACCAGCCCCGAGAAGCGCCATGCCGGCGATGATCCAGCGCGTCCGGCTGCCCCCTTGATCCGACAGGAAGCCCCAGTTCGGCCGCGTGATCTGGACCCCGTAATGGAGCGCGACCAGAAAGCCCGGCAGCACGACAGGCAGCGCCAGTTCCACAACCATCAGACGATTCAGCGTCGAGGTCATCAGAACGACGATCGCACCGAGGCACATCTGAACGAGACCCAGGCGGAAGATCTGGTACCAGTTCAGCGTCACTGGATGACCTCCATTCCGCCAAGCGCGAGCGCGGCGATCAGCATGCCCAGCACATAGGGACCCACGCCCGCCCCGTTGAACCACGGCGCCAGACCGGCAGGGTCTGTCATCCAGCGACGCATCGCCCAAAGCTGCGCAACCAGACCTGCCGCGATGAGGCCCGCGTGGACCGGCCGTCCCCAGATGGTCAAAAGCGCAATGACGACGAGTTGCGCCAGCACCATGACCGTGCAGGCGATGGTGGCCGCGACCTGGGGGCCCTGGACGACGGGCAACGAGTTCAGACCCATTCGCCGGTCGCCCTCGATCGCCTTGAAGTCATTGATCGTCATGATCCCGTGGGCGCCAAGCCCGTAGAGGACGGCAATCACAATCACCTCGAACGGCGGGGCGCCGCCGGAGATCACGGCGGCGCCGGTTATCCAGGGCAGGGTTTCGTAGGACAGGCCCACCACGCCGGGCCCCCACCAGCCGGAGCGTTTCAGGCGCACCGGCTCGGCCGAATAGGCCCAGGCGGCCAGCACCGCCAGAACAGTGGCGCCGAATCCCCAAGGACCAAGCTGCCAGCCCACCACCAGCGCGAATGCCGACATGGCGAGCGCCACATGCAACCCCCAGCGTCCCGGTATACGACCCGAGGGGATCGGCCTTTGCGGCTCGTTGATCGCATCGACGTGGCGGTCGCACCAATCATTCGCGGCCTGGCTCATGCCGCATACGATGGGACCGGCCAGCAGCACGCCGAGCAGAACCAAGGTCCATTCGCCCGGCCAGACCCCCACGGCCACCACGCCGCAGAGGTAGGCCCACATCGGCGGAAACCAAGTGATCGGCTTGATCAGTTCCAGCAAAGCGCGCGGCGACGGCAGCATCCGGTTCGCATGCTGCTGGTGATTTGTCTGATTCAGGCTGCTGTCACTCATGGTGTAAACTTTGCATTACATTTATGAGTCGGGCAAGTGAAAACATCTCGCACGAGCGGACACCCTGAATCGCAAGCTAATTCGATGAATTTATGTGTTTTTCTTGCGCGACGAAAGCAAGGAATGCCAGCCCCCGACTCCCTGAACGCGAATGTAATCTATAGTTGACATAGGCGCCGCAGAGGGAAGAGATCCAACGGGGGCCGGAAATTACGTCAAATGGGCGATCTCAGGGCCCGAGCGACGACCCATGAGGGCTATGCGGCGCCGCGTGGACCCGAATGTGTCAGGCCTCATTCGTCTTCGCGGCTCAGAAGTCCGTGCTTGCGCAGCTTCACGTACAGCGACTGACGTGAAAGGCCCAGCATCTCCGCGGCGGCCACCCGGTTGTTGCGGGTCAGTTCGATCGCGGTCTCGATACAGATGCGTTCGACCACATTCGTCGTCTCGGCCACGATGTCCTTCAGCGCGGTCGATCCGACAAGCTCCATGACGCCGCGCACGTTTTCTTCGGCGAGCGAGAGGTCGCTGCGCATGGACAATGTCGAGCTGGTGTCGCGGATAATCAACGCGAGGCGCGGCTCCAGCCGGTCGCCGAGCCACGAGGCGGACATCTCGACCGAAACCTGCGCGTCGAAATCCGTGACAAGCTTCGTCGCGTAGCTGCGCAGGTGGCCTGCACGCCGCGCATTGTCCAGCAGAACCTTGAGGTCGATGGCGCCGCGCGACAGAAAGTCCGCCATCGAGCGACCCCGCACGGCTTCCAGCCCGACGGAATCGGTGATGTTCAGGAAGGCATCGCTGGCCGCGATGATGATCCCGTCCTTGTCGGTGAAGACGATTGCGTCGACACCCTTGTAGAAAAGCTGATCCAGGTCTTCGGTCAAGGGACCGGCACCACCCGATCCCGGCTCTCCGCCAGTCATCCGGCACAGCGCCAGCCTTTCGCCGGAGGCGCGGAAAACTCGGGAATGAACCTTGATCTCCAACCGGTCGCGCTGCGTTATCGCGTTGAGAGGTTCAGCCCCCGATCGCGGCAGGGTCGCGGCGATCCGGTTCAACAGCGGCTCTCCTTCGATGGGCGCGAAAAGCCGTGAGAAATCGCTGCCAACAAGATCGGCGCGCGCCTTTCCGAACAAAGTCGCTGCGTGATGGTTCAGGTCGACGATCCGCCCGCTTCCCATTGCAACGATCGCGATGGAGTCGCTGGTGAAATCCATTAGCAGCCGATAGCGCGTGTCCAGTTCGCGCTGCGCCTCGTAGTCGCGTTCAAGCGCGATCTGTGCGTTGATGATCTGCTGCTGCATTTCGACGACGGGCCGCTGGTCACGGCCAAGCATCAGCAGTGCCTGTTGATCCTCCAGCCAGTGGAGCGAATACCGCACCGGGAAATTGTCTTCGGAAACCGAAAGATGGACAAGCTCCACCCAATTGAACGCGTCGGTGACGCCCCCCTCAACCTGGTCGAGGATCTGGCTGGATCGTTTTTCGAATTTCGGGAAAGAGTCGGGATCGACGACCTCGGAGAGGTTCTTGCCCGGCCAGCTGGCGACCTGCTCGAAGCTGCGACTTTGCAGCCCCACCATGGCCGAGCGGATCAGGCCAGACGGATCCACGACGATCGTGATGTCGGCAGCAGATGCGACGATCCCTGAAAGCAACGCGGATCCGAAGATCGGTCGAGATCCAGCCGACGAAAAGACCGTTCCATCTTTAGTCACGTCCAGATCACTCCCGGTTGCGCCATACCCTCGGTTGAGGGGGTTGTCGCTTGTCATGGGCCCATCACTGAGCCGCGCGGTTATACGCGCGCAGGTCGCAGGCGTCCAGCGCTTGACCGATATCATTCGTCACAACGTCCGCTCCGGTCAACTCCCTGACGTTATTCTGGACTCCGGGAAGTGCGCCACCAAGAACGACCGGGCTATCGCGGAAGATCGAGCGCTTAGCACTTGCCACAAGTTCCTTGCAAAGCTCAAGATTTGACCGGTTGGCGACCGAAATGAACACCGCGTCATACGTGCTTTCGGCAAGGAGCACGGTCAGTTTTGCCGGCGACACCATCAGTTGCATGTTGACCGACACGCCGAGTCGCCGCAGTTGCTGCGCCACGATCAAGGTCCCGAGCGTGTGCTGCTCCCTTTGCGGGACCACGAGGATCACGCGCGCCTCACTGGAGGTTTCGGCGTGATCCGCGCTCCATGCCCGGCCCAGTTCACGCAGGAGAGCCTGCAGCCGCGAGATTGCGAGAGTGGTTTCCAGGATATCCAGATCACCTGCATGCCATGACGCGCCAAGTGAACGCGCAGCATCGGGAATGTGGACATCCACGACATCCTCGGCCGAGATGCGTTCCCGCTCCAGATGGCCGAAGAGCGCCCTGAGCACGACCGGATCGCCGGTTCTGGCGTGCCGCACCAGAAGTCGCAGAAGATCCTTGTCCGGCTCGCCCGATCTGTCAGGATGCTTTCCGGCTATCCCCGCAACCACGCGCATCGCGAAACGCTCCAGATCGACGTCGCCGCGATCACGGCGCGTCAGGGAACTGTCCAACATTCCGGTCATTTCACTCCCCCGAGCGCTGACCTTCCGCCAACCCAATCCCCGGGCGGAAACAGCGTCAGGTTGCGAGTTTTCCAAAACCGCCCCGACATGTCAAATGAAACTTACACCCGAGGCGCCATTTCACGGCCATTGTCACGTGCATTACAGTCCAGCCTGATATTTTTATGTATTTAAAGCATGCTCCTAAGGCGACATACTTGCCGAAAGTCAAGCCGAGGCCTGCTGCTGTCAACCGCCCGAGTGTAAATCTCAATTGACACTCCGCGTTGCTTGAGTCTAGTCTTTGGGAAACGCAGCGCGTGGGAGGTGCCGCATGGCACGAGGAAGCTGGAAAAGTCCGACGGAGTATCGGCTTTACACCGAAGAGCAGCGCCAGCGACGTGACAGCTCGGTCTGGACCCTGGTTCAGGGCATCCTGGCGCCCTTGCAATTCGTGGTCTGTATCCTGTCGGCAATCCTGGTGGTGCGCTTTCTGATGACTGGTGCGGGCTACGAGGCCGCTACCCTGTCTGTCCTGGTCAAGACCGGATTCCTGTTTCTGATCATGATCACCGGCGCGATCTGGGAAAAGGAAGTCTTCGGCCAGTATCTCTTCGCGCCTGCCTTCTTCTGGGAGGATGTCGTCAGCTTCGGTGTGATCGCGCTGCACACTGCCTATGTCTGGGGGCTGATCACCGGCGCGATCGGTCCGGCGGCGCTGATGTGGCTCGCCCTTGTCGCCTATGCCGCCTATGTGGTGAACGCCGCGCAATTCCTCTGGAAACTGCGGCTTGCTCGCCTCAGTGCGGCGTCCGCCACCGTGACGGGTCCGGAGGTTTCGGCATGACCGCGCCCACGCCCACCGGGTGCCGCGATGCCCCCGTGCTGAAGGAACGCGGTCAACGCGAGGTCTTCTGCGGTCTGACCGGGATCATCTGGCTGCATCGCAAGATGCAGGATGCATTCTTCCTGGTGGTCGGCTCGCGCACCTGCGCGCATCTGCTGCAGTCGGCCGCGGGCGTGATGATCTTTGCCGAACCACGTTTCGGCACGGCGATCCTGGAAGAGAAAGACCTTGCCGGAATGGCCGACGCCCAGGCCGAGCTCGATCGCGAGGTTGCACGCCTTCTCGACCGCCGGCACGATATCCGTCGATTGTTCCTTGTCGGTTCCTGCCCATCGGAGGTCATCAAGCTCGATATCGGCAAGGCTGCGGAACGACTCAGCGCGGCGCACGCGCCGCATGTCCAAGTGCTGAATTATTCCGGCTCCGGCATCGAGACGACCTTTACCGAAGGCGAGGATGCCTGCCTCGCCGCAATGGTACCCGTCTTGTCTGAAAGCGACCGGAAGGAACTGCTGCTTGTCGGCGCATTGCCGGATGTCGTCGAAGATCAGACACTTGGGTTGCTTGACGCGATCGGCGTCACGCCCGTGCGCTGCCTGCCTGCGCGTCGCGCGGCTGAAGCGCCAGGCGTCGGGTCAAAGACCGTCTTTGCCCTGACCCAACCGTTCCTGGGCGAAACCTCTGCCGCGCTTGTGCGCCGTGGCGCCCGACGAATCGCGGCGCCATTTCCCTTCGGGGCTGAGGGCACGACACTTTGGCTCAAAGCCGTCGCCGCCGAATTCGGCATCGCACCCGAGGTCGTCGACCGCGTCACCGCCGCCCCCCGCGCCCGGGCCGCGAAGGCCGTCAGTGGCGCGGCTGAAACGCTGCGCGGCAAGCGTATCTTCTTCATGCCCGACAGCCAGCTTGAAATCCCGCTCGCCCGCTTTCTGACCCGTGAATGCGGCATGCAGGCGATCGAGATCGGCACGCCGTATCTTCACACCGCCATCCACGGGCCCGAACTCGACCTGATAGAAGCAGGCCCACGTCTCTCGGAAGGCCAGGATGTCGATCTACAGCTCGACCGGGTTCGAGCCGCCCGCCCTGACCTGACGGTGTGCGGGCTTGGCCTCGCCAACCCGCTCGAGGCCGAAGGGTTGGCGACCAAATGGGCCATCGAGCTCGTCTTTACCCCGATCCATTTCTACGAACAGGCAGGCGACCTGGCCGCGCTCTTCGCGCGCCCGCTGCGCCGCCGCGCCCTGCTCGATCGCCGCGCCCCGAGGCTGGAGGCTGCGGAATGACACCAAATCAACCGCTCCATCTGTCCAGAAAATTCCCGAGCGGTGTTGGCATCGGCACAACCGCAGTGGTGACCTCCCCGGAGCCTTGCGCATGAAACTCACGCTCTGGACATACGAGGGCCCGCCGCATGTTGGCGCGATGCGAGTCGCCACCGGCATGAAGGGCCTGCACATGGTTCTGCACGCGCCGCAGGGCGATACCTATGCCGACCTGCTGTTCACCATGATCGAGCGGCGTGATCACCGCCCGCCGGTGAGCTACACGACCTTTCAGGCGCGCGATCTGGGCGGCGACACCGCAGGGCTTTTCCGCACCGCCTGCCAGGACGCCTATGACCGATTTCGGCCCGAAGCCCTGATTGTCGCCGCATCCTGCACTGCGGAACTCATTCAGGATGACCCGGGCGGGCTTGCCGAGACGATGGGCCTGCCGGTGCCGGTGATTCCGCTCGAACTGCCCAGTTACCAGCGCAAGGAGAATTTTGGCTGCGACGAGGCCTTCCTGCAGATCGCCCGCGCGCTCGCCCGCCCGATGGCGCGGACGGATGCGGTCAGCTGCAACATCCTCGGTCCCACCGGCCTCGGCTTCCGCCACCGCGATGACGTGGCCGAGATCACCGCGCTTCTGAACGAGATGGGTGTCGCCGTGAACGTGACCGCCCCGATGGGGGCGCGGCCGTCGGATATCGCGCGCATGGGCACGGCCCATTTCAACGTGCTCCTCTACCCCGAAACCGCCGAATCAACCGCCCGCTGGGCAGAGCGTGAGCTCGAGCAGCCCTTCACCAGAACGGTACCGCTGGGCACACTGGCCACCCGCGCCTTCATCGACGAGGTTCGCGCGCTCTCCGGCAGCACCCGACCGGTTGACGAGAACCGCCTGCGCCAGCCCTGGTGGGCGTCCTCGGTCGATTCGACGTATCTCACCGGAAAACGCGTCTTCATCTTCGGTGACGGCACCCACGCCATGGCCGCCGCCCGCATCGCCCGCGACGAGATGGGTTTCGAAGTCGCCGGTCTGGGTTGCTACAACCGCGAGCAGGCCCGACCCCTCCGCGCGCTGGCGCGCGAGATGGGGATCGAGGCGCTGGTTACGGACGATTACCTCGATGTCGAACGCGCCATCGAGTCCGCGCAGCCCGAGATGATCCTCGGGACGCAGATGGAACGCCATATCGGCAAGCGCCTTGGCATTCCCTGCGCGGTCATCTCGGCGCCGGTGCATGTGCAGGATTTCCCGGCACGCTACTCACCCCAGATGGGCTTCGAGGGCGCGAACGTGATCTTCGACACCTGGGTGCATCCGCTGGTCATGGGCCTCGAGGAACACCTCCTGCACATGTTCCGAGAGGATTTCGAATTCCACGATGCCGCCGGCCCCTCGCATCACGGCGGCCATGCCCCGCGCCGGCAGGAGTCCACGACACCCGCAGCGCAGCCCGCCGCGTCAGCGGCCGCGGTCTCGGGGGGCTCGATGCCCCCCGAGACCGCCCCCGCTCACTTGCAGACCGACCTTGAGGACACCGCCGTCGTCTGGCTGGCCTGCGCCGAATCGGAGTTGCGCAAGATCCCGTTCTTCGTGCGCGGCAAAGCCCGGCGCAATACCGAGGCATTCGCAGTCCAGCGCGGTCTTGCCCGGATCAGTGTCGACACGCTCTATGAGGCGAAGGCACATTATGCTCGATAGAGGTCCAATCAGCCCGAATTTCGGCGTGCGCCCCTACCGCTTCGTTGTGGTCACCCTCGATGCGCATGCCGCCGGCCCGGCGGAACGCGTGCTGCCCCGCCTCGCAGACGATTTTCCGGGCCTTGAGGTTTCGGTGCATGCCGCCGCGGAATGGGCAGCCAATCCGGCCGCGCTCGCCGCCGCGCAGGAAGCCATTGAAAGCGCCGATCTGGTCGTCGCGAACCTGCTTTTCCTCGAGGATCACATCGCCGCGGTACTGCCACATCTGACCGAGGCGCGAGCACGCGCCGACGCTTTCGTTGGCGTGATCGCCGATCCCCAGATCGTGCGCCTGACGCGGATGGGCGATCTGGACATGACCGTGCCTCCGTCAGCCCTGGGCAAGCTCATGAAGAAGCTGCGGGGCGCAAAGGACGGCAAGCCCGCCTCGGGCGAGCGGCAGATGGCGCTGCTGCGCCGCTTGCCGAAGATCCTGCGCTATGTCCCCGGCAAGGCGCAGGACATGCGTGCGTGGTTCCTTTCCATGCAGTATTGGCTGGGCGGGTCCGACGACAATATCGAGGCGATGGTCCGGTTTCTGGTCGCCCGCTATGCCTCGCGGCCCGAGTGGCGCGCGATACGCGCCGAAGCCCCGATCGACTACCCCGATGTCGGACTCTACCATCCCGATCTCGACGACCCGCAGCATGGACGCATCACCACCGATCCATCCCGCCTGCCGCGGCCGGCGGAAGCTGTCGGCACGGTGGGGCTGCTGATGCTGCGCTCCTATATCCTTGCCTCGGACACGGCGCATTACGACGCCGTCATTCGTGCGCTCGAAGCGCAGGGGCTTGCGGTCATTCCTGCCTTCGCGGGCGGGCTGGACGGAAGACCGGCAATCGAGCAGTGGATGCAGGGCCGGATCGACACGTTGATCTCTCTCACCGGCTTCAGCCTGGTGGGCGGTCCTGCCTACAACGACAGCCCGGCCGCGGTCGCGACGCTCGCGGCGCTGGACGTGCCGTACCTTGCCGCCCATCCGTTGGAATTTCAGACGCTGGGCCAATGGGCGACTGCGGCGGGCGGACTCGGACCGGTGGAAACGACGATGCTGATTGCGCTGCCGGAAATTGACGGCGCGACGAACCCGACAGTCTACGGCGGACGCCACGGGATCGATGGGTGCAACGGTTGCGGACAGCACTGCCGTGTAGATGCCGCGGCCCATGCCAAGGCCATGGCCCCGTGCCCGGAACGGATCGGGCAGCTTGCCGATCGGGCCGCGCGGATGGTTCGTCTGCGTTCGCGGAACATCGCCGAGCGCAAGGTGGCGATCGTCCTTTACGGTTTCCCTCCGAATGCCGGTGCGGTCGGGACCGCTGCGTATCTTTCTGTCTTTGAGAGCCTTTTCAACATGCTGCATGCAATGGCAGCCGAAGGCTACGCGCTGCAGCCACCCGCTACGGTCGAGGCTTTGCGCGCAGCGGTCCTGAACGGCAATGCCGCCCGCTTCGGCACGCCCGCCAATGTGGCCGCGCACGTGCCAGCGGATCGGATGGTCACGGAAACGCCCTGGCTGTCCGAGATCGAATCCGCCTGGGGCCCGGCACCGGGGCGCGAACTCTCGGACGGGCGGGGGGTCTTCGTGCTCGGCGCGTCTTTCGGAAACGTGTTCGTCGGTATCCAGCCGCCCTTCGGCTACGAGGGCGACCCGATGCGCCTGCTCTACGAGAAAGGCTTTGCCCCGACGCATGCTTTCGCGGCCTTCTACCGTTGGCTGCGCACAGACTTCGCCGCCGATGCGGTGCTGCATTTCGGGATGCATGGCGCGCTCGAGTTCATGCCGGGCAAGCAGGCAGGAATGGCCGGGGCCTGCTGGCCAGACCGCCTTATCGGCAACCTGCCCAACATCTACCTCTACGCTGCCAACAACCCCTCCGAGGCGACGCTCGCGAAGCGCCGCTCGGGGGCGATCACCATAACCCATCTGACCCCGCCCCTGGCGCAGGCTGGTCTCTACAAGGGACTCGCGGATCTGAAGGACAGCCTGACCAGCTGGCGACGCATGGCGCCGGACGCGCCCGGACGCGAAGATCTGGAGGCGCTGATCGTCGAACAGACCGCTGCCGTCGACCTGAAGGGCACGCCGGCCGAGCTTTGGCTGAAGCTTCTGGAAGCCGAAGACGCGCTGATCCCTGACGGATTGCATGTACTCGGCAAGTCACTTTCGCCCGAGGCGCGCAAGTCAATGGTCTCCCATATGGAAACCGACCCCGAAGCCCGCGCCCGCGCCGAGGCCCTGCTTGCCGATGACCACGAAATCCCCGCGCTGCTGCGCGCGCTCGCGGGTCGATTCATCGCGCCCGTCCCAGGTGGCGATCTGATTCGCGCCCCCGAGATCCTGCCGACCGGCCGCAATATCCATGCCTTTGATCCCTTTCGGATGCCCACGGCCTTCGCGCTGCGCGAAGGTACCGAGCAGGCGCTGCGCCTGCTGGAGGCACATGCCCGACTGCCGCGGACGGTCGCCATGGTCCTATGGGGGTCCGACAACATCAAGTCCGACGGCGGGCCGATCGCGCAGGCACTGGCGCTGATCGGTGCGAAACCACGGTTCGATACCTATGGCCGGCTCTCTGGCGCCGATCTGATCCCGCTGTCGGACCTGGGCCGCCCGCGCATCGACGTGGTGATGACGCTGTCGGGCATCTTCCGCGATCTGCTGCCCTTGCAGACCCGAATGCTGGCCGAAGCCGCCTTCAAGGCCGCCACCGCAGACGAGCCCGAGACGCAGAACTTCATCCGTGCGCACGCGCTGAGATTCGCCTCCGAAATGGGCTGCGATATGGAAACCGCCGCATTGCGGGTCTTTTCCAATGCCGAAGGCGCCTACGGATCGAACGTGAATCTGTTGGTCGACGGATCGGCCTTCGGTGCCGAGGACGAACTTGCCGATGCCTACGAGGCGCGGAAATGTTTTGCCTATGGCCGGTCGGGTGCTCCGGCAAAGAACGCGGCGCTGATGCAGCGCACGCTGGCCACGGTCGATCTGGCCTATCAGAACCTCGAATCGGTCGAACTGGGTGTCACCACGGTCGACCACTACTTCGACACGCTGGGCGGTATCGCGCGGGCCGTGCGGCGTGCGCGCGGCGGAACCGAGGCGCCGGTCTATATCGGCGACCAGACGCGCGGGACGGGCAAGGTACGCACCCTCCGCGACCAGATCGGCCTCGAAACCCGCTCACGCAGCCTGAACCCGCGGTACTTCGAGGGTCTGCTGAAGCATGGCGCCGAGGGTGTCCGCCAGATCGAGGCGCAGGTGACCAACACGCTCGGCTGGTCGGCCACCACCGGAACCGTCGAACCCTGGGTCTATCAGCGGCTCTCCGAAACATTCGTTCTGGATGAGGCCATGCGGCGGCGGCTGGCGGATCTGAACCCGCAGGCAAGCGCGCGCATGGCCGGCCGCCTGCTGGAGGCATCCGACCGAAACTATTGGCAACCCGATCCCGATACCCTCGCCGCGCTGCAGGATGCGGCCGACGAGTTCGAGGATCGTATCGAGGGGATCGCGGCGGAATGACCCGGACACGAAACGAAAAACAGGGTCGAGACCGGTGGGGCACGCTGCCGCACTTGCCGCTGCGGCGCGTTCCCCAAGGAAGTTTGTTGAAAGACGAAGGAGCGATCAAATGAGCCCGAGAGACGATATTCCGAGCCTGCGCGCACGCGGCCAGGACGGCGAGGGCTCGGTGCAGGTGGCGCTCGACCCCGAACAGAAGATCGAAGGCGCGCAGGTGTTTGCAGTCTATGGCAAGGGTGGCATCGGCAAGTCGACGACCTCTTCGAACCTTTCGGCGGCGTTTGCCACGCTTGGCAAGCGGGTGTTGCAGATCGGCTGCGACCCGAAGCATGACTCGACCTTCACGCTGACGGGCCGGCTGCAGCCCACGGTGATCGATATCCTCAAGGAGGTCGATTTCCACCCCGAGGAGCTGCGCGCAGAGGATTTCGTGACCATGGGCTATGGCGGCGTGATGTGCGTGGAAGCCGGCGGGCCGCCCGCGGGCACCGGCTGCGGCGGTTACGTCGTCGGCCAGACGGTGAAGCTGCTCAAGCAGCATCACCTGCTCGACGATACCGACGTGGTGATTTTCGACGTGCTGGGCGACGTGGTCTGCGGCGGCTTTGCCGCCCCGCTGCAACATGCCGACCGCGCGGTGATCGTGACGGCGAACGACTTCGACTCGATCTATGCGATGAACCGGATCATCGCCGCCGTCCAGGCCAAGAGCGCCAACTACAAGGTCCGCCTGGCCGGATGCATCGCCAACCGTTCGCGCGACACCGATGAGGTCGACCGGTTCTGCGACCGGGTCGGCTTCAAGCGGATAGGGCACATGCCGGACATCGACGCGATCCGCCGCTCACGCCTAAAGAAGAAGACCTTGTTCGAAATGGACGCGGACGAGGATGTTCTTGCCTGCCGTGCGGAATACCTGCGGCTGGCCGAACTCTTGCTGGCCGGAACCGACCCGTTGACGCCCGAACCGATGCCCGACCGCGACATCTTCGAGCTGTTGGGATTCGACTGATGCGCGACTTCGTCCCCCAGCCCTCGACAAGCTATGCCGGCACCCTTGACCGGGTAGCCGGGTATTTCGACGGCACGGCGACGAAGGTTTGGGCGCGGTTGACTTCGGACGCGCCGGTCAGCCGCATCCGCCAGACGGTGCGCGAGGGGCGAGACGCAATGCGGGCGCTGATGCTGTCGCGCCTGCCCGCCGATCTTCGCGGCGCTCGAGTTCTCGATGCCGGCTGCGGTACGGGAGCGATGACCGCTGAACTCGCCGCGCGCGGTGCCGATGTTCTCGCCGTCGACATCTCGCCACGTCTTGTCGAGATCGCGCGCGCGCGCATCCCTGCAGGACTGCCCGGGCGAGTGTCGTTCCGCGCGGGCGACATGCTCGATCCCGCGCTTGGCAGGTTCGACCATGTGGTGGCGATGGACAGCCTGATCTACTACGCGCGCCCGGACCTCGAGACCGCGCTCGCCGGGATGTCGGAGCATGCAAGCCGGGTGGTCTTTACCGTCGCGCCGCGCACCGCGCTACTCATGGCTATGTGGCAGGCGGGCCGACTGTTCCCGCGCGCCGACCGCTCGCCGATTATGGTGCCGCAGGATTGGCGGCGGCTGTCGGTGCCGGGGCTTGCGCGCGTGGGCCGCGTTGCGCGCGGCTTCTACATTTCCGAATGCCTTGAGGTGCGGAGATGATTATTCCACGGTCCACCTTCGCACGTTTGTCGGTCCGCTGGCTTCCTTTCGCGGATTCAGCGTCCGAGGGGTTGCCGTTGAGCCAGATCCTGCGCCTGAGCCTGTTCCAGGTCTCGGTCGGCATGGCGACGGTGCTGCTTCTGGGCACGCTCAACCGCGTGATGATCGTGGAGTTGTCGCTGGCGGCTTCGATCGTCGCGTTCATGATCGCACTGCCGGTGCTGGTCGCGCCTTTCCGCGCGCTGCTGGGTTTTCGGTCGGACACGCACCGCTCGGCGATCGGCTGGAAGCGCATCCCGTATCTGTGGTTCGGCTCGCTCTGGCAGTTCGGGGGGCTGGCGATCATGCCCTTCGCGCTGATCGTGCTGTCGGGCGACAACGTGCACGATGTACCCTTCGCCGGCGAGGTGCTGGCGGCGCTGGCTTTCCTTATGACCGGCCTCGGGTTGCACATGACGCAGACCGCCGGCATCGCTCTGGCTGCCGACCGTGCCGACGATACGACGCGGCCGCGCGTCGTCGCGCTTCTTTACGTAACTTTCCTCGCCGGAATGGCAGTCTCGGCGCTCGTTGTTGGCTGGCTTCTTCGTGATTTCTCGGAGTTGCAGTTGATCCGCGTGATTCAGGGCTGCGCCGTGGTGACGATCGCGCTGAACCTGATCGCCCTCTGGAAGCAGGAAAAGGTGCGCCCGATGTCGCGCACCGAACGTGAAGCCCCGCGCCCCGCCTTCCGCGACGCCTGGGCGGATTATCTGCGCGGCGGGCAGGCCGGGCGCCTGTTGGCGGTGGTTTTCGCGGGCTCGCTGGCGTTCAACATGCAGGACGTCCTGCTGGAACCCTATGGCGGCGAGATTCTGGGCCTTTCGGTTTCCGCCACCACGATGCTGACCGCAGCGTGGGCCACCGGCGCGCTGCTAGGCTTTGCGCTGGCCGCCCGGTGGCTGGCACGCGGGCAGGACCATGCACGTCTCGCCGCGCGGGGGATCCTGATCGGCATTGCCGCCTTTTCGGCGGTGATCTTTGCCGCGCCGATGGATTCAGCCGCGCTGTTCTTCGCCGGCGCCTTCGGCATCGGCCTCGGCGCCGGGCTTTTTGCCGTTTCGACGCTGACCGCCGCGATGGAGATGCCGCGGCGCGGCATCGTCGGCGGCGGGTTGGCTTTGGGCGCGTGGGGCGCGGCGCAGGCCACGGCGGCGGGTCTGGCCGTGGCCGCTGGAGGGGGGCTGCGCGACCTCGTCCAGGGCCTCGCCGGCGCGGGATACCTGGGCGAGGCGCTGAACGTGCCCGAGATCGGCTATTCCGTCGTCTATCACATCGAGATTGCGCTGCTTTTCGTGACGCTCGCGCTGCTGGGCCCGCTGGTGCGGACCCGGATCATCACTCCTGACTCACCGCACAAACCGCAACGAATCGGCCTGGCCGATTTCCCGACCTGACCTGACGGAGGAAAGAAGATGGAAGCCCCCTATGGATGGATCTTCTTCGGCAATTTCGACCTGGCGCTTGTTTCGCTCTACCTGTTCTGGATCTTCTTCGCGGGGCTGATCTGGTACATCCAGCGCGAGAACATGCGCGAGGGCTATCCGCTGGAGAACGAGGATGGCAGCCATGCCAACTCGCTGCTGCCGGTGCCCGGAGTGAAAACTTTTCAGCTTCCTCAGGGCGGCGAGGTGCAGGCGCCCGACCTGAAGCGCGAGGTGCGCGAACTGGCACTGGCCCGCACCGCCGTGAACGGTGGCTTTCCCTTCGCGCCGACGGGCGATCCGATGGCCGATGGCGTCGGGCCCGCATCCTATGCGATGCGGCGCGACGAGCCGGAACTCGACGGCCACGGGAACCCCAAGATCCGGCCAATGGCAGTTGTGGGCGATTTCGCCGTCGCTGCAGGTCGCGATCCCCGTGGCTTGCCGGTCAAGGCCAATGATCGCCAGTCGCCCGGGACCGTCAGCGACATGTGGGTGGACGTGCCCGAGCAACTGGTGCGCTACCTGGAGGTCACTCTGGCGGACGGGTCGAAACGGCTGATCCCAATGGGCATGGCGCGCATCAAGGCAGATCACGTCGCCGTACGCGCGCTCGATGCCGACCGCTTCGCCGGCGTCCCACGCGCCAAGGCCGGCGATGTGGTCACGAAGCTGGAAGAAGACATGATCTCGGGCTTCTACGGCGGCGGGACGCTCTACGCCCAGGACAAGAAGGGCTCGCGGCGCAAGGCGCTGAGCGAGCTGTTCTGACCCACGCCGACACCATCGAAAGGACCCAACCATGAGCCATGACGATTTCGCATTCGAGCCCGTTCCCGGCCTGCCCGAAACGCCGCCCGCCGGCGAGGTCGTCCTGTGGCAGGGGCGCCCCCAGACAAGGGCGTTGGCGATGGAGGCTTTTCGGATTCACTGGATCAGCGGCTACTTCGTACTGATCGTCGCCTGGCGCGCCACCGTTGGCGCCTTTGACGCGGGTTTCGCCGGTGCGCTGGCCTTCGGCCTGCCATATGCCGTCCTGGGCGTCTGCGCCTTTGCCGTCCTCTACGCCCTGGCCTGGGCGCAGGCACGCGCGACGGTCTACACGATCACCTCGGCGCGGGTCGCGATGCGGATCGGCGCGGCGCTGCAGGTGACGATCAATCTGCCGTTCCGCCAGATCGCCAACGCCGAACTGGACCTGCGGACGCGCGGGACGGGCACGATCGCCTTCGAGACGCTGGGGGAGACAAAGTTTTCTTACTTGGTGCTTTGGCCGCACCTGCGTCCCGGACATGTACGGATCACCAAACCGGCGCTGCGCTGCATCCCCGATGCCGCCCGCATAGCACGCCTGCTGGCCGAGGCCGCCGACGCGCGGATCAGCGCCCCGGTGGTGAGCCGCGCCGTTCCGGCCGCCGCCGCCCTCGCCGCCGAATGACCGGAGCTTAACGATGACAACCAACCCGAACATCCCCGCCGCCGGAATCGCGCGCAAACCTGGCCTCAGACGGCGCGACCACAACGACATGATCCCGATCGGGCTTATCCGCGCAATGTTTGCGCTGGCGGGCGCGTCGCTGCTGCTGGTCGCCTTTGCAGTCTGGACAGACCGACCCCTAGTCGCCGTGCCCCCGCCCGCGCCGATCCTGTCGGAGCACCGCATCATCCTGGTCGGCGGCGGCGCACAGGCCGTGACCGTCCTGAGTACCGAGCGGCGCATCGTCGCAGACATGGCACATGGCGGCTTCGTCACGGTGATCCAGAACGGGCTTCAGCGCGAGCGCTTCATGCACGGCCTGTCGCCGGAATTGCCGATCCGCATCGTAGCCTACGCCAACGGCCGGTTGACCGCGCATGACGACCACACCGGCTGGAGCGTCGAACTCGGCAACTTCGGCGCCGACAACAAGGCCGCCTTCGAGCGGTTGATCGCACAACTGGACTGACCGCGACCGGAATACCGGCGCACACGAACTGGACTGCAAACAAAACCAAGGGGAACCAGAGATGACACTCATTCAAAGAAAGGTCGAACGCGTGCCCTGCACTGTCGAGGTGTCGCACCGTTTCGAGAGTCTGCACGCGCATGTGCGCTTCGACAACGGCGCCGTGGTGCATCCGGGCGACGAGGTGCAGGTCCTGGGTGCGCCGATCATGGCCGCCTGGGGCGAGGTGATCACCGAGGAGCGCGAGGCAATCATCACCCGCGCCACCGCGCTGGAACGGCTTTGGACGCGCTTGACCGGCGATCTGGAGTTCATCGAACTCTGCGAATTCTCGTTTTCCGAGGAGATCACGGTATGAACGTGCAAACCCCCGCCAACGCCACCGCCCACGAAGAACTTCACGCCGAAATTGGCGATCGTTTCGACACCACGGCCATGGCCACCGAAACGACGCTTCTGAACCCGCGCTTCTACACCACCGACTTCGACGAGATGGACAAGATCGACGTCAGCCCGGTGCGCGCGGACTGGGACGACCTTCTGGCGCAGATGAAATCAGACCCCAACAAGGGGCATTTCAAGAAAAACGCCGACTGGGACCAGATCGACTGGGACGGCATGGAGCCCGGCCTCCGGCGCGAGTTCATCGACTTCCTGGTCAGCTCCTGCACCGCCGAATTCTCGGGCTGCGTGCTCTACAAGGAGATGAAACGCCGCGGCACCAACCCCGACATCAAGGAACTCTTCAGCTACATGAGCCGGGACGAGGCGCGGCACGCGGGTTTCATCAACGACGCGCTGCGTGAGGCCGGTGTGGCAGTGAACCTAGGTTTTCTGACCAAGTCCAAGAAGTACACCTACTTCCGGCCGAAGTTCATCTACTACGCCACCTACCTTTCCGAAAAGATCGGCTACGCGCGGTACATCACCATCTACCGCCACCTGGAGGCGCATCCCGAGCATCGCTTCCACCCGATCTTCAAGTGGTTCAAGGAATGGTGCAACGACGAGTTCAGCCATGGCGAGGCTTTCGCGCTACTGATGCGCACCGACCCCAAGCTGACGCAGAGCACCGTCAACAAGCTCTGGATCCGGTTCTTCCTGGTGGCGGTCTATTCCACGATGTGGGTACGCGACCACGCGCGCGAACGCTTCCACGAAGCGCTTGGCGTCGACATCGAGTGGTACGACCAGGAGGTATACCGCAAGACCTCGGCCATTGCCCGGCAGGTCTTTCCGATCGAAGTGGACATCGACCATCCCCGCTGGCTGCCGAACCTGCGGCGCATGGAACGCGCCTTCCGCAAGATGGACGCGGCGCAGAAGCAGGGCGGGCTGGGCGGAACACTGGGCAAGTTGACCGCGGGCGCACAAGCCGCCTTCGCCTTCGCCGCGCTCTACACGATCCCGGTCAAGAAGAACCGCCTCCCCGAAAGCGTGCGGCTGCAGCCCGCCTACTGAGACCGCGGGCGCGTCCCGCGCCCGAGCAAGGAGACCCGCAATGCTCGAAACCCCCTGGATAGCCGTGCTGGGCGCGCTGTTCCTGTGGTGGTTCTGCACCGGCATCCTGCTCTGGCGCGTCCACCGTGCCGACCGCGGCGGGCCGGACGACCACATCTATTCCGCCCTTCTGGGGCTGCCCTTGCTGGCCGCAGGCGTGCTCGGCGTGAACGCGACGCTGGGCGATGCCTCGGCGCAGGGCGTCTGGCTTGCTTTCCTCTCGGCGCTCGCGCTCTGGGGCTGGATCGAACTGGCGTTCCTGTCCGGCGTGATCACGGGCCCCGTACGCGCCCCCTGCCCACCGGAATTGCGCGGCAGCGCGCGTTTCTGGCGCGCCTTCGGCACCATCGCCTGGCACGAGGCGGTGCTGGTGCTGACGCTTGCGGCGTTGATCGCAACAGCTGCCGGAGCGGCAAATGCCTTTGCGCTCTGGACCTTCATGGTGCTTTTCGTTGCGCGCATCTCGGCCAAGCTGAACCTCTTTTTCGGCGTGCCGCGCATCAATCTCGACTTTCTGCCTTCACCGCTGGCGCATCTGGCCAGCTACTTCCGCCAGGGTCCGGTCAGCGGGTTCTTCCCGTTCTCGGTGACATTGATGGCGCTCGCCCTCGGCTGTTTCATCGAACGCCTGTGGTCAGCCGAAGCCGCCGGCGCGCAGATCGGCTTCACGCTCCTGGCGGCGCTCACCGCGCTGGCGCTTCTCGAACACTGGTTCATGGTCTGGCGCGTGCGCGACGACAGGCTGTGGCGCTGGCTCTTGCCGGCACCCGAAACGACTCCAACGACACGACGACTGCGAAAGGACAGCCATGGACTTTGATCATCATTTCCGTAGCCAGCTCGAAGCGCTGAAGGCCGAGGGCAACTATCGCGTCTTCGCCGAGTTGCAGCGCAAGTGCGGCGCCTTTCCGCGGGTTCGTCACTATGCCGCCAACGGCGAGGACGAGGTGACCGTCTGGTGTTCCAACGACTATCTCGGCATGGGCCACCACCCCGATGTGGTGGATGCAATGGTCGACACGGTGCGCGACTGCGGCACAGGGGCCGGAGGTACGCGCAACATCTCGGGCAACAACCATCTGCACCGCGTGCTCGAGGCGGAGTTGGCCGATCTTCACGGCAAGGAGGCGGCGCTCCTGTTCACCAGCGGATACGTGTCGAACTGGGCGGCCCTTTCCACCCTTGGCGCGCGGATCCCCGGCGCCGTGATCCTGTCGGACGAGAAGAACCACGCCAGCATGATCGAGGGGATCCGCCATTCCCGCGCCGACAAGGTTATCTGGAAGCACAACGACTGGCGCGATCTGGACCACAAGCTGAGGGCGGTGGGCGACCGAGCGAAGATCGTGGCCTTCGAATCCGTCTATTCGATGGACGGCGACATCTGCCCGATGCGCGAAATCGTCGAGGTGGCCGAGGCCCACGGCGCGCTGACCTATCTGGACGAGGTGCATGCGGTCGGCATGTACGGCCCGCGCGGCGGCGGCATATCGGAAGCGCGCGGCCTTGCCCACCGCATCGACCTGATCGAGGGCACGCTGGGCAAGGCCTTTGGCGTCGTCGGCGGCTACATCACCGGGTCTGATGCGCTCTGCGACTTCATCCGATCCTTCGCCTCGGGTTTCATCTTCACCACGGCGCTTCCGCCTGGCGTGGCGGCCGCCGCGACGGCATCGATCCGGCATCTGAAGACTTCGGACGCCGAACGCCAGGCGCAGAGCGCGAATGTCGCGCGGGTGCGCACGCGGCTCGACCGGCTGGGAATTCCGCATCTGCCCAACGACAGCCACATCATTCCGGTGATGGTCGGCGATCCGGTGAAATGCCGGCAGATCAGCGATATCCTGATGAACGACTGGGGCATCTACGTGCAGCCCATCAACTACCCGACAGTGCCGCGCGGCACCGAACGGCTGCGCATCACCCCCGGCCCGCTGCACGACGAAAGCGATATCGATCACCTGGTCCGGGCGCTGGAGGCGCTTTGGCGGCAATGCGCGCTTGCGCACGCAGTTGCGTGACGAGGGTGATCCAAACAGCCGCCATCCGCGTAGTAGACAAGTAAAGAGGAGGACAACCATGAAACGATTGACCCTTGCCGTGGCCACGCTGTCGCTGTTCGCCGCGCCTGCCCTTGCCGGCGACCCTGCCGCGGGCGAAGCGGCGTTCAACCAGTGCCAGACCTGCCATGTGGTCGAAAACCCGGCAGGTGAAGTGCTGGCGGGGCGCGCCGGTCGGCAGGGCCCAAACCTTTACGGCGTGATCGGTCGGCAGGCCGGCACCTATGAAGACTTCCGGTATCAGCCCTCGATCGTCGAGGCCGGCGAACAGGGTCTTGTCTGGGACGAGGAAAACCTGGTTCCCTACCTGGTGAACCCTCAGGATTTCCTGCGCGAGACGCTCAATGACCGTCGCGCACGTTCCGGCATGTCGCATCGTGTGCGCAACGAAGGCATGGCGCAAGATCTGGTGGCGTTCCTCGCTCAGTTCAGCGAGCCGGCCGAAGAGGCCGAGGAAGCCGCGGACTGATACGCTAGTCGCGTCGCCGACCGCGCGACGCTGCTGTCACCGCTGGAATTTAGCCCGCTGCATTGTGCTGTCAGACGAATGCGAACCAGTCTCAGAAAGCCCTACCCGATTCGGCCTCAGCCCGCGCCGAGTTGGCGCCACTCGGCGAGAGCGGCGGCACGGTTGAGTTTGAAGTTGTCTCGGCTGTAAAGGTGACGCTCCTGGTTGAAATGGTTGTGGACCGAGGAATGGACGGCGGCGAAGGTTTGCAGAGATCGCATGCGCCGGAAACGCAGCATCGCCCGTTCCCTTCGTCGCAATGGGAGGTGAGAGTTTTCCGCACGATTGTTGAGGTAGCGCCCTGTTTCCTGAAGGGCCGTGGCGCCCATTTCGCGCAAGGCCGCGCCGTACGAACGCAGACGATCGGTCACGATCGACTCCGGCGCCCCATGCCGCCGCATCGCCTTTTTAAGGAATTTCAACGCCGCCTTGCGGTCGCGGCGCTTTGTGACAAAGGATTCGAGCACCTCGCCTTCATGATCGACCGCGCTCCAGAGGTAGTGCGTCTCGCCGTTGATCTTCACGAACATCTCGTCGAGGTGCCACCGCCACTGCGGGGATGAGCGCATCCGCTCGACGCGCCGCCGACGAATCTCCGCGGCGAACATCGGGCCGAACCGGTTCCACCAGAACCGCACCGTCTCATGGCTGATCTCGATGCCGCGCTCGTGGAGCAAGTCTTCCACGTTGCGCAGAGAGAGGGGGAACCGGATGTAGAGCATCACCGCGAGGCGGATGATCTCGGGGCTCGTCTTGAAGTATCGGAAGGGGCTGGGGTTCGGCATCGTACGAAACTACGCGACCGCCCTGCCCCGCTCAAGGACTTTGCTCTGACACTGCCGTTCGCCTTTCTCTCCAAGATCTACACTTTTTACACTGCCCCAGGTCCTCGCGAAGCGAAGCTCCTCAACCCTACGGCAGCTGTCCCCCTCCGGACCGGTCAAGCTTGATCAGATCGGTCCGCCGGTCGCCGTTCCCTTCTGGATTGATCGGAGCGGGCGTTGCGAAGTGCCAGACAAAAAGCGCGTCGCGACGGACATGCCCGCGGGCGAGATCTTGGAGCAGGTCCGGGAACTCGATCCGTGTGGGAAGAGATCCGGGCGCGTGGAGGCGCGTGCGGGCCGTTGTTTCCACCGTTTCGATCACCGAATAGACCGACGCAGGCGGTGCGATCACCGGGGCGGCGACGACGCGTACGCGGAGCGTGAGGCTCACCTTTTCCTTGACGGCAAGGTTGATGATCAGTGTGTCACCGGCCGAGAGGGCCGCATCCTCGGGCGCCGTCGCCACGCGCAGATCCGCCAGGCGCAGGCGCACGGCGGTGTGGGCGTTGATCGAGACCTGCGCCAGCGAAGTGTCGGGGGACAGTTTGAGCTCCAGCTCCTGGGTGGTGCCGGGGGCTGCAAAGGGGACACGTTGGAACGTGACCGCGGCTGGGGCCGTATAGGTGACATCGAACACGTCTTCGACCGGGTCGATCTGCCCAAAGGCGAGCAGCATGGTGCTGTCGGAGTTGTATTCGCGGCGGTCGGCGGCGGCGCGGAATTCGTCGGTGTCGTCGCGGTCCGAGTCCAGGGCGGCTTGGCTGGCGAGGACCCGGTCATAGGCGGGATCGCCAAAGGCGATGGTGCGGGTGCGCGTGCGCACCACGCGCCGACCGCCTGGGTCGAGCGTCAGGGGCAGGTCCATGGACACGGCGGGCGCGACGTCGAGATCGTTGTCCAACGGCTCGGCCCCCGCCGCATGTGGGAATTTCAGCGTGAGGGAGAGGTGCGTATCGGCGGTGGCCTCCGCCAGCCGTTCTTGCAGCGAGTCGATATTGGGAAAGGTGAGCGTCATGATCACCGCAAGGCCGTCCATCCCGACATCAACTTGGTTGGGCTGGGTGATGAGGTGTCCGATAGCAAGCTGGCCGATCAGGCCCCTATCCCTATGCAGCCCAAGGATCCCACGCGGATCGCCGAGTGTGCGCAGCGGGTGCACGGGACCCGTGAAGTGGCCCATGAGGCGGATGCGCAGAGTGCCCTGCCAGGCAGGTCCGATGCGCAGACCCGCCGCCCCGCCCTCGCCGCCCGCGTCGATGCGCCAGAACGTGCCGTTGTCCTCAGACAGGCGGATGACATCGCGCGGGTCATCGAAGGGCTCAAACGGCAGCAGCTTCGGCTTACCGTCAGCGGCCTCCCCAACGTCGGCGCGGGACAGGTAGGTGCGGCGGCGTCTCTCGAGGTGGTTGGGCTCGGGGTCAGGAGGCAGCACTGTGCTGCGCGGGGTGCGCAGCGCGTGCGAGAGCACCGGCGCCGTGTCGGCCGGGCGGCCCGTGCCGGGCCAACCGCCATCCAGGAGCACCGGGCGTTCCGGCTGTCGTCCGGCGAGGGTCAGGGAGGCGGTCGAGACCTCCATCGCGCCGGGGCGGCGCCCGATGGTGAGCCGGTTGATCCGCGCAGGCGTAAGGGCCTGCGCCGCCCAGTCGCGGCCCAAGCCCTTGGTCGGAACGGGTGGCTTGATGTCGCCCGGATCGGCGTCCCGACGCTCCAGCAGCGTCTGGGTCAGCGCTGGGTCGGGCGCGCGGCGGCGGGTCGGGGCGGGGGCGAGGTGCCGCGCGGCCGGGCCATCATGCGCAAAGGGTGTCTGCCCACGTTCATAGACGACGTGTTGGCCAAAGCTGGCAAAGATCGAGTCGGTGGGGCTTTGGGCATTCAGGGCGTGGGTGGGCCAGGTGATACTTTGCCCACGCCCGGAAAATCCGGGTTCGGGCGCCTGAACGGCGCGGTCGGGGCCAAAGCTGGCCGCGAGATGCGGGGCCAGCGGCTGTGTGGCCATTGGCCAGCCCAGGGCCGGGGAGGCGCCGATGGGCGTTGTCAGAGGAATCACTCAATTCCTAGCTTCGTTGACCCTCGGCTTGATACGAGGCCACAAAGGTATGTTCTTCAAGGCAATAGCCATGAAAGTGCGCGGCGAGCCAGAACAATCGTGCGAGCACAGCCTATCATCTCCGGTTCCTCTGACAAGGCCCAGGACGGTTATCGTCACCTCGGCAACCGGGCTCGCTTCAAAGGTCGTGCGTATGGTCGCGGACCAGTGACATGTCATCGCCAACGCCCATTTTTTCCAGTTTGGGGGATTCCCATCGCAGTGGACGAGACGCTGACCGATGCAGGTCCTGCGCAGCGCTCACCGTTCGTCAGTTTGTCGTCGTTCGGGGCCTGGTTTTCGTATGCTGGAGGTCACAGTCGAGTCCGAAGAAAGCGAGCTTGATCCGGCTTCGCAGTCTGGTATCGTAAAAATTAGAGATGTCGTGTTGTTGGTTGGCAGGAGCGAACGATGCGAAGAGCCACACTGCTCGTCACGGTACTCGTCATAACGGTTCCATTCACGTCTGCTTTGCCGCAGTCAGAAACCAGCAGGAACTTGCTGCTACTCTTCAGTCAGGCCGAATGCATTAACCGAAATGCAGCACGGTACCTGGAGTTCGTCGAAGGTCCCACGTTGATCTTTCCTGGTTTCTGCGAAGACGAACTCTTTGACCCGTCGCCGGCACAGGTCGCCGCATTGACCTCTGAAAACGCGTTTGGACAAAGCTCCATTCTTTTACGCCCTAGCGAGGGAGGCGCTCCCGTTGAACGCTCGCGAAACGAAAAGGCCACTGCAGTCGTCCTCACGGAAGACCACATAGTTTGTCTCAGCCAGCGGTTTGCAGATGTTGTCAGGCGACAGACCTGGACCCTGGAAGACGGAGGATCGGTCGAGATGGCGGAGATCCTCCTTGACATCTGCTGATGACGAACCGGAGCAGGAACGGCGTGCCCAACAGGAACGACGTGCCCAAAAGGAACAGCGCAAGAAACTGAAACGTTTCAGTAACAAGCTCTTATCCATAAGGGTGATCCAGCTCGCGGCACTTCTGTTCGCAGGCACTTTTGCGCTGTTCGAGCTAACCCTGACACGACTTGATCGCAGAGTTGACGCGTCCCTCGAATACGCAGAGCGGTTCACGGAAGGCGCCGTAGCAGAGCAACGGCGAACGCTCGACCGCGCATGGTATGCACGCGCTGAGGACGTCGCTGGACTTCGACAACTCACCAGTTCTGAGTCTTCGGAAGGACTTGAGGCGTTTCAGGCCTTCTTTCGAAGAGAGATCCTCCGGGCTGACAACGGTGCAAACGAAGTCGACCTGAAGCTTGCTATCGCCGAGATCGCTGACACGCTCGATCAACTGGCGCTTTGTGTGAAACCTCCGGACTGCTTTCGACCATTGTGCGCACTCCGGGCGAGGTGTGACGCTACCACGGCCAGGCAGCATTTCTGCGAATATGCTTTGAGCTTTACCAACCTCTACCAACCCGTTCTCGAGGATATTCAGCAGGAACTGGGCACTGCAGAGCTCGGCGGCTCCGCGCGAGCCTTCGCGGCTTCAAGGGGGTGCCGACCATGAATCACAACCAGATTAAACGAGGCTTACTCTCGCTTGCCGCGCTGCTGGTTTCCGGACAGCCGTCGCTTTCCGCAGACATTTTTTGGGCAGAACCATTCAATCAGTCTTTTGTGCGCGCCTATCCGGAGCCTTCCTTTGGCGATCCACTCGAAGCGGGTAGCGTCTTCGATCTTTCCAATGCGCCGCATTTACGCATCGAAGGTCGAATTGAACCCGGAGACAATGAGCGATTAACCAATCTACTTCGCAAGAAACTCCCGAACTGGCAGTTCGACATGTTCAACGACGTCGTGGTGTCAATGAACTCTCCAGGGGGCGATTTCTACGAGGGGCTTGCGATGTCGGATACAATCGCCGGCTTCCACGTCACCACATTCGTCGGCCCCGGCGACGAGTGCCTTTCGTCCTGCGCCATCGCCTTTCTTGGCGGCCAGAACATAATGACCCGCAACAATCCTCCGTGGCCATCGCGATATTTGCACGACACGGCCATTGTCGGCTTTCACGCTCCATTCTCGTCGATCACTGCATCAATACCAATCCCAATAGGTACGCCCCTCAATGACAGACTCACGGGGCAGCTGGCGGACAGCTTTTACGGTCAGGCACGCGCCGCAATCAACGAAATAGCGGCGCGGATGGCAAGATGGCAGGTATCGTCCGACTTCGTCTTCAGCATGCTTTCGAAGGGTGGCGGCGCTAGAAGCGACATGCCGTTACATGAGGAATACGTTCTCATTGACGACTACACTAGACTTGTTGAGACGTCGTCTGTTCTGTTGGCGTCGGAAATGAACTTTCCGCGGCAAATCACGGTGAACGGTGCACAGGAAGCCTGTAATTTCCTGACCTACTTCAATACCCGTCGGACGTTCGCCGTTTTTCAGGCAAGCTTAGGCACTGCTTCCTATGTCAACGACGACGTCATTGCAGCCGGGCGTTACGTGTTCGGGAACGAAGATAGGCCGCCAGTCTACGAACCGATTGAAACCGTTGCCGGCCGTTATCCCGAGCTAAGGACTTCCGGGGCAGGTGTCACGACCTCGATCCATCTCGTCCCCGGCACCGACCCGACCGCGTTCTTCTTCGATGGCTTCATGCCAGGTCTCGGGCCGATCCAGTGCAGCGTGTTCCAGTTCACCGACGAAAGATGGTATGTCAAAACCTTCAACGAGAACGTTCACGCAAGCGACCAGTATGGCTACTTGCAGGGACGAGAATGGACACCTCTCGAACTTCTGGATTACGAAACGCCATATCCCGTAAGCGAGTTCGTGGCTCTGGGCTGGTCGATGTCCTGGATCGATGGCAAACGTCTTGAAACAAGGGAACTGGAAAATTTCCCGGAAGACATTCGCGCGATCGAAGAGGCGAGTTTCAACTGTGACGGAGACCTCGACCCAGCGGCGCAAGTGATCTGCGAGTACCCGGAACTTTCGGCTGCGGACGGCCGGATGGCGGCAGCGTACTTGCGCGCCCTGGTCTCGGCCGGGCCTCAGGTCCGCGACTCTCAGCGCCGGTGGATTGCGTTGCGGGCACGGTTGTGCCGGCCTGAGGAGATTGAACGAGAAAATCGACGCCGTCGCGATGAACTCGCCAGGTGTCTCTTTGGTCTCACGAACGTCCGGACACAGGAGCTCCTCAGGCACATGTGACAAGGTCGCAAACGAGGGACGATCCCCGCACTCCCGCTCGGCAATAAGCCCCCCGTGCGCTGTCAGACTAACGCTAACCAGTCTTAGAAAGTGTGCTGTCAGACAAATGCGAACCAGTCTCAGTTATCCCAGCAACACTCCGCCTCAGGCCGCGCCGAGCTGACGCCACTCGGCGAGGGCGGCGGCGCGGTTTAGCTTGAAGTTGTCTCGGCTGTAGAGGTGACGCTCCTGGTTGAAATGGTTGTGCACGGAGGAATGGACGGCGGCGAAGGTCTGTAGCGTTCGCATCCGCCGAAAGCGCTGCATCGCCCGCTCCCGTCGTCGCAAAGGTTGGTGCGAATTCTCTGCACGGTTGTTCAGGTAGCGGCCT
>NZ_JADDJF010000030.1 GCF_017811755.1 Pararhodobacter sp. SW119 | reverse complement strand
GGGCTCCGCTGGTACTTGCGCTGCCCGGTTGAAAGCATCGCGCCTGCTGAATCTGGAAAAGTAGCGAAAACCTGCTGGTGTGCGCCGGCCTATGTCACAGTTCATAGCAACTGCCCCCGAATGTTGGCAGCTAGCGGTTAGATCAATCGCAAAGGCTTCATCCTCATGACAGGGCATTTCCTCATCGTCGCCGACTTCTCCATCCTCGCTCGAGATCTGAGCGTGACATTGGAGCGAATGGGACTGGGCGTCCCGCTGATCGCATCATCCGACACGCAGGCCATCGAGGTGTTGTCGAAGCTCGACACAGAATCAAAGGTCGCGCTCGCCGTCCTGCACATCGCGTCAGAGGAGTTCTTGCGCAGCAACTTGCGGGCCGTGCTGAACGAGTCCGGCACGCAGATCGTCATGGTCGAAAGCGACGACGAATCAGAAGGCGAACCCCTGCCCTATCCGATGCTCAGAAAGCCGGTCTTCAGCGAGGACCTCGAGAAGATGGTGCAGCAACTGTTGCGCTGAGCTAGAGCAAGGGGCGAACTGGCGGCTCTTCCAGATCGACCATCGCTATCTCAGCGAGAACACGGGCCTCCGTGATCCTGAGCACACCGTCCTCCCACTGCGCCTGATTGCGCAGACGAGCAAGCATCTTGTTCGTGTGGACCAGCGACAGACCGAGGGCATCTGCAAGATCGCGCTGGCGGAAGGGAAACGGAACTCCATGGCCCCGCGCCAGCCCGACGGCGGTCAACCGGGAATGAATCTTCAAGAGCGCCCAGGCAATGCGCTGCAGCGCAGTACGTTGCCCCAAGGTGGTGATCGTCTCGCCAAGAAAATGCTCTTCGACCGCTGCAACCCATGTCAGCGCGTAGGCGCGCGAAGGGCTGGTACGGAACAACTCGGGCAATCTTGTCTTTCGGAAGCGACACAGAACCATCGGGCACGCCGCGACGGCTGTGGTGCTCGCCTGACCCTCCAGAAGCCCTTGGAGACCCGTAAGGTCGCCTGGAAAGAGGAAATTCACCAGCTGTCGTCCGCCGTTCGGCAGAAACTTGTAGCGCGCGCCCTGACCCGAGAGTACGGTGTAGAAGAAATTGAGGTCGTCACCTTCATGATAGAGGGTCTGACCAGTTTCGAGATGGACTTCACCATCCCGAAACTCGGTCATGAAACGCACTTCGCTTTCCGAGAACGGCAGAAAAATGGACATCTTGCGCAGGGCACAGGATTTGCACGGGTGCATCATTCTACCCTGTTCTACGGTTCGCAGATTTTGACACGTATCATGCCTCGACCGCGAGGGCGAGAGCAAGGTGGCGTCCACGATCGAAGCGAGGGATTTTCGAACAGCGTAAGCTAACGGTGGTCGCGGTAAGAAAAATTGGAAATGCTATCCAGGTCGCAGTGGGCCGAAATGCGCGCTGGTGAAGACAAACTCAGATGGTGTGACCGGCGATCAGCCTGTCAATCTCGGTGATGTGTCTTGCGAGCATGGCATGCGCCTCAACCGTCTGACCAGCGTCGCGGGCGGCTGCGTACCCTTCCAGGACGTGCTTTTCCCCTTCTACAACGCGGTCCATCACGTTGTCCGATACTTCCTCGAACCAGGACCGCATTTCGATCACCGCGCGGTTGACGGTTCCGAAGAACGAGCCGTCCTCTTGAGGTGCCCGGCCACAGCTTCCGAGGTAGGCTGCCAGTTCCCCTTCGTGTCGGCTATGAAGCGCCAGGAATTCCTTTGCGACCGGCCGAAACTTCGGCTCTGCCTTCTCTACCAGTTTTTCAAATCCCTTCTTGGTATCCAGAACCCGGGTATGCGCCTCGGCGATCAGGTCCAGACGCTCTTCATCCGGCGAAATGTTCGGGGACCTGTTGGACGCCTCCGCGCCGGTGATGGGCGGGGCCGCAGGAACGGCGGATTGTGCGATCGGATTCGGGGGTTTCATGAAAGCCTCCATCTGCTCCGGGGGCGAGCGGCCGGGTCCTGCGACCCGGCCGCGTGCGCAAGTGCGCCGGTGATCAGACCGGCGGTCGACCACGCACGGCGCGCGCGATCATCGCGACGACGAAGAGGATCAGGAAGATCACAAAGAGAATCTGCGCAATCGACGACGCGGCCCCGGCGATACCGGTAAAGCCTAGCGCCGCGGCGACCAACGCGATGATCAGGAAGGTAAGAGCCCAACTAAGCATGACTTGTCCTTTCGTTTGTTCAGCCTCGAGGGCGAGATGAAGAATGAAACTTGCGACCGACCGTCTCGGTTCCATCCCGCATCGCCGGCAACTGGAAAGCGGCCACAGCATCCTTTCGCTTGAAAACATAGAGAAAGCGCCGATCGACGCCCCCCAGTCGCTGTGAAGCTAACGTCGAAAGCAAAAAGACCCGGCACGCGCCGGGTCTAACATCTGCATTGGTCTGTCGTCTGGTTAAGATCAGACGTTCAGGGTTTGGGTAGACGCGAAGAACATCGCCTGCGACACTGCAGAGCGGACCTGCTCCTGCTCGAACGGCTTGGTTATCAGGAAAGCCGGTTCGGGCTTCTCCCCCGTCAGCAGACGTTCGGGATAGGCCGTGATGAAGATCACAGGGACACACTCGTATTGCTCCAGCAACTCGCCTACCGCCTCCACGCCCGATGAATCATCGGCAAGGTGTATGTCCGCCAGAATGAGGTCTGGGCGCTCCCGCTTGCCCAAGGCGACGGCCTCCGCGTGTGTGCGCGCGATCCCGGTCACTTCGTGGCCCATGTCGGTCACGATGTTGCGGATATCGAGCGCGATCAGCGGCTCGTCCTCGATGATCTGCACCCGTCCACGAACCGAACGTGACATCTCCCTGTAGGCGATGGCCACCAGATCTTGCGCCTCGTTTTCGGCGACCTGAATGATCTGACCGATCTCGGCGTAGGAGAACTCTTCGAGCGAGCGCAGGAGAAGCGCCTCACGCGTGTTGGCGGTCAGGGCCGCGAGCAACGACTGTGCGCGTGCCTCGATCCCGTCGATTGCCCCGTCACCGATGGGTGCCCCGGTCGTCTGCCAGACGGAATGAAATGCCTTGAACAAGGCGATTTTCGGCGAAATCCCATCAGCCAGCAGCGAGCGGTCCGCCAGAATCGCTTCAAGCGTGGCCGCCGCGTACTTGTCGCCAGTCGACTGACTTCCGGTGAGCGCCCGCGCATACCTGCGTAGAAAAGGCAGCTCTTTCGCTATCTGCATCGACCTCGACATATGTACTCCTTCGATCTCGCGCATTTCAGCCTTCATCCCGTATATATGTGTTTCAGTCCGAGTACTGAAAAAAAGTTCTCGGCCGGGGAACCAAACGCGAATAGCGGCGTTCGGTTCCACGAATATCCAGAGTTTCTTCTGCTCGCGCAGTGCTTGCGCGACGTCAAGGAAGATGACAGGTTGTTGATAATGGTGGGGCGCGCAGCTGAATGGCGATGATGAGCAGTAATCAAAATGGAAAGTCGGGGTCCATACCACCTTCGGTTTCCCAGCAGATCGACGAGAATCTCAAGCGGCTTTACAGCGAAGCCGCCGCCGAGGACTTGCCCAGTAACCTGACCGAACTCCTTGATGCGCTGAGACAGCAGGACACTCAGAGCAAATCAGGTGACGAATGACCGATTCAAAGGGTCAAGAAGCTTCTGCAGACCCCCGCAACGAGATCGTCACCCACCTTCCATCGCTGCGCGCATTTGCACGCGGGCTGACCGGTGACGTCGCGGCGGCCGACGACCTGGTTCAGGATACCGTCCTGAAGGCGTGGAGCAAGTTCGGACAGTTCCGCGAGGGCACCAATTTGCGCGCCTGGTTGTTCACGATCCTCAGAAATACGCATTTGTCGACCCGCCGAAAGCGTGCCCGAGAGGTCGCCGATTCAGAGGGCACCTTTGCTGCCCGCCTCGCATCGAAGCCCGATCACGATGGTCGGCTTGCGCTGCAGGAACTGAACGCGGCGATGAACCTTCTGCCGATCGAGCAGCGCGAGGCGCTGATCCTTGTCGGCGCCCTCGGTTTTTCGGTCGAGGAGGCCGCCCAGACCTGCGACTGCGCGCCAGGAACAATCAAGAGCAGGGCGAACAGGGCGCGCCGCGCATTGGCGGAGATGCTGCACCTGGAGAAAGGCGAGCATGCCTCTGCCTCTGATAGCCCTATCTCAGCTGTCATGGCAGCGAGCCCCAGCGCATTTTGACCGCAAGATCGCAGCAAGAGCAAGGCACGAACGGTGTTCGACTTTAGCAATCGACTGGCGTCGCGCCTCGCGGTCCTGCTGACACTTGCACTTGCGCCGCTGGGATCGATTGCGATCTATTCCGAGTTCGACGCTTGGCGGACACAAATACAGTCTTTTGAAGCGTCGCTTCTGGCGCGTACGGCTGATGCAGTTGCAGGCCAGCGCGGGCTTTTGGAAAGCGCGATGCTGGCGATCGACCGCATCATACCCCTGGTGGTGGACCGGTTGGACGACCCCCGGGCCTGTTCGAACTACCTGCGCGACTTCATCGTAGAGTCGCGCTTCTACGCATTTGCGGGGTTCATTCGAAGTGACGGGAACATGGATTGCCTGTCATCGGGCGATCCCATCGATTTCAGCGAATCCGAAACCTTCCAGGCCCATCTCGCCGAACCAAGAAGCTTCTTCAGCTTTCAGCCGACCGGAGCGATCACCGGTCGACCGGTCGTCCTGGTCAACCGGCCGGTGATCGTCGAAGACGAGATGCTGGGCTTCCTAGCCATCTCGATCTCGCGGCATAGTTTCGACCTGATTGCGGCTGATCCTGATCCGGAAACCGCGCCGCGACTGGCCTACCTTGTCAATCATCTGGGCAAGACGCTGACCAGTGCGGAAAGCGCACGAGCCAACGAAATGCTGCCGGTCGACGAGTCGCTAAGAGAGATCGTCGAGATGCGAAATGGCGTTTTCCGCGCCAACAGCAACGCCGGCATCGAGCGTACCTTCACCATCGCCGAACTGATCCCGGGTCAATTGTATGCCTTGGGCAGCTGGTCAGACGAACAGGTCGGGAAGGATTCTGTCTTTGACATGTGGCGGCTGGGCTTTCCGATCCTGATGTGGATCGCATCGGTAGCGGTCGTCATGTTTGCGGTCAATTACATGGTCGTCCGTCATCTGAAGCAGATCAATTCTCAGCTTCGGCGCTTTGCGCTCGGCAATCGTGATGAATTTCAGCGCCTCCCCGACGAGGCGCCGACCGAATTGCGGGAAATCGACTCGACCTTCTCCAAGATGGCGCGCCTGATCCGGCGCGATGAAATGGAACGCGAGGAAGCGTTGGCGGAAAAGACGGTCCTGCTGAAAGAGGTCCATCACCGCGTCAAGAACAACCTGCAACTCATTGCCTCCATCTTGAATCTTCAGATGCGCCGGGTCAGCGACGTGCAGGCCCGAGCCATTCTGGTGGGTATTCAGGCGCGAGTACGCTCGCTGGCTTCGATACATCGAACGCTCTACGAACAAGAGCGCATGAACGAACGTTATGCAGCGGACTTCTTCGACCGGATTCTGAACGAGTTTCTGGTCATCGGCCAGGTCGACACCAGCAAGATGCTGATCGAGAGAAACTTCGAGGCCGTGGCGCTGCCACACGACAAGATCATTCCGGCGGCATTGCTGTTTTCCGAAGCGCTGACGAACGCGCTGAAATACGCGGCCCCGCAGAACCCCGACGCTCCGACGAAGCTCAAGGTGTGTTTCTCCAGCAAGATGGGTCAGGCGCAACTGCGCGTCTGGAATTCGCTTTCCGTTCCAGTGGACGCGGAGGGTGGATCAGGCCTCGGGCAAGAACTCATGACGGCCTTCGCGCTGCAGATCCATGGCGATATCGAAAGCGGAGCGGTGCAAGACGCCGAGGGTCACGGATGGGAAATGCGGCTGCGCCTCGCGCTGGATACGTCCAAGGGCGCAACCGCGTCCTGAATACACCACGCGGCTATCAGGAACCAGCGCAAGATCTCGGCGTTGTCTAGGGCCTGAATGCCACGCACGGGATCCCATGCCGCAAGCACCACAAAAATTCAGTGACCCGGTCGAGGAGCATCGGGCCCTGCACGAGACGGAGTCCCGGATCGCCATCGCAGGTCATCCCCTGCATGCGATGCTGGTGGCATTTCCAATCGCTCTTGCCATGTCAGTTCTCGGCGCGGACCTTCTCTACTGGTGGACGGGCGACGCATTTTGGACGCGCGCAGCCGGCTGGGCGGCTTTCGGCGCCTTTCTCATGGGGGTGATCGCGGGGATTACCGGCACGGTGGAGTTGCTGGCTGTACGCGGCATCCGCAACCGGTCGGCCAGTTGGACGCATTTCATCCTGGCTGTGATGCTGCTTTCCGTGCTCGGCGCGAACTGGGCCATTCGGATCGGGGATCACGAAGCCGCGGTCTTGCCCCTCGGCCTGCTGATGTCGGTGTTTGCCGCCGGGCTGACCGCAGTCACCGGCTGGCACGGTGGCAAGCTCGTATTCGACTATCAGATCGGCACCAAGATGCCCGAGCATGGCGATTGAAGCACGCAAGCCGATCTTTGTCCTGGAACCGCGCGCCTTGGAACTACGTTGACAGCAGATGAAGGGGAGCCCTGACACTTCAGGCCGAAAGGAAGGTCGGGTTGCGCGCGTGCATCAGCCGACACATGATCGCCCGTGGGCAGTACATCTGCACGCGGCTGCGATTCTGTCGCTTGGAATCCTCGCAATCGGCGCACCGCACGTGGTTCTGTTGTCTGGAAATCGCGTAGAGTCCGGGGGGTTTTCGTGGGATTTCAGCATGGGGCTCGGGTTTGGCGCGTTGGCGATGGTCACGCTGCAGTTTGCCATGACCGGTCGGCTGCGCTGGCTGACACATCCGTTCGGTGCGGACATCGTCTACCTCTGCCACCGCTACCTCAGTTGGGGCGCGCTTGCTCTCATGCTGGCGCATTTCGGCCTGCTCTATGTCTTTCACGAGCCCGCGCTTGGCGTACTCAATCCGCTCGAGGCGCGCTGGGAACTCACGGCGGGGCGGGTAGCGCTGGTCTGCTTCGCGGGGCTTGTTGTGACTTCGCAGTGGCGAGAGCTGTTGCGTCTCAGGTACGAGCACTGGAGAGCGCTGCACCTCTTCCTTGCCATCGTCGGTTTCGCCGCCGCAATCGCCCATGTGCTCGGGGTCGGCAATCTGACCGATACGCCTGAAAAGCGCGCACTCTGGCTCGGCGCGACGCTGGGGTGGGCAGGCATACTCGTGTTTACGCGTCTTCTGCGGCCGTGGGCGCAGTCGCGCAATCCATGGCGCGTGGTTTCCAATACTTCTGAATACGGTGGCGTTCACACGCTGGAACTGGAGCCCGAGGGCGACGGGCTGACACGCTGGAAGCCGGGTCAATTCGCGTGGCTCAAGGTCGAGCGCTCCCCGTTTTCACTGATCGAGCATCCGTTCACGATCTCGACCGCGCCGGAAAAGGGACCGAATGTCGCTTTCTCGATCAAGCCACTGGGCGATCACAGCACGGCATTGGCGGAAACGCCGGTTGGTGCGCGTGCTTATGTCGACGGGCCATATGGTGCCTTTTCCATCGATCGCATGGCCGATGCCGAAGGCTTCGTGATGATTGCCGGCGGTGTCGGGATCACCCCGATCCTGTCGAACCTGCACGCACTCGAAGCTCGCAACGATAAGCGACCGGTGATCCTTCTCTACGGCAATCCGACCTGGGATCAGATCAGCTTTCGTGAGGAGCTTGCAGATATCGGCAAGCGACTGAACCTGTCGGTCGTGCATGTCCTTGATGACCCGCCGGCGGAGTGGGAGGGGCCGCACGGCAAAATCGACGCCGATGTGCTGCGCGACCATCTGCCGGAGAATGCGCGCGACTGGCCCCACCTGCTTTGCGGCCCGCGCCCTATGATCGACTCACTTGAACGCGACCTTAAGGCCATGGGCGTCGCCGAGCGTCACATCGATTTCGAAATCTTCGAGTTGGTTTGAACATGCGACCGCGACTTGCACTCATCTACGCGATTTTCGTGACGGCACTTGCGTTGGCGCTAGCTGTCTGGCTGGCACTGCATCTTGGGCAGGTTTGAGAGAGGATTTCCATGAAAGACCGGATCGACACGCTGCTGGAAAATTTCATGACGCCGATCGTCGCCCGCCATCGCGGCGATGTCGAGTTCATCCAGGCCGTCGAAGAGGTCGCGCAGGATGTCCTGACGATCGAGAAGGCAAGCGCCGAGTTCACAGGCGCCCGCGTTCTTGAACGGTTGTGCGAAGCCGATCGCATCATCGATTTTCGCATCACTTGGCGCGATGACGCAGGCGAGGTGCAGATCAACCGCGGCTGGCGCGTGCAGCATACGAACCTTCTGGGCCCCTACAAGGGTGGATTGCGCTGGTCACCGACGGTCGATCTTTCGGTACTGAAGTTTCTCGCTTTCGAGCAAGCGTTCAAGAATGCCCTCACCGGCCTCCCGCTCGGCGCCGCGAAGGGCGGAGCGGACTTTAACACCGCAGGCCGATCAGAGGCGGAGGTCGAGCGGTTCGCGGCGGCTTTCATGGCTGAACTCGCCGCGCATATCGGTCCGGATCGCGACGTGCCGGCCGGCGACATCGGGGTCGGCGACCGCGAGATCGGCTACCTGTTCCGCGCATGGGTGCAGCATGCGAGGCGCTGGGGCGGCGCGATGACCGGCAAGCCACTGTCGTTGGGCGGAAGTCCGATGCGGGCGCAGGCGACAGGGTTCGGATTGGTCCACTTCACCCAGGCGATCCTCGCCGAGAACGGCGAAGAGTTATCAGACAAGCGCATCGCCATTTCGGGCCGCGGCAATGTCGCGCGCTTTGCGGCCAAAAAAGCGATCCATCTGGGCGCGCGGGTGATCTCGCTCTCCGGACGGGCAGGAACCTGGCACGCAAAGGACGGGTTCACCGTCGAAGCGCTGGAATGGGTCGTTGCAGCCTCGGGCAAATCGGCAAAGTCGCCCCCGGCAGGCTTGGGCCTCGAATTTCTACAGGATAATCGCCCCTGGGGCCTTGAGCCCGATATCGCCCTCCCCTGCGCGACGCAGAACGAAGTCGAAGAAGAAGACGCCAAGGCTTTGGCCGACGGCGGCTGCCGCTATCTGGCCGAGGGTGCGAACATGCCCGTAACCGCGAAGGCCGAGGCACATTTGCGCCGCGCCGGCGTTATCCAGGCACCCGGCAAGGCCGCCAACGCCGGCGGTGTTGCTGTGTCAGGTTTGGAAATGCAGCAGAACGCGACTTATGCGCGCTGGTCCGAAGCGCGCCTCGACGCCGCGCTGCGGGACATCATGTGCGACATTCATGGCCGCCTCAAGGAAGAGCGCGCCAACTGCTGCACTCCGAGCGGAGCGATCGACTATCGTCGTGCCGCGAATGTCGCAGGCTACCGAAAACTTGCGCGGGCGGTAATCGCCGGTGGCGTCATCTGATACAGTAGATGCTGCGGAACCGACTGGCTCACGCAAACGTTAGCCGGTGGACCTATACTCAAATCCGGGGGAATTCATCGATGAACGCGAACTACACTGGCATTCTGGGGATCATTCACCTTGCGCTCGTGGTCTGGGCGGCAGTGTCCATACTAGGTTCGGGCGCGTCGCAAGGGCGAAAGGTGCTCTGGATCCTGTTGGTGCTTTTATTCCCGGTGGTCGGCTTGATCATCTGGTTCATCGCGGGACCGAAGAAGCCCTGAAGCTTCGCTCTATCGCCTGAACCTCCGTGCGGGAGCAAACGCCGCTGGTCGAGAGGCCAGCGGTGTTTCTCTTATTCACCTCAACATAGTGCCATTGCGCGGAAGCGTTTCTGAACCGCGGGATCCAGCGTGTCGAACGGTGATGACATTTCCTTTCCCTGCCGAGAGCACAGGGTGCCTGCAATCTGAGATAGCGCGTAGAACGGAAATTCGTGCGGAACCAGGGAACGGAACAAGCGGAGCGGCGTTTTCAACTGGAAGCCGAAACGAATGGCCAAGCGGCGGGGTCTTCGACCCTCGTCTAGGCCGGCAAGTGACAGTTCACAGCAAAGCCATGCCGCCCCAGCGGCCCGTTTTTTGCTGCGCGGGTGAAACGCCACCAAGCCATTATTCTTCAAATATTTTTTTGTTGCCACGGAACCCCGATCCATACCGCACGTTTGTAACCCAGAGCCTCTGACGAGGCCATGAATACACAGGAGTACGACATGAAAAAGCTTATGCTGACTACGGCGATCGTAGCGATCACTTCAATGGGCGCTGTCGCGCAAACCGCCGACACGACCGGCCAGACGACCATGAACCAGGGTAGCGCTGGCGAAGCCGGCGAGCGCAACGTTCCCGCCTTCCTGGCTACCGATTTCACCGGCAAGAACCTCTATACGGTCGACGTCGAGGAAGCCCGCAACCTTCGTGAAGAGCGCATGACGCAAGAGCGTGGGTCGTGGGAACGGACCAGCATGCGCTGGGAAAGCGATGCGACCTTTTCCGCGAGCCGTGACCGGTGGGAGGACGTCGGCAGCATCGGCGACGTCGTCATGACCCAGGACGGTGAAGTGCGTGGCATCCTGATCGATGTCGGCGGCTTCCTCGGGCTTGGTGCGCGGACCGTCATGGTCGATATCGACGAGCTGTACTTCGTCGCTGACGACAGCAATCCCGAAGATCTGGGCGATTTCTTCGTCGTGGCTGCCCTCACCGAGAGTGAACTGGAAGGGCTTCCCGAGTGGAACGACGACCAGCTGAGCATCGGGTTCGAGTCGCGCCGCTACAGTGACATGTCCCGCGATGCCCAGCTTGCGAGGGGTGAGGGGGATGTAACTGAGCAGGCGTCGATGGAACAGTCTGGCGACGACACCATGGCGACCCAGCCCGCAGAAGGCAGCGCGATGACCGACACCACGCAAGAGTCGGCTAGCGACCAGACGCTGGCGCGCACCACGGTGCCCGAGGGTTACATGGTGATGGAGCGCGACGCGCGCACCGCCGAGAACCTGATCGGCGCCAATGTCTACGGGCGTCAGGGTGAAGATGTCGGTTCGGTCGATGACCTTGTCCTGGCCGAAGACGGCAGCGTGACCCATGCGATCATCGACGTTGGCGGTTTCCTGGGTCTTGGAACCCACACCGTCGCGCTGGAGCTTGATGCGGTCGATATCCTCTGGAACGACCAAGATGGCGACGTGCGGGTCCAACTGCCGATGACGCAGGAAGAGCTGGAAAGCCTGCCCGAATATGAAGGGTGACACCCCTTCTCGCGTCATGACCAGATCATGATGACTGGACCCGCCGGGAAACCGGCGGGTCTTTTCTTGTCCGCTCGACGGGTTCGAAATCTGATCCGGCGAGCGCGTGGGATCAGCCGGCGCGACCGGGGTGCGCGCAGTGCGCATCGCTCCGCAGGTATATGAAGTCGTTTGTAAATCGTGTAAATTTATACCTTTTGTTTACCACCCGACTTGGCGCTGGATGCGGGCGCGGGCCCGCCCCGGCCGTTGCCACCATGCCCGATAGCGAAACCCCATAGCGAAACCCCGTCGCATCAGGCTGGGGAAGCGGCGCAGCGCGCAGGCGCGCAGTCCGTGTTTGAGGCTGCTGCCCCGAGGTTGGCTCCGCCACCGTCCGGAAGCAAGATCAAGTCAGGTTTGCAGGACCCGGTCGGCCCAGGCGGCCGTGACCGTTCCAAAGCAATCGTGAATGGAGTCGACGGCGATGTTGCTGCCGATACTCAGCCGGCCGAGGATCGAAAGCCCTTCCACCGGCTTCGCCGCAGCCGAGATCGCACGCGCGCTCCGGTCGGTGACAGCGCCGTCGGCATCGTCCGACTTGCAGAGCACCCCTTGCGCGACGAGGCCCGCGATCAACGGCTCGGTGACGGCGGAAAGGTCGGGCGACGGCAGGACCGCATCGATCATGGCCGCGGCGTCGAGTTTCGTCTTGCCCGCGGGGTCGAGCGTCCAGCCTTCCGGTATCAGGCGGATGTCGGGGTCCGCGGTCGCGCGGAGCGTCACCAGGCCCGCGGCCACAAGCGCGCGCAACTCGGTCGCGGCCGCCAGCGGGGGGCCATAGGAATAGCGCTTCAGTCCCGTGTCCAGCTTGATCAGGGCTGCGCGTGCGTTGCCGGGCTGCGGGAGGTTTTGAAACCCCTTGCGCAGATCAGGCTGCAACCAACGCCAGACCTGCCCCACCGCGTAGCCCGCGTCCGGCGGGCAATGCCCCGCGGCCATCTCGGCGTTCTGTTCGAGGAAGTCGAGCGGCGCCCGCCTTTCCTGCCTGCCCGCCTCGCGGATTTCGGCCAGAAGCCATGAACGCGCGTCTGCGCCGCCAGGAGGCGCCCCGGCCTGGTGCATCGCGCGCGCGGCGATCGTTGCCACCAAGGTCGCGACCGGCGTCAGGTCGTCCGATGCGTCCGCGCCGAGGGCGGAGAGTGCATCGAGAAATTGCGCCCGCTCGTCGGCTCGCGGGGCGTAGTGATCATCAAGCGCCCCGCGCGCCGGTTTCGGCGCCGGCGGCCGCCCGTCCAGCGAGAAGGGCGCGATCAACGACGGCTCCTTGCCCGAGGGGTGGTAGCCGTCCGCCTCGAACCGCCCGCCCTGAGCGATGGTCATCGCGCGCAACGCATCGAACGTCGAGAGCCCCAGTCCGCGGATCGCGACAGTGCGGCCCGTCCAGGCGCGCGCCGCCCGGCTGAGATCCGCGCTGGGATAGACCGGCAGCAGATTCAGACCGTGGCGCTGCGCATGGGCCTGCCAGCGGGCGCGCTGTGGATCGAGGCGGGTCGCGGGCTGGCCGAGCACCAGGGCGACCTCGCTCCAGGGGCCGAACTGCGTGCCGGCATCCGTCAGCAGGTGCCAGCCGTCCGGGCCGCTTTCCATCACCTCGATCCGGGCCTTCCGGACCGTGACGCCAAGCACCGCGCAGACGTGATCCCACCGTTCCGAAAGGTAGGTTCCCATCACCGCGCGCGGGGGGTAGTCGTCGAGTCCCAGCGAAAGCGACCGCTGGACGATCCAGGCCCGAAACGATGGGAAATCAAGCGCCGGGCTGCCGGGAGCGGGCAGATCGATCGACCGGACCGGCAGGTTCAGCAGATCCGACAACGGCATGTCGGGCGCGAAGTTCGGACCGGCGCCGGGTGTTTCCGACGCCTCGAAGACATGGAGATCGAGCTTGCGGCCCTGCCGGAGGGCACGCGCGCCCAAGGCCTCCAGCGCGCCCAACCCGCGTGGCCCGGCGCCGACGATGGCGACGCTGCGCACGGGAGGCGGCGGGGAGGCCATGGTCGATTTCCTGTCCTGACATGCTTTTGTCGTAGAACGGGCGCGCCTTTCGCGCGCCCGTCCAGTCGTTCAGCTTTCGGCCCTGTTCAGGAATCGATCAGGGGGGTGATCCGCCGGATCGCCACGCGGCGATTGCGGACCTCCGAGTCGAGCGTCGGGATACGCAGGTGACGCTCGCCGTAGCCCTGCACCACCAGGTTTTCCGGCGGGATCTCGAAGAACTCGGTCAGGGCCAGCGCCACCGATTCAGCCCGGCGATCCGACAGCGCGAGGTTGTAGGCTGCGGGACCCGTCGCATCGGTGTGGCCCTCGATCAGGAACATCTCGCGCGGGTTGTCGGCAATCAGACGCTCCATCAGGCGGCCCACCTGCAGCAGCTTGGGGGCTTCGTCGGCGCGGACATTCGCGCGGTTGGTCTCGAACGTGATGGGTTCGGGGCTCAGAAGCGGCAGCAGATCGCGAAGCTCGCGGGTCTCACGGACCTGGCGCAGAGAGAAGGACCGGTCGATGGCCCGTGCCTCGGCCTCGGCTTCGCGGAGCATCGCAAGCGCGAGTTCGGGATCGGTGCGCTGCGAGATACGAAGCTCCCTGGTGCGCGGGGGCGGCAGGACCGATACGTCGATCGGAGCATACTGCCGGGTGTCGTCCAGCAACTCGACCATGCTGCCGTCGGGCGCGATCCGCTCGCGGCGCAGCACGCGGCCGGTCGCGTCCCGCACGGTGACGACATGGGTGCCATCCGGGCGGATCCAACGGGTGCGCGTGGACCCGTCGCTGAACCGTTCGATCCGGCGGGTCGAGCCGTCCTGAAGCAGGATCGCGTCATCGTCGCGCCATAGTTCCAGATCGCCCTCGCCGGTGTCGACGACCACGCGTTCGTCCGAGCGCGCGACGACGCGGTTGCGGTTGACGATCATGCCGACCGCCAGCGCCCCAAGGGCTGCGAGGCCCGCGCGCTCCAGATCGCGGCGGTCGCGGCGGGCGCGATCGGCGCCGGCACTGGCGTCGACATCCAGCGACAGGCGCGAGGCAAAGTCCTCCTGGCTGCTACGCAGCTGCGCGGCGGTGATCGACTCCTCGATCACTTCGGGCTCTTCCTCGAGCTCGGCTTCGGCTTCACCCTCCTCGGCCTCGCGCGCGGCGAGGGCGGCGGCGGGGGGCTGGTCATCGGGCGCATCGTCGCCCGCAGGTGCCAAGCGCGAGGCCAGGACCGAGCCCAGAAGGCCGACGGCAGTGGCGACCTCGGGGTCCTCCAGCAAGCGGTCGACGGTGGCCTGTTCGGCGGCGTCCAGTTCGCGGGCCTGTTCTACGGGGGCAACGAACTCCTCTTCCGGGGCGTCCTCGACCACCAGTTCCGGGGCTTCATCGGCCATCGCCTCGGCCTCGGCGCGCAGGCGGGCGCGTTCTTCCTCGAGCGCGCGCTCTTCCTCCTCGGCGGCGGCGATGCTTTCGGCATCCGGCATTGCCGCGTCCGGCTGCGGCTCCTCGGCGGTCTCGGCGACCTCTTCGGCGGCGGCATCCTGATCGGCGACCGCGTCGTCTTCCGGCGCCGCTTCTTCCGCGGCGGCGGCGTCGGCTGCGGCCGGCGTGTCATCGACCATCTCGTCGGCGGCTTGCGCCGCGTCAGCTTCGGCTTCGTCGACTTGGGTTTCTTCGGACTCCGTCTCCTCGATGCGCGCCTCTTCCTCCACCGCTTCGAGTTCGGGCGCGGCCTCGGCCTCGGCCATTTCCGCAGGCTCGGCGTCCTCGGTCACGGCTTCGCTTTCCGCGGGCGCTTCGGCCGCTTCGACCACCGGCTCGGGGGCTTCGACCTGGGCCATCTCTTCGGGCGCGGGCGCATCCGGGGCGGGTTCGGCGAGATCCGCGAATTCGACCTGCAGGGCTTCGATCGCCTCCACGGCGCGCGCCTCGGGGTCTTCGGCGCCGTCCATCGTGGGATCGGCCAGCAACACCTCGCAGAGCCTGGCGTCGTAGCTCTCGACGCATTCGCCGACCCGGGCGCGCACGGCATCGCAGCCGTCCGTCTCCGGATTGTCGCGGCAGGCTTCGACCAGCGGCGCGTAAAGGCCGTCCGGCTGCTCGGCCGCGGCATCTTCTTGCGCACTGACCGCGACGGGCGCCATCATCAGGCACAAGCCAAGGGCGGTGGTTGCGTGGAACTTCGAACTGCGCATCATCGTACCTCCAGATTTCGACCCGCGCCCGTCGATTGCGACCGGAAGGCGGGTTCCTTGCTTACCGCGGCTTGCGCTGCAGCTTTTCGACCGCGCCGGCGCCGGCGCTGTCCGGCGCCAGGGACGACTTGGGACTGTTCGGATCGTGTCGTCTTTCCTCGACGCGTTTCTTGCTGAGCAATGCAAAGACCACCACGCTCAGCAGCGTGAACATCGCAAGCAGCGGCAAGAGCCAGACCAGGTCCATGGAATCCTCCGATCAGTTTCGGCTGTTCAATGCGCCAAGCCCGATAAGGTTCCGGCGGTCGGTCGCAATCCGCTATCCGCGCCTTGACGCGCGCAAGGAAAAACCGAACCATCGCCTTCGGATCGCGCGTAGTCTTGGAACCGACAGAGGACCCCATGCGTTCTCACCTCTGCGCAAAGTGAATTTGGCCGAATGAACGGAACATTACCCTATTGCGGCCCGGCGCCCGCCAGTTCCGACTGGTACTGGGCCTGGAATGCGGACCCATACCTGATCGGCGCCCTCGTCGCGCTGACGATCTGGGGTCTTCTGGCGGTAAGCGAGGCCGATCCGGGTCAACGCCGCGCCGTCCAGTTCGCCGCGGTCGCAGCGACCGTCGCGTTCGTCTCGCCGCTCTGTGCGATGACGGCCGCGCTTTTCTCGGCGCGGACGCTGCACCACCTTGTCGTCCTTGGCGTCCTGGCGCCGGCGATCGCCTTGGCCTTTCCGGTACGCCGACTGCCGATCGCCCTGCCCTTTCTGGCCATGTCCGCGGCGCTGTGGCTCTGGCACCTGCCCGCAGCCTACAGTGCGGCCTGGGACCATGCGGGCGTCTACTGGGCGATGCAGGCCGCACTGATCCTACCGGCCTGGGCGTTCTGGTCCGCTATCCTCCACCGGCCCGGGCTGGGGCATGCGCTGTGGCTTCTGCCGGTGGTCGGGCAGATGGGGCTGCTGGGGGCGTTGCTGACCTTCGCGCCGACGCCCTTCTATCTTGAACACCTCGCCCACGCCGAACGCTTCGGGCTGAGCGCGCTGGCCGACCAGCAACTGGCGGGGCTGATCATGTGGGTGCCGGGCATGGCACCGCTGGCGGCTCTCGCCGCGATGATGGCCTGGCGCGCCCTGCGCGACGAGGCCACCGCGTGATCGCGATCCTGAAGTCGATCCACATCATCGCACTCGCCATTTGGTGCGCGGGGCTGATCCTGCTGCCGATCCTTCTTCACATCTACGGACGGCGCGCCGAGATGCGCACCCAGGCCGGCTTCACCGAATTCCGCTGGCTCACGCATTACAGCTACACCGGCGTCGTGACCCCGGCGGCGGTCATCGCGGTCGCCGTCGGAACCGTGCTGATCTTCGCGCTGGAGATTTTGGCGCCCTGGATGCTGGCCAAACTGCTTGCCGTCGGCGGCATGGTGCTCGCGCATGCCTGGCTCGGCTATCTGATCGTTCATGCGGGCGAGCGGCGCGAAATCTTTCGCATGCCGCGCGCCGGTCTGGCGCTGATCGCGATCCTTCCGCTGATCGGCGTGGTGCTCTGGCTCGTTCTTGCCAAGCCGCCGCTGGACGATCTGATCCGGCTGCTCCCCGAGTTCCTGATGGAGCCGCGCGGAAACCCGATCCCGTCACAGCTGGTCCCGATATGAGAGCCTTGCGCGATCTGTCGATCCTAGGGGGCGTTCTGGTCCTCTCGGGATGCGCCGGCCCGCTTTCGACGCTGGAGCCCGCGGGGCCGATCGCCGCGCAGATCGCCTGGCTCTGGTGGGCGATGCTGGCCGGTGCGGCGCTGATCACCCTTTTCGTGCTGGGGCTTCTGGCGCTTGGCTTCGGCGCCCCGCGCAACGTCACGCCGACGACCTGGACGCACGGACTGGGGCTGTGGTTCTCGCTGGCGATCCTCACGACCCTGCTGGCCGGCGGGCTGTGGGTCGGCGAGCGCATCCTGCCCCGCGACGACGACGCGATCGAGGTGCGCGCCGAAGCGTTCCAGTGGGGCTGGCGGTTCGTTCATTCCGGCCCCGACGGGGCAGAGGTGACGAGCGACGGTGTGCTGCACATCCCTGCGGGCGTGCCGGTCGACGTGCTGATCACCTCGGCCGATGTCATCCATTCCTTCTGGGTGCCGCAGATGGCCGGCAAGGTCGACGCCATTCCCGGCCGCGTGAACCGGGCGCGCATCCTGGCCGACCGGGCGGGGCGCTATGACGGCCTCTGCGCCGAGTTCTGCGGCGTCGGTCACGCCGGCATGCGTTTCGTCGTCGTCGCCCATGCGGACTGGCCGCCGACCCTGGACGAGGACGCCCCATGACCGACGCGACCGCCCCCGATCATTCGCTGGCCGAGGCCGAGGCGCTGGCCCTGCCCGCGAACCCGCGCCAGCGCGCCCTGTCGCTGCACCGCGAGGCGGCGCGCGTCTGGGCCAACGACCCCGGGTTCCGCGGGCAGCTGACCGCCGTCAGCCATACCACCCTGGGGCTGCGCTTCATGGCGACGGCCTTCGTCTTCTTTGCCATCGGCGGGATCCTGTCGATGCTGATCCGGGCGCAACTGGCAACCCCGCAGGGCGCCTTTCTGGACACCGAGCATTACAACCAGATCTTCACGATGCACGGCAGCATCATGATGTTCCTTTTTGCCATCCCGATGCTGGAGGGGCTGGGGATCTGGCTTCTGCCGAAGTTGCTGGGCACGCGCGACATGGCCTTTCCGCGGCTGACATCGCTGGGGTACTGGTGCTACCTGTTCGGCGGGCTGATCATGCTGACGGCGCTTCTGTTCGGCGTGGCGCCGCGCGACGGCTGGTTCATGTACACGCCGCTGTCGGGCGCGGCGCACAGCCCCGGCATCAACGCCGATGTCTGGCTTCTGGGCGTGACCTTCGTCGAGATCTCGGCGCTGGCGGCGGCGGTCGAGATCACGGTGACCATCCTGCGCCAGCGCGCGCCGGGCATGAAGTTGACCGAAATGCCGCTTTTCGCCTGGTACATGCTGGGGACCAGCGTGATGATGTTGGCGGGCTTTCCGCCGCTGATCGCCGGCTCGGTCCTGCTGGAGCTGGAGCGCGCCTTCGACTGGCCGTTCTTCGACGTCGCGCGCGGGGGCGACCCGCTGCTGTGGCAGCACCTTTTCTGGCTCTTCGGCCACCCCGAGGTCTACATCATCTTCCTGCCGGCCGCCGGCGCGCTGTCGACCATCATCCCTGTAATGTGCCGCACGCCGATCCTGGGCTACGGCGCCATCGTCGCGGCGATCCTGGGGCTGGTATTCCTGTCCTTCGGGCTCTGGGTGCATCACATGTTCACGGTCGGCATCCCGCACATGGCGCTGGCGTTCTTCTCGGCCGCGTCGGTTCTGGTTGCGGTGCCGACGGCGGTGCAGATCTTCGCCTGGATCGGCACGATGTGGAAAGGCCGGCCCGAGTTGCACCTGCCGATGTATCACATACTCGGCTTTTTCCTGACCTTCGTGATGGGCGGGCTGACCGGCGTGATGCTGGCGATCGTGCCCTTCAACTGGCAGGCGCATGACACCGCCTTCGTGACCGCGCATCTGCACTATGTCCTGATCGGCGGGTTCGTCTTTCCGATGATGGCGGCGGCGACCTACTGGATGCCGCTGATCACCGGCCGCCGCCGGGTGAAGGGACTGGGCGAGGCCGCGTTCTGGGTGATCGTGGTCGGCTTTCACGGCACCTTCTTCATCATGCACCTGACCGGGCTGATGGGCATGCCGCGCCGGATCGATGTCTACCCGGACAATCCGGAATGGATCTGGCTGAACCTCACCTCGTCGGTTTTCGGCTTCGTGATGACCATCGGCTTCGCGATGTTCGCGCTGGACCTGGTGATGCAGGCGACGCTGGGCAAGCGCGAGGCACGCGACCCCTGGCGCGCGCCGACCCTGGACTGGGCGATGCCGCTGCCCTCGCCGAACTACAACTTCGCCTCGCTGCCCGGCCCCACACAACTTTCCCGCACCGGCTCGGAGGTGACGATGGACCTCGCCCGCGGCGCGGGGTTGCTGCCCGGCGCGCCGCGCGGCCGACGCGAGTTACTGGTCACCTCGGTCGGCGTGGCGCGGCCGCTGCACGTCGCCGTCCTTCCCGGAAACTCTGCGCTGCCGCTGGTCCTGTCGGCGAGCATCGCGATTTTCGTTCTGCTGATGCTGGGCGGGCTCTATCCGCTGGCCGGCGCGGCCCTGATCCCGGTGGCGGCGCTGATCTGGGTCTGGGGGCGCGGCTTGGTGCTGGACAGTGATCCCGCCCCGGTCGAGATCGCGCCGGGGGTGCGCCTGCCCGTGCATTCCCGTGCGCGTCCCACGCTGGCGCAAAGCGGGCTGCACGCCCTGCTGGTGGCCGATGGCGCGCTTTTTGCGTCGCTCCTCTTCGGACTTGCGTTCCTGTCGGTCGTGACCCCGGCCCCGGCGGCGGCGCCGGCGACCGCCGCAACCCTTGCGACGGGCCTTGGCATGGCGGTTCTGGTCGGGGCGCTGGCGCTGGCCGCCATCGCCGCCCACCGGGCCGAGCGCACCATCGCCCCGGGCTGGACGCTGGCCGGCTCGGCCTTCAACCTGCTCGCCCTGGTGGCGCTGGCCTGGCTGGCGATGCAGTTGGACGATCCCACCGCGCACGCCCGCGACGCCCTGCGCGCGGTCATGGCGGGTTTCGTCGGCCTGCACGCGCTGGTCGCCACGGGGATGGCGTTCTTCGCGCTTGACCAGTACCGCCGGGGCGAGATCGACGCCGCGATGCCGGGCGCCCTGCCCGCCTGGCAGGTCTGGCAGGCCTTCACCGCCGTCACGGCGCTGATCGCCGCCGTGGTCCTCTTCGTGCAGGCGGGCGTGTCATGAGGTGGCTTGCGCTCAGCCTGGCGGGTCCGATGCTCTGGGCCGTCATGTTCTCGCTGGTCTACGGGCTGCACGGGGCGATCTGCGCCGAAATCCCCGGCCCCGAAGGTCTGGGGATCGGCGCGCGCCTGCTTCTGGTCGGCGCATGGGGCCTCGGGATCGCCGCGCATCTCGCGCTGCTCTGGCGCGTGCCGGCCCAGGGCGGGATGACCGCGCAGGCCCTGCCGCGCGCCGGCGCCTGGATCGGGCTTTTCGCGACCGTCTTCACGCTTTTCCCGGTCCTGATGGCGACCAGTTGCTGAAGGCCGCAGTGCGGCGGGATGAAAAAAAGCCCGCCTTGCGATAAATGTGCAAGGCGGGCCAGAGGGACGTGTGCCCTCGGGATGGGAGCACAGCCCCATGTCAACTCAGGGACATGAAAAAAACGCAGGCAGGCAGATTTGGTTCCCTAACGCCACAAAGAAGGCCCCTGCTTGCACAGGGACCTCGCGGCGGCCTCATAAAGCCTCATGGTGTTCAGTTCGCAGCGCGATCAGTCCGAGGGTGGCGCCGGTTCATCGATGAACAGATCGTCGTCCACGGCCGGATCATCCGGATCGGCAACCGCGGCATCGGCGGGCTGCTCGGGCTCGGCATCGATCGCCGCGGCAGGCGGTTCATCCTGTACTTCGGGCTCGACCACCATCGTCCGTCCAAGAAACCAAAACATCAGAGCACCCGCGACAAGCACCGCAAGGATGATCCCGATCAACGGTCCGCGATGTCTTCTCGCCTGCTTCTTCGTGTTGGTGTCCGGTGCGGTCATATCGCTTCCTTTGCCTCGAATTTCGGGCGCATCTCGCATACCATCCCGACGCGATGGTGCGCAAGCGCCCTGCTGCTGCGCCGCCTGCTGAGGCGGTGCTAATATAACCAAACGCATGAATCCCGCGAAGGTTCCAGCCCGCGGGCCGTACCTCTGCCAGCCTCACAGATGCGGCTTGAGGATCGACAGCACGATGTCCTGCGCGTGCGTCAGCCATCCGATCCGGTCCAGATCCGCAATCGTCACGGGGCGCGAGCGCGCAAGATCGGCGTTGAACAGGCCGATCTGCTCGGCCACGACCGCCTCGTCATAGACGTTGAGGTTGGCTTCGTCGTTCAGGCGAAACGACCTTTCGTCGAAATTCGCCGATCCGAAAGACGCCCAGCACTCATCGACGATCAGAAGCTTCGCGTGCAGGAATGTCGGGGTGAATTCATGGATATGGACCCCGGCCTCCAGCAGCTTGCGCCAGGACCGCCGTGAAACGCGCCGGACTAGAACCGAATCGTTTTGCCGCGCGGCCAGCATCAGATCGACCCGGATGCCGCGCTTGCGGGCCTGAAGCAGCTGATCCATGACGACATTGTCGGGCACGAAGTAGGGCGTCGAGATGCGAATGTGCCGTTCCGCCCCGGCCAGGGCGGTCATCATCATCAGGTGGATCTCGTTGCGGCTGCCGGTATTGCTCTTGACCAGCTGAAGCGCGGTGTCGCCCTGCGGCGCGAGTTCGGGATAGAAAGCGTCACCGCGAAGGACCTCGCCGTGCGCCTCGACCCAGTTGTGCGCGAAGGCGTTCTGAAGCATCGCCACGATGGGACCGGCGACGCGATAATGCGTGTCGCGCCATTCGCCGGGATTGCGCGCGTCACCGCACCATTCGTCGGCAATCCCGACGCCGCCGATGAATCCCAGCTTGCCATCGACGACCAGGATCTTGCGATGCGTGCGGTTATTGAGCCGCGTCAGCGTGCGCAGCCGCATCGGCCGGAACATCCGCAGTTCCACGCCATTCTCGTGCATCCGGTCGATAAGGTCGTCCGACATCGGCAGGCTGCCGGCCCAGTCGATCAGCACCTTCACGCGGACACCGGCCTTCACGCGGTCGATCAGGGCGTCACAGAAACGCTCGGCGATCGCGCCGGTCCAGTAGATGTAGGTCTCGAAGGTGATGGATCTTTCGGCCTCACCGATCGCTTCCAGCATCGCCGCGAAGATCGCATCGCCGTTGACCAGCGTGGTGATCCGGTTGCCGCTGATGATGGCGCTGCCGTAAAGCCCGGCCATGTCGCGCGCGAACTGCGGATCGCAGGCGGGCGTGCCCGGCGGGACCGCGCGCCGCAACTCGTGCCGGTAGGGCATCAGGGCGACCACGAAGAACCAGAACAGCACCACCGCCACGACCGCTGCCACGGCGATGCGAAGCTTCCGCCGATAGCGGCGCGGCGAAGGCGACATGACAACCCCTGTACGGTGTGCGACGATGGGGCAACGCCGCATCCGCCAACCGGTTCCCTGCAACACATTTCGGCATGCGACAGGAAACCGCAGGCGGGCGGCGGCGTTGTGTAGCTGGTGCCCTTCCGTTTCGGCATTCCAACAGAGGTTGCAGGGCCCGTTTCGCATGACACTCCCATCCTCGCCGACCAGTCCGCAGATATCGCCCCCACACGACAATTCCGCCCGCGTCACCCTGCACGGGGCCGCGGCGGTTTCCGTCATCGGGATCTTCGTGCTTCTGCTTCTGGGTGCCGTGCATTACGCGCGCGATTTCCTGCTGCCTGTCGTCACCTCGCTGCTTCTCTTCTTCGTCTTCGCGCCGGTCCAGCGGCGCTTTCATCGCTATGGCCTGCCCAAGGCACCGGTCGCCGCGGTCCTGGTCCTCAGCCTTCTGCTGGGCATCGCCGCGATCTTCTTTCTGGTCAGCGGGCCGATCATGCAGGTCGTCAACAACTTTCCCGACATCACGCGCGACGTCATGGAAAGGTTCAATGCGCTACGCGGGGCGCTCTTGTCAGTCGTGTCCGAATTGCGCGAAGACGGCAACGAGGCTCTGCCCGACCTGCGATCCGTCGCGATCATCGCCGAGCCCGTCGCGGAGGGCGAAGGCGGCGAGAATGGCGATGGCGAGGAACAGACCGACGACGAATTCCTGGTGTCGACCGCGACCGGCGCGATGAGCTACCTCGCCAACGCGCCCGCGGCCGTCGCGCAGGTGGTCTTCATGCTCGTGCTCCTCTACTTCCTGCTGTCGTCGGCCGACCTGATCTACCTGAAGATCGTGCAAAGCTTCGATGGTTTCGCCGACAAGCGCGCGGCCTTCCGGGCGCTGCGCGAGATCGAACTGAACCTCGGCGGGTATCTGGGCACCATCACCCTGATCAACGCCGGGCTGGGCGCGTCGATCACCGCGGCGATGTGGGCCCTCGACATGCCGGTGCCTGTGCTCTTCGGGGTCCTCGGATTCGCGCTCAACTACATCCCCTATGTGGGCGCGGTGACAGGGGTCCTGATTTCGGCAGTGGTGTCGCTCCTGTGGTTCGACGATCTTGCCAGCATGCTCATGGTGACCGGCGCCTACCTCGCGCTGACCACGATCGAGGGGCAGCTGATCACCCCCCTCATGCTCGCCCGCCGGCTGCGGATGAACATCGTGCTCGTCTTCCTCTCGGTCGCGTTCTGGGCCTGGATGTGGTCCTTCCTGGGCATGCTGATCGCCGTGCCGCTGCTGGTGGCCTTCCGGGTCATCGCCGAGCAGGTCCCCGGGATGGGCAAGCTGTCGAACCTGCTGTCGGGCGACCCGGCCCAGACCCCCACGCCGAAGGAGTTGACCGGCGAGCCGCCCTGACGCGGCCCGCTCAGATCGCCTTCCGGGCTCGGTCCTCGGACAGGCGCGCGACCTCGGCCGCGATCTCGCGGATCTCCTCGCGCTCCGCCTCCAGCGTCAGGGCCTTCTCGGCGCGCGCCAGCGCCTCGGTCGACGCCAGCCTCGCGGCCTGCCCGAAGATGTCGGGCGCCTTGCGGGCAAGGTCGCGCAGCACCGATTGCAGGATGTGCTGCACCTCGACGAAGCCGGCGCCGTCGCGCGCAATCGGGCGCAGCAGGTCGCGCAGGAAATCGTTCGCATCGAGGCCTGCCATCCACACCCGGTCGTGCACGGTCTCGGGGTTGGCGCGCGTTTCCCACTTGCTCAGCACGCGCTGCGCCCGCCGCAGCACGTCGATCGCCGTGCCGGGATCGTTGACCGCCGGCGACAGCGCGCGCGAGGCGGTCTCGGCCATCACGATCATGCCGAACTGCGGATCCTGCGAAAAGGTGCGCGTGGACCCGATGGTGAAGCAATCCAGCACCTTGTCGGTGAACTCCTCGTCCATCTTCGCGTCCGTGCCCTTCAGATAGGCCATCGGCCGGCCGGCGCAGACAAAACGCCCCGGCATCCGGTTGATGACGATCTCGATGCCGTGCTTCTCGGCCAGTTCCTGCAGTTCCTCGACATCGACATGCTGGACATGTCCGATCCGCGCGCTTTCGACCGCCTGCATGGTCTGGAACTCCCGCGCCGGGATCTCCAGCCGCCGGCATCCCAGATACGGGTTCGCGAGACGCCGCTGCAAGGAATCGCCCACCGTCTGTTCCATGCGCGCGAGCGTGTCGGGAAGCCGGCCAAAGGTCCGCAGCAGGTTGATCCACCGGATGAACGCAACGAAGATCAGGAAGATCACGACGACCGAGACCGCCAGCAGGACGACGCGACCGCCATCCTGGTAAAAGTCGATCTGCAGCAGGATGATCCCGACAAGCGAGAAGATGAACGCCCCCAGGAAGGTGGCCAGCACGTTCTGCGAAGTGCCGTCTTCCAGCAGCAACGCACTGGCGCGCGGCGTGGCGCCATCCGCCGCCCCCCGGATCGCGTCGGCCATGATCCCCAGCGAGAAGGTCGAGACCGCCAGCATCGAGCTCGCGACGATGGTGAGCACCGTCTCGACCGCGTCCACGCCCAGATGCGCCTCCCATTCCGTCGGCACGACCGGGCGCAGCGCCATCGCGACAAAGGCGGTGCCGACGGACAGCAGCGCAAACACCGTCAGCTTCACCCAGATCTGCGAGAAGATTTGCCGCAGGCGAAAGAACAGGGTCGAGTCGAACATGTTGTCCTCCGGAATCGCGAAGCCGCCGCGCAGAGTGCTCTGCGCGGCGGCTTCAGTAAATCCTGCGCCTGCTCACCGACGCCGCTTCCTGATCTGCAGATAGGTATGGACGCCGAATACGAAGGCCTCGACCAGCATCGGAAGCTGGCCACCGGGCGGCGGCACACCGCGTCGCGCAGCCTCGGCGCGCAGGTGCTCGTCGAGGGTTGGAAGAACGGGCGCAGGCTCGCGCCGACGCAACGCCAGGACAATCAACCCGACCCCAAAGAACACCCCCCCGATCGACGCCGAGGCGATCAGGCCGGAATAATGTTCCGCGATCAGTGTCCACGCCGCCGCCAGAAAGAACCCGAGCCCGACAAGCAGCAGCGCACCCCCGATCACCGCAAGCGCGATGTCACGAGTGTGCCACCGCGCCCTGCGCTTGATCTGGTCTATCGGGATCAGCATCAGCGCCGCGACGTAAGCGCCAATGCAACCAGGAAGCCGGCCCCGGCGGCAATCGCCGTCGCCATTGCCGGACGTTCGCGGGTGAACCGCTCGGCGCTGCTCAGCGCCTCGCCAACCTGCTCTGTCGCGTAGTCATAGCCGTCGCCGGCTGCCGACACGGCCTTCTGGCCGGTATGACGCGCAGCGGCACCCGCTTCGCGCACCTTGGCCTGGCCCAGATCGCGCATCGCGGCCGTCAGGTCGGCGATGTCCGATTTGAACACGGCGATCTGCTCGCGCAGTTCGTCATAGGTCATTTCGGCGATATCCGAGGCCTCGCCCGCCGCGCGACCGACATGCTTTTTGACACTGTCAGTTTTCGCATCGACGTTCTTGCCGAACTTTTCCATTGATTCACTGGACATTTGGTCCTCCATTCGGAAAGCACCTCCAAGAGGTGCTTTCCAGGGTTGATCTGCATTCAGCATTCTGGCGCGCTTCGCCCTACCGGTCAGGTAGGGCGGACCGGCGCGCGCGGGTCAGGTCCGGGAAGACCAGTCGTCGACCTGCTTCTCGGCCTCTTCTTTGGCGATCCCGTACTTCTCCTGGACCTTGCCGACCAGTTTGTCGCGATTGCCGGCCGCGACGTCGAGGTCGTCATCGGTCAGCTTGCCCCAGTTCTCCTTGGCCGAACCCTTCATCTGCTTCCATTTGCCTTCGATTTGATCCCAGTTCATTGGATGCTCCTGTCGTGTTTGGTTGCCGTTCATCCCTCAACGTCAGCGGGACCGATCGGGTTCCCTTGATCGGATGCCATCTTCGTTCCCAGCCCGAAATCCGCAACGTCCCGCCGGCGCGGCGGGCCAAACACCGGAAAAGCGCAGGATTCGGACGGCGTTCAAGCCCCGGCGGCGCGCGGCCCGGCGGTCATGGCCTCAGGAACCGATGACAGTGCCCGCTGGTTGAATGATAACCTCCACCGAGAAAGGCACGACCCGATGACCGAGACCAGCAACCAGAAGCACAGCCCGGCAAGCGCCGAAGAGCGTCGCGCGCTCGATTCAGATGAACTGGCCATGACCGACATGGCGCGCCAGCCTGCCTTGGGCGCGCTTTCGGACCGCGATCTGTCGGACCTGATCAGCCGCCTGCGCGCGCGCCGCAATCGCGCGCGCGACATCGCCAACCGCCAGGGGCGCGAGGCACGTGCGAAAGCCGCGCCCTCCGGCGCCACGCCCGCCGGCGGGAACGAGGGCACGCTGACCAAGCACGACTACCTCAACGCCGCGCTCGACCGCGCGACGGCCGAGCGCGCGGCGCGCAGCACCCCGGACGAACCCGACGCCGCCGGTTCGGAAGAGAGCGCGTCCGATCAGGTGAAGTTCGCAGAGAAGGCGCAAGCCCTCAAGCAGGAGGGCGCGACCGGCCCAAACGAGATGATGGAGGAAGGTGCGCCCCTCCACCCGGACGATCCGGATGCCGACACGGGCAAGAAAGGACTGTCGGACACCGCGCGCCGCACGGCCCCCTCGGGCGCGTTCGATCACGCCGGCGACCTGCCCTCCCGCGAACGCTCTCGGACACGCTACTGAACGGGACCCCCGCCTCCCGCCGCCGCGACGCCCCCGGATTCCGTCATGGCACCGCCGCGCCGGGCACCGCCCGTAGGGGTCCTGTAACCCCTGCGGGCCGGCAAAGTGCCAGACAGGTGCCATACGTTTGCCATACACTTGCCATACGTTTGCCAGCACCCCGATCTGCTGGGAAAAGCCCCCCTCGCCCGACGCCCCCGCGGCTCAATCCAAAACTTTCATTGCGGTTAACGGCCGCGCATTTCCATCTCAATTCAATAACTTGCGAAAGCGTGCAAATTTGCACGCCCCCCCCTTCCAGGGTCCGAAACACGCGCCCGGCCCCAGCTCACTCAGGATAAAGCACACAAGCCACCTCATGCCCCTCCCCAACCCCCCGCCGCCGCGGCGACGGATAGCTTTCGAAGTGCACCACCAAGCCATCTGCGTGTTCTTCGATCCTCGCCGCCTCGGCCAGCGACGGGGGACGCTCCGACAGGACGTCAGCCAGTTGCGCCCGGGCGGCGGCGGGCCCCTGCGGCGCGGGGATGCGGACCGACAGGCCGCTGGTTACCGGCGTTCCCAATGCCGGGCGCGCCCGGTTGGCCATGTCCCATTCGGCCAGCGCAGCCACCACGTCGCGCCCCTCCCAGCCACAGACCGGGGTCGCAAGGGGGCAGCGATTGTGAAACCGGCAGCCATTCGGAACGTCGATCGCCGAGGGGATCTCGCCCGCCGACTCCAACGGCGGCTTCTCGACCGACGGGTCGGGTTCGGGCGAGGCGTCGAGCAGAAGCTGCGTATAGGGATGCTTGCGTTCGGCGATGACCTTTTCGGTCGGTCCGACCTCGACGATCTCGCCCAGATACATGATCGCGGTCCGGTCGGCGACATAGCGGATCGTCGGCAGGTCGTGGCTGACATAGACGAAGGAAATCCCCATCTCGTCGCGGAAATGCCGCATCAGGTTCAGCACGCCCGCCCGGATCGACACGTCCAGCATCGACACCGGCTCGTCGGCCACGATGAAGCGCGGCTCGAGCACGATGGCGCGCGCGATGGCGACGCGCTGGCGCTGGCCGCCGGACAATTCATGCGGGAAGCGCTCCATGTATGTTTCGGCGGGCTTCAACCCGGCGCGCTCCAGCGCCTGAACGACCTTGGCGCGCCGGTCGGAACCCCTGGCCAGACCATGAATCGTCAGCGGTTCGCCGACGATGTCCTGGATCGTGAAACGCGGATTGAGCGTCTGGTAGGGATCCTGGAAGACCATCTGCGCGCGCCGGCGAAACGCCTTCAACTCGGCACCCTTCAGATGCGCGATATCGTCGCCCTCTGACAGGATGCGTCCCTCCGTCGGCTCTTGCAAACGGACGAGCATCTCGCCGGTCGTGGTCTTTCCCGACCCGGATTCGCCCGCCAATCCCAGGATCTCGCCCGCCTCCAGGGTCAGGTCGATCCCATCGACCGCATGAACGCTGGTCTCGGATCTGCCAAAAAACCCTGCCGGAATCGGAAAATGCTTCACCAGACCTTCGACTCGCAGCACCTCGGCGCTCGAGGTCCGGATGCGCCGTGTCGCCAGCGTCACCTCCTCGTCAAGGCGCCGGCCAACCTCGGCCCAGGCTTCATTGGTCGCAGCGGTGCGGCGAAATTCCTCGACCCGGTCGGGATAGTGACAGGCCGAGTAACGCCCCGCCCCCACCTGGTGATGCGCCGGGTCCTCGGCCCGGCAACGATCGGTGGCGAAGGGACAGCGTTCGGCAAAGCGGCAGCCCACGGGCGGATCCAGCAGATCGGGCGGCGTGCCGGGGATCGAGATCAGTTCGCGCTGCGCCCCTTCCAGCGTGGGGAAGGCGTTGGTGAGGCCCATCGTGTAGGGATGGAACGGCTGGGCGAAAACCTGGCGCACTGGGCCGGTTTCCATGATCTTGCCGCCGTACATGACCGCGACCCTGTCGCAGGTCTGCACGACGACCGAAATGTCATGAGTAATGAAGAGGAGCGCCATGCCCCGCTCGCGCCGCAGCTTCGCCAGCCGCGAGAGGATCTGCGCCTGCGTGACCACATCGAGCGCCGTCGTCGGCTCGTCCGCGATCAGAAGTTGCGGCTCCAGCGCCATGGCCATGGCGATCACCGCGCGCTGCTTCATGCCGCCCGACATCTCGTGCGGGTAAGCGCGCAGCCGCGACGGGTCGATCCCGACGGCGCGGAACAGATCCTGGGCCCGCGCCATGCCTTCGGCCCGATCGATCCTGATATGCGCCTGCATCGCCTCAAGGATCTGGTCGCCGACGCGATAGACCGGGTCGAGCGCGTTCATCGCGGCCTGGCTGATCCAGGCGATTTCCTTCCAGCGGACGCAGCGCATGTCCTCGCCTGTCAGCGGCACCAGGTCGCGGCCGGCAAAGTCGATCCGGCCGCGCGGAATCTCGCCGTTGGGGGGCAGCAGTTTCAGCATCGCCTTGGCGGCGGTGGTCTTTCCGCAACCGGACTCGCCCACCAGCCCCAGCGCCTCGCCCGGGGCAATGGTGAAGTCGATCCCGTCGACGGCCTTCACCGGACCCGCCCCGGTCCGGTAGTGGATCGCCAGGTCGCGGACATCGAGCAGGTTTCGCGTCGCACTGTCCTTCATTGGCGTGCCCTCAACCGGGGATTGGCAACCACTTCGAGCGAGCGCGAGACGAAGAAAACCGACAACACCGTCACCATGATGAATATCCCGGGCGGCAGGTTCCACCACCAGGCCGTGCGCCAGGCCCCCGAAAGGCGTGCATCATGCAGGATGCCCCCCCAGCTGATCGAATGCGGCGGACCGAGGCCGAGGAAGGAAAGCGTTGCCTCGGCGATGATGCTGACGCCCACGATGATCGCCAACTCCAGAAACACGAGCGGCATCACGTTGGGAAAGATGTGCAGATACATGATGCGCAGGTCCGACGCCCCCGCCACGCGCGCGGCCTTCACGAAGGGACGTTCGCGCAGGCTCAGGACCTGGCTACGGATCAGGCGCGCCACAGTTCGCCACGTCAGAAGCGACACGGCAAGGATGACGATCAGGAGGCTGGGCTGGAACAGCAGCACTAGGATCAGCGCGAAAGGCTCGAACGGAATGCCGTACATCACATCGACCGTGCGCATGAGCACAGCTTCCGTCCGGCCGCGATAGTAGCCCGCGATCAGGCCGACATTGGTGCCGATCAAAACGACAAGCGTCGCGCCAAGAAACCCCACCAGAAGGGCGATGCGACTACCGTGAACGTTCTGGCTGTAGAGGTCGCGACCGAGGTGGTCGGTGCCGAACCAGTGCTCGGCCGACGGCGGCGCCAAGCGGGTGACAAAGCGGTCCGAACCAAGGGCAAGCCATCTGTCGCCCTCGATCAGAAGTGCACGGAGGTGCCGCTCGGATTCGGTTGTGGCCAGTTGCCAGGCGTCACCATCCCACTCCATGGCGATCCCGTTTCGACCGACCGCGACGGCACGCCCGCCATCGTCGATCCAACCGGCCCGCAGGGCCCGAGTGTCCGGTGCGGTGTCGGTCTGCCAGCGCGCCTCGGGTCCGTCGCGGCGCAGCAGCGTGCCCCTTTCGCCGACCACCAGCGCCGCGCCGCCGGGTGCGATGTGGATATGGTTCAAATCGCGGCTGGAGCCGAGCCGGTCGAGCGTTGCCGCACCGGTCGCGGGGTCGTAGCGGACCGCGAGGCCGCGCGCACCGACAGCCAGCAGCGTGCCGTCGGTATCCCTTGCGACCGATGCAAGCGCAAAACCACGACCGACCGGACTGTCGATTTCCGTGATGTCGCCTGAAGCAACGTCAAGGCGCCAGATCTCTTCGCCGGCGCCTACGATCAGGGCTGAGTCGGGATCGATCCACGCGACGCCGCGCAAATCGGCGGGCCGGGGGGGGTCGATCACGCGCCACCCTTCCCCGACCTGCGCCAATACCGTGCTGGAATCGCCCACGATCAGCGCCCCCGCCTGCGGCCCGAAAGCGACCGCGTGCAGATCCGCGGCAACGGGAACCTGAACGCGCCTCCAGTCGTCACCGTCACGTTCCCAGACCGTACCCTCGCGCCCGACGATCAGCGCCTCGTTGCCGCGATGATCCGCATCGTTGAGCGCGAGCGGCCCAAGGCTTTCAGAAAGTTCCCATGTATCGGTGCCCCGCACGAGAACCGATCCATCCTCGATCTCGTTGATCTGGCGCGGATCGTGCGTTGCGATCATCGGCGCCAAGAGCGCCATCGCGATGATGACGCCCAGCACGCAAAGCCCGATGACGGCAAGACGGTCTTGCAACATCAACTTGAGCGGGCCGGCCGCCGCGCGAAGGAACGGCGGCATGGTCATCGGAAGCTGACCCTGGGATCGAGCGTCGTGTAGAGGATATCTACAAACAGGTTCAGCGTGATCACAAAGGCCGCCATGATGAGGAAGCTTGCCTGCGCGAGCGGGAAATCAGACGTGCGCACGGCATTGAGGATCTCGCGACCCAGACCCGGCCAGGAAAAGACGACCTCGACCACCACTTGCCCGCCGGCGGCCAGCCCGATGGTGACGGCCAGTTGCGTGACGACCGGCAGCAGAGCGTTGCGCGCGGCATGCTTGTAGAGGATGTCGCGCTCCGGCAGGCCCTTCGCACGCGCCATCTCGATGAAGTCCTCGCCATAGACCTCGAGCATGGTGTTGCGCATGATGAGAAGCGGCGAGCCAAGATAGTAGAGCGCGACTATCATCACAGGCAGCACCGCGTGCCACAGGAAATCGAGCGTCAGCACCTTGTCCCAGAAACCCACGGCGTCGTAGGGAAGCGTCCGCATACCGCTTGTCGGCATGAGCGATAGGGTCACACCGAAAATCAGGATCGCGATCATCCCGGTCCAGAACATCGGCGCAGAACGGAACATCAGCCCGACGAAAATGCCTGCAGTGTCGACGCGCGACCCCCGGCGCCAGGACAGCCATGCCCCGAGCGGCACGCCGATCCCGTAGGCGAGGACGATCGCGGCAAGCATGAGGATCATCGTATTGGCCAGCCTCTCCCAGACGATCCCGGCCACCGGTGCACGGTAGGAAAACGAGGTGCCGAATTCGCCCTGCACCGCATTCGAAAGAAACAGGAAATACTGCTGCCAGACTGGCTGATCGAGCCCGAACTGGGCGCGCACGGCTTCGCGTTGCTCGGGGTTCAGACCTTCGGTGATGAGCGCCGCGGTCGGATCGGGTAGTCCCATTCGGAAAAGGAAGAACAGGATCGTCGCAATGATCCAGAGCGACAATATCGCCTGAAACACGCGCTTGATCAGATAGGTACGGCGCGACATCGCCCATCCTTGTCAGGCCGAGGGAGCCAGGAAATCAAAACGCCCTGCCGCACCGGATGTGCGGCAGGGCAATCGCTTGAGCGTCGTTCAGCGGACCAGACGGCCTTCCGCATCCCAGGAATAGCCCGCGTTCTCCAGTTCCTGCCGCGCCGCGTCCATGTCGAAGTCGAACCGCTCGACAAAGGGGTTGTGCCAGAAAGCATTGACGGGTGCGATCACGGTGGTTCCGACCTCGCCACGACCGTCCAGCAGCACGTTCACCATGCGCCCCCGGTCCATCGCGTAGGTCAGCGCGCGGCGCGCGGCGACATCGTCGAAGGGCGCGCGCCGAGTGTTGAAGGTCATATGGAAGTAGCCGAAGTCCGGCACCGAGACGACGGTCAGGTCGTCATTGCCTTCGGCCAGCGGGATCTGCCCCGGCTCCATCCGCCACGCGGTCATGTCGATCTGGCCGGTCTGGAGCGCGGTAAACACCCCTTCGGCATCGGCATAGATGACAAATTCAACGCCATCGACAGCGATCTCGCCCTCATGGAAATGGTCGCGGTTGGTGGTTAGCGACATGAATTCGCCGCGGTCATAGCGGTCAAAGACAAATGGGCCCGACCCGACCGTCGGGATCTGGTCAGGTGTCAGGTCGCCCGGGTTCTCGATTTCTTCCCAGATATGCTTGGGCAGGATCGGGATCTGGCTGAGGGCGATGGTGGCGAAGGGAGCCGATGGTTCGCTGAGATTGAAGCGCACTGACAGCGCCCCTGTCGCCTCAACCGAGGCGACAGGGGCGAGATACGAGTTGAAGTAACTGTATTCGCTCGCCATGTAGTAGTCGAAGGTGAAGGCCACATCTTCAGCCGTCATCGGCTCGCCGTCGTGCCACAACATGCCTTCGCGCAGTGTCACGTCGATTGTGACCTCATCCACCGCTTCGACCGTTTCCGCGGCCCAGGGAACCGGTTCCACATCCGGGCTCAAGCGGACCAGACGATCGTAGTATAGCCGCATCCACTTCCAGCCCCAGACACTGGTCGACGCGAGCGGGTTCACGTTGTCAGGCTCCTGCGGCCCCCCGATCCGCAGGGTGCGACGGTCCCCGACGGGCTCTGCCTCCATCGGCACCCATTCGGAATAGAGCCCTTCGCCCGCCATGGCGTTCATGTTGGTGAAGGTGGTGTTGTTGTACGCAACGACCTCGTCCCGGTGAAACAGGATCACGACAGGGACGTCGGGCATATAGAGTTCCTGCATCTCGTGCACGATGTCGCGCCGGCGCTCTATGTCGAACTCACGGGACTGCGCGTCATAAAGCTCATCGTATTCCGGGTTCTGGTAACCGCCGGGATTGTTTGCTCCCAGACCTGCCTGACGGCCGTCGAGCGTGCCAAGGAAGAACTGAGGATCAAGCCGGTCAACGCGCCCCGACCAGCCCAGGATGACCGCGTCAAAATCTTGTTCCGAGTAGAACCGGTCAAGCAGTGTCCTGAATTCCAGCGGCGAGACCGTGACATCGAGCCCAAGTTCACGCCAGGCTTCGGCGACAATGAAAGCACCTTCATAGCGGATCGGATCGTAGGCCTCGGTCGTGGTCATTATCTCGACCGATGGCACGCGTTCCTGCGCGAGTACGGGCGCGCTCAAAGGAAGCACGGTCGCAAGTGCCGCGCCAAAGCGCAAGGCTTTCGTTTTCATGGACTTTCCCCCTTGTCAGGTCGGCGGTGTCGATCTGCTTTATCTCTTTTCAGCGACAGTCCTGCCAAGAGATGGTCGCACCAACGTTTATGGTGCGCCAACGCTAGGGGAACCGGCATGAGAGTGTCAAGGCAACCCGAAGCGGGGGAGTACAGGGGGCGGCGTCGGCTCCCCTTCCTCTCGGAAAAGCCAAATAGCGCCGCGCCCATCTGCCGGGATTGACCGCGGCAAAATCCCGGTCAGCGCATGCAGCAGGGTGGACTTGCCGAAACCCGCCGGACCAATAGCAGCACCCGCTCGTAGCGGCGACCTCGTTCGGGGCGGATTCTCTTGATAATCTGATACCTTTTCAGGGGTTAAACCGGCAAATGTTCACTCACCATGTCCTGCCGCGCATCACGCAACAGGACAATCGCTCGGGGCACATTTCGCATAGAAGGCATCACAAAACTGCGGGCTCTTTCCGCTCCGGGTCCCAATCAGGTGACAAGCGCCTTGTTGAGGTATTCGTCGACTTTTTCCAGGTAACCCATCGTAGTCAGCCACTTCTGGTCAGGCCCGACCAGAAGCGCCAGATCCTTGGTCATGTGACCATCTTCGACCGTCTGGACGGTGACCTTTTCCAACGTTTCGGCAAAGCGCTGGAGCTCGGCATTGCCGTCCAGCTTGGCGCGATGCTTCAGCCCGCCGGTCCAGGCAAAGATCGATGCGATGGAGTTGGTCGACGTTTCCTTTCCGGCCTGATGCTGACGGTAGTGGCGGGTGACGGTGCCATGCGCGGCCTCGGCCTCAACGGTCTTGCCGTCCGGCGTCATCAATACACTCGTCATCAGACCAAGACTTCCGAAACCTTGCGCCACGGTGTCGGACTGCACGTCGCCGTCATAGTTCTTGCAGGCCCAGACATAGCCGCCCGACCACTTCATCGCGCAGGCAACCATGTCGTCGATCAATCGGTGTTCGTAGGTAATGCCCGCCTTCTTGAACTTGTCTTCGAACTCCTCTTCGTAGACCTTCTGGAACAGGTCCTTGAAGCGGCCGTCATAGGCTTTCAGGATTGTGTTCTTGGTCGAGAGATACACCGGCCAGCCCTTGACGAGGCCGTAGTTCATGCTCGCGCGCGCAAAATCGATGATCGAGGCGTCGAGGTTATACATCGCCATCGTCACGCCGGAGCCCGGCGCGTCGAAGACCTCCTTCTCGATCACCGTGCCATCGTCGCCGACGAACTTGATCGTCAGCTTCCCCTTGCCCGGAAAGCGGAAATCGGTTGCACGGTACTGATCACCAAAGGCGTGACGCCCCACGACGATCGGCTGGGTCCAGCCCGGCACCAGACGCGGGACGTTCTTGCAGATGATCGGCTCGCGGAAAATCACGCCGCCGAGAATGTTGCGGATCGTCCCGTTGGGCGAGCGCCACATCTGCTTCAAGCCAAATTCCTCGACGCGCTGTTCGTCGGGGGTGATGGTCGCGCATTTGACGCCGACACCGTATTCCTTGATGGCGTTCGCAGCATCGACGGTGATCTGATCGTCGGTTCGGTCGCGCTCCTCGATGCCGAGGTCGTAGTATTTCAGATCGATGTCGAGATAGGGCAGGATCAGCTTCTTCTTGATGAAATCCCAGATGATGCGCGTCATCTCGTCACCGTCGAGTTCGACGACGGGATTGTCGACCTTGATCTTCGTCATACTGCCCTCCGTTCTGGCCTGAGTCGTTGTGCGCCTCTTAGACCAATTCCCGTGCCAAGGAAAGCGCAGTATGCCATTGCATACCAAAATCGACCGCGCAATTCACCGGGTTCCCCTTTTCTTCCGCGCGTCATCGTGAAATAGGGACGCGCCAGACGAAACCTGCTGCCCAAGGAGCCGGCCGATGCAGATTCGCGAGGCGCTGACCTTCGACGACGTCCTCCTGGTACCCGCAGCCTCGTCGGTGCTCCCAACGCAGGCCGATACCGCAACCTGGGTGACCCGGTCGATCCGTCTGAACATCCCGTTGCTCTCCTCGGCCATGGACACGGTGACCGAGGGGCGCATGGCGATCGCCATGGCGCAGGCCGGCGGAATGGGCGTCATCCACCGCAACCTCGATCCCGAAGCGCAGGCGCGCGAGGTGAGCAGGGTCAAGCGTTTCGAATCCGGTATCGTCTACAGTCCGATCACCCTGCGGCCCGACCAGACCCTGGCAGATGCCCGTGAACTTGCGGAACGCTACAATGTCACGGGTTTTCCGGTCGTCGACGACACCGGCCGCGTCGTCGGCATCGTGACCAACCGCGACATGCGCTTCGCCTCGGACGACCGCACGCCGGTGCATGCCATGATGACGTCTGAAAACCTTGCCATCCTGCGCGAACCTGCCGACCGTGAAGAAGCCCGCAGCCTGATGCAGGCGCGGCGCATAGAGAAGCTGCTGGTGGTGAATGCCGAAGGCAGGCTCACCGGATTGCTCACGCTGAAGGACTCCGAAAAGGCGGTGCTGCATCCCATGGCCTGCAAGGATGATCTCGGTCGCTTGCGCGTTGCGGCTGCGACGACAGTGGGCGACGCGGGGTTCGATCGTTCCGCCGCCCTGATCGAAGCGGGGGTCGATCTTCTGGTCATCGACACTGCGCATGGCCATTCCTCCCTAGTCGCGGAGGCGGTCAAGCGGGTGAAGAACCTTTCGAACGAGGTGCAGGTCGTGGCCGGCAACGTCGCAACAGCCGCGGCGACCCGGGCCCTGATCGACGTGGGTGCCGACGCGGTGAAGGTAGGGATCGGGCCTGGCTCGATCTGCACAACACGGATCGTTGCGGGCGTTGGCGTGCCACAGTTGACCGCGATCCTCGATACGGCGCAGGCGGCTGGCGATATTCCCGTAATCGCAGATGGCGGGATCAAGTTTTCCGGGGATTTCGCCAAGGCGATCGCAGCTGGCGCGAGTTGCGCTATGGTCGGCTCGGCCATTGCCGGCACCGACGAAGCCCCGGGCGAGGTCATCCTCTACCAGGGCCGCAGCTACAAGAGCTATCGCGGCATGGGCAGCCTCGGCGCAATGGCGCGCGGCTCGGCGGACCGATATTTCCAGAAGGATGCGGCAAGCGACAAACTGGTACCCGAGGGCATCGAAGGCCAGGTCCCCTACAAGGGGCCGGTCGGCACCGTCATTCATCAAATGGTCGGCGGGCTGCGCGCGGCGATGGGCTACACCGGCAATCGCACTGTGGAAGAAATGCGGGAGAACTGCGAGTTCGTCCGCATCACCGGAGCCGGGCTGATGGAAAGCCACGTCCACGACGTGACAATCACAAGGGAAAGCCCGAACTACAGCGCTCAATAGAAATGGCTTTCTGCTTTTGACAGATGAAGAGAAATAGTGGAACATAGCGGAACTTAGCGGGAACTTACAGAGCCCGTAGATGAAATACAGATGAGGAAGCCTTCATCTGCCAATGAGGGCCGCTGACCCGGGCAACAAGGCAGGGCCTCGCACGGGTGCGGCGGGCGGGAGTACCGCCCCCAATGCCACTAACAGGTTGCTGAAGAAGTCTGCGGGCCGGGACGGATTCCCCTCGCAGCGACTGTCGGGGTTCAGCGTGGTGTCTTTCGAGGCGGAAGGCATGCGCTCCTGATGCGTTTTCGCATCGTCACGCAGCCAGAAGCCGTGGCAGTCGGGCGAGGTTGTTGGCGGCCATCCTGAGGATGAAGCGGGAGCGGACGCGTTCAAGGCCGCGATAGATGGTCTGCGCGCGGAGTTGATGCAGCTAGCGGCCTACGCCCTCTTCCGCGAAGAGTTCCACCGGCACCTTTTCGCAATGTGCTGTCATTTGTGGACGTATATGGACCCCGCCTGATTGCAACGGTCTGGTTGGTTCTGGTTCGGCGATCGCATTGCGTACGTATATCCGGCTTCTTTGAGCGGCCCGATATTTCGTCTCTGCGAGCCCCGATGGATTTCCGCGCGCTTCTTCCTCAATGGCTCCAAGGCAGCGGCGGGCAGTGTCAGAGCAAAGTCCTTGAGCGGGGCCTCACATTTCGGTGCAGAGGTGAACTGCACGGAACGTTGCCGATCCATTTCAGTTTCACTTTCATCTTCATCAGGAGGCGAAAATGGATAGCGACAGGGTCAAAGGCTCCGCGAAAAAGATTGGCGGCAAAGCGAAGGAGGGTTTTGGCAAAGCCACAGGCGACAAGAAGACCGAGGCTGAAGGCAAAGCCGATCAGACCAAGGGCAAGGCGCAGAGCACTTTTGGCAGCGCCAAGGATAAACTCCGAGGCAAGTGATGACTGCGGTACGGGGCGGCCGAGACGGTCGCCCGGAGTGCGCGCGTGAAAACAGTCAACCTCTTGCATCGCAATGTTGGGACGAAAGGGCGCCCTGATCGCACGCTGTTGCCGGATCCGCCCTTGACCACTTACTCGGCGGCCTCCCTGTTGGCAAAAGTTCAAGCACAGGAGACAAATCGATGTTTGACGTCATAGGAGCTTTAGTGATCTTCGCCCTGTTGTTCGTGGTGGTAGCGTTTGGCCTCTTGAGGTCCGAAAGAGCGGTACGAAATTCTGCCTCGCCCACACGGAACCGCGATGAGAACCGGACCGAGGTACGGGCCGCGGATACGACGGACCCGGTGCGCTAACAGTGCCTCCCGACTGCAAAGGCGCCGCAGTAATGGACAACGAACCGGCGATTCTGCGTGGGCAGCATGTCTGCTTAGGAACAAGTTTGCTCCGGCGCGCGTTAGTTCGCGGGCGCAACATCGTCGGGAAATCCCTCATGGTCGTGCCCACGTCAGAAAGCACCCCTCATGTCCTTCCTCCGACTCGCGAGGCCGCCGTCTTTCACGTGCGCTGCCGCCAAGTCGAAACCCTCTTCTGGGCGGTGTCAGCAAACCGTGTTGGTGCGAGGGCCTGAAGCGAGCAGCAGCCTGAGGGCATCCAGGCAGGAGCGGTCCGCGTTGTTCCGGGCGGCGTGCCAGCGGCCGAAGGCGGCAAGGTTCTTCGACGCGGGGCCGCAGAAGGGCTGCATGAAGCCGTGGAATCGGCC
>NZ_JADDJF010000003.1 GCF_017811755.1 Pararhodobacter sp. SW119 | reverse complement strand
TGCTTTCAGACCGACGATGCCCGCTTCCGGGACTGGCACTACCGCAAGGACCCGACGCATGTCGTGTTCTACCGCGAGGCGACCTTGCACCATGTCGCACGGGACTGGGGCTGGACCTGCGAGGTGCCGCAGAAGGACGTCGCGCTCCTGCGCAGGCCCTGAAATCCGGGGTGTCCAAATTTGGACGTTTTGACAAGCCCATGTTCTGAAAAGGAAAAAGTGCCGCCGTTAACCACAATGAAACTTCTGCCGCGACCCCCGAAAAAGCGGGCCCGCTCAGGATCGGGACACGGCCGCGATACCGCTGACGGGCTTTGCCGAAAGGCCCGGCAGGACGCCGCCCTTTGGCGGGCACGCACGGGAAAAGGACACCAAAACCCCTTCTGACCCACCAGATATGGTATGCCGGGTCGTCCCAACCGCAAAACGACCCGAAAAACGTGCAAAAGTCTGGGGGCAAAAAGCGTCGATTCTTTTCATCTGACGCGATTTTCCGTTCCTATTTTTCACATCGAGCGCATTTCATGCAAGCCACCGACGATTCTTTCGCGTCAGAAGCCAATTGTGCGCGCGCGCACGCCCCCGCGCAGCTCGCATCTCTCTCCGCAAATGCCTGCGAACCGGGCGCTTGGCGTTCGCCGTCGCGCGCTCACTCGAAAACGCAGCGCGGGAAGTAGAAGGACACGACCCAGTTGGGCTGATCGACGATTTCCGAGATTCGCAGGTCGCCGCAGGTCGAGACCAGCATGTAGGCATCCACCGCGTTCATCTGCCGCACCGCGCAGAGATGGTCGATCATCCCCGAGACCGCATCGCGCGCCGCCGACATCAGGTCGGGGCCGATGCCGGTGGTCACCTCGTAGCCTTTCGCATCCAGATGCGTCGTGACCGGGCCGGGCGTGGTGAAGCGCGGGAACTTTAGCTTGGCGTCCTTCACCAGATCGAGGGTCAGCACCACGTCCATCGGGCTCTCGATGGCGGTGCCGCAGACCTCGCCGTCGCCCTGCGCGGCATGGGTGTCGCCGACGCTGAACAGCGCGCCCGCCACCTCGACCGGCAAATAGAGAGTCGTGCCCGCGGCCAGGTCGCGGATGTCCATGTTGCCGCCCACCCGCCGCGGCGGCACGATCGAATGCAGGCCGGGTTCGGCCGGGGCGTTGCCGATGGTGCCGGCAAAGGGTTTCAGCGGCACGCGGCCGTCCCGACCGTAAAGCGCGGGCGCCATGCTGTCGGGGTCGTATTTCCAGACCTGCAGCGCGGCCTCGGTGAACTGGTCGGCCAGAAGCCCGAAGCCCGGGATGTTCGCCGTCCAGCCGAAACCGGCGCCGTTGCGCCGCTGCGGCTTGAAGCTGTCGATGGTGATCTTCAGCGCGTCGCCGGGCTGCGCCCCCTCGACATATATCGGGCCCGACACCGGGTTGATCTTGCCGAAATCCAGCGCGACGACATCCGCGACTGTCGACTCCGGCCCCAGTTGCCCAGCCGAACTGTCCTGGCAGTGAAAGAGGATCGTCGCGCCGGGGTCCACCCGCTGCGCGGGTTCCAGCGCGTTGTCCCAGCCGAAATGGTACTGGGCGCCGTGGATCGTGTAGTCACAGTTCTTGCACATGGTTTCCTACCTGTTGGCTTGGCGTTCAGGCCCGTTTCGCAGGTCCGTTTCCGCCGCAGGTCGGGCAGACAGCAGCGACCTTGCGGTTGGGGCGCCCGCGGCAGACGCATCCTGCATACCCCAACGCGACCCGCGCGGTCCGTCAAGCCGTTTCCGGCACCGCTAGTGCCCCGGCCCCGCCCCGAAGCCGAGCGACGAAGTTCCGGTCACGACACCGCAAGCAGCCCCCGCAACGCGTCGAGCGTATCGGCCTCGCTGGCCGGCTTGTCCCAGCGGATGCGGCGAATGCGCGGAAAGCGCATCGCCAGTCCCGCCTTGTGCCGGGTCGACAGGTTGAGGCCTTCGAACGCGACCTCCAGCACGAGCGTCGGCGCGACCTGCCGGACCGGGCCGAAACGGTCGGTGGTGTTGGCGCGCACGAAGCGGTCAAGCTCGCGCAGTTCGGCATCGGTGAAGCCGAAGTAGGCCTTGCCGACCGGCACAAGCTGATCCTGGTCCCAGACCCCGAAGGTGAAGTCCGAATGATAGCCCGACCGCTTGCCGTGGCCGCGCTGCGCATAAAGCAGGACCGCGTCGACGACCATCGGCTCGCGCTTCCACTTGAACCAGGGGCCTTTCGGGCGGCCGGCGCGATAGGGGCTTTCCCGACGCTTCAGCATCACCCCCTCGATCACCGGATCGGGCGGCGCGGCGCGCAGCAGATCGAGCGCGGCCCAGTCGTGGAAATCCACCTCGGGCGAGAGGTCCACGCGCTCGGCCGGCAATCGGGTCACCGCCTCCTGCAGGCGCGCGCGCCGGGTGTGCAGCGGCTCGGGGCGCAGATCGGCGCCCCCCCAGACCAGCAGATCATAGGCGCGCAGCATCGCCGGGTGGCTGGCCAGAAGCGCGCGGCCGACCGACTTGCGATTGAGCCGCTTCTGCAACTCTCCGAAAGGGGCGACGGCGGTGTCGCGACGCACCAGCAACTCGCCATCGATCACGCCCTCGAATTCCAGCGCGGCCACCAGATCGGGAAAAGCGGCCGAGATATCCTCGCCCCGCCGGGTATAGAGGCGGCGCGTGCCGCCTTCGGCCACGGCCTGCACGCGCACCCCGTCCCATTTCCATTCGGCCAGGAAGTCCGCGGGATCGAGCGGCGCCAGCGCGTCGGCATCGGTCGGCGTGGCCAGCATCACCGGGCGGAAGGGCGCCGCCATCCGCGACTGCGGCTTCGGGCCGCCCTGCAGCCAGGCGAAGAGGTCGACATAGGGCGGCGCAAGCCCGTGCCAGACCTCGCCGATGGCGTCGGCCTCGATGTCATGGCGTTGGGCCAGCGCGGTTTGCGCAAGGCGCGCCGAAACGCCGACGCGCAGCGCCCCCGTCCCGAGCTTGAGGAGCGCATAACGCTCCGACGGGCCGAGGCGGTCGAGCCAGCCGGCAATGAGCCCAGGCAGATCGGATGTGCCGGTTTTCGCCAGCGTCTCGATCACCTCGGACAGGCGCAGCGCGTCGCTTTCCCGGGGGCCCGGCCAGATCAGCGCGATGGTTTCGGCCAGATCGCCGACGAAATCGTACGAAAGCCGGAAAAGCTCGGCATCCACGCGTTCCTCGACCATGCCGCGCAGGAGCGAGGGGGTCAGCATCCGCAGTTTCAGATCGCCGGTCAGCGCGGCCAATGCCCAGCCGCGGTCGGGGTCGGGCGTGCGGTCCAGGTAGTCGGCGATCAGGCGCAGCTTGGCGTTGCGCGACGGCGTGAAGGCGAGGCGCTCCAGCAGGGCGGCGAAGGGGGTCATGGCGCGCGGGTCATTCGGGTTCGTCCTCGTAGCCGACCAGGCGCAGCGGGCGGGCGGCGATGCCTGACAGGTCGCACCAGCGCACCAGTGCCTCCTCGCGGCCGTGGGTGACCCAGACCTCGGCGGCGCCGGTGTCGCGGATCGTCTGCGTCAGTTCCGGCCAGTCGGCATGGTCCGAGATGACCAGCGGCAGTTCGACCCCGCGCTGGCGCGCCCGCGCCCGCACCGTCATCCAGCCCGACGCCTGCGCGATGACCGGGTCGCGAAACCGCTGCACCCAGGTCGCCGCGAAGGCCGAGGGCGGCGCGATCACCACCTGGCCCTCCGGCGCGCGGCCGCGTTCGACCGTGGCGGGGCGCAACTCGCCCAGGTCGATCCCCTGGTCGGCGTGATAGGCGCAAAGCTTCGCCAACGCACCGTGGATCAGGATGGGCGCGTCGTAGCCGGCCTGGCGCAACAGCGCGATCACCCGTTGCGCCTTGCCCAGGGCGTAGGCGCCGATCAGATGCGGCCGGTCGGGAAAGGCCGCCATCGAGGCGAGGAGTTTCGCCACCTCGGCCTGTGGCGGCGGGTGGCGGAAGACCGGCAGGCCGAAGGTCGCCTCGGTCACGAAGAGGTCGCAGGCGACGGGCTCGAACGGCGCGCAGGCGGGATTGGGATGGCGGGCGTAGTCGCCGGAGACCACGACGCGCTGGCCGGCGCGCGCGACCGCGATCTGGGCGGAACCCAGCACATGGCCGGCGGGGTGGAAACGGACGGCGACATCGCCGAGGCGGATGTCGCCCTCGGCCGGCTGCGTGGCGCCGGCGAAACCCGCACCGTAGCGGATCGCCATGATGTCGAGCGTCTGGCGCGTGGCGAGGACCGCGCCGTGGCCGGCGCGGGCGTGGTCGGCGTGGCCGTGGGTGATCAGCGCACGCGCGACCGGGCGCACGGGATCAATGTGGAAGTCGCCCGCCGGGCAGTAAAGGCCGGACGGCGTCGGATGCAGAAGCGGCGCGTGCGTGTCCATGCCCCCGATCATAGCGTGGCCCGCGCGCCTGCCCAGCCCGTGGCGGTCGCCGGGCGGCGGGCCGCTCAGTCGGGGCTGTGGGCGAGTTCCGGCACGTCCTGCGCCCCGGCCGAACCGCGCCCGGAAAGCGATGGGTTTTCCATGAAGAAGCGGTGGCAGTTGAACGGCGGGCGATCCGTCATCGCGGCGGTCGCCGAGACGGCGCGGGCATAATTTCCGTTCCCGTCAAGCACCCAGCTTTGCGCCGCGTCGTGCAGGTTCGCGGCCATGATCTGCTCGACGATCTGGCGCTTCACGGTCGGGTTCATGATCTCGACCAGCGTCTCGACCCGCCTGAGCAGGTTGCGCCCCATCCAGTCGGCGGACGATATGAAGACCCGCGCCTGCGGCGACGGCACCCCCTGGCCGGCACCGAAGCAGACGATGCGCGAATGTTCCAGAAACCGCCCGACGATGGATTTGACGCGGATGTTTTCCGACAGGCCCCGAATGCCCGGCCGCAATCCGCAGATGCCGCGGATCACAAGGCTGATCTTCACCCCGGCCTGACCGGCGGCGTAGAGGGCGTCGATCACGTCGGGCTCGATCACCGCGTTCATCTTTGCCCAGATCGCCGCCGGGCGGCCGGCGCGGGCATGCTCGGCCTCGGCCGCGATCAGTTCCAGCAGCCGTTCCTTCTGCGTCAAGGGCGAGATCGCGAGGTTCTCCAGGCGCTCGGGCTCGGCATAACCGGAAAGGTAATTGAAGACCCGGACCGCATCGCGCCCCAGCGCCGGGTCGCAGGTGAAGAGGCTCAGGTCGGTATAGATGCGCGCGGTGATCGGGTGGTAGTTGCCGGTGCCGAAATGGGTGTAGGTGACCAGTCGCTCGCCTTCGCGCCGGACAACGGCGCTGATCTTGGCGTGCGTCTTGTAGTGGATGAAGCCGTAGACCACATGCGCGCCGGCGCGTTCCAGCCGGCGGGACTGGCGGATGTTCGCGGCCTCGTCGAAGCGGGCCTTCAGCTCGACGAAGGCGGTGACCGACTTGCCCGCTTCCGCCGCCTCGCACAGCGCCGCGACGATCGGGCTGTCGCGCGAGGTGCGGTAAAGCGTCTGCTTGATCGCCAGCACGTTCGGATCACGGGCCGCCTGTTCGAGGAAACGCACCACCATGTCGAAGGTCTCGTAGGGGTGGTGAAGCAGCATGTCCTTTTGCCGGATCGCGGCGAAGATGTCGCCGTCGTGGTCCTGCACGCGTTCGGGGACGCGGGGCGTGAAGCTGGGCCATTGCAGGTCGCGCCGGGCGTCCAGGACCAGTTCGGCCAGATCGGCGATGCCCAGCAGGCCGTCGACCTCGATCATCTCGTCCTCGCCGACCTCCAGCTCGTTCATGATCAGCGCGCGCAGTTCCGGCGCGGCTCCGGCGCTCAGCTTCAGGCGCACCACCTCGCCGCGGCGGCGGCGCTTCAGCGCCACCTCGAATTCGCGCACCAGATCCTCGGCCTCTTCCTCGACCTCCATGTCGGAGTCGCGCAGGACGCGGAACTCGGTATGGGTCACGGCCCGGTAGCCGGGAAACAGCGCGGACAACTGGTCCAGCAGCAGCTCTTCCAGTGGCAGGAAGCGATGCGCGACCCCCTCGGTCGGCAGCGGGATGAAGCGCGCGATCTGCTGCGGCACGGGCAGAAGCGCGCTGCGTTTCAGCCCGTCGGCGTTGCGCCCAAGCTTCAGCGCCAGACAGAAGCCCGTGTTCGGGATGAAGGGAAAGGGATGCGCCGGGTCGATCGCCAGCGGCGAGAGCACCGGGAAGACATTCGACAGGAAATAGTCGTCCAGAAAGACGCGATCCGCCTCGGTCAGGCCGCCGCGGTCGAGGATGAAGATCTGCGCCGCTTCCAGTTCGCGGCGCAGCCGTCCCAGCGTCTCCTGCTGGGCGGCCATCAGCTTTCGCGCATCCTCGTTGATCAGCTTCAGCTGCTCCTCGGGCGTCAGCCCGTCCGCGGCGGGCGTGACGTTGCCGGCGCGCTTGAGTTCGCGCAGACCGGCGACGCGGACGGTGTAGAACTCGTCCAGGTTCGCCGCCGAGATCGACAGGAAGCGCACGCGCTCCAGAAGCGGCACGCGCGGGTTCGAGGCTTCTTCCAGGACGCGCCAGTTGAAGGCGATCCACGAAAGCTCGCGATTGAAGAAGCGCGCAGGCGAGGCGGGATCGAAATCCTCCGGCGGATCGACCGGGTCGGGAAAGGCAGCGTTCAGGAAATCGACCTGTGACATGATGCGGTCTTGGCAGAGGAATGCGACCATTCCGTGATGCCGTGCCTCAGCCGTCGTTGTCGAGTCCCCTGGCCAGGATTTCCGCCGCAAGTTGCCGTGAAACGGGCCGTTTCTGCGCCAGTGCCCGCGCATCGAGCGCGGCGACCACCGCCCGCGCCTGCGCCAGCGACCGCTCCATCCGGTTCAGCAGGAAACCGATCAGCGGCGGCGCGACATGGATCTGCCGGTCGCTGAAAAGCTTGACCAGAACCGCCGCCAGCAGCGCGTCGTCCGGCGGCTCCAGCGCGAGATGCGTCGTGGCCGTCAGGCGCGACACCAGGTCCGGCAACGCCAGCCCCCAGTCGCGCACCGGTCGGCGCGCGGTCAGCAGCAGCGCGCCACGCGCGTCCTGCAGGCGGTTGTGCAGATGGAAAAGCGCCTCCTCGCCGTCGGTTCCGGCGACGCGTTCGGCATCGTCCATGACGATCGCCTGGCGCTCCGGACTGGCGAGCAGCGCCGGCAGTTCGGCGGCCAGCGCGCCCGCGTCGACACCGTGCGCCCGGTTCGCGTCGGCCCATATCCGCGCCAGATGCGTCTTTCCCGCCCCCGCCGGCCCGGTGAGGATCAGCTTGCCCTGCGGCAACCCGCCCGGCGCCTCGATCGCGGCCAGCGCCACCCGGTTCGACGGCGCCTCCAGGAAATCCTCGCGGCGCATCGCGTCGAGGCCGGGCAGCCCCAGCGGCAGTTGCTCAGGGCGCGTCGGCATTCGGGTCATCGACGATCACGCGGGAACCCGGCCGGGCGGGGGTCTCGGACGGCCCCGGTCGGGCCACCGGACCGGCATAGAGGTCGCTCTGCTTGTAAAGTCCGATCGCGTGGCGGACCAGCACGGCCAGCGCCGCAGCCAACGGCACCGCGACCAGAAGGCCCAGAAAGCCGAACAGTGATCCGAAGGCCGACAGCGCGGCCAGTATCCAGACCGGGTGCAGGCCGACCGAACGGCCGACGATGCGCGGCGTGATATAGTTGCCCTCGACCGCCTGGCCGGCGACGAAGACCCCCGCGACCAGGAGGATCGAGAACCAGTCGCCCCAGAACTGATAGAGCGCGAGGCCGAAGGCGAGCGCGCCGCCGATGATCGCCCCCAGGTAGGGAATGAACGTCAGGATCCCCGTCAGCACGCCGACGACGACGCCGAATTGCAATCCGGCAAGCGACAGCGCCACGGCGTAATAGACCGCCATGATCAGGCAGACCGAGCCCATGCCGCGCAGGAACCCGCTGACCGCGTCGTCGACCTCGCGTCCGAGCTGGCGGATGGTCGGCGCATGCTCGCGCGGCAGAAGCGCATCGATGCGGCCAAGCATCCGGTGCCAGTCGACCAGCAGATAGAAGGCGACGACCGGGACCACCACGATGAGCATCAGCACCGACAGGATCGACCGCGCCGAGGTCAGCAGGCGTTCGGCCACCTCGCCGCCGCGCGCCTGCAGCCACTCGCCAAGTCCGGCGACCGCGTTCTCCAGCCGCGCGCCTTCGGAAAAGGTCTCGGGCATGTATCGGCCCAATGCTTGCTGCACGCTGTTCAAGACGCCCGGCGCCTCGCGCCAGAGCGCAGCGCCCTGTTCGACAACGACCGGCACGATCAGGACCAGCGCAAGCGCGAAGGCGGCAAGGCTGGCCAGCGCAATCAGCACCGCGGCAAGCACCCGCCCGATCCCCAGCCGCACCAACCTGTCGACCAGCGGGTTGAGAAGATAGGCGAGCGTCGCCCCCAGCACGAAGGGCAGCAGGATATCGCCCAGAAACCACAGCACCAGGACCAGAGCGACAGCCGCAAGGCCCCAGTAGCGCAGTTGCGTGGCGACCGGCAGCGCCACGGGCTCAGATCTGCTTTTCGGGCATCTGCACGACCAGCCCGTCAAGTTCGTCGGAAACCTTGATCTGGCAGGTCAGCCGCGACCGCTCCGGATCCGGCTCGTAGGCGAAGTCGAGCATGTCCTCTTCCATCGGGTCCTTCGGCGGCAGCTTCCCGACCCAGTCCTTGGCGACATAGACATGGCAGGTCGAACAGGCGCAGGCGCCGCCGCAATCGGCCTCGATCCCCGGGATACCGTTGTCGCGCGCGCCCTCCATCACGGTCAGGCCGTTGGCCACCTCGACCTCGTGACGCGTGCCGTTGTGCTCGACATAGGTGATCCGTGCCATCATTGTCCCCGCAGTCCCTTGTTCCGACGTTCCACATAGGCGAGAGCTTGGGCTTTGACCAGTGGCCGGGCGCCGCTACCATAGCCCCGCGAACCGGGGTATGGAGCGCAACGTGAAGGTTGTCCCGGCAAGGGCAGGGGAGAAGCGCATGTTTACCGGAATCATCACCGACATCGGCCGAATCGTGGCAACGAAGAAACGCGGCGACCTGCGGGCGCGCATCGCCACAGGCTACGATACCGACGGGATCGATATCGGCGCGTCGATCGCCTGTGACGGGGTCTGCCTGACGGTTGTGGCGCTGGGCCCCGACTGGTTCGAGGTCGAGATCTCGGCCGAGACGCTGTCGAAGACCAACCTCGACACCTGGGCCGAGGGCGTGCGGATCAACCTCGAGCGCGCGTTGAAGGTCGGCGACGAGTTGGGCGGGCACATCGTTTCCGGCCATGTCGACGGCATGGCCGAGGTCGTCGGGCTGCGCGACGAGGGCGACAGCACGCGGCTGACCTTTCGCGCGCCGCGCGACCTGGCCGGGTTCATCGCGCCAAAGGGATCGGTCGCGCTGAACGGAACCTCGCTGACGGTGAACGAGGTCGAGGGCTGCGAGTTCGGCGTCAACCTGATCCCGCACACCAAGACCGCGACGACCTGGGCGGCGGTGAAACCCGGCGACCGCGTCAACCTGGAGATCGACACCCTGGCCCGCTACGTCGCGCGCCTGCGCGACTGGGCCGGCGCCGCCTAGGTTGCCGGGTCGTCCGGGACGGGATTGACGCGGCGGCGCACCCCCCATATCTGCAGAGGGCGCGGACGGCCGGGCGGCTGCGGGCAGCAATGTCCGAGGAAAGTCCGGACTCCATGAAGCAACGGTGCCGGGTAACGCCCGGCCGGGGCAACCCGAGGGAAAGCGCCACAGAGATCAGACCGCCTTCCGCCCTTCGGGGCGGGCGGCAAGGGTGAAACGGTGGGGTAAGAGCCCACCGCGGGACGGGCAACCGGACCGGCACGGCAAGCCCCACCAGGAGCAATGCCGAATAGGGGCCTCGCGCGGGCGTGATCGGAGCTATCCGATATCCCCGCAGGGACGCTTCAGCCCTGAGGCCCGGGTTGGCAGCTCGAGCCCGTCGGCAACGGCGGGCCCAGATGAATGGTCGCCGCCGGGGGCAACCCCGGAACAGAATCCGGCTTACAGGCCGTCCGCGCAACCGGCCGATCCGCCGGGACGACCCGACCAGAGCAAGGAGCCCGGCATGAACCTGGACATCGCCACCGCCGAGGGCGCCTGCCACTGCGGCGCGGTCCGGTTCCGGGTCCAACTTTCCGAGGGGCTGCATTCGGCCCGGCGCTGCAACTGCTCTTTCTGCCGCATGCGCGGGGCGATCGCGGTTTCGGCGCCGCTGGACGGGTTCACGATCCTGCAAGGGGCCGAGGACCTGACGCTGTATCAATTCAACACGGGCACCGCCGCGCATTACTTCTGCCGCCACTGCGGGATCTACACGCATCACCGCCGCCGGTCCGATCCGAACGAATACGGCGTCAACCTCGCCTGCCTCGACGGGATCAGCCCGTTCGACCTGCCCGAAGTCGCGGTGCTGGACGGCGCGAACCACGAAAAGGACGGCGGCAGCGGCGGTGTGGCCGGGATGCTGCGCTTCGTCGCGGTCGGCAAGGGCGGTTGACTCGGGCGCCGTCTTGCGTAAAAGGCGGCTTTCAGGATTCCACGGGCGGCCCGCCGCTGCCCTGCGCAGGAGAGACCCATGGCGAAACCGACGACGATCAAGATCCGTCTGAACTCGACGGCGGGCACCGGCCACTTCTATGTGACCAGGAAGAACGCCCGCACGATGACCGAGAAATTCTCGATCCGCAAATTCGACCCGGTCGCCCGGAAGCATGTCGAATACAAGGAAGGCAAGATCAAGTAATCGATTCTGCCGACCAACGGAACGCAGGCCGCCCCCGGGGGCGGCCTTTCGCGTTTGACGGCCTTCGTATCTGAAGGATTCCATTTGTGACCGGGGGCGTGGCGGCGGCGGGGCGGGCAGGCCCACCCCGCCGCCGCCACTGGGTCTGTCCCGCCTGCGGCGCGACCAGACCCGGCACCGACTTCCGCGCATGAAAAAAGGGCCGGCGAAACCGCCGGCCCTTTCGCATCTGGAGAACTGCTTATTCCTGCTGGCCGAGGAACATGAGCAGGAACTGGAACATGTTCAGGAAGCTGATGTAGAGCGCCAGCGCGCCGTCATAGGCCGCCTTGTCCAGCCATTCCTGGTCGCCCTGCGCGGCATGGGCGACGTATTCGGTCTTGATCATCTGCGTGTGGAACGCGGTCAGGCCGGCAAAGACCAGCACGCCGATCACCGAGATGGCGAACATCATCGCCGGCGACTGCAGGAAGATGTTGATCACCAGCGCGATGATCACGCCGATCACGCCCATCAGTAGGAACGTGCCCATGCCCGACAGGTCGCGCTTCGTGGTGTAGCCGTAGAGGCTGAGTCCGCCGAAGGCGATGGCGGTGACCATGAAGGTCTGCACGATCGAGTAGCTGGTGAAGACGATGAAGATCGAGCTGAGCGACAGGCCAATGGCGCTGGCGAAGATGAAGAAGCCCAGCTGTACGCCCGCGGCCGAGGCCCGGCGCATCAGCTGCCCCCAGCCGAACAGGATGAAGGCGAGCGGCGCGAACATGATCACCCAGCGCAGCGGCGAGGCGTAGATGGTCATGCCGAGGCCCGTCAGGTAGGTGCCGTTCGGCAACTGCGCGGACGCCGCCGACGGGTCGCTGGTGGTCGCCAGTCCGGCGATCGCCCAGGCGGCCAGCGCCGTGATCACCATGCCGATCGACATGGTGGCGTAGACCTTGTTCATATGGGCGCGAAGCCCGGCATCTATCCGTGCGCCCAGCGCACCGGCTGAGCCTGCGCGCATCGACTGATATTCGGCCATGAATTCCTCCGTTCGATATGGCAAGCCGCGGCGCAAGGCGCTCCGCGATTGCCCACAATATCGAGACTCCGGTCGCGTCTTTCAAGCTAAACCGGCACTTTGCACACAAAGTTTCGGCTCAATTTTCCGCCAACCGCACGCAAGTTACGCGTCTAGGCGCCGCCAGCGGGTCAGGCGGGCACCGGCGGCAGCGGTTCGGCGATGAAGCGGTCGATCTCCTGCTTGAGCCAGGCGCCGAAACAGACGACGTTCGGATTGTCCGCGAACTTCTTCGGGAAGACGTAGAAATAGGCCTCGCGGCATTGCATCGGGCGTTCCACCGCGCGCACCAGCAGCCCGCTGGCGATCTCGCGCCGGACCAGGAACTCGGGCAGCAGCGCCACGCCGATGCCGGCGACCGCCGCCTCGATCACCAGCGCGTAGTATTCGAACTTCGGCCCCACCGTCCCGTTGATCGTGGCAAGCCCCGCGGAGTCGAGCCATTCACGCCAAAGCTGCGGTCGCGTGGTGTGCTGGATCAGGGTCATGTTGGCCAGCGCCGCGGGGTCGGCCAGCGGCGCCGGGCCGATCAGCGAGGGCGCGGCCACCGGCACCACGCTTTCGGGCATCAGGTAGCGCATTTCGGCGCCGGGCCATTCGCCCTCGCCGAAATAGATCGCGGCGTGCGGCCCCTCGCCCTCGAACGAGAAGCGCGAGATCTTCGAGACGAGGTTGATGTCGATCCCCGGATTGTCCTCCAGAAAGCGATTGAGCCGCGGCACCAGCCAGCGCGACCCGAAGGTCGGCAGGCAGGCCAGCACCAGCGTGCCGCCCTTGCGCCCGTGCGTCAGGATGCGGGTCGTCGCCACCTCGATTCCGTTGATCAGCTGGTGCAGGCTTTCGGCGTATTCCTGCGCGGCGAGCGTCGGGATGACGCGCTGCTTCTCGCGGATGAACAGCTTCTGGCCCAGCATCTCCTCCAGATAGCCGATGCGCCGGCTGACCGCGCTTTGCGTCATGTTCAGCTCATGCGCGGCCCGCGTGACCGAGCCGTTTCGCACGACCGATTCGAAGCAGCACATGTCGCGGGTCGAAGGCAGGGTGCGGCGCATCGGTCGGCCTCTGGTCATTCGGATACGGAATGATAGACGCAAGAATTGGCAATGTACAACGCCGCGCGCGCCGGTCCATCATGCCCCGATGACGCACAGGCGCGACATATCCCCCCGCCGGGAAACGGCATGATCTCGGTTGCGGGGCTGAGCAAGCATTACCGGCTGTCGGGCGGCCTGCGCGCGGTCTTCGACCCGCGCCGCGACCAGGTCCTGCGCGCCGTCGACGGCGTCAGCTTCACGCTGGACCGCGGCGAGGTCCTGGGCCTTGTCGGCGAATCCGGTTGCGGCAAGTCGACGATGGGCCGCCTGCTGGTCGGGCTGGAGGAGCCGGGCGCGGGCCGCGTCGATTTTGACGGCACCGACGCGCAGGCGCTGCGGCTGGCCGACCGGCGCGCCTTTCACCGCCGCGTGCAGATGATCTTTCAGGACCCCTACGGCTCGCTCAATCCGCAGCACGCGATCGGCGAGATCGTGTCGCGCCCGCTGCTCTATCAGGGCATGAAGCGCGGCGCGCAGATGCAGGCCCGCGTGGTCGACGCGCTTCAGCAGGCAGGCCTGTCGCCGGTCGAGCAGTATCTCGACAAGTTCCCACACCAGATCTCCGGCGGCCAGCGCCAGCGGGTCTGCATCGCGCGCTCCATCGTGCTGGAACCCGACATCCTGGTCGCGGACGAGCCGATCTCGATGCTGGACGTGTCGATCAAATGGGGCATCATCCGCCTGCTGCGCCGGCTGGTGCGCGACCGCGGGATCTCGCTTCTCTACATCACGCACGACCTGGCGACGGTGGGCGCGGTCTGCGACCGGCTGGCGATCATGTACCTCGGCCGCATTGTCGAGATCGGGCCGACGGACCAGGTGCTGGCCGCGCCGCGCCATCCCTATACCGCCGCACTCGTCTCGGCGATCCCCAACCCGGTTCCGGGCGCGAACCGGCCGGCGCCCGACATCCTCGGCGGCATCCCCGACGCAACCGCGATGCCCCCCGGCTGCCGTTTCGCCCCGCGCTGCCCGCGCGCGCTGCCCGCCTGCGCCGCGACCGACCCGTCGCTGGGCCCCGGCGCGCATGCCGCCGCCTGCATCAACCCCCTGCCCGGGCGAGGGACCAGCTGATGGGAAGCTACATCCTGCGCCGCCTCTTCCACATGGCGATCACGCTGTTTGCGATGATCACGCTGATGTTCTTCCTCTTCCGCCTGCTGCCCGGCGATCCGACGGCGACGGTGATCAGCCCGGCGCTGGATGCCGACGCGCGCGCGGCGATGCAGGCGCGTTTCGGCCTCGACCGGCCGCTGATCGAGCAGTATTTCGTCTATCTCGGCAATCTGGCGCGCCTCGATTTCGGCCTCTCGTTCCGCACCTCGCGCCCGGTGTGGGAACTGATCGAGCTGCGCCTGGTCAACACGCTTCTGCTGATCCTGCCCTCGATGATCGCGGCCTATGTGATCGGCGCGTTCGGCGGCGCGCTGATGGCCTGGTATCGCGGCGGCCGGGCCGAGGGCAGCCTGGTCCTGGCCGCGACCGCGCTGCAATCGGCGCCGGTCTTCTGGTTGGGGATGCTGGCGATCCTCGTCTTCTCGATCTGGCTCAACTGGTTTCCCACCGGTCATATCGTCACCCCCGGCCGCTTTCCCGACCCGACCTGGCGGATGTACCTGACGCTCGATTTCCTCCACCACCTGGCGCTGCCCTTCTTCGTCAACACGCTTTACAACCTCTGCTTCCCGCTCCTGCTGATGCGCTCCACCATGCTCAGCACCATCGGCGAGGATTACGTCGAACTCGCCCGCATGAAGGGCCTGCGCGAACGCCAGGTCCTCTACGGTCACGCCATGCGCAATTCGCTCCTGCCGCTGGCCACCACGCTGCCGATGATCCTCGGCTGGTCGGTCGCGGGCTCGGTCGTGATCGAGACGGTGTTCAGCTGGCCCGGCCTCGGCCTTCTGATGATCGAGGGGATCACGCGCTCGGACTATCCGGTGGTGCAGGGCGCCTTCCTGCTGATCGCGGTGCTGACCATCGTGGGTACCTTCGTGGCCGATCTGCTCTACGGCCTCCTCGATCCCCGCATCGTCTACAGGTGACCCGATGCGCATCCTGAAATCCTTCATCGCGGCGGTCTGGGACGTCCCCTCGGGGCGGGTCGCGCTGGTCGTGCTGGGCGTCTTCGCCGCGCTCGCCATCCTCGGCCCCTGGATCGCGCCCTTCGACCCGATGGCGCGCACCTATGGCGCGGACGGCCGGCTGGTGCGGCTGGCCGGCCCCTCTGCCGATCATTGGCTGGGCACCACGCTGATGGGCCGCGACATCGCCAGCCAGATGCTCTACGGCGCGCGGCCGGCATTCCTGGTCGGCGGGATGACCGCCATCGGCACCGTGCTGATCGGGCTCAACATCGGGCTGATCGCGGGCTATTTCGGCGGGCGGGTCGACGCCATCCTCATGCGCATCACCGACATCTTCCTCGGCCTGCCGTTCCTGCCCTTCATCATCGTCGTGCTGGCCATGTCCGGGCGCAGCATCTGGACGATCATCTTCGCCATGACCATCGTCATGTGGCGCTCCACCGCGCGGGTGATCCGCGCCCAGGTGCTCAGCTTGCGCGAAATGCCCTTCGTCGCCGCCGCGCGCACCACCGGCGCCAGCGACTGGGCGATCCTCTACCGCGAAATCGCGCCGAACGTCCTGCCACTCGCCCTCGTCAGCACCGCCTTCGCGCTCGCCTGGGCGATCATCACCGAGGCCAGTATCGGCTTTCTCGGCTTCGGCGATCCCAATGTCATCAGCTGGGGCTCGATCCTTTACGATGCCTACGCCAGCCAGGTCATGTACCGCGCCCCCTGGTGGGTGGTCCCGCCCGGCATCGCCATCATGATCCTCGTCTCGGCCGTCTACTTCATCGGCCGCGCCTACGAGCAGGTCATCAACCCGCGGCTGAGGGCGATATGAGCGCGCCGATCCTCGAAATCGACGGCCTCGACCTCGGCTATGCGACCCGCACGGGCACCGCCGCCGCGCTGCGCGATGTCTCGCTGTCGGTGGCGCCGGGCGAAAGCGTTGGCATCGTCGGCGAATCGGGCTGCGGCAAGAGCACGCTGCTGAAGGCGGTCATGGGCGTCATGCCCCCGAATGCCGCGATCGAGAGGGGTGCGATCCGGTTTCGCGGCACCGACCTGGTCGCCGCCGGCCCCGATGCCTGGCGCCGCGTGCGCTGGTCCGGCATCGCCATGATCGCGCAAAGCGCGCTCAACGCCCTCAACCCCGTCAAGCGCGTCAGCGCCCAGATTTCCGAGGCGATCCGCGCGCACGCGGACTGGCCCCGCGACAAGATCCGCGCCCGCATCCAGGAGTTGTTCCAGATGGTCGGCGTCGACCCCGCGCGCATCGACGACTTCCCGCACCAGTTCTCGGGCGGGATGCGCCAGCGGGTGCTGATCGCCATGGCGCTGGCCCTGCGCCCGCCGGTGCTGCTGGCGGACGAGCCGACGACGGCGCTGGACGTGATCGTGCAGGACCAGATCTTTCGCAGCCTGCGCCAGCTTCAGACCGAACTCGGCTTCGCCAAGCTTCTGGTGACCCACGACCTCGGGCTGGTGATCGAGAATTGCGAACGCATCGTCGTCATGTACGGCGGCATGATCGTCGAGGCCGGCCCGACCGCGCAGGTGATCGCCGCACCCGCCCATCCCTACACGCTGGGCCTTTACAACGCGCTGCCGCGGCTGGGTGCCGCGGTCGAGCCGATCTCGATCCCCGGCCGCCCGCCCGACCTGATCGCACCGCCCCCCGGCTGCCGGTTCGCCCCGCGCTGCCCCTTCGCGCAAGACCGCTGCCGCACCGACCCGCCGATGCGCGTCCTCGGTCCCGGCCACCACGCCCGCTGCCACCGCAGCGACGAGATGGACGCCCTGCGCCCCGCCGCCCTGCGCCCCGAGACATGGGAACGCGACGACGCCCTGGCCAATGAGTCGAACCCCGACACCAACGAAAGGACCTGACATGCACTACTTCGCCTATGGCAACCTGATGGACATCGACCTGATGCGCTCGGTCGCGCCCTCGGCCCGGCCGATCACCGTCGCCCGCCTGCCCGACCACGAATTGCGCTTCGCCAAGTGCAACGATCCGACGCATGGCGGCTGCACCCTGATCCACGTCGACGGGGCCGAAACCTGGGGCGTGCATTACGAGATGTCAGACGAAGACATGGCGGCGATGGATGCCTCCGCCGGCGTTGCCGAGGGGCGCTGGGCGCACAAGCCGGTCACCGTCTACACCTCGGACGGGCAGTCAATCGACTCGGTGACCTACTTCATTCCCAACGACCGCGGACCGCACCAGCCGCCCGAAAGCTATGTCGGCCCGATCCACAAGGGCGCCAAGGCGCTGGGCCTGCCCAAAGCCTATCGCGATCGCCTGCACGCGATCATCGACGAGGCGACCGCCGCCGCCAGCTGACCCGGACGGACAAAAAGCAACGGGCCCGGGCATCACTGCCCGGGCCCGTCCACTTGCAGCCCCGCACCGAAAGTTTCATTGCGGTTAACGGCGGATTTTTTCTTTCTTGAATCAGCGCCTTACGGAAGTGCGCACGCGTGCGCACTTCCCCGTTGGCGTCATTCCGGCATGCGCAGCCGGCCGCTGTCGTCCCAGCTGAATCCCGCCTCGGACAGGATCTCGCGGGCGCGGTCCAGATCATACGCCTGCACCTCCAGATCCGGGTGCGACCAGTAGGCGTTGACCGGCACCAGCGGCGTCGCGATGGCGACCGCATCGTCGTTCAGGATGTCCTGGATGATCATGTCGCGCGGGATCGCATGCGCCAGCGCCTGCCGCACCGCCTTGTGCGCCAGCAGCGGGTGCTCGACATTGTAGCGTGCCGACATGTGCCCGTTCGACTGCGCGCGGATCAGCTGCAGGTGATCCTCGTCCTCGAACAGCTCCACCACCGTCGGCACGATCGGCTGCAGCGACACGCCGATCTCGCCCCGCCGCAGCGCCGCCGCCAGCACCTCGGCCGAGCCGTACTGGATCATCAGCAGATCCGCGCGCGGCTCCATAAAGTGGTCCTCGTTGCGGGTGAACGAAATCTCCTGCCCCTGCCGCCAGTAGGCCAGGTTGTAGGGCCCGCTGCCGACCGGCTCGGTATTGGCGTGGCTCGCCGGATCATCGATCTCCGACCAGACATGCGCAGGCAGGATCGGGATCTGCCCCAGCGCCTGCGACACGAACGACGCCGACGGCCCGGTCAGCGTGAAGCGGACGCTGCCGTTTTCGGCCTGCACGTCCTCCAGGCTGGTCAGGACCGACCGGAAATAGACCGCCTCGTTCTCCTTTAGGAAGCGGAAGGTGAAGGCCACGTCCTCGGCCGTCACCGGCGTGCCGTCGTTGAACTCCAGATCGTCGCGCAGCGCGACCTCGATCGTGGTGTCGTCCACCACGTCGATCGACGTCGCCGCCCACATCTCCGGCCGCCCGTCGGGGCCGGTCACCACCAGCCGGTCGTAGATCAGGCTCACGCGGTCCAGATCCTCCAGCGTGCGCAGCGTCAGCGGGTTCCAGCTGTCCTGGTCGATGGTCCAGCCCAGCCGCACATCGGTCGCATCGCCCACCGGTTCCAGCCGGATCAGGTTCCAGATCGACCGCACCCCGTCGGGCGAGGGGCGGTATTCCTCCAGCCGGGCGACATCGGTGTTGATCGCCATCGTGTTGACGACCGAGGCGATCAGGCCCTCGGGCTGTTCTTCGTAGATCAGCTCCTGGATGCGGTGGATCACCTCGCGCCGGGCCTCGGGGTCATAGAGGCGACGCTGCTCGGCGTGCAATTCCTCCATCTCCGCTGACTGGAAGCCGCCGACATTCATGCCACCCGACGCCGCCGACGCCTCGATGAATTGCGTCACGGTAAAGAATTCCGGGTCCAGCCGGGCAGGCGATCCCGACAGCACCGACATCACCACGTCGAAGTCGCGCTCGGTGAACCACATGCCCAGCATGGGTGACGGAAACGGCTGCGGGTCCAGCGTCACCTCCAGCCCCAACTCGCGCCAGCTTTCCGCGATGTAGTTCGAGGTTTCGTAGTAGTGCTGGTAGCTGGCCGCCGGCCAGGTCAGGAAAGTGATCGCCGGCGCGACCGGTCCTTCGGCCTGCGCGCCAAGCGGGGCAAGCGCCGTGGAAAGACACAGCGCCATCCAGATGCGTCCGTGTGCCATTTTTCATTCCTCCATGTCAGACGCGCGGATCATAGACGTCTTCACCCCGGTTGGCTGTTGCCGTTTTGTGGCGCGCTCATTCCGGACCGGAATGCCACGCCCGGGGCCACGGCGCAGGCAGCGAGGTCCGGGGATCGCGCCTGACCGATCAGATCCAGCTCGCGACCACCTCAACATCGGCTGGTCCGATGTCATGCCCGGCGGGCAGGACCTTCGCCTCGACCGTCGCGCCACCGGCGCGCAGGGCGTCTTCCAGCGCCGGCGCCATCCGCGCGAAGGGGTCGCGCGCGCCCGACAGCAGCAGCACCTCGGTCCCGGTCAGGTCGGGCGCGGGCGCATCCGCCAGCACCGCGATCCCGCGCAGCAGGATCGCGCGCCGCACCACCCCCGGATGCAGCAACATCACCGCCCCCAGCAGGTTCGCCCCGTTGGAATACCCCAGAAACGTCATGCGCGCCGCATCCAGCCCGTAGCCCCGCACCGCACCCGCGACGAAGCCCGCGAAGGCCTCGGCCTCGGCGCGGATATCGGCCTGATCGTAGGTCACCGCGTCGTAGCGACGAAACCAGCGGTTGATCCCCTCCTCGGTCGATCGCCCGCGCACACCCAGCAGCGTCGCGCGCGGTGCGATCCGATGCGCGAGCGGCATCAGGTCGGCCTCGTTCCCGCCGGTGCCGTGCAGCAGCACAAGCGTCGATCCATCGGGATCCTCGGGGCGGTGGAGGCGGTGAATGAACGGCAGATCGCGCATCGGCATCCCTTCCTCGCCCGGGCGGGCGAATTGCGGCAGCATCACCCGCAGATCGTCGCGGCGGGCCGCCTCCATCGGCGGGAACATCAGGGTTTCGCCCAGCCGGTCCGCGGGTTCATCCACCGCAAATCCCGGCCCATCGGTCGCCTGCTCGATCAGCACCCCGCCCGGTTCGCGGACATAGAGCGACAGGAAATAGCGCCGGTCATGGACGGCGGTCAGATCCGCCGCGGCCCCCAACGCGAGTCGCATCGCGCGGACCGCCCCGGCATCGGCGGCGCGAAACGCCAGGTGATCGATCATCCCCGCGCCGGGGATCGCCGGGACATAGCCCCGCGCATCGCGGATATCGACCGCGTCGGTGTCCGACAGCATCCGTCGCACGCCCCCCTCGACCGGGCCGGGGCGATAGCCGAAGCGCGCGATGAAATCCGCGGTCGCTGCGGCTTCGGCCGTCAGCAGGGTGACGGCGCGCAGCCGCGTGGGCGCGGTCGGGTCGGGCTGCGGCGCGGCGGCGGGCAGATCGGCGCCCACCAGCTTCACGATCAAACCGTCGGGGTCCTTCAGCCGCAGCACCGGCTCGCCGAATTCGCGTTTCGGCCCCTCGACCGCCACCTGCGCCGCCAGCGCCCGCGACAACCACGCACCGATGCTGCCCGGCGGCACCGCCAGCGCGATCTCCGATGGCTGGCCGTGCCCGGTGCGCCCCCGCGCGCCGGCCTCCCACACCAGAAAGCTGACGAGGCTGCCAGGGCTGCCGGCGGCGTCGCCGTAGAACAGATGCAGCTGTTCGTCATCCGCGAAGCCGGCGGTCTGCTTGACCAGCCGCAAGCCCAGGAACCCTGCGTAGAAATCGACATTGGCCTGCACGCGCCCGGTGATCGCGGTGACATGATGAAGGCCGCTCTGCATGGTCCTCGGTCCCTGTCTGTCCCACCCCGGCACGAGGCCATCCCCCTATAGCGCATCCCATTGGCAGACGCGATCAGCCGTCGCTTGTCCGAAGGTCCCGCGCCGCGTAGGATCATCCGAAAACGGGAGGACCGCCATGAGCTGGAACCCGGCCCTCGATCCCGGTTGCCCGGACGACATCGGCATCGACGCGATCGAGACCCTGATCGTACCGCGCGCCCGCGACATCGGCGGGTTCGAGGTGCGGCGCGCCCTGCCCGCGCCGAAGCGCCAGATGGTCGGACCCTTCATCTTCTTCGATCAGGCCGGCCCGGCCGAATTTCTGACCGGACAGGGCGTCGACGTGCGCCCGCATCCGCATATCGGGCTGGGCACCGTCACCTATCTCTACCGCGGCGCCTTTCATCACCGCGACAGCACCGGCGCCGACCGTATCATCGAGCCCGGCGCGCTGAACTGGATGGTCGCCGGCCGCGGCGTCACCCATTCCGAACGCACGCCCGAGGCGGCGCGGCAGGGACCCTCCAGCCTGTTCGGCATCCAGACCTGGATCGCCCTGCCCGAAAAGAACGAGGATGAGGCTCCGTTCTTTGAGCACCACGCCGCCGACGCCTTGCCGCAGCTTGTCGATGGCGGCATCACCGCGCGCCTGATCCTGGGTCAGGCCTTCGGCGCGACAGCCCCGGCGACGCTGCATTCCGAAACCTTCTACCTGGACGTGGTGCTGGAACCGGGCGCGCGCTTTCCCCTTCCCGACGATCACGAGGATCGCGGCCTCTACATCACCGAAGGCACGGTCGAGATCGCCGGCGAGAGCTTCGAGGCCGGGCGCATGATGGTCTTCCGCCCCGGCGACCGGATCACCGTCCGCGCCGGCGCGCGCGGGGCGCGGCTGATGGCGCTGGGTGGCGCGACAATGGCCGGGCCGCGCTTCATCTGGTGGAATTTTGTCGCCTCCTCGCGCGAAAGGATCGAGGCCGCGAAAGCCGAATGGCGCGCGGCGAACTGGGGGCAGGGGCGGTTCGACCTGCCGCCTGAGGACCGCGAGGAGTTCATTCCGCTGCCCTGACCTGCCCCGGCGGGCCGCAGCGTTTTGGCTTGCGTGGTGTCGCCGCCGACCTCTCGTTGCGGGTTGTGACAAGTATCTTGAGTTTTTCATTTGAATGGACGAAACCGGTTTCGGGGGTTCAAATGAAAGTCACGCCGATCAGCGCCTCGCGCCTGCGCCAGCAGCGAATCGTCGAAAAGACGCGCCGCGAGTCATAGGTCAGCGTCGATGAACTGGCCGCCGAATTCGGCGTCACCACCCAGACGATCCGGCGCGACATCAACCTGCTTTGCGACGCCAACATCCTGCGCCGCCGTCACGGCGGGGCCGAGTTGCTGGATGCCCCGCGCAACACCGCCTACGACCTGCGCCGCGCGATGAACGCGAGCGCGAAGGAACGCATCGGCAATGCCGTCGCGGCGATGGTCGAGGATGGCGCGACCGTCTTCATCTCCATCGGCACCACGCCGGCCTTCATCGCGAACGCGCTGCGCCGCCGGCGCAACCTGACAGTCGTGACCAACAACCTCAACGCCGCGCTGGCGCTGAGCGAGGTGGAGTCGAATCGCATCATCCTGCCGGGCGGCGAGGTGCGCCTGCCCGACCGCGACCTTCTGGGCGAGGCTGCGAGCGCGATGTTCACCCGCTACCGGGCGGACTTTGGCATCTACGGCGTCGGCGGGATCGACGCGGACGGCGCGCTGCTCGACTTTCACGAAACCGAAGTCGCCGCGCGCGAGGCGATCCGCCTCAACGCCCGCCGCGCCATCCTGGTCGCCGACCGCACCAAGTTCGGCCGCCTCGCGCCCATTGTCGGCGGCACGCTGCACGATGTCGACCACGCCGTGATCGACGCGCGGCCCGACACCGCCTACGCAGAACTGTTGCAAAGTATCGGTACCCGGCTTCTCGTCGCCAAGGAATCCGCCACATGACCCCCGCTGACGCGCCCTTCGTCTCGATCGAGAAGATCACCAAGACCTGGAACGGCCAGTTGGGTGTCCGCGACATCTCGCTCGAGATCCCGCGCGGCGCGTTCGTGGCCCTGCTCGGCCCGTCGGGCTGCGGCAAGTCGACCACCCTGCGCCTGATCGCCGGGCTGGAGACGCCGGACAGCGGCACCATCCGCATCGACGGGCGCGACGTGACCGCCAGCCCCGCCTCGACCCGCGGGCTGTCGATGGTCTTCCAGTCCTACGCGCTTTTTCCGCATCTCGACGTGGCCGAGAACGTGCTCTTCGGGCTGAAGGTGCGCCGCGTGCCGAAGGCCGAACAGCGCCGCAAACTCGCGCAGGCGCTGGACCTGACTGGCCTGACCGGGCTGGAACGGCGCAAACCGGGCGAGATTTCGGGCGGCCAGCGCCAGCGCGTCGCGCTCGCCCGCGCCGTCGTCGCCGGCCACCCGCTTTGCCTGATGGACGAGCCGCTGTCGAACCTCGACGCCAAGCTGCGCCACTCCGTCCGGCGCGAGATCAAGAAGCTTCAACGCGACCTCGGCATGACCGTCATCTACGTCACCCACGACCAGACCGAGGCGATGAGCATGGCCGACATCGTCGTCCTGATGAAGGACGGCGGCATCGAACAGGCCGGCCGCCCCGTCGATCTCTACGAACGCCCCGCCAGCACCTTCGTCGCGGGCTTCGTCGGCAGCCCGCCGATGGCCCTGATCGAGGCCGAGGCCCTGCCGCCCGCCCTCACCGCCGCGACGCGGGACGGCATCTTCGGCATCCGACCCGAACATCTGGAACTGGCCGAGGCCGGCGCCGGCCACCTGCACGCGACGATCAGCCATTGCGAATACATGGGGTCCGAGACCTTTCTCAGCTTCGACACCCCGGGCGCGGCGGGGCTGACCGTGCGCCTGGCCGGCGAGGTCCGCAAGGCGCCGGGCGAAACGGCCGAACTGACCTTCGATCCGGCGCACCTTCATGTGTTTGACAAATCGACCGGCTACCGGAAGGCGCGCTAACCCCATTCCCGGGCCCACACCGGGTTCCGGCAAACCACCTCAACCCCAGGGAGGACGAGCGATGACACGACATACCCTCAAGGCCGCACTGCTGGCCGGCGCCACGGCGTTCGGCGCGCTGCCCGCGACGGCGGAAACCAACCTCACCATGTACTACCCCATCGCGGTCGGCGGCGCGCTGACGCAGGTGGTCGACGGCCTGATCGCCGAATTCCACGAAGCGAACCCCGACATCCGGGTCAATGCCATCTACGCCGGCAACTACGACGACACCCGCGTGCGGGTCCTCTCGGCCATCGCCTCGGGCGAATCGGCGCCGCTGTCGGTCCTCTTTTCCATCGACGCGCTGGACCTGATCGAGCAGGAGATGATCATCCCCTTCGACGACGTGGTCGAAACCGACGAAGAGCGTGAATGGCTCGACAGCTTCTATCCCGGCCTCATGGCCAACGGCCGGATCGAGGGGCACGTCGCGGTCAACGCGCTGATCAACTCGGTCAAGCTGATCGATCATCTGTTCATCCTGACCAAGGGCGGGCCGTCGGACGCCTCCAAGCTCGTGCTCTATTACATCTGGGAACTGGCGTTCTCCTACTTCGACCGGCCGCAGGCGGCGGCACTGACGGTGATCGTGCTTCTGGTCCTCGGCGTCGTCGCGACGGTCAAGTTCACCTTCCTCGACCGCCGGACGCATTACCAATGAATGGCGCCGTCCTCTCCCGTCCCCGGCTGACGCTCGCGCTGGACACCGTCGCCGCCTGGACGCTGGCCATCATCTGGATCGCGCCCCTGGCCTTCGCGGTCTGGGCGGCGTTTCACAGCACCTCGGATGCGGTGAACTTCAACCTGACCGGTGCCAAGACGCTGGACAATTTCCGCGTCGCCTGGGAGGGCGCGCCCTGGCTGCGCTACTTCTTCAACACCTTCCTGCTGGTCAGCGTGGTGCTCGCCGGCCAGCTGGTCGTCACCACGCTCGCCGGCTACGCCTTCGCGCAGTTCCAGTTTCCGGGGCGCGACGTGCTGTTCATCCTCGTGCTGCTGCAGCTTTTCATCCTGCCCGAGGTGCTGATCGTCGAGAACTACGTGATGGTCTCGCGGCTGGGGATGTTCGACACGGTCTTCGGGATCGGCGTGCCCTACTGGGCCAGCGCCTTCGGCATCTTCCTCATGCGCCAGGCGTTCAAGAGCGTGCCGAAGGAACTGGACGAGGCCGCGCGGATCGAAGGCTGCAGCCGGCTCGGCGTGCTCTGGCGGGTCTATGTCCCGGCCGCGCGCCCGACCTACCTCGCCTATGCGCTGGTCTCGGTCTCGACCCACTGGAACAACTTCCTCTGGCCGCTGATCGTGACCAACTCGGAATCGACCCGGCCGCTGACCGTTGGCCTCTCGCTCTTCGCCGCCCCCGAGAGCGGCGTCAACATCTCGGTCATCTCGGCGGCGACGATCATGTCCATCGCGCCCCTGCTGGTCGCCTTCCTGCTCTTCCAGCGCCAGTTCGTGCAGGCCTTCCTGCGGGCCGGGATCAAATAAGCTTTTCCGCCCTTTCTAGCGGGTTGAAATCCGGTTAATTTTTTCGGACTTGTCATTTCTTTTCAACCGCTTGTTCGCCGGTCCAAATTTGGACCGCACCCGGTTTGCGCCCCAAAAGCGGGTTCCAAAGCCCCAAAACCCCCTCAGAAGGGGAACGGCCCCGCCTCGTCAGCAACAGGAATCCAGGTGCTGCGAAAGCTCCCCGCCCATTCGTGCAGCAGCATGCCGGGGGGCGACTCGACAAACCCCACCGGCGCCCCGTCGCGGTAGTCCGCGGCAATCGCATGCGCGGTCGACGGCGCGATCACGGCGACCTGCCCGCCGATCATCCCGGTCGTATGCCGGTGAACATGCCCGCAGATCACCCGCGTCTCGGCCCCGTGGCGGGCCAGCACCCGCGCCAGTTCCGCCGCATCCGCCAGCCCGATCGCGTCCATGAACCCGATGCCGGTGTCGAACGGCGGGTGATGCAGCGCGATCATCGCCGGCCGCCGCGGCGCCTCGGCCAGCCGCGCGGCCAGCCAGTCCAGCGCCTCGGGCCCCAGCCGGCCACCCGACTGCCCCTCGACCAGCGTGTCGAGCGCGATCAGCCGCATCGCCGCCAGATCGCGGCACCACTGGATCGGTCCCTGCACCGGCATGCCCGGACTGTCGGCAAAGGCCGCGCGCAGCGCCGCGCGCCGGTCATGGTTGCCCGGGATGACCGCGACCGGCAGCTTCACCGGCGCCAGCAGGTCCTTCAGCGCCACGTAATCCGCGGGACGGCCGTCATCGGACAGATCGCCGGTGATCAGCAGCAACTCGACCGGCGCGATCTGCGGCAGGATCCGCCCGATCCGGCCGACCGCGCGCGCCAGCGCCGCGCGCGTGTCGACCCGCCCGCTGACCAGCTTCGGCGCCGCCACGACATGCAGGTCGCTGATCTGCAGGATGCGGGTCATCGGCTTGCCTCAGGTCGTTTCCGCGATCACGTCGGGCACGATGCCGCTTTCGGCGATGAAGGGCGCGGGGTCGTGGCCGCGAAACAGCCCGTGTCCGGCGATCAGCACCGTGCCCAGCCCCGCCGCGCGCCCGCCCAGCACATCGGTATGCAGCGTGTCCCCGACCATCGCGATCCGCTCGCGCGGGATCACCGCGCGCGCCGCAATCCGGTCCACCGCCGCCTCGAACGCCGCGGCATGCGGCTTGCCGTAATACTCGACCGTGCCCGGCAGGTCGGCGGCGTAATGTCCGGGCTCCAGCGAAAACCCGCCCTCGCGCGGGGCGATCACGTCGGGGTTGGCCACGATCACCGGCCGCGGCCGGTCCGCCAGCGCCGCGGCCAGCGCCGCCTGGCGCGCGGCACTCCATCCTTCGGACCCCAGGAACAGAAAGCCGTCGGCGCGCGCCAGCAGCCCCTCCTCCGCCGCAAGGGACTCCACCCGCGCCGGCAGGTCGTCAAAACCCGCCCCCGCCGCGGTGATCCCGGCCCAGAGCATCCCGGGATCGCGCCGGGCCAGCGCCGCCGCGGCGATATCGCGGCTGGCCACCACCTCGTCCTCGGTGAAATCGAAGCCCAGACGGGCGTATTTCGCCAGCGCGGCGCTGCGCGGATAGCTGGCGCCATTGGTCAGCACCACCACCGGCTTGCCCGCCGCGCGCATCGCCGCGATCCGCTCCACCGCGCCGGGGATCACGCGCTCGCCGATGTTCAGCACGCCGAACGCATCCAGCACGAAGGCATCATACCGGTCGAAAACCGCGCGCAGGTCGGGGACCTGCAGGCTCTCGCCCGCAAACGCCGCGCGCGGCAGCAGATGCCGCACCGCCTGGTAGCGGGCAAAGGTCCAGTCGGCCCCGATGGCATCGGGGCGCGGGCGAAGGGCGAGGGCGGGATCGGGGATCATGGTCCTGATCTACCGCGCCCTTTCGGCGTTGTCATCCATCCGCGAAACCCGCCTACCGGACACGGATAGCAAAAAGGGCGCACCCGGCAGATGCGCCCCAACTTCGGACCCGTCGCCTTGGATCAGGCGGCGTTGGCCTCGACCAGACGGCTGTCGCTATCCTTGCGGGCGATCTCGATCCGGCGCGGTTTCAGCGCCTCCGGGATCTCGCGCGCCAGGTCGACATGCAGCATGCCGTCGGCATGGGTCGCGCCGGTCACCTTGACGTGGTCGGCCAACTGGAACCGACGCTCGAAGGCGCGGGTGGCGATGCCGCGGTGCAGATAGGTACGCCCGTCTTCCTCGTCGGCCTTGCGGGCGCTGATCACCAGCGCGTTTTCCTTCACCTCGACGTTCAACTCGTCGGCGGCGAAGCCCGCGACCGCGACCGAGATGCGATAGGCATTCTCGTCGGTCTTTTCGATGTTGTAGGGCGGATAGGTGGGCTGGGCGGGCTCGGCCGCCAGCATCCGGTCCATCATGTCCGCGATCCGGTCGAAACCGACCGAGGCGCGGAAAAGCGGGGTTGGATCGAAGTTGCGCATTGTCATCCTCCATCGAGCGATGTTGCTGTTCCCTGCCGGTTTCCCGGCCAGGTCTGTTGTCCATCGGGCCCCGACCGGGCGCCCGACACCGCTGATTTGGGAAAGCGATCACCCGCTTTCAAGAGGGGAAGACGCCTCAGGGGCGCACGAAACGCGCGGTTCCGCGGGCACCCGTTTCGCCCCCTGCAAGACCCGGGCGCACCCGCTGGACCGGCTCCTGCGGGATGTCCAGTTCCGCCATCAACGCGCCGATCCGGTTATCGAGCCGCATTCCCAGCGCAAGGCTGCGTCCCTCGGCCTCGGTCATCGCCGAAATCACCGAAACGATCCGCGGCACGCCCCCCTGCAGCGCGAAGACCGGCGCGCCCGAGGCCCCGAAATCGATGGCGCAGGACATGACCACGACCCCCTCGCGCAGTTGGTCCAGAACGGCGCACCGGTCCTGCAGCGATGCCGCGCCCTCGCGCCCGCGGGCGTAGGACACCACGGCAATGGCGGCGCCCGGCGCCGGCGGCAGCGGCGCGATGCCGAACGGCAGAAGCCCGGCATCGTGTATCGGCTGGTCCAGTTGCAGGACCGCCAGGTCACTGGCGATCCGCTCCAGTGTCCGGTCGCCCGCCATCCGGAAGGACGGCTCGATCGCCGCGCGGCGGATGCCGCGGATCGCGGCGGCATGACCGATGCGCCACCCGGCAAGGAACTCGACCTCGCGCACGTCGATGCGCGCGCCGGTCTGCGGATCGAACAGGCAATGCGCGGCGGTCAGCACGCGGTCCGGCGCGATCAGCGTGCCGGTGCAGAAACCGCGCCCCTGGATGTTCAGCCGCCCGACCGCCTGCCAGCCGCGCCCGATGTCATCCCCGCCCAACTGCCGCAGCGCGCTGTCGACCGGCGCCTGCGCAAGCGCGGCGGGCGGCAGGATCAGGCAAAGGAAAAGCACGGCAAGGCGCAGGAACATCGGCAACACTCGCACAAACAGCAGGGTATCCGCGGAACGTCGCCAGAGACTGCGGCAGCAATGCGGCGCAGACAGGGCGTGATGGGGCGGCGAGGACCCGCCCAGCGGCTGCATCGCGCTGACTTTGGGTTCCTCAGGCGCGCGGCCTCAGACCCACGCCAGACGGCGCTCGCGTCCGGCGCTTCGGCTCCTCGGCCGAAAGTTTCATTGCGGTTAACGGACGCCGATTGTGTTTTTATATCAGCGCGTTGCAAAAGCGTCCAACCTTGGACGCTTCCGCAAAATCTGGGCCCTCGGGCCGTTCGAGGGGCCGAGTCACGCCGGGCCCAGGCGAGGCCGGCGCTCAGAAGAACGCCTGCAACCCCGTCTGCGCCCGACCCAGGATCAGCGCATGCACGTCATGCGTGCCCTCGTAGGTGTTGACGGTTTCCAGGTTCACCATGTGGCGGATAACCTGGTATTCCTCGGAAATCCCGTTGCCGCCATGCATGTCGCGCGCCATCCGTGCGATCTCCAGCGCCTTGCCGCAGTTGTTGCGCTTGATCAGGCTGATCATCTCGGGCGCGCCCTGCGCCTCGTCCAGCAGCCGGCCCACCTGCAGCGCCGCCTGCAGGCCCAGCGTGATCTCGGTCTGCATGTCGGCCAGCTTCTTCTGGAAAAGCTGCGTCTGCGCCAGCGGCTTGTCGAACTGCTTGCGGTCCAGCCCGTACTGCCGCGCCGCGTGCCAGCAGAACTCGGCGGCACCCATCACGCCCCAGGCGATCCCGTAGCGCGCGCGGTTCAGGCAGCCAAACGGCCCCTTCAGCCCCTCGACATGCGGCAGCAGCGCGTCCTCGCCGACCTCGACCCCGTCCATCACGATCTCGCCGGTGGTCGAGGCGCGCAGGCTGAGCTTGCCCTCGATCTTCGGCGCACTCAGACCCTTCATGCCCTTGTCCAGCACGAAGCCCCGGATGCGCCCGCCGTGATGGTCCGACTTGGCCCAGACGACGAAGACATCGGCGAAGGGCGAATTCGATATCCAGGTCTTCGATCCGGTCAGCTTGTAGCCGGTCGCGGTCTTCTCGGCGCGGGTCTTCATGCCGCCGGGATCGGACCCGGCATCGGGTTCGGTCAACCCGAAGCAGCCGATCAGCTTGCCCGAGGACAGGCCCGGCAGATACTTCTCGCGCTGTTCCTCGGTCCCGTAGGCGTAGATCGGGTACATCACCAATGAGGATTGGACCGACATCATCGACCGGTAGCCGGAATCGACGCGCTCGATCTCGCGCGCGACAAGGCCGTAGGTCACGTAGCCCGCGCCCAGCCCGCCGTATTCCTCGGGGATGGTGACGCCCAGGAGCCCCGCCTCGCCCATCAGCGGGAAGAGCTCGGGCGCGGAGACCTCGTTGCGGTAGGCTTCGATCACGCGGGGCTGCAGCGTGGACTGGGCGAAATCATGCGCCGAATCGCGCAGCATCCGCTCTTCCTCGCTCAGTTGCGACTCCAGCCGAAGCGCGTCGTCCCAGGCGAAGCGGCCCATGTCGGGGGCGTCCTTCGGCTTCAGGGCAGGGCGATCAAGCATGGCAGATCCTTTCGTATGGCATTCCGGTTTGCGTGCAGCTTATCATGAGACGTCGGCGTGCTGAACGGCTATTCCGTCATGTAGCCACGACCAGCGGGAATGCTACATGCCGCCCCGGACGCGGTGTGGGCTGCCGGTGGGCGCCCGGAGGCCTGAAAAGCCCCCGAATCGGCAACGGTCCACGCGTGGACCAAGCGGCAAGTGTTTGAAATGTCTTGCAAGTCGGATTTTTGTTAACCCGAATTGAACCATTTTTCCGGCGTCGCCTTGGCCCATGCGCGTGCGGGCCGGCGATCACAATGGCCCGGACATGACAACGCCCGAACCCTTGGCGAAGGGTCCGGGCGCGGGGTCAAACGTCTGGCCGGGGCGCCACGGGCAACAGCGCGGCCGGTCCAGCGTTCGAGGGAAAGCGTTTCTTTAGCCGAAGTTGGCGACCTTCTCGCGGAAGCCGTCGTGCGGGCGCAGCTCGATCTCGAATGACTGGCTGGCGATTTCGGTGAAGGCCAACAGCTTCGCTTCCTCCAGATGCGCGGCGAGGGCGGGAAGGCGGTTGGCCTTGGCGTAGGCCTGCAGATCTTCCAGCGTGCGGATCATCCAATCGTGTTTCATGTTCGTTCTCCAGTGCGTTCAACGCGTTCTGCGCGGTGGGCCAGTGGACTGATCTGCGTCCGGACAAGAGGGAACATACAGGCAACATTGTTGAAGAAGCGTGAAGCGACGGTACAAAATTAGAACAAATACGGAAACAAAGGCCACCCTATTGGGTGGCCAATGCCTGATTGTCCCTATTCAGGAACCGATAACCGATTTTTTCAGCCGCGACGCCCGGCTTCGAGCGCGTCCTCGAAGGTACGCAGGCCCGTGCGCGGCGACTGGACCAGCACCGCCATGTTGCCCGGCTTGTGTTCGTTGCGGCGCATCATCATGTGGGCGGCCGGGATCTCCTCCCACGGGAAGACCTCGGACATGCAAGGGTCGAGCCGGCGTTCGATCATCAGCCTGTTGGCGGCCGAGGCCTGCGCCAGATGCGCGAAATGCGAACCCTGCAGCCGCTTCTGGTGCATCCACATGTAGCGCACGTCGAAGGTGCAGTTGTAGCCCGTCGTGCCGGCGCAGATCACCACCATGCCGCCCTTCTTGACCACCAGCGCGGAGACCGGAAAGGTCGCCTCGCCGGGATGTTCGAAGACCATGTCGACGCTGACACCCTTGCCGGTGATGTCCCAGATCGCCTTGCCGAACTTGCGCGCTTCCTTCAGCCAGTCGTTGTATTCCGGGGTGTTGACCGTGGGCAATTGCCCCCAGCACTTGAATTCCTTGCGGTTGATGACGCCCTTGGCGCCGAGGTTCATGACGAACTCGCGCTTGTCCTCTTCGGAAATCACCCCGATGGCGTTGGCACCGGCGGTGTTGACCAGCTGGATCGCGTAGGACCCCAGCCCCCCCGAGGCGCCCCAGACCAGCACGTTCTGCCCCGGCTGCAGGTCATGCGGCGCGTGGCCGAACAGCATCCGGTAGGCGGTGGCCAGCGTCAGCGTGTAGCAGGCGGATTCCTCCCAGGTCAGGTGGCGCGGGCGCGGCATCAGTTGCTGCGCCTGCACGCGGCAGAACTGCGCGAAGCTGCCATCATGCGTCTCGTAGCCCCAGATGCGCTGGCTGGGCGAATACATCGGGTCGCCACCGTTGCAATGCTCGTCGTCGCCGTCGTCCTGATTGCAATGGACCACGACCTCGTCGCCAACCTTCCAGCGCTTGACCTTGTCGCCCACCGCCCAGACGATCCCCGAGGCGTCCGACCCGGCGATGTGATAGGGCTGCTTGTGCCCGTCGAAAGGCGAGATCGGCACGCCGAGCGAGGCCCAGACCCCGTTGTAGTTGACGCCCGCCGCCATCACCAGCACCAGCACCTCGTGGCTGTCCAGCGACCAGGTATCGACCACCTCGACCTGCATGGCGGTGTCGGGCTCGCCGTGGCGTTCCTTGCGGATGGCCCAAGCGTACATCTTCTTCGGCACATAGCCCAGGGGCGGCATTTCGCCGATCTCGTAAAGGTCCTTCTCGGGGGCGTCGTAGGGCGCGATACCGGGGGTCTGGTCAAGGGCCATGGGTCACTCCTGAAAACTTGTGCCGCGGTGCAGAATCGATGCGGCACTTGCAGCATCCATAGAATCGGTCACGCAACATTGCAACCCGGTTAGATGAAGCTTTGTAATTTTATGTCGCGGCGGCCGCAGGCAGCTCCAGGGTCGCTCCGTGCCGGGCGGCCTCGTCCACGGGTTCGGTTACCCGTTGCAGGACGGATGCGGCGTAGTAGCCCAGCGTCGGTTCCTGCCCCTGGGCGATGCGAACCTCGCCGCCGCGGACCTCCAGGATGCCGCGCAGGGCCATCGCGGACAGCCCTTCCTCGATCGCGGCGTCGGCATCGCCGCCGGGAAGGTGCTGGTTGGCGCCGCTTGCCTTCAGCGCTGAGACCAGCGCCCTTGCGGTGTCGACCAGCGCGGCGCGGCTGACCGGCAGGGCCGGCGCGCCCTCCGCCCGCAGGTCCGAGTCCGTCCGGGCGCCGGCCTGCACCATCGCCGCGGCGACCAGCGGCACCGGCAGGATCGGCACCGCCTCGCGGATGCGACTCATCAGCATCTCGGCCAGCGCCTCGGTGCTGGGGTCGGGGCTTCGGGTGATGAAATCGCTCAGCGACACCGGCCGGCCGTAGCAGACGGCGGCATAGCCGAAATGCCGGAAGGTGCCGCGCGCCTTCCGCCAGAGGGTGCGCAGCACGAAGCCTGCCGCCAGCGACGGCTGCACGCGAAAGCGGCGCACGCCATCCTCGGCGGCCTTGATCAGGACCCGATCCTCCAGCACGCGGTCATAGTTCAGCGCGACCGGGACGAAGACGACATCACGCCCCGAGGACAGGTCGAAATCGCGCACGATGTAATGCAGCAGGCCCTTCTTGGCCGGCCCCACCGCGCCGTTCAGGCTGAGCCCGCCTTCGGGGAACATCGCCTGTGTCACCCCCTCCTGGATCGACATCTGCACGTAGCGCGCCAGCACCGCGCGGTAGAGCGTGGAGGAATAGCGCCGCCGGATGAAATAGGCGCCCATCGCCCGGATCAGCGATTTCAGCGGCCAGACCTGCGCCCATTCGCCCACCGCATAAGACAGCGCCGAGCGGTCGGCGGCCAGCCAGGTGACGAGCACGTAATCCATGTTCGACCGATGGTTCATCACGAAGACGACCGCCGAACGCGGGTCGATCCCGCGCAGCGTGTCGCTGTCCGCCCGGCCAAGGTGCACGCGGTAGAGCCCGCGGCTGAGGCGGCGGGCGACGCGGATGGCGAAGCCGAAATAGGTCGCGGTGGAAAACCCCGGCACGATCTCGCGCGCGTAGGAGCGGGCCTTGGCAAAGGCCACGTTGTGCGGCACGCCCTCGGTGCGGGCGTAGTCGCTGACCGCCTCCATCACCTGCGGGTCGTGGATCAGCCGGATCACCTGGTCCTGACGACGCGCCAGGCGAAAGGGTTGGATCGGGCGTTCGAGGCGCTTGTTCAACTCCTCGACCGCGCGCTCCATCCGGCGGCGCAGGAACCAGCGCAGCCCCGGCCCGATGATGCGGTCGAGCGTGGCGATGGCGGCCAGCACCAGCACCATGATCACCAGCCAGAGGGGCATCTCGACAGTTGCGCTCATCAGGGCATGATTAGGTTCCCGAAGGCGCCGGGGCAATGCGCATCAGGTCGCAGGCGCCATTTCGCGGCGCTTCCGGGGCGGATTTGACTGATTTTCCCGGTTGATGCGGGGTCGCGCCCGGGTCGGGCAGGGCTCAGCCGCGCAGGATCGACCGGCCGGCGTAGCGCGCGCTGTCCTCCAGCATCTCCTCGATGCGGATCAGCTGGTTGTATTTCGCCAGCCGGTCCGACCGCGCCAGCGAGCCGGTCTTGATCTGCCCGCAATTGGTGGCCACCGCCAGGTCGGCAATCGTCGCGTCCTCCGTCTCGCCCGAGCGGTGGGACATCACGCAGGTCATCCGCGCCCGGTGCGCCATGTCCACGGCCTCCAGCGTTTCGGTCAGCGTGCCGATCTGGTTGACCTTGACCAGCAGCGCGTTGCCACACCCCTCGGTGATCCCGCGCGCCAGCCGTTCGGGGTTGGTGACGAACAGGTCGTCGCCGACCAGTTGCACCTTGCTTCCCAGCGCCTCGGTCAGCATCCGCCAGCCGTCCCAGTCATCCTCGGCGCAGCCATCCTCGATCGACAGGATCGGATAGTCCGCGACCAGCGACGAAAGCCAGGCGACGTTCTCCTCGGCGGTCAGCGTCTTGCCCTCGCCCGAGATGACATAGCGGCCGTCCCTGAAATACTCGGTCGCCGCGCAGTCGAGCGCCAGCGTGATGTCCTTGCCCGGCGCATAGCCCGCCGTCTCGACCGCCTTGAGGATGAAATCGAGCGCGTCGCGGGTCGAACTCAGGTCCGGCGCGAAGCCCCCCTCGTCGCCGATCCCGGTCGAGAGACCCGCGGCCTTCAGGTCCTTCTTCAGGACGTGAAAGACCTCGGCCCCCATGCGCACCGCCTCGCGGATCGAGCCCGCGCTGACCGGCATGATCATGAATTCCTGGATGTCGATCGGGTTGTCGGCATGTTCGCCGCCGTTGATGATGTTCATCATCGGCACCGGCAGAACCCGCGCCGAGGTGCCGCCGACATAGCGGTAAAGCGGCTGGCCGGTCGCATCCGCCGCGGCCTTCGCCACGGCGAGAGAGACACCGAGGATCGCGTTCGCGCCGAGGCGAGACTTGTTGGGCGTGCCGTCGAGGTCGATCAGGGCGCTGTCGATCATCACCTGTTCGGTCGCGTCGCTGCCGACCAGCGCCTCGGCGATCTCGCCGTTGACCGCGGCCACCGCCTGCAGCACGCCCTTGCCGCCATAGCGGCCCTTGTCGCCGTCGCGCAGCTCCACCGCCTCGTGCGCGCCGGTCGACGCGCCCGAGGGCACCGCGGCGCGCCCCAGCGTGCCGTCTTCCAGGATCACGTCCACCTCGACCGTCGGGTTGCCCCGGCTGTCCAGAATCTCGCGTCCGGTGATGTCCAGGATGGCGGTCATGTCGTCCCTCGCTCAGGTGATTGCGCGGCTTCTATAGACCGGGGCGGGCGGGGCGAAAAGGGTTCAGCCCGGCATCGGGCGCAGCCGCATCTCGCGCCAGAGGGTGAAGAGCCCGGCCCCCACCACCAGCGCCGAGCCGATCAGCGTCATCGCGTCCGGGCGTTCGCCGAAGAAGGTGAAGCCGATCGCCATGGCGAAGACCAGCCGCGAATAGCGGAAGGACGTGGTCACCGCGATGTCGCCCGTGCGCGTCGCCCCGACCAGCGCCGCGTAGCCCAGCGTCCCGGCGCAAAGCCCGGCCAGAAGCCAGCCCCACTGGCCAGCGTTGGGCGCAAGCGGCGCCTCGCCCAGGATCGCCAGCAACAGAACCCCCGCCGGCACGATGGTCAGGAAGCCCCAGGCGCTCAGCTGCAGGCTGTGCACGTCGCCGGCCACGCGCCGCGTCGCCAGGTCGCGCACGGTCAGCGTCACCACCGCCGCCAGCGCCAGCAGCGCCGCGGGATCGAAATCCGCGGCGCCGGGCCGGATGATCAGCAAAACGCCCAGAAACCCCACGGCGATGGCCGAGAACCGCCGCCAGCCCACGGGTTCGCCCAGGAAAAGCGCCGCCCCCAGCGTCACCACCAGCGGCATCGCCTGCAGGATCGCGGTGACCACCGCCAGCGGCACCAGCGCGATGGCCAGAACCACCAGCGACGCGCTGACCATCTCGGACAGGTTGCGCAGCAGGACCGCGCCCCGCACCGCCTGCCGGCTGAGGACCGTCACGCCCCGCGCCCAGGCCACCGCGCAGAAGATCGCGCTGCCGCCCAGGCCGATCAGAACCATGATCTGCCCGACCGGCATGGCCGCCGACAGGTACTTGATCACCGCATCCTCGATGGCGAACCCGGCCATCGAGCCCACCATCAGCAGGCTGGCGCGCAGATTGTCCATGGTGCGGGCAGGTCCATCAGGGGGCGTAAGCGGCCCGCTTACCCCGTCCGCGCGGGCGGGGAAAGGCCCCGTTCAGGATTTGAGCCGGACGCCGTAAAGCTCCAGCCGGTGCCCCTTCAGCCGGTAGCCCAGGCGGCGCGCGATCGCTTCCTTCAGCGCCTCGATCTCGGGGTCGGTGAACTCGATCACCTCGCCGCTGTCCAGGTCGATCAGGTGGTCGTGGTGCGCGCGTTCGGCATCCTCGTAGCGCGCGCGCCCGTCGCCGAATTCCAGCCGCTCCAGCAGGCCCTGTTCCTCGAACAGGCGCACGGTGCGGTAGACCGTCGCCAGCGAGATCCTGGGATCGCGCGCGGCGGCCCGGGCAAAGAGCGTTTCGACATCGGGGTGATCGTCGGCGCGTTCCAAGACCTGCGCGATCAGCCGGCGTTGCCCGGTCAGCCGCAGGCCCATCGCCTCGCAGCGCGCCATGAGTCCGGTCTTGGTCTCGTTCATCGTGCGTCCGGTCCGGCGCAGGCCGCCCGCCTGCCCGCCAACCCTAGGCCATCCGGCAGGCCGGGAAAAGACGCCGGCGGCAGCCATTGACCTTCGCCGCGCCAAGGCCTTGACTGCCCGCATCGGTTTTCAGGAGCTTTCATGGCCCACATCCTGCCGCAGCGCCGCCCGCTCGACCTCGCGGGGTTCTGGATGCTGCTGACCCTGTCCTTCGTCTTCGCGTCGAACAACGTTCTGATCAAGCTGGGCAACGAGGGGTTGCAGCCCGTCTTCTTTGCCGCCGCGCGCTCGGTCGTCGCGGGCGCGCTGGTGGCGGGGTGGATGGTCTGGCGGCGCATCGACTTCCGGCCGGATCTCTGGCGGCCGGGGCTGCTGATCGGGGCGGCCTTCTCGGCCGAGTTCTTCTTTCTCTTCGTCGCACTCGACCAGACGACGGTGGTGCGCGCCTCGGTGCTCTTCTACGCCATGCCGCTGTGGCTGGCGGGGGCGGCGCATTTCCTCTTTCCCGGCGAGCGGCTGAGCACGCAGCGGGTGCTGGGCTTCGGGCTGGGATTCGCCGCGGTGGTGCTGGTGCTGGTCGGGCAGGCGCAGGGCGACGTGACGGCGGCGGGCAGCCTGACCGGCGATCTGGCGGCGCTGGCGGCGGGGATGAGCTGGGCGGCGATCGTGATCATCGCGCGGCTGACCCGCCTGCAGGGCGCGCCGCCCGACACCCAGATCTTCTGGCAACTGCTGGTCTCGGCGCCGATCCTGTTGACGCTGGCGCCGCTTTACGGCGGCAGTTTCGTGCGCGCCTTCGACGGCGTGCAGCTGACCATCTTCCTGACGCATGCGCTCTGCATCGCCGCCGGATTCGTCACCTGGTTCTGGCTGCTGCAGCGCTACCCGTCGTCGTCGGTGGCGAGTTTCAGCTTCCTCACCCCGGTGCTGAGCGCGGGGCTGGGCTGGCTGGTGCTGAGCGAGCCGGTGACGCTTGCCATGCCGGTGGCGCTGGCCCTGCTGGTCGCGGGGCTGATCCTGATCAACCGCCGACCGCGGGTCTGACCTAAAGGAACGTGCTTCGCTTCGGGCGGCGCGACCTCACCCCCATCGAGGGGGGTCGGTCGCGGCGGGCGCGGTGCGCCCGCGGCGGCGCCTCAGACCGGGAGGCCCTGCATCAGGCGCGGCTGGGCGGCGCGCAGGCCGGCGGCCTCGCGGATGAAGGTGCGGCGCAGCGCCGGCAGCGCCGCGACCGCGCCGAGGCCAAGCCCGCGCAACCCCTCCAGCACGGGATTTCCGTTGGAAAAGAGAAGGTTCACCGCGTCCATCCCCAGCGCCATCCGGACCGTGTCGAAGCGCCGCCATTCCTGGTAGCGCGCCAGCACTCCGGGCGCCGCGACATCCTCGCCCCGCCGGCGGGCGAGGGTCAGCACCTCGGCCAGGGCGGCGACGTCGCGCAGCCCCAGGTTCAGGCCCTGGCCGGCAATCGGATGCACGCCGTGCGCGGCATCGCCGACAAGCGCCAGCCGCGGCGCGACGAAATCCTCGGCCAGGCTGAGGCGGAGCGGATAGGCGAACCGCGCGCCGGCCAGTTCGATCCGGCCCAGGAAATCCCCGAAGCGCGGGCGCAGAAGGTCCATGTAGGCCGCGTCGTCGAGCCGCTGGATCGCCTGCGCGGTTTCGCGCGCCTCGACCCAGACGATGGAGGAACGGTTGTCCGGCAACGGCAGGATCGCCAGCGGGCCGGCGGGCAGGAACATCTGGTGCGCGATCCCGTCATGCGGACGCGCGTGCGCGACCGCGCAGACCAGCGCCGTCTGCCCGTAGTCCCGCCCCTGCCGGCGTATGCCCGCCCGCGCGGCGGTGGGGCTGTCGCGCCCGTCGCTGGCGACCAGCAGCGGCGCGGAAAGTTCCTCGCCCGATTCCAGCGTCACCGTCGCGCTTTGGCCCGCGATGTCCTGCCCCACCACGCGCGCGCCGTCGATCAGCGTGATGCGGTCCTGCTGCGCCATCGCCGCGCGGAACGCCGCATAGAGATGCCGGTCCTCGATCATCTGGCCCATCGGGCCTTCCTCGATCTCGGCGTGATCGAAGCCGAGCGAGAAGGGCGATGCCCCGCGCCCGGCATGGCCTTGGCTGACGCGGATCCCCAGGATCGGCTGCGCCTTGTCCTGCAACGCGGCCCAGACCCCGATCGCCGACAGCACCCGCACCGAGGCCAGCGCCAGCGCATAGGCGCGCCCGTCGAAGCCGGGTTCTGCCCGCGCCGGGGCCGGGCGGGCATCGATGACCGTGACGCGAAAGCCGCCCTGCGCCAGCGCTAGCGCCAGCGCCGGGCCGTTCAGGCCGCCGCCCACGATCAGGATGTCGGTCGCATTGCGCATGGGTCAAATATGCGCCCCCGGCCGGGATTGTCCATGCGGCAGACGCGCGCTAAGCCTGCGGGGGGCAATCTGGAGGCGGCGATGCGGGCGACGTGGCGGGAAATGGGCGCGGCGGAACTGGGGCGCGGGATCGAGGCGGGCGATATCTGCCCGGTGGCGCTGGCCGAAGGGTTCCTCGCGGCCGCAGAGGCGCATCCGCACCGCGACCGGATCTTCGCCCGGATGATGCCGCAGCAGGCGCTGGACGCGGCGATGGCGGCACGCTCGCGCGCCCGTGCCGGACTGCGGCGCGGGCCGCTGGATGGCGTCCCGGTCAGCTGGAAGGACCTGTTCGACACCACGGGCGTGGCGACCGAGGCGGGCTCGGCCCTGCTGAAGGGCCGCGTGCCGGACGCCGACGCCACCGTCGTCACCCGCCTGACGCGGGCGGGCATGCCGCCCTTGGGCAAGACCCACATGACGGAACTCGCGTTTTCCGGGCTCGGCCTGAACCCGATCACCAACACCCCGCCCTGGCGGCACGACCCCGACCATGTGCCGGGCGGATCATCCTCGGGCGCGGCGGCCTCGGTCGCCTGGGGTCTGGCGCCGCTGGGCATCGGCAGCGACACCGGCGGCTCGGTCCGCGTGCCGGCGGGCTGGAACGACCTGGTCGGGCTGAAGACCACGGCGCGGCGCGTGCCGCTGACCGGCTGCGTGCCGTTGGCCGAAAGCTTCGACACCATCGGCCCCCTGGCCCGCACGGTCGAGGATGCGGCGCTGGCCTTTTCGCTCCTGGACGACTCGCCCGCGCCCGACCTGCGCGGCGCGACCATCGCCGGCGCACGCCTTCTGGTGCTGGAAACCGGTGCGTTGGACGACCTGGACCCGGCGCAGGCGCGCGCCTTCGAAGCCGCGGTCGACCGGCTGGCGGCCGCCGGCGCGCAGATCGCGCGCGTGCAGATCCGCGCGGTGGCCGAGGCGATGGAGATGTCCGGCATCCTCTATGCCCCCGAATGCTACGCCACCTGGCGCGACCGGATCGAGGCCGACCCCGACGCGATGTTCCCGCCGGTGCTGGCCCGCTTCCGCGCCGGGGCGGCGCACAGCGCCGACGACTACATCGCCGCGCTCTTCCGCATGAACGCCCTGCGCGCCGCCTATGCGCGCGCCACGGCGGGCTTTGACGTGGTCCTGCTACCGACCAACGCGAACCTGCCGCCGCGGATCGACGCGGTGACGAACGATCACGCCTTCTTCGCCTCGGAAAACCTGCGCACGCTGCGCAACACCCGCATCGGCAACCTGATGGGCCTCTGCGCGTTGACCGTGCCGACCGGCGCGCCCGGCTGCGGGCTGAGCCTGATGGCCCCCCCGATGCAGGAGGCGCGGCTCTTGCGCCTGGGCGCCGGGGCCGAGGTCGCGCTGGCCGGCTGAACTGAAACCTGCGATGGACTGACCACAGGGGACATCATGCACGACTTCCTGATCATCGGCGGCGGCATCGCCGGGCTTTCGGCCGGGGCGCGCCTGGCCGGGCTGGGCGCGACCCTGCTGGTCGAGGGCGAGGCGCAGCTGGGCTACCACACCTCGGGCCGCTCGGCCGCGCTCTACGAGGCCGAATACGGCGCGCCGCCCACCGTCGCCCTGGCCCGCGCCAGCGGCGAGGAACTGGCCGAGATGGGCGTCCTCAGCCCGCGCGGGCTGCTGGCGGTGGGTCAGGCGCACGAGCGCGCGGCTTTCGACAAGGACTGCGCCGATCTGCACCTGACCCGCATCACCCCGGCCGAGGCGGAGGCGATCGTGCCGATCCTGAACCTTGCGCGCGTCGCCTATGCCGCGCAGACCGACGGCGCGCAGAACATCGACACCGACCTGATGCTGCAGACCTACGCCCGCCGCCTGCGCGAACGCGGTGGCGAAATTCGCACCGGCGCCGCCGTCGCCGCCATCCGCCGCGATGCCGACGGCTGGACCGTGACCCTGTCGGACCGCGAGGAATTGCGCGCGCGCCGACTGGTCAATGCCGCCGGCGCCTGGGCCGACCGGATCGCCGCGCTGGCCGGCCTGCCCGGGATCGGGCTGCAGCCCTACCGGCGCTCGATGGCGCAACTCCCCGCGCCCGAGGGGCACGACATCCGTGCCTGGCCGCTCCTGTTCGGCGTGGGCGAGACCTGGTACGCCAAGCCCGAGGCCGGAAAACTGCTCGTCTCGCCGGCCGAGGCCGACCCCGCCGAGCCGCACGACGCCTGGGCCGACGACATGGTCCTCGCCGAAGGTCTGGCCCGCTACGAGGAGATGGTGACCGTGCCGGTGACGCGGGTCGAGGCGTCGTGGGCGGGGCTGCGAAGCTTCGTGCCCGACCGGACGCTGGTGCTGGGCCCCGACCCGCTGGACGCCGATTTCCTGTGGTGCGCGGGGCAGGGCGGCCAGGGGTTCCAGTCCGCCCCCGGCGCGGCGCGCGTGATGGAGGAGGTCGCGGGCGGCGCGGCGTCGGGCATCGCGCCCGAGATCCTGGCGGCGCTGTCGCCGGCGCGGCTGCGATGATCCGCCGGCTGGACCTGCCCGACAGCGCCGCCCCGGCCGAGGACGGGTTGCGCTTCGCCCCCTCCGCCGCGCGCAACCTCGAACCCATCGCCGCAGTGCTGACGGCGCATCTGCCGAACCGCGGGCAGGCGCTGGAACTGGCCAGCGGCACCGGCCAGCATGTCGTCGAATTCGCGGCACGATTCGCGGGCCTGACCTGGCAGCCCTCCGATCTTGACCCTGGCAACCTCGCCTCGATCCGCGCCCGCGCGGCCCGGGCCGGGCGGCCCAACCTGCGCGACCCGATCCCGCTGGACGCCTGCGCCCCCGGTTGGGCCCCGGACGCGGCCTGGGATGCTATCTGTCTGACAAACCTTCTACATCTGGTCTCGACCCCCGAGGCAGAGGTGCTTCTGGACGAGGTCCCCCGCGCCCTTGCCCCCGGTGGCGTCTTCGCGCTCTACGGTCCCTTCCGGCGGGACGGCGCGCTGGTCTCGGACGGCGACCGGGCCTTCGACGCGAGCCTGCGCGCGCAAGACCCGGCCATCGGCTACAAGGACATCGCCTGGGTCGAAGCCCGCCTGCTGGAGGCCGGTCTGGCGCCCCGGGCGCGGCAGGAGATGCCGGCCGGGAACCTCATGCTGGTGACGGCGCAACCGGCCGAAAGCGGCGGCAAGGCGCGGTGACCCGGGCCGTCCCCGCACGCGGCATGGACCGGCAAAAGGTCCGCCGGCAGGGTGCTGGCAAGCGTATGGCAAGCGGCTGGCAGGCGTATGGCAGTTTCGCGCGTTGCGGCAGGGTTCTGGTAACGCCTGAGCCCGCGGTTTTCGGGCTTTGAGTGAGGCGAAGAAGGGGGGGCGCTGCCCCCTCTTGGCTCCGCCAATTCACCCCCCGGGATACGTCCGGACAGGAAAAGTATGGGGCGGTGGGGGTTACCTGCCGTTCGCGGCGCAGCCTCTTTTCGCCGCGCGCGAAGCGCGCGGCGCCCGGCCCAACGCGAGGAAGGTTGTGCGCGGAGCGCACAGCCTGACGAGGGGCGGGAGAACTTCCGTCACCCTTTCATCGGGGGCGCGGTGTCCGGTGGAGCGCCTCGGGGCGGGGGTGTCAGGTGCGCGGCGCCGCAGCGGGTCGGGGGGATGCGTCCGGCGCGACCTCGTCGTCGCCTTCGCCCAGCACGGGCGCGGGGCGGTCGGAAGCGCAGCGCGCGCCGTCGAGGACGAAGGGCGAGCGCACGCCGCGGTGCGGGCCGAGGTCCAGCTGCATGCCGCGCGCCTGCACCTGCGCGTCGGCGAAGACCTCGGCCATGTCGTTGATCGGGCCGGCCGGCACGCCCTCGGCCTCGCAGGCGGCCAGAAGCTCGGCCTTGCTGCGCTGCCGCGTCGCCGCCGACAGCGCCTCGGACAGGGCGGGGCGGTTGGCGACCCGGTCGGCATTGCTGCGATAGGCCGGGTGGTCGATCAGGTCGGCGCGGCCCAGAAGCCGGCACAGCCGGTGATACTGCGCGTCGTTGCCGGTGGCGACGATCACATGCCCGTCGGCGCATTCGAACACCTGGTAGGGCGCAAGGTTGGGATGCACGTTGCCGGTCCGCCCCGGCGGGGTGCCGGTCGACAGGTAGTTCATCGCCTGGTTGGCCATCACCGACACCGCCGAATCGAGAAGGCTCATGTCGACATGCGCGCCGCGCCCGGTGGTCTTGCGTTCGTGCAGCGCGGCGAGGATCGCGGTGGTGGCGTAGATGCCGGTGACCAGGTCGGTGACGGCGATGCCGACGCGGTGCGGCTCGCCCTCCACCGGGCCGGTGATCGACATCAGCCCCGACATGCCCTGGATGATGTAGTCGTAGCCCGCCCGGTGCGCATAGGGCCCGTCCTGCCCGAAGCCGGTGATCGAGCAGTAGATCAGCCCCGGATTCACCGCCGACAGCCCGGCATAGTCGAGCCCGTATTTCGCCAGCCCGCCGACCTTGAAGTTCTCGATCAGGATGTCGGCGCCGGTGACCAGTTCGCGCACCTTCGCCTGCCCCTCGGGCGTGCGGAAATCGGCCACGACGGACCGCTTGCCGCGGTTGGCGGAGTGGAAGTAGGCGGCGACCTGCGTGCCGTCGCGGTCGATGAAGGGCGGACCCCAGCGGCGGGTGTCGTCGCCTTCGGGGGCCTCGACCTTGATCACCTCGGCGCCGAGGTCGGCCAGGGTCTGCCCGGCCCAGGGCCCGGCGAGGATGCGCGCAAGTTCGATGACCCGAAGGCCGGCAAGGGGACGTTCGCTCATGCCCGGGCTCAATCCCGGGCGTCGGCGATGGCGGCTTCGAACTCGGCGTATCCCATGTTGCCGAAGGTCTGGCCGTTGATCACGAAGGAGGGGGTGGAGCGGATGCCGTCGCGCTCGGCGTTCTCGCGGTAAAGCTCCATCAGCGCCGAGGCCTTGTCGCGGTCCGACAGGCACGCGTCGAGCTGCGCGTTGTCCATGCCCGCGCGCCGGCCGATGCGGCGCAGGTTCTCGGCCACCACCGCGCCGTCGCTGGACCCGGCCCATTGCCGCTGGTCCTGATAGAGCATCTCGACCACCCCGTGATACCGCTCCGGCCCGGCGCAGCGCGCGACCAGCGCCGCCCAAAGGCCATAGGCATCGAAATAGACCTCGCGCTTGATGTAGTGGACCTGGCCGGTGTCGACGTAGTTCTCGATCAGCTCGCGATAGACGCCCTGGTTGAAGTTCGCGCAATGCGGGCAGGTGAAGGACGAATATTCGATGATCGTCACCGGCGCGTCCGGGTCGCCCAGCGACATCTCGACGATGCCCGAGGTGTCGACTGACGCCGAGGCGGTCTGCGCCTGGGCGCTGTTCATGCCGCCGATCTGGGTGCTGCCGGGGGCCTCGGCCGGGCCGCTGGTGGACCAGAGGGCGTAGCCGCCGACGGCCAGTACCGCCACCGCGGCGGCGGCGATCAGAGGGGTCTTCTGCATGGTCAGTCCTTTCGTTCGGCGCCGGCCGCGGGGGCGGCGCCTGCGTTCGGGGTGGGCGCGGCCGGGATCGGCGCGGCCGAATTGGGCGCGGCCGGAGCGGGCGCTTGGGGACGGGTCAGCACGTGGGTCGCCAGCCGGTCCAGGGCGGCGCGCAGCCCATCGTCGGCGACGCCCTCGGTCAGGGTGCCGACGACGGCGCGGGCGCGGGCCAGTTTCTCGGGCGAGGGGGGGGCGATGTTCGGCCCCTCATAGCGGGTGGCGGGTTCGGCAAAGCCCTGCGCGGCGGTCTGCGTGACCTGGATGCGCGCGATGGCGGCGTAGCCATAGGCGGCGTTGACGCGCTCCTTCAGGCGGGGAAGCTGCATCTGCACCAGTGGTGCTGCGGCGCCGGTGGCCAGCACCGTCAGCGTCGCACCCAGGCCCCCCTGCGCGTAGCTGACCTTCACCGGCCGGCAGAGCGCGGCGATATCGCGCCCGGCGACCTCGGCCCAGTGGGTCAGCACCCGCGAGGCCGCGAAGCCGCGCGATTCGCCGGCCTTGCGGATCCGCTCGTTCAAGAGGCCCGCCGCCGATTCGAAGCCGCGCATGCGGCGGCGCCCGCGCGGCGTGCGCGGGGCGTCCTTCTCCGTCTCGTGCTGCGTGCTCATCCGCGAACCTGCGCTTGGGGGTGCTTTTCCGCTCCGCGCCCCTATTCTAGTGACTTCAGCGCCCGAGACCAGAGGGCGCGGGGCACGGTGGTTGAAGAATGCGTGACAGTCTTGAAGCAATCGATACCGGAAGCGGGTCCGCGGGCGACGGCGCCGTCGTGGCGGCGGCGCTGCTGCGCTGGTACGACCGGGCGGCGCGGGTGCTGCCCTGGCGCACCGGCCCGGCCGCGCGCGCCGGCGGCCAGCGCCCCGACCCCTATCGCGTCTGGCTGTCCGAGATCATGCTGCAGCAGACCACCGTGGCCAGCGTGCGCGCCTACTTCCACCGCTTCACCACCCGCTGGCCCGACATCCACGCGCTGGCCGGGGCTGACGACGCCGAGGTGATGGCCGAATGGGCGGGGCTGGGCTATTACGCCCGGGCGCGCAACCTGATCGCCTGCGCGCGCGCCGTGGCGGCAGCCGGCGGCGCGTTTCCCACGGATTGCGCGGGCCTGCAGGCGCTGCCGGGGATCGGGCCCTATACCGCGGCCGCCATCGCCGCGATTGCGTTCGACGCGCGCGAAACCGTGGTCGACGGCAATGTCGAGCGTGTCACCGCGCGGCTTTTCGCCGTCACCGACCCCCTGCCGGGCGCGAAGAAGCGGCTGACCGCGCTGGCCGGCACGCTGACCCCCGCCGAACGCCCCGGCGATTTCGCGCAGGCGATGATGGATCTGGGCGCGACCGTCTGCACCCCGCGCGCGCCGCGCTGCGCCGTTTGCCCGCTGCAGGGCCTTTGCGCCGGCCATGCGCGGGGCATCGCGGCCGACTTGCCCGCCAAGACGCCCAAGGCGGCGAAACCTACGCGGCTGGGCACGGTCTACATGGTCCTGCGCGACGACGGCGCGCCGTTGATCGAGACCCGCCCGCCGCGCGGCCTGCTGGGCGGCATGCCCGGCTTTCCGACCACCGACTGGACGCCCGACGCGCCACCCCCCGCGCCGCCGCTGACCGCCGATTGGCAACTGTTGCCGGGCGAGGTGCGGCACACCTTCACCCATTTCCACCTGCAGCTTCGGGTGGCGCTGGCCCATGCCGGCCCTGCCGCCGCGCCCGACCGCGGCAGTTTCCGCCCCGGCTTCGACCCCGCCGCGCTGCCGACGCTGATGCGCAAGTGCTGGGACCACGTCCGGGCGCATCTGTCCGCGGATGCGGGTTGAGGACCCGGTGCACGCTTCGGAAATGCTTGAAATTCGGTTAACGAAAATCGCGTTTCACAACCGAATCAATGCCTTGGCCGAATTTCCGCATGCGGACACGGGGAGACTCGCACGCCCTCAGCCCCGCTGCGCGCGCGGTCGGGGCCGCGTCGGGATCTCCTTCAGCAGCCCGCCGACCCCCATCCCCATGATTTCGGCGGGGCCGACCGGCACGCCGCAGACCAGCCGTTCCAGCACCCAGTCCGACCCGCTCAACGCCGGCGAGCGGCTAGAACCCGGCAAGCCCAGCACCGGCCGGCCCCCAAGTTCGCCCAGAAACGTCAGGTTGCCCGGATCGACCGGCATGCCGAAATGCACCAGCCGCCCGCCGGCGCGGCGCAGCGCCGCGGGCGCCACGTCCTGCGCGTCCGACGTGGCCGAACCGGTGAGGATCAGCACGATCCCGCCCGCCGCCGCCGCCAGCGCCTCGGCCAGCGGCTCCGCGCGGTGCGGGACGGTGCGCGCCTCGATCAGCCGCGCGCCCAGCCGCTCCAGCCGCGCGCGCGTCACCTCCGCGCCCTTTTCCAGATGCGCGCCCAGCCCGACATCGGTCTGGATCAGGCTGGCGGTGTCGATCACCGGCGCAGCTAGCGCCAGCGCCCCCGCGCCGGCATCGCAGGCGCGTGCGATCGCCGCGCCGGGGACCGCGTAGGCGATGATCTTGACCGTCGCCACCATGCCGCGCGGGTCCATCCGCTGCCAGCGCGGCACGCTCGCCAGCGTGATCGCCCCGTCGACAGCGTTGAACGCATCCACGCGCGCCGCATCGATCCGCGCCAGCCCCGGCCCCGTCGCCAGCAGGTTCACCCGCCCGGTGCCGACCGGCTGCAATTCCAGCCCCGGCCCGGCGACGGCGCGGGCCAGTGCCAGCGCCGCGTCATCCTCGCCCACGTCGCCGGGGTCGAGCCGCGCGACCGTCACCTCGACCCGCCCGGTCGCGGCCAGCGCCGCAAGATCCGCCGCCTCCAGCCGCTTGCCCTTGCGCAGCCGTCCGCCGGCGACGGGCAGCGAATGCGCCAGCACCCCGCCCTCGGCCTGATCCAGCGGAACCGGACCGAAGCGCATCAGCCGCGCCGCAGCGCTTGCGTGATCTCGGCCAGCACCGCCACGGCGATCTCGGCCGGGCTGCGCGCGCCGATATCCAGCCCCACCGGCGCGTGGATGCGCGCCAGCGCCGCCGCGTCCAGCCCCGCCGCGCGCAGCCCCGCCGCGCGCAGCCGGTCCAACCGCTTGGCATGCGTGCGCGTCGACCCCAGGCAGCCGAGGTAGAAGGCCGCGGAGCCCAGCGCCGCCATGATCGCCGGGTCGTCGATCTTGGGGTCATGGGTCAGCGTCACCACCGCCGTGCGCGCGTCCAGCCCGACCGCGGCCATCGCCTCGTCCGGCCAGTCGTGCAGGATCCGCTCGCCCGGAAAGCGCGCCGCGGATCCGAACGCCTCGCGCGGGTCGATCAGCACCGGATCGTAGCCCGCCAACCGCGCCATCGGCAACAGCGCCTGCGCGATATGCACGGCACCCACGACGATCATCCGCAGCGGCGGGTTGAAAAGCGTGATGAACTCGCCCCCCTCCTCCATCCCCGCGCGGTCGGCGCGGAAGCGGTCGGGCGCGTCCTCGGGCGTCAGCAGGCGGCGATCCCAGGTCTCAATATGCACGCCGTAGCCCAGCGCGCGGCGTTCGGCGCGGGCGTCGACGATGGCCGCCAGCATGTCCTCGGGCATCGCCCCACCAGAATCGCCGCCCACCGGCTCCACCAGCACGCGGATCGTGCCACCGCAGGCCAGCCCGACGGCAAAGGCCTCCTCGTCGGCGACGCCGAATTCCAGCACGCGGGGGGCACCGTCGCCCAGCGCGTCCTGCGCCTCGACCACCACCGCGCCCTCCACGCACCCGCCGGAGACCGATCCCATGATCTCGCCCGCGCCGGAAATCGCCAACTGGCTGCCGGCGGGACGCGGGGCCGAGCCCCAGGTCTGGATTACCGTTGCCAGCGCCGCGCCGCGGCCGTCGCGGTGCCAGTCCAGCGCGATTTCGGGAATGCGGTCGTGTTGTGCGTCGCTCATGCGGGGTCCCTTCGCTGCCGATGATAATGGCGCGGGTCGGTCACAGAAGATAGGCCCGCGCGAACATCCACAAGCCCATCGCCACCATCGCCAGGTTCTCGGTCAGCGACACGGGGCCGAGGGGGACGTTGGTGCCGCTGCCGGCGCAGGCGCAGCGCAACTCGCGCTTCTCGATCCAGACGGCCTGGATGACCGAGGCCGCGCCGATCGCGCCGATGAACAGCGCCAGCGGCGCGGCGAGCCAGATCAGCACGCCGGCCAGCATCAGCACGCCGGCCAGCGTCTCGGCATAGGGGTAGACGTAGCTGTAGGGCACCCAGCGCCGGGCCAGCAGGTCGTAGTTGAGGAACATGGTCGAGAAGCCTTCGACATCCTTGAGCTTCTGCAGGCCCAGCAGCGTCATGCCCAGTGCCACGAAGGACTCGACCAGCGCCAGCGACAGGATCGGCGCGCCGCGTAGCCAGACGACGACCAGCGCCAGCGCGAAGGCGATGGCGAAGATCGCCACGATGGGCCGGTAGGTCGGCGCGTCGGGGTCGGGCACGGAAAGGCCCAGATGCTTTCGCAGGTCCTCGTAGCCGCCGATGCGTTCACCGTCGATATAGGTCTGCGGCGTCGTCTCCACCCCCTCGGCTTCCATGAAGGCGTCGGTTTCGGCGCGCGTGCGCAGTGGATGATCCTCCACCTCGAATCCGTGGCTGCGCAGAAGGTGGCGGGACTTCTGGCCGAAGGGGCAATGATGATCGGGCGTGTCCATGCGGTAGAGCTTGGCGGTTTTCGCGGACATGGCGGGCCTCCGTTTCGTGACCGGTTTGCGGGTTCTTCGTTCTGGATATGGCCCCGGCGCCGGCGGATTTGCACCCCCTGGCGGATGCACGCGCGTGCGGCCCACCCGATGTGGGGGCAAGGCGAGAATGCACAAGATGTGGTAGAATAATTGGAGACGCCAAAAACTGGAGATTCTTTTCACATAATGGCCGTTTTGCGTCTCCAGTTTGCAAGTCCGACGCCCGATCTGCAAAATTTGAACACTTTTCGGTGCCGACGGCAGGTCTGTCCAAGCTTGGACGCCCCCTGTCGGAAACGGCCCGGGACCGCGGTCAGGCGCCGGCATTCACGGTCGAATCTTCAGTCCCCGGCCCCCAGCATCGCCATCAGCCGCGTCTTCTCGCCCCGGTCCTTCGGGTCCGACAGCGCCTGTGCCAGCGCCTCCAGCGAGGCGACGGAATGCCCCGCGCGCAGCGTATCGACATGCGGCAGCATCGCCCGCACCCCCTGCGCGCGGGGCGCGAACCCGTCCCAGCGCAAGAGCGGGTTGATCCAGACCACCCGCCGCGCCGACAGGCGCAGCCGCTCCATCTCGCGCGCCAGATCGGCGGGCGCGCCGCGGTCCAGCCCGTCGGTGATGATCAGCACCACCGCCCCCTGCGCCAGCACCCGGCGCGACCAGTCGCGGTTGAAGGCGTGCAGGCTCTCGCCGATGCGGGTGCCGCCCTGCCAGTCCTGCGCCTTCCGCCCCGCGGCGGCCAGCGCCGCATCGACGTCGCGCTGGCGCAGGTGGCGGGTGATGTTGGTCAGCCGGGTGCCGAAGGTGAAGGCATGGACCCTGGCCCAGCCCTGCCCCTGCCGGTTGGCGACCGCGTGGACGAAATGCAGTACCATCCGCGAATAGGACGCCATCGAGCCCGAGATGTCGCACAGCACCACCAGCGCCGGCCAGCGCGTCGCCGGCCGCCGCCGCGCGATCGTGGCGATCTCACCCCCGGTGCGCAGGCTCGCGCGCAGCGTGCGCCGCCAGTCGGGCCGGGCGCCGCGGGCGTCGGGCTTCAGCCGCCGCGTCGCCAGCGGCTTCACCGGCAGGGCGAGGCGTGTGAGCATGCGCCGGGCCGCCGCCGCCTCGGCCACCGTCATCTGTTCGAAATCCAGCTGGCGCAGCCGCTCCTCGGCCGAGGCGGTGGCGGTCGCGTCGACCTCGATGCGCAGCTCCTCGTCGTCGCTCTCGGGCGTCTCGGGCGCGGGCGGCATTTCGGCATCGGCGAGCAGCGCCTCGGCGGCGCGGCGGGCGGCATCGGCGGCGCGATCCTCCTCCTGCACGCCGCGCATGGCGGGCAGCAGGAGCGCCATCATCTGCTCCATGTAGCGCGGGTCGCGCCAGAACAGGCGAAAGGTCTGATGGAAGATCGTCCGCTCCTCGGGACGATTCACGAAGCAGGCGTGGAGGATCCAGTAGAAATCGGTCTTCTCGGTGAAGCCCGCCGCTGCCACCGCCTCGATCGCCGTCTGCACCCGTCCCGGCCCGATGGGCAGACCGGCCCGGCGCAGGGCGCGGGCGAAATGGGTGATGTTGTGGACGAGCTTGCCTTCGTCGGGCAGGGTAAGGTCGGGGTCGCTGGGCATCATGCGGGCCGCTGGCCACGGTGCCGACGCCGGGGGGCTTCACGCCCCCCGGACCCCCCGTGGGATATTTTCAGACAGAAAATCGGCTCAGGCGGGCTCAAGGGATTTCCGGGCCTCGTCCAGCAGGCGCTTGGCCTCCATCCCCTGCAGCCGGGCGATGTCGTCTTGGTATTTCAGGATCGCGCCCAGCGTGTCCGAGATGACCTCGGGCGAGAGGGTGAGCACGTCGAGCGCGAGCAGGCATTTCGCCCAGTCGATGGTTTCGGCGACGCCGGGCTTCTTGAACAGGTCCTCGGTGCGCAGGCGCTGCACGAAGGCCACGACCTCGCGGCTGAGGGTTTCCGAGGCTTCCGGGGCGCGGGCGTGCAGGATCTCGATCTCGCGGTCGAAGCCGGGGTAGTCGACCCAGTGATAGAGGCAGCGGCGCTTGAGCGCGTCGTGCACCTCGCGCGTGCGGTTCGAGGTCAGGATGACGATCGGCGGCTCGGGCGCCTTGACGGTGCCGAGTTCGGGGATGGTGACCTGGAAGTCGGAGAGGGCTTCGAGCAGGAAGGCCTCGAACGGCTCGTCGGTGCGGTCGACCTCGTCGATGAGCAGGACCGGCGCGCCGCCGGGCTGGGGGCGCATGGCCTGCAGGAGCGGGCGCTCGATCAGGTAATCTTCGGTGAAAAGTTCGGCGGTCAGCGTGTCGCGGTCGGCGCCGCCGGCGGCCTCGGCGGCGCGGATGGCGATCATCTGGGCGGCGAAGTTCCACTCGTAAACGGCCGAGGCGGCGTCCAGCCCCTCGTAGCACTGCAGGCGGATCAGGCGGCGGTCGAGCGCGGTGGCGAGTGCCTTGGCGATCTCGGTCTTGCCGGTGCCGGCCTCGCCTTCCAGAAACAGCGGCCGGCCGAGCTTCAGGCCGAGGAAGGTCACCGTCGCCAGCGCCCGGCCGCAGACATAGTTCTGCCCGGCGAGGAGGGCCTGCACGGCATCGATCGAGGCGGGGATATGGGTCACGTCAACCTCCGGTCCGGTGCGGGGGATGGTGGGGCGCGGCGGCGTCGGGGTCAAGGCAGGTTGCGCGCGGGGCGACGGCACGACGGATCGTGACGGGCGCGAGCAACGACGCGAACCGGTGCCCGCCGCCTCGCGCGCGGGAGTTGGGGCAGGCGGTCCAAATTTGGACCTTCCGCCAAGTACATGATATAAAAGGGAAAGAGAATTTTTGTTGACTTTCGGGAAAGCTTTGGCGCGGCCGCATGAAGGCGGGTTCGCCGCGCCCGCGGACCGCCCCCCGCGCCGTGCCCGCCCGGCCCCGCAAGAAGGCTTTTCCGCACCGGGCGCAAGGCCTATGCTGCACCCGGTGAGGATGGAGGACTGCGCATGCAGATGAGTGACGAACGCCGCATCGATGCCCCGCCCGAGGTCGTCTGGGCGGCGCTTCTGGACCCGGAGGTGCTGAAGGCCAGCGTGCCGGGCTGCGAGGAACTGACCGGCTCGGCCGAGGAGGGGTTCGAGGCGGTCGTCGTGCAGAAGGTCGGCCCGGTGCGGGCGAAGTTCAACGGCACCGTCACCGTCGCCGACATGGTCGAGGGCGAAAGCCTGACGCTGACCGGCGAGGGCAAGGGCGGGGCCGCGGGCTTTGCCAAGGGCGCCGCCAAGGTCCGCCTTGCGCCCGATGGCGACGGCACGATGCTGTCCTACGAGGTCGACGCCAAGGTCGGCGGCAAGCTTGCCCAGCTGGGCAGCCGGATCATCGACGGTTTCGCGCGCAAGATGGCCGAAAGCTTCTTCGCCCGGTTCCAGGAGGCGGTCGAGGGTCCGGAAGCGGGCGATGCGCCGGCGGCGCAGGACGAAGGCGCCGCGGCAACGGAGGCGCCGAAGAAGGGCTGGTTCAAGCGCATCCTCGGAAAGGCGTGAGCGGTCGATTGCCGCGACGCCGGGTTTTGCAATGCCCCGCGCCCTGAAGGCTTGGATTGCGCGCCGGCGCGCATACATGACCGCGCGTAGCCGCCCGGAGCCCCGATGACCCCTGCCTTCGCCCGTTTTACCGCCCCTGCCCGGCATCGCCCCGAGATCTGGCGTCTGGTTCTTGGCCTGGGGGTCATCGCCGCCTGCTATTTTGGCTGGATCGCGGCCCTGGGCGGTCTTCTGTGGCTGACGGCGGGGCCGGACCGGGTCGAGGCCGGCTTGCGCGCCTTCGGCGTCGGCAGCGACCCCTGGGCGGTGATCGTCCTGCTGGCGACCTTCGTGGGACCGTGGATCGGTGTCTGGGCCGCGGTGCGGCTTTTGCATGCGCGCAGCCTTGGCAGCGTGATCGGACGCGGCCCGGCGGTGCTGCGCGACTTCGCGGCCGGGCTGGGGGTGACGGCCGTGGTGGCGGTCGCGGGCCTGGCGCTGCTGCCGTTCGTGCCACCGCTGGAGGCGGCGACGCCGGCGGGTGTCTGGCTGGCCTTCCTGCCGCTCGCGCTTCTGGGTCTGCTGATCCAGACGGGGGCGGAGGAGGTGGTCTTTCGCGGCTACCTGCAACAGCAACTGGCGGCGCGCTTTGCCTCGGCCGTGGTCTGGATGGGGGTGCCGGCGGCGCTGTTCGGGCTGGCGCATTACGCGCCGGACGTCGGGCCGGTCTCGCCCTGGCTTGTTGTCGCGGTGACCGGCTTCTTCGGGCTGATCGCGGCGGACCTGACCGCGCGCAGCGGGTCGATCGGGCTGGCCTGGGGGCTGCATTTCGCCAACAACGTGATCGCCGTGCTGATGGTCTCGGCGATGGCCGGCCTCGATGGGCTGGCGCTGTTCCGCGTGGCCGAGGGCGACGGCATGGCGCTGGATGCGCTGCTGATCGCCGACATGGGGCTGATGGCGATGGTCTGGGCGCTGGCGCGGCTATGGCTGGCGCGACGCTGACGCGTTGCATTCGGCCCGCGCGCGGCGTATTTCGACCCCAGACGCTGCAGGGGCCCGGCCATGAACTGGATCACGAACTACGTTCGCCCGACGATCAACTCGCTCTTCTCGCGCCGGGAAGTGCCCGAGAACCTGTGGACGAAATGCCCCGAATGCGGCTCGATGCTGTTTCACCGCGAACTCAGCGACAATCTGCAGGTCTGCACCTATTGCGGCCACCACTTGGCGATCACGCCGCGCGCGCGGTTTGCGGGGCTTTTTGACGGCGGGATCTTTGCCGAGGTGTCGGTGCCCGATCCGGTCGCCGACCCGCTGCATTTCCGCGATCAGAAGAAATACCCCGACCGGATGCGCGCGGCGCAGAAGGCCACCGGCGAGCGCGAGGCGATGCTGGTCGCCGAGGGCGAGATCGGGCGCACGCCCATTGTCGCCGCAGCGCAGGATTTCGCCTTCATGGGCGGGTCGATGGGGATGTATGTCGGGAATGCGATCATCGCCGCCTGCGAGCGCGCGATCGATCGCAAGCGGCCGCTGGTGCTGTTCGCCGCCGCCGGGGGCGCGCGCATGCAGGAAGGCATCCTGAGCCTGATGCAGATGCCGCGCACCACCGTCGCGCTGGAGATGCTGAAGGAAGCCGGCCTGCCCTATATCTGCGTGCTGACCCATCCGACCACCGGCGGCGTCACCGCCAGCTACGCCATGCTGGGCGACGTGCAGATCGCCGAGCCGAACGCGTTGATCTGCTTTGCCGGCCCGCGGGTGATCGAACAGACCATCCGCGAAAAACTGCCCGAGGGGTTCCAGCGGGCCGAATACCTGCTGGATCACGGCATGCTGGACCGGGTGACGCAACGCAAGGACATGCGGCGCGAGTTGATCACCATCCTGCGGATGCTGACCGGCAAGCCGCCCGCGGTGGCCGGCGACCTGCCGGCGCCGGATCCCATTCCCGCCGTCGAGTCCCTTCCTACCGCCGCCGAGCCGACCCCGCCCGCCCCGGCGGCCCCCGCGCCCGCCGACAAGAAGAAATGAGCGCGCGGCCGTGAGCGCACCAGGCTCGGACGCCATCCTCCAGCGGATGATGGCGCTGCATCCGAAGATCATCGACCTGACGCTGGACCGGGTCTGGCGGTTGCTGGCCGCGCTCGGCCATCCCGAGCGCGACCTGCCGCCGGTGATCCATATCGCCGGCACCAACGGAAAGGGCTCGACGCTGGCGATGGTCCGCGCCGGGCTGGAGGGCGAGGGCAAGCGCGTCCACGCCTATACCTCGCCGCATCTGGCCCGGTTTCACGAGCGGATCCGGCTGGCCGGGCAGCTGATCACGGAACCCGACCTGACGGCGGTGCTGGACGAATGCTACGCCGCCAATGGCGGCGAGGCGATCACCTATTTCGAGATCACGACCTGCGCCGCCTTCCTGGCCTTCGCCCGCACGCCCGCCGACTACACGCTGCTCGAGGTCGGGCTGGGCGGGCGGCTGGATGCGACCAACGTGGTCGACCGCCCGGTGCTGACCGTCATCACGCCCGTCTCGCTCGACCACCAGCAGTACCTGGGCGAGACGCTGCCCGAGATCGCCGGCGAGAAGGCGGGCATCCTCAAGCGTCTCGTCCCCTGCATCGTCGGCCCGCAGGAGGAGGAGGCGCTGGACGTGATCGAGGCGCGGGCGGAACGGCTGGGCGCGCCGCTTCTGGTCCACCGGCAGCACTGGCATGCCTATGCCGAACGCGGGCGCCTGACCTTTCAGGACGAACGCGGGCTTCTGGACCTGCCGCTGCCCAACCTGCCCGGACCCCACCAGATCGAGAATGCCGGCGCCGCGCTGGCCGCGCTGCGCCATCTGGGCGCGGGCGAGGCTGCCCATGACGCCGCCGTCACCCGCGCCGATTGGCCCGCGCGCATGCAGCGGCTGCGCGAGGGGCCGTTGCCGGCCAGCGCGCCGGGGCTGGAGCTGTGGCTGGATGGCGGGCACAATCCCTCGGCCGGTCGCGCCATTGCGGCAACGCTGGCGCAATTGCCTGCGCGCCCGACCTGGGCGGTCAGCGGGATGCTCAACACCAAGGACGTGGCGGGCTTCATGACGCCGCTGGCCGGCCATCTGAAGGGGCTGATCGCAGTGTCCATCCCGGGCGAAGCCGCGACCCTGCCGGCCGAGATCACCGCCGAAGCCGCCACCCGCGCCGGCATTCCCGCCGAGACCGCGCCGTCGGTCGAGGCCGCGCTGGCCATGATCGCCGCCCGCGATCCGTCGGCGCGCGTGCTGATCTGCGGGTCGCTCTACCTGGCCGGATCGGTGCTGCGCGCGAACGCCTGAGGCCCTGCCGCCGAAATTGTTGCGCCTGCCCGCGCGCTGTGCTTCGGTCGCGCCGCGGCAGCCGGGTGCCGGCGATCCTGATGGGGCAGCGACATGGACTTCGATACGGTCATTCACGGTGGCACCGTCGCCACGCCGTCCGAAACCTGGACGGGTGACATCGGCATCCGGGATGGCCGCATCGCCGCGTTGGGTGACCGCCTTGACGGCGGCGCGCGCCGGATCGACGCGACGGGCCGGATCGTCGTGCCCGGCGGGATCGAGGGGCACGCGCATATCGCGCAGGAAAGCTCTACCGGGCTGATGACCGCGGATGACTACCACACAGGCTCGGTCTCGGCCGCGTTCGGCGGCAACACCAGCTTCATCCCCTTCGCCGCCCAGCACCGCGGCGAATCGATCGACGCGGTCCTGCGCACCTATGACGACCGGGCCGCGCCGAATTCGGTGATCGATTATTCCTACCACCTGATCATCTCGGACCCGACACCGGCCGTTTTGCAGGACGAACTGCCCCGCGCCTTCGCCCGCGGCATCACCTCGTTCAAGGTCTTCATGACCTACGACCTGATGAACCTGGGCGACCGCGGCATGCTCGACATCCTGACGGTCGCGCGCCAGCACGGCGCGCTGACCATGGTGCATGCCGAGAACAACGACATGATCAAGTGGATGAACGCGCGGCTGGCGGACGCCGGGCTGACGGCGCCGCGCTACCACGCCGTCTCGCGCCCTGCGCTGGCCGAGGCCGAGGCGATCAACCGCGCGATCTCGCTGGCGCGGCTGGTCGGCGCCGGGCTTTTCGTCGTCCATGTCTCGACGCCCGAGGGGGCCGATCTGGTCGCCCGCGCCCGCGCCGAGGGGCTGCCGATCCACGCCGAAACCTGCCCGCAATACCTGGCCCTGACCCGCGACGACCTCGACCGCCCGGGGATGGAGGGGGCGAAATACATCTGCTCGCCGCCCCTGCGCGACGCGGCGACACAGGCGGTGCTGTGGCAGCACGTCCGGAGCGGCACGTTCGAAAGCGTCTCGTCCGATCACGCGCCCTACCGCTTCGACGCGTCGGGCAAGTTCGCCAAGGGACCCGAGCCCGCCTATCCCGCCATTTCCAATGGCATGCCGGGGATCGCCGCGCGGTTGCCCTACCTCTTTGCCGAAGGGGTCGGGGCGGGGCGGATCACGCTGCAGCAATTCGTGGCGCTGTCCTCGGCCAATGCCGCCCGGGTCTTCGGGATGGACCGCAAGGGCGCGCTGCTGCCCGGCTATGACGCCGACATCGTCCTATGGGACCCAGAGGAGACGCGCACCGTCACCGCGGCCGACCAGCACGACGCGATGGACTACACCCCCTTCGAGGGGATGCGCCTGACCGGCTGGCCGACGCATGTCCTCAGCCGCGGCGAAGTGATCGTCGAGGCGGGCGAGCTGCGCGCTGAACGCGGACGCGGCCGCTTTGTCGCGCGCCAGCCCTACCGCCCCGACCCCGACGCGCCGCTTATCCCCGAGATGGACCCGGCGCAGAACTTCGGCGCGGAGATCCGGCCGTGAAACGCATCCTGGTCATCAACCCCAATTCCTCCGCCGTCGTGACAGCGGGGCTGGGGACAGCGCTGGCGGGCTTTCAGGGCGCGCAATTCGACTGCATCGACATCGCCCAAAGCCCCGCCACCATCATGACCGAGGAAGACGTGGCCCGCGCCGGGCTGGCCTTGGCCGAGCGCATCAAGGCCGACCCGGAGGCCGACGCCTATGTCATCGCCTGCTTTTCCGACCCCGGGCTGGACATGGCGCGCAGCCTGACCGCGCGGCCCGTCATCGGCATTCAGGAGGCCGGCATCCTGACCGCTCTGGCGCGGGCCGACCGCTTCGGCATCATCGCGCTGGGGCCGAAGTCGATCCCGCGGCACATGCGCAAGATGCGGATGATGGGTGTCCTCGACCGGCTGGCGGGCGAGATGGATCTTGGCGGCGTCAGCGCCGAAGATGCCGGCACCTCGGACGAGGTCTATGCGCGCACGCTCGCCGTCGGGCGCAAGCTGCGCGACATGGGCGCCGGGGCGCTGGTGCCGGGTTGCGCGGGTTTCGCCCCGCGCCGCGCGCAACTCGAAAGCGACCTCGGCATCGCGGTCGTCGATCCGGTCCAGGCCGCGGCGGCGATCGCTCTGGGCGCGGTACTGGGCTGACCTCCGCGAAAAAGGCGCGCAGGCAGCCCTTGAACATATCATAAAATTGCAATATGTACGCTCCAACGTGAAACCACAGTAACGGAGATTGCTGCACCATGGGACCCATCACGCCCACAGAGTTCACCCCCTGGCTGTCGCTCGGCGGCGGCATCCTGATCGGGTTGAGCGCCGTCATGGTCATGGCGCTTTTCGGGCGCATCGCCGGCATTTCGGGCATCGCGCGCGGGGCGCTCTCCGTCCTGCTTCCGTCCGAGGGCGTGTCGCAGGACCGCGGCTGGCGCGTGGCCTTCGTCCTCGGGCTTCTGGCCGCACCCCTTGCGATGCTGCTTGTCGGCGCCCCGGTCGAGCAGACCGTCTCGGGCAACCTGTTCGGGATGATGATCGCGGGCCTTCTTGTCGGGGTCGGCACGGCCATCGGATCGGGCTGCACCTCGGGACACGGGGTCTGTGGCCTGGCGCGCCTGTCGCCCCGTTCGGCCGTGGCGGTCGTTACCTTCATGGTCGCCGCCGCCGCCACCGTCTTCATCCTTCGGCATGTACTGGGAGGGGCATGATGCGCAGTTTCCTAGGATTTCTTTCGGGCCTCGTCTTCGGCCTCGGCCTGGTCATCTCGGGCATGGCCAACCCGGCCAAGGTGCTGAACTTTCTTGACCTCGCCGGCGCCTGGGACCCCAGCCTGGCCTTCGTGATGGCCGGTGCGGCCGGTGTCACCTTCATCGGCTACCGCCTGGCCTGGCGGCAATCGGCGCCGGTGATGAGCGAAACATTCGACGTGCCGACGAGCACCACACTCGACCGGCCGCTGATCGCCGGCGCCGCGATCTTCGGCATCGGCTGGGGCATCGGCGGCTTCTGCCCGGGTCCGGCGTTGACCGCGCTGCCGCTGCTGGCGCCCGGCACCCTGGTCTTCGTGCCAGCGATGCTGTTCGGCCTCTGGTTCGGTGCGTACGCCAAGTCCCTTCCCATTTTGTCCCCGAAAGGAGCAAACTGATGAGCAAGCTCAAGGAACCCGTCGTTCGTTTCTCGCCCTCGAGCGGGCCGCAAAGCCCCGATGTCTGGGGCATCTACGAGCCCGACACCGGATCGATCCAGTATATCTGCGCGGACCCGAAGACGAAGAAGGCGGCGCTGATCGATGTCGTCTGGAACTTCGACCCCAAGCACGGCCGCACCAGCACCGAAAGCCTGGAACAGGTGCTCGACCTGGTGCGCGAAAACGGGCTCACGGTCGAATGGGTGCTCGACACCCACCCACATGCGGACCACCTGATGGCCTCGGCGCAACTGAAGGAACGGACCGGGGCGCCCGCCGCAATCGGCGCCAAAGTCCACGAGATCGCGGGCATCTGGGAAGAGATCTACAACACCCCCGGCGCCTACGACCCCGACCGGGACTTCGACCGCCTGTTCGCCGAGGGCGAGAGCTTCCGGATCGGCGATCTGGAGACGCGCGTGATGCTCTCGCCCGGCCACACGCTGGGGTCGATCACCTATGTCTGCGGCGACGCGGCCTTCGTGCATGACACGCTGATGAACCCTGATGCGGGCACCTCGCGCGCCGACTTTCCCGGCGGCGACGCCGAAACGCTGTGGGACTCGATCCAGGCGATCCTGGCGCTGCCGGGCAAGACGCGGCTTTTCGTCGGGCACGACTACGGCACCGAAACGCGCGACGAGCCGATGTGGGAGGCGACGGTGGCCGAGCACAAGGCCGGCAACATCCATGTCAAGGATGGCACGGAACGCGCCGAGTGGATCGACCGGCGCACGACGCGCGACAAGACCCTGTCGCTGCCGGATCGGATTTTCGCGGCACTTCAGATCAACCTCCGCGGCGGGCGTCTGCCGAAGGCCGAGGGCGACGGCCGGCACTACCTGAAAGTCCCGGTCAACCGTTTCTGATCCCGGGGCATCGGCGCCGGCATCGCCGGCGCCGGCGTCAACCCGGCGCGGCCGGTTGCGTCCCGGCCGCGCGCCCCCCTTGGGGCAAGACGCACGCAATGACCTGACCACCCGTTTCTCAACCGGCCGCGCCGCGCGGCGGAGTTCATGCCATGACTGACAGGATGAACGGCAAGGGGCGGGGTGTCCGCCGGTTCCTCCCGATCCTCGACTGGGGGCGGGACTACCGGTTTTCGACGCTGGCCGACGACCTGCTAGCCGCGGTGATCGTCACGATCATGCTGGTCCCGCAATCGCTTGCCTACGCGATGCTGGCGGGGCTGCCGCCGCAGGTCGGGCTTTACGCAAGCATCCTGCCGCTGGTGGCCTACGCCATCTTCGGGACCAGCCGGACTCTGGCGGTGGGGCCGGTGGCGGTGATCTCCTTGATGACGGCGGCGGCGGTTGGGCAGCTTGCCCTGACCACGGTCGAGGGGGCAATCGCCGCCTCGGCGGCGCTGGCGGCGCTTTCCGGTCTCATGTTGATGGCGATGGGGGTGCTGCGGCTGGGTTTTCTGGCCAACTTCCTCAGCCATCCGGTGATCGCGGGGTTCATCACCGCCTCGGGCCTGCTGATCGCCGTGTCCCAGTTGCGGCATATCCTCGGCATCGCGGGGGGCGGGCATACGCTGCCGGAGATGCTGGTCAGCCTGTCGGGCAACCTGGGGCAGACGAACCTGCCGACGCTGAAACTGGGACTTGCGACGCTTGGATTCCTCTTTGCCGCGCGCAGCCGGTTGAACCCGCTCCTGCGCCGCCTTGGCCTGCCGGCGCGCGCGGCCGACATCGCCACCAAGGTCGCGCCCATCGTTGCGGTCGTGGCGACCATCGCGGCGGCGGCGGGACTGGGGCTGGCGGATGCCGGCGTGCGGATCGTCGGCGAAATCCCCTCCGGCCTGCCGCCCTTCGGCCTGCCAACGTTCGATCCCGGCCTCTGGTTGCAGCTGGCCGGCGCGGCGCTTCTGCTCAGCGTGATCGGCTTTGTCGAATCGGTCTCGGTCGCGCAGACGCTGGCGGCAAAACGGCGCGAGCGGATCGACCCCGATCAGGAGCTTGTGGGCCTTGGCGCCTCGAACGTCGCGTCGGCGGTCAGCGGGGGGTTTCCCGTGACCGGTGGTTTCGCGCGCTCGGTGGTGAACTTCGACGCAGGCGCCCGCACCCCGGCCGCCGGCGCCTTCACGGCGGGGGGCATCGCGCTGGGGACGGTCTTCCTGACCCCGTGGCTTTTCTACCTGCCGCAGGCGACGCTGGCGGCGACCATCATCGTCGCCGTCCTGGGACTGGTGGACCTGGGGGTGCTGAAGCGGACCTGGAACTATTCGAAGGCCGATTTCGCCGCCGTCGCGGTGACGATTGCCCTGACCCTGGGACTGGGGGTGGAGGCGGGCGTTGTGGCCGGCGTCGCAGTCTCGCTCGCGCTGTTCCTCTACCGGACCAGCCGGCCGCACATGGCCGTCGTCGGCCTTGTGCCGGGCACCCAGCATTTCCGAAACATCCTGCGTCATGACGTGCGGACAAGCCCCCGACTCCTGAGCCTTCGCGTCGACGAGAGCCTCTATTTCGCCAATGCCCGCTACCTCGAGGATCGGCTCTACGACATGGTGGCGGCGCGACCGGAACTCGAACACGTCGTGCTGATGTGCCCGGCGGTGAACGAGATCGACGCAAGCGCGCTCGAAAGCCTCGAGGCGATCAACGAGCAACTCAAGACTATCGGCGTCGCCTTCCACCTGTCCGAGGTCAAGGGCCCGGTGATGGACCAGTTGAAACGCACCGACTTCCTGGACCATCTGAGCGGCCAGATCTTCCTGAGCCATTACCAGGCGATCGCAGCGCTCGATCCGTCCCTCCTCGACCGCCGGATCGCGCCCGGTTCCGCGGCATCGGACGATCCTTCGCAAGCGGATGATCCAGCCTAGGAAATCGGTCGGAATCAGAGTTAAGAAAAGGTTTCGATTTTTTCAAGTTTCTCATGATTTCAAATATTTAAGGTCCTTGTGCAACTTGCACACCCCCGCGCAGCCCCGGTAAATCCGCTTTACCCGGCGGTCGCGGAGCCGCCGGATGCCGTCCTGTCGTGCCTGTCGAGCGACGCGTGACCGTGGCTTCTGAGGAAGGGAAGCATTGCCGCCCCCACAACCTCGGGCGCTTCCTCGTGCGCCAAGTGACCAAGACCCGGCAGATCGACATGGACCCCCATCGGCAGACGGTCCGCTGCGCGTTTCGACACGTCCGGGGGGACGGCCAGATCGCCCGCGCCGGTAAGCAGCAGCACCGGGACGCGCATTTGCGGCAGACGCTCCAGCAGCGGGTCCAGATGCCAATCCGCCATCATGTTCAGTGTCGCCTCGACATGCCCCGGCGAGGTGAAAAGCCTCAGATAGCGGGAAAGCTCCGCCGGCAGCAGGGTCGAGCCGGTGGAGGCGATCAGCCCCTCGATCCGCGGCGGTTTCGAGGCGTAGCGCGTCACCATATGCGACACGAACGGGCTTAGCGTCATGGCGCGCGCCAGCTTGGGAAACAGCCAGCCCGCGAACCCGTCGAACGAACCCAGCGCAGCATTGATGCCCACGATGCAGGAGGCACCGCAAGGCATGACCTCGGACAGGCGAAACGCGATCGCCGCCCCGGCGGAATGCCCGATGATCGCGCGCGGCCGCCAACCCTGATCGGCACAAAGCGTGACCAGATCGTCGGCCATTTCATCCAAGCCAAACCGCGGCCGCCCCGCGCGGGTAAAGCCCTGACCGGGCAGGTCCGGTGCGATCAGCCTGTAGCCCGGCAAGTGCGGGCGCAGGCCGACCCAGCTGTGCGAAGACGCGCCCGCACCATGCAGCAGCAGGATGTCGGTCCCCTCGCCCGTGATCTGGACATGCCAGTCATGGGGCCGGCACAGCACCCGCCGCGACGCCGCGCGAAGCGGCCAGTCATGCGGCAAGCGGTCTGGAAGCGGGCGAAGCACCATCCGTCATGCGCCCATGAGCGCGCCAAGCGCGGCCGAAAGCTGCGGCGCGCGGGCCCTGGGAAGGGCAAGGCATTCGGACCCCATGGCTCTTGCAAGCGCGTCCAGCGCCGGTTGCGGGCGGACACCCGTGTCGATGACGATTGACCCCACGCCGCTTGCCGCGATGGCACGGGCGATGCGGGTCGCATCCGCGGCCGCAGCCTCTCGACCGGGGCGTCGGTCCAGCGAGATATTGGCGCGTCCGTCGGTAAGGACCGCGATGACCGGCGTCATGCCCTTGCTGCGCGCCTGCTGAGCCGCGGAAAGCGCGGTCTGAAGGCCGGCGGCCAGCGGCGTTCCCCCACCGCCCGGAAGCCCGGCAAGGCGGCGCTTGGCCTGAACCAGCGACCGGGTCGGCGGCAGCGTCAGGTCCGCCGTGTCGCCGCGAAAGGTGACCAGCGCCACGTGATCGCGCCGCGCATAGGCCTCGGCCAGCAGCAACTCGATTGCGCCCTTGGCCTCGGCCATTCGCGTCATCGCCTGGCTACCCGAGGTGTCGACGGCGAAGATCAGGACGCGCGTGCTGCGCTCCTCGTGGCGACGGATGCGCATGTCGCCGGGCAGGATCACAAGCCGGTCGCCACGCCGCATCGATTGGCGCAAGACCTGCCAAGGGGCAGCGGCGCGCAGGGTTGCGACAAGATCGATCCGCTGTCCGGAACCTGGCGTGCCACGCCGCGCCGGCAGCGGGCGTCCGCGCACGAAAGAGTTGTTGGCGCTCCCCGCGCCGGACCCCTGCGCGCGCATCGCTTTCGCGCCGCGAAGTCCGGCAAGCCGCGCCATCAGGTCGGGCGGAAGCGCGGCACGCGCGGCTTCGACAAGCGTTTCGTCTGGCAAGGCGTCCGGTTGGTCCTGTTCGGTCTCCGGCTCCGACCCCGTGGCCGGATCGGGGCGGGGGGGAGTTGGCTGCGCTTCATCCTCGCTGGGTGGCAGGGCGGTTGCGCGATGCGCGTAGACAAGTTCCGCGGCGGCGACCAGATCCTCCGGCGTGATCTGCGGATGTCCACGCCACGCGGCGGCGGCGCGCGCGCAGTTCAGCGCCAGCAGCGGCGCGCGCGCGCTGTCGATGCCAAGCTGTGCGGCGCTTTCCACCAGCCGATCGAGCGCGGACGGATCGTGCGGCAGCAGGGCGAGCCGTGCGCGCGCCGCGGCAAGGGCGGCTTCGGGCACAGCAAGCGGCGCCGTATCCGCCCAGGCAAGGCCGTCAAGCGACAGGAAAAGCCCCAGCCGGTCCGCGAGGGCCTGCGGCAGACCCTCCTCCGACCCGGCGCCTTCGTCCACCGCGATCAGGCAGGTGCGAGCGCGCCCTTCCGAGGGGATGCAATCCAGCGCCTGTCCAAGCCGCGCGGCCAGTCCGGCGGGACAGCGCTCGGCCATCGAAAGCAGAACCACCCCCCCGTCAGCCAATAGTCCGCGGGTGTGGACCGGTCGACCCGCGGCGAGCGTCCCGGCCAGATCAAGCCCACCGAAAAGCGCGGTGTCGTCGATGGCGGTATGTATCTTGCGGGGGCTCATTGGCGCGAGCGCGCCGGTCACCCGGTCGCGCAGTGGGCTGGCCCGCGCCCGCAGCCAAAGTCCCCCGAGCCTGCAGGGATCGACCATGAGCAGCGTCAGTGCCAGACGCACACGATCCCACGGCATGGGTTCGCCTGGCATGTGTTCAGGGGATGCCGCGGTTTCATCGAAGGGTGTCATGGTCGACAGTCGAATGGCGTTCCGCTGTCCGTCAGGTCACCGATCCGCGCCACGGGAATGCCGATTGCGCAGATCATGGCAGAACTTCGGTCAGATGTCGCGCCACACGCGCAGTTGATCCAGCCTCGTCCAACGGGTCGCGGCGCAGGCGATGGCGCAGCGCCGATGGCGCGACACGGCGAAGGTGGCCGCGGCTCACTTCATCGGCGCCCTCGTGCGCGGCGAGCGCGCGGGCGGCGCGAAGCAGCGTCAGTTCCCCCCGCAAGCCATCGGAACCAAGCGCGAGGCAGAGCGAGGCGCAATCGTGCAGTGCGACATTCGAGGCGCGCACCAGGGGCAGCGCGACCCGGGCGCGCAGGATCGCCTCGCGCAACGCCGCGTCCTGGCGCTGCCATTCCGCCATGAAGCCTTCATGATCTCTTTCCCAGGCGTCGCGGCGCTTGATGACCTCGATCCGGGTTTCGATGTCCTTGGGGCTGCTCACCTCGACCGACAGGCCGAAACGATCAAGCAGTTGCGGCCGCAGTTCACCTTCTTCTGGATTTCCCGAACCTACTAGGACAAAGCGCGCCGGGTGACGGATCGACAGCCCTTCACGCTCGACCAGGTTTTCGCCGGACTGGGCGACATCGAGCAGCAGATCGACGATGTGATCCTCCAGCAAGTTCACTTCGTCAATGTAGAGATAACCCCGGTTGGCGCGCGCCAGCAGTCCGGGCTGGAACGCCTTTTCACCGCGGGTCAGGGCGCGTTCGATATCCAGTGCGCCGGTGACACGGTCTTCGGTGACGCCAAGGGGCAGGTCGATGATCGGTGTCGGCCGTGTCGTCATGCGCTTGTCGGTGACAGACGCCCAGTCGGGGCAGTCCTCGGGGCGTGCGGAGTTGACGGGGCAACCTTCAACCGCCTCGATCGGCGGAAGAAGTGCTGCCAACGCCCGCACCGCGGTCGACTTGCCGGTGCCGCGATCGCCGAAGACCAGAACGCCGCCGATCCCGGGGTCGATCGCGGTCAGTATCAGCGCCAGCTTCATTTCGTCCTGACCGACGATTGCGGAGAAGGGGAACGGTGTCATGCAGCATCCTTGTCGTTGAGTCCCGCCAACCGGTGCGCCCCGGTCCAGCGCCCCTCGCATCCGACAAGGCGGAAGCGGGCGTAAAGTTCTTCGGTGAACCAGCCCTCATCGCGCACGGCGCGGATGGCTGAAGCGTGCGGGCCGGTACGGGCGAAATCAGCCATGCTGGCGCTGTCGGGCCAGACCGAGAACGTGACCTGATGCAGAAACGGCATCTCGCCGATCCCGATCTTGAACAGGACATTCGGATCCGCGCCGATGCGGGCGGAGATGTCGGGTGCGCGGTTCCAGAATCGAAGGGCGCGCGTCGGCTTTATCGTCGCACGGGTCAGCACCGCCAGCGGTCCCGGCGCAAGGTCGCGGGTCGAGGTGTCGAACGGGCGCTGCCCGGACCAGTGCCCACGCACATTCGTCGGCGTCAGATGGAAGGTCGCGGTTTCGCAGGCGCGGGTCCGCCAACGCCTGAAGGGTCCCGGACCGTCCAGCCCGGCCCGCGCGGCATCCTCGTCGCGCCAGACCGCGAAGATCGCCCAGACGGACCAGTTGGGGCGCGGGGTGAACCCTTCGCCGGTGCCCGAGCCGCAAAGCTTGAAGAATGACAGGCCAGGCAACGCGGCAAGACCCAGACGCGCGGTCGCCATCTGACCCAGCACCCAGATGCGGGTGCGCACGTCATCGAAGCGAAACAGGCTTAGCGTGACGGTCTGCATTCGGCTGCGACCTCCATTTGTCAACTAAAGTTGTCACATTATCTGCGCCGCCGCAACGTCAATCCTTTCAATTTGGCTTGACTACCTGCAATGATGTAAATCAGAATAGACACATCATCCGGGGATTCCAGTGACACCTGTCAACTCAGCGCCTTCATCTTCGCAATCGGATGCCATCGTGGTTGGCGCGGGGCTTGGCGGACTTGCCGCTGCAATGCGGCTGGGTGCGCGTGGTTGGCGTGTCACGGTCATCGATCGGCTGGATCGACCGGGCGGGCGCGCGTCCTCGATCAGGCAGGGCGGCTACCGCTTCGACCTGGGCCCCACGATCGTCACGGTCCCCGAAGGACTGCGGACCCTCTGGTCCGACTGTGGCCGCGATTTCGACGCCGATGTGGCGCTGAAACCGATGGATCCGTTCTATCGCATCCTGTGGGAGGACGGATCGACCTTCACGGCGCGACAGGATGCGGACGCGATGAAGGCCGAGGTGGCGCGGCTGTCACCTTCGGACATGGCGGGGTACGAGCGGTTTTTGCGGGATGCGAAGGACCGCTACGCCTTTGGGTATGAAGACCTGGGCCGGCGGCCGATGCATCGGATCTGGGATCTGATCAAGGCCCTGCCGCGCTTTGCATGGCTGCGCGCGGACCGATCGGTCCATGCGCATGCGGCGCGCCGGGTTCGCGATACCCGGCTCAGGTTCGCGATGTCGTTTCACCCGCTTTTCATCGGCGGGGACCCGTTTCGCGTCACGTCGATGTACAGTCTCGTCAGCCATCTGGAGGCCGCTTTCGGCGTTCATTACGCGATGGGCGGGGTGCAGGCCATCGCGGATGCGATGGTACGCATCGTGGAGGAACAGGGCGGCAGGGTGATTCTTGGCGCCGAGGTCGATGAGGTTCTGGTCGCCGGCGAGCGTGCCGCCGGGGTGCGGTTGCTCGACGGTCGGGTGATTCCAGCCGCCATCGTGATTTCCAATGCCGACGCCGGGTATACCTATGATCGATTGCTGCGCAAGCGGCGGCGGCGTCGCTGGACCACCGCGCGCCTCAAGCGCGCGCATTGGTCGATGGGACTTTTCGTCTGGTACTTTGGCACCAGGGGGACGGCGAAGATGTGGCCGGACGCCGGTCACCACAGCATTCTTGTCGGTCCCCGCTACCGGGAGCATGTGAAAGACATCTTCGTGCGCGGCCGTTTGTCCGAGGACATGAGCCTATACGTGCACCGCCCCTCGGTGACCGACCCGTCCGTCGCGCCGGCGGGCGATGACACCTTCTACGCCCTCAGCCCGGTGCCGCACCTGGGTCATGCCAACTCGGTCGACTGGGAGCAGGAGGCCGAAGCCTATCGGCAACGCATGCTGAAAGTGCTGGAGAAACGCCTGCTGCCGGGGCTTTCCGATCATCTCAGCGAAAGTCTGGTCTTCACGCCCCAGACCTTTCGGGATCGCTACCTGTCGCCGCATGGTTCCGGATTCTCGCTGGAGCCGCGCATCCTGCAGTCCGCCTGGTTCCGTCCGCACAACATATCGGAGGAACTGCCGGGGCTCTACCTGGTCGGCGCGGGCACGCATCCCGGTGCCGGACTGCCGGGTGTCATCGGAACCGCCGAAGTGCTGGCCAAGCTCGTCCCCGATCCGCCCGATACCTGGGCATCGGCGGCGCGCAACAGCGATCGATTGGCCGCAGAATGATCGCGCCTGCCGAACTTGCCCATTGCCGGGAGGCGATCCGCACCGGGTCGCTCTCTTTCCATGCGGCCTCGAAACTCTTGCCACGACATGTGCGCGACCCGGCCCTGGCCCTCTATGCCTTTTGCCGGCTGGCCGACGATGCGGTCGACGAGTTGACCGAAACTGACGAGGTATCGAAGGCACAGGCGGTCTTGCGCCTCGGCGAACGGCTCGACGATGTGTATGCCGGGCGTCCGTGGAATGCACCCGTCGACCGGGCGTTCGCGACCCTGGTGGCCGATTTCGAGCTGCCGCGCGCGCTGCCCGATGCGCTGCTCGAAGGGTTGGCCTGGGATGCGCAGAACCGGCGCTATGCGACACTGTCCGACGTTCAGGCCTACTCCGCGCGCGTTGCGGCGGCGGTGGGCGCGATGATGTGCGTGCTGATGCGGGTTCGTGATGCCGACCGGCTGGCGCGCGCCTGCGATCTGGGCGTGGCGATGCAACTGACCAACATCGCCCGCGATGTCGGCGAGGACGCGCGCGCCCGGCGGCTCTATCTTCCCCTGGATTGGATGAACGAAGCCGGCATCGACCCCGACCGCTTTCTCGACAATCCCCGCTTCTCGCCAGCCCTGGCCGATGTCGTGGGTCGATTGCTCGCACATGCGGATCGCCTCTATCTGCGGGCGGAACCCGGCATCGCCGACCTGCCGCTTTCCTGCCGTCCCGGTATCTTTGCCGCCCGACATGTCTACGCCGGTATCGGCAGTGCGCTGCGTCTGCAGGGATGCAACTCGATTGCAGGGCGGGCGCGCACCGGCAGGGGGCAGAAGCTTTTTTGGCTGGGCCTCTCGCTCGTTCGCAGCGCGGCGGCGCATCTCATGCCGCGTGCGGCCACATTGCACGCCCGCCCGTTGCCAGAGGTCGCGTTCCTCGTCGAAGCCGCCGCGCAGAATCACCGACCGCGCCGCGCCGGATCCGAAGCCGTGCTCGTCGCGCTGGAAGCCCTGCGCGCGCGGGACATGAGGGCCCGCAGGGACTTGCGAAGTTCTTGATCCGGCTGATCGGCGACAAGGCATTCAAAAGCGCCTGAATAGCGGCTAGCCTGCGACGCGCATTGCAAAGGGGCGGCCTGAATGGACTGGATCTTGTTTCTGACATTTGTTGCCGCCTGCGGCGCGGCGGCGGCGACCGGCGCCATGTTCAAGCCGGGTGAATGGTACGAGGGGCTCGACAAACCCGTCTGGACACCGCCCGGCTTCGTCTTTCCCCTGGTCTGGACGACGCTCTATCTGCTCATCGCCTATGCCGCGATGCGCGTTGCGCAACTGCCGGGCAGCGGGCAGGCGCTGGCGTTCTGGGCGCTGCAGATCGCGTTGAACACGCTCTGGTCGCCGGTGTTCTTCGGGCTCAGGCGCATGCGCACGGCGTTCATCGTGCTCTGCGCGCTCTGGCTGGCGGTGGCGCTGACGCTGGTTGCATTCTGGACGCTCGATCCAGTCGCGGGGCTTCTGTTTGCGCCCTATCTGCTTTGGGTCAGCATCGCGGGCGCGCTGAACCTGTCGGTCTGGCAGCGCAATCCGCAATACGCCTGATCAGAACCGCCATCCTGCGCGTCGCGGAACGCGCAGCGCGATCATCGGCTTGAGGAGGGACGAGGAAAAACGCCGCAGGTCCAACGCTTCATGGACGCCGGTGGTTTCCTCGCCGTCGATCCGCGTGCGCACCTGCGACCGGCAGTAGAACGGCGCATCCAGCATCGGCCGCACCTGATGCGGCGAAAAGCCGGGGTCCGAACGCGTCTCGCGCCGCACCGCCCAGAGACTGCGGCGAAAACGCTTCAGCGGCGGCGCCTCGATCGGCTCGATGCTTCCGTCGGGGGAAAAATGCAGCGCCGTAGCCAGTCTGCTGCCGTCGATCCGCGTGGCGTCGTAAAAGCAGGTGGCCCCGCCGCGATGCGGAAATCGCCCCCAGGTCCAGAAGCGGAAATCGGACTCGAGCGCTGCGGACCCGAAGTTCGCGTCGAAATACCCGTGTCCTTGCCAGCGATGGCCCTGGCTCAGATCGACCTCGACCCGTGCGATCGGCGCGAAGGGGCGCCAGGTGTGGCGACCGTCCGGGGTCAGCGGGACCGTTCGGTCGAACAGCGCCGTAGGCGTCAGGGTCACGCTGCCCCGAACTCGCGTTACCAGCGGCGGCGCGCCGATCTCGTCGACCTCGACGACCAGTTGCCGGCCGGTCCATTGCAGCGCGCTGGGGCCGACCTGCAGGCGGTCGCGCGACTGGCGCAGTGCGTCTGCGCCGCGGTCGGTCATGGTGAATCGCCCGCCGGGGCCGTAGGTGGCGACATTGATGCAAACATGGTTCTGCGGGCTGCGCCGCCCCGACCATCGATACCACGGCGAAAAGACCGAACCGATGAAGCCGATCACCGAAAGCGCGCGGGTGCCGTCGTCGCTGATCGCGTCAAGATACCACCAGGCGTAGCCGTCTGGCGCAACGTCGATACTGAAGTCCGGTCCGAAAGCGCCGCCGCCGCCGCATGCATTCCGGACAATGCCGCCATCGGCACGCCCGCCCCTGGATGCGCCCCGCCCCCCGCCAGATAAAGTCCCGTGATACGAGTCCGCGCTGTCGGGCGCAGAAAGGGTGCAAGCGTGCCGTGCGGGCTGCGGCCGTAGAGTGACCCCTGGCTGCCCGGAAACAGGCTCGCGAACTCGGCCGGCGTCGTGAGGTTGGCAGCTGTCGGTATCGGCGTGAAGGTCAGACCGAAGCGGGACAATCGGTCGAATGTCGGTGTCAGGCATGTCGCGGCCTCTGCGTGGGGATCAGCGTGCGAATCAGGGGAACAGGCGGGCGCGTTCAGGATGAACTGGAAGCGTTCCATTCCGGCGGCCTCGGCCGGAGCCGCGCGATCCTGCGCACAGATGTAGATGGTCGGCATCACCGGGGCCTGGTTCCGCGCAAGGGGGACAAATTCATCCCGCGCGTCGTCTGCAAGAAGCAGGTTGTGGTGCAACAGCGGCAGGCCCGAGACCTTGGCGGCAAAGGTCCAGACCCGCGCGGAAAGCGCGCGCGGCGTGGTCGCGGCGCGGCCGACGGCGCGCTGGGCTCCTGCGCCAAGCAGGCCCGCGCGCAACGCTTCGGGGTCGCCGTTGAAAACGGCCTGCCGGCACGCGATCCGGCGCCCGTCAGCCAGAATCAGGCCCGAGAGCGTGTCGCCCGACACCTCGAAACGGGCGACCGGCGTACCGAGGCAAAGCCTTCCGCCCAGCTGTACGAACAACGCGGCGAGAGCTTGCGCGAGGCTGCTCATCCCGCCTTTTACGGCCCAGACGCCCGCCGCCTCGGCCCGCCAGATCAGGCCCAGCACTGCCGGCGTGCGCGACGGAATGCCGCCGACATAGGTCGCGTAGCGGCCGAAGAGCTGGCGCAGGCGTGGCTCCGTGAACCGGGCGCGCAAAAGGCCCTCCAGCGTGCGGCCCGGCGCGATCAGTGGCCAGATCCCGGGACGCGTCAGTGATCTGTAGGCTGCCGCCAGGGCATCGGGTCGTGCCGCGCGCATCATCGGCGCCTCGAAGGCGTCAAGGGCGGCGCCCATGAGCGTATCGAATGCGAGAAACTCCCGCGCGGCGCTCGCTCCGAATGCGTCACCGATCGCCTCGGCGCTTTGGGCGCTGTCGGAATGCAGGTCCAGTTGCGGGCCGCCGCGCCACCAGTGCCGGGCCAGTATCGGCTGGGGGATCAGGGTCACGTGATCGTCCAGCCTTTCACCGGCGGCATCGAACAGCGCCTCGAAGACCGGGCGCATCGTCAGGACCGTGGGGCCCGCGTCAACCGGCCCTGCCGGGCTGGATACGGCGCGCATCTTCCCGCCGGGCCAGTCGTGACGATCAAGAAGCATCACATCGGCGCCCGCGGCAGCCAAGCGGACCGCCGCCGCCAGCCCGCCGATGCCGGCACCAATGACCGCAATTTCCGCGCGGTGGTCTGCCTGAGACGCGTTCATCTGACGATACTTGACTTGACAGACCGAGATGTCCAGTATGATTTACACATGCAGTGTAATAAATTATGTACATAACTGGGGCGCGCCCATGGATCTTTCCCGACGTATCGAAGCGGCAATGGTTTCAGCCATCGAGAGGGCGCAGGCGGCGGGGCCGGCGCGTCTGGCGCACGCCCTGAACTATGCGGTCGTGCCGGGCGGCGCGCGCATACGGCCGACGATCTGTCTGTCGGTGGCGATTGCCTGCGGCGACGACCGGCCGGCGCTGGCCGATGCGGCGGCCGCGGCGTTGGAGATCATCCACTGTGCCAGCCTCGTCCATGACGACCTGCCCGCATTCGACAATGCCGACTTCCGGCGCGGCAAGCCGACGGTACACCTCGCCTACTCCGAACCGCTTGCGGTCCTGACCGGCGACGCGCTGATCATCGCCGCGTTCGAGACGGTTGCCCGCGCGGCGTCGGACGAATCGCCCGCGGACGCCCTGCGCGCGCTATCGCTCACGCGGCTTCTCGCGCATCACGCCGGTATGCCGCATGGAATCTGTGCGGGCCAAGGGTGGGAAAGCGAGAAAACGGTCGATCTGCGCGCCTATCACCGGTCGAAAACCGCGGCGCTGTTCATGGCCGCGACCAAGATGGGCGCGGCGGCCTCCGGGCAGGACCCCGAGCCCTGGGAAGAACTCGGCGCGCGTATCGGCGAGGCGTTCCAGGTGGCCGACGATCTGCGCGACGCGCTTTACGACGCCGACACGCTGGGAAAACCGGTGGGGCAGGATGTGGCGCTTGCCCGCCCCTCGGCGGTGCAGGAATTGGGAGTGCAGGGCGCGATTCGCCGACTGCGCGACATCCTGTCCGGTGCCATCGCCTCGATCCCGTCCTGCCCTGGTGAGGCGCAACTCGCCGCGATGGTGCGACTGCACGCCGAGCGCATGACGCCGGTTGCGCCGGTGCGAACGTGAGGTCGGGCGCGCCGGTCCTGGGGAAGGATTCCAGGGGTGGCGACAAGCGATGACCTGATCCCGCCCGGACCGGGCTGGGCGAATCGGCTGGCGGGCTCGCGCCGGTTCCAGGCCTGGGCGGCGCGTGTGCCTCTCCTGCGCCGGCTGGTCCGGGCAGAAGGCGCGGCGATTTTCGATATCATGCAGGGTTTCGTGCGCAGCCAGGTCCTGATGGCGCTGGTCGAACTGCGCCTGATGCACATGCTGGCCGAGGGGCCGGGCAATGCCGCCGGGTTGTCCGTGCGCTGCGGCGTGCCCGTGGCGCGATTGTCCGTCCTGCTGCAGGCGGGTGCGGCGCTGGGCCTGTTGCGGCGGCGGGGCGCGCGCTATGCGCTTTCGCGGCGGGGCGCGGCGTTTCTCGCCGTGCCGGGGCTCGAGGAAATGGTCCGCCATCATCGCGTGCTCTACGCAGATCTGTCCGATCCGCAGGCCTTCTTCCGCGGTGAAACCGATCCGGCGCTGGCGCGGTTCTGGCCTTATGTTCTGGGCGGCGGCGGCGATGCCGAGGCCGCGGCGCGCTATTCCCGGCTCATGGCCGACAGCCAGGCGCTGGTGGCCGAAGAAACATTGGCGCAGGTCTCGCTGCGCGGACATCGGCACCTGATGGATGTCGGGGGCGGCACGGGCGCCTTTCTGCGCGCGGTGCGGGGGCGTGCACCGGATCTTCAGCTCACGCTCTTCGATTTGCCGGAAGTGGTGGCGCAGGCGGCATTGCCGGGCGATGTCGCGCGGCGGGGCGGCAGCTTCCGGCAGGGCATCCCCGACGTGGGCGCCGACGTCATTTCCCTGGTGCGCGTCCTTTACGATCATGATGACGCGACGGCCGCGGCGCTGCTGCGCGCCGTGGCCCAGGCGCTACCGCCCGGTGGTCGATTGATTCTGTCCGAGCCGATGTCGGGCGGCGCGCGACCGGACCCGCAGGTCGATGTGTACTTTTCGGTTTACACTCTGGCGATGCGCACCGGCCGCACCCGCTCGGCGGTCGACATCGCCGGCATGCTATCCGATGCGCAGTTCCGGAACATCCGTATCCTCCGCAGTTACAGGACTTTTGTGACTTGCGTCGTCATGGCAACGGCGTCCGCAGGCCACCGTATCAGATCAGTTGAAGAATAACTGTCCACATATGTTGACAGATTAAAATGTAAGCTTAGAATGACAGAAACTGCCCAAGGCGCCAAACGTGCGCGGATTGGCGGGACAAGGGGGGCATGCGGTGCAGACCAGAGCGATCTTACTTTCCAGCCCACGGAAGCTCGCCCTCGGTCATGTCGCGCTGCAGGCGCCCGGACCGCGCGACCTGGTCGTAAGGATCAGCCATTCCGGCATTTCCACAGGCACCGAAAAGCTTTTCTGGACCGGCCAGATGGCGCCGTTTCCGGGGATGGGCTATCCGCTGGTTCCCGGCTATGAAGCCGCGGGCGAGATAATCGAAGCCGGTGCGGAGGCGGGTTACAAGCCGGGCGAGCGGGTGTTTGTGCCCGGCGCGAACTGTTTCGTCGGCACCGATGGGGGGCCGGTTCATGGCCTTTTCGGCGGTGCGGCGCAGGTCCTGGTCACCGATGCAACCAGGGTCACCCGGATCGATCGCGCACTTGGGGCCGAGGGCGCCTTGCTCGCACTGGCCGCGACGGCGCGCCACGCGCTGGCGGATCCCCGCTCGCAACCGCCCGAACTGATCGTCGGGCATGGCGTGTTGGGCCGGTTGCTGGCGCGTCTGACGCTGGCCGCCGGCGCGCCCCCGCCCGTGGTCTGGGACATCGATCCTGCGCGCCGCGACGGGGCGCAGGGCTACACCGTGATCCACCCGGATGACGACCCGCGGCGCGATTACGCGACGATCTATGACGCCTCGGGCGCCGATGGCCTGCTGAATACGCTGATCGGGCGCCTGACGCGGGGCGGTGAGGTCGTGCTGGCGGGTTTCTACACCCAACCCGTCAGCTTTGCCTTCCCGCCGGCCTTCATGAAGGAAGCGAGGCTGCGCATCGCGGCCGAATGGGCCCCGGAAGACCTGCTGGCGACCCGCAAACTCATCGAATCCGGGGCGCTGTCGCTTGCCGGACTGATCACGCACCGACAGCCGGTCGAGGCCGCCGTCGATGCCTACACGGTCGCCTTCAACGACCCGCGTTGCCTGAAAATGATCCTGGAATGGGAAAGCTGACATGACTCTCGACGTGCCGAACCTCAAGGATTTCGACCAGCGACTGCGCGACGAGGCCGCAGAAGACCCGACGCTGGAGGTGCCGGCGGACCCGCCCACGAAGAAGACCCAGATCATCGCGATCTACGGCAAGGGCGGGATCGGCAAGTCCTTCACCCTGGCCAACCTGAGCCACATGATGGCCGAGCGCGGCAAGCGCGTGCTGCTGATCGGCTGCGACCCGAAATCCGATACCACGAGTCTGCTGTTCGGCGGCAAGGCCTGCCCGACGATCATCGAAACCTCGACCCGCAAGAAGCTGGCGGGCGAGGAAGTGAAGATCGGCGATGTCTGCTTCAAGAGCGGCGGCGTCTTCGCGATGGAACTTGGCGGGCCCGAGGTCGGCCGCGGCTGCGGCGGCCGCGGCATCATCCACGGCTTTGAGCTGCTGGAAAAACTCGGGTTCCACGACTGGGACTTCGACTATGTGCTTCTGGACTTCCTGGGCGACGTGGTCTGCGGCGGCTTCGGCCTGCCGATCGCGCGCGACATGGCGCAGAAGGTCATCGTTGTCGCCTCGAACGATCTGCAAAGCCTTTACGTGGCGAACAATGTCTGCTCGGCGGTCGAGTACTTCCGCAAGCTGGGCGGCAACGTCGGCGTCGCGGGGCTGGTCATCAACAAGGATGACGGCACCGGCGAGGCCGCGGCATTCGCTGCCGAGGTCAAGATCCCGATCCTGGCCGCGATCCCGGCGGACGAGGATTTGCGCAAGAAATCCGCAAATTACCAGATCGTCGGCACCGATGCCGGGCGCTGGGGCGGGCTTTTCGCCGAACTGGCCGAGAACGTCGCCGAAGCGCCGCCGCTGCGCCCGACACCGCTGACCCAGGACGGGCTGCTGGGGCTTTTCGACAGCAAGCACACCGGCGGCGACGTGGTCCTGATGCCCGCGAGCGATGCCGACATGCGCGGCAAGTACGCCGCGCCGAAGAAGTCGCTGGAGGTGGTGTACGACGATGTCTGATCGCGCCGGATACGAGGTTGGCTACGATGCCGCCGGCCAGGTGACCATCGAACGGATGGACGAGCCGTCAGTGCCGGTACCGCAGGTCGATGCGGGCACGGATGGCGCCGGTTGCCACGCGCCGGCGGCGCAGATGGCGGCCGCGGCGCGGGCGGCCGGCAAGGGCGACGTGCTGGAGCAGTTCGCCAGGGACTATCCGCGCGGGCCGCATGACAAGCCGGAATCGATGTGCCCGGCCTTCGGCAGCCTGCGCGTGGGCCTTCGGATGCGGCGGGTGGCGACGGTGCTGTCGGGCTCGGCCTGCTGCGTTTATGGACTGACCTTCGTGAGCCATTTCTACGGTGCGCGGCGGTCGGTGGGATACGTCCCGTTCAACTCCGAAACGCTGGTCACCGGCAAGCTCTTCGAGGATATCCGCGAATCGGTCCACGAGCTTGCCGATCCCGCGCGCTACGACGCCATCGTGGTGACCAACCTCTGCGTGCCCGCCGCCAGCGGCGTGCCGCTGCGGCTGTTGCCCAGGGAAATCAACGGTGTGCGGATCGTCGGGATCGACGTGCCGGGCTTCGGCGTGCCGACCCATGCCGAGGCCAAGGACGTACTTTCCGGCGCGATGCTGGCCTACGCGCGCGCCGAGGTCGAGGCAGGCCCGGTGCCGGCGCCGGTCTCGGGGCGCGCGGATCGTCCGACGGTGACGCTGCTGGGCGAGATGTTCCCGGCCGATCCGATGATGATCGGGGCGATGCTGGCGCCGATGGGGCTGGCGGCGGGGCCGGTGGTGCCGGTGCGCGAGTGGCGCGAGCTTTACGCGGCGCTCGATGGCGTCGCGGTGGCGGCGGTGCATCCGTTCTACGCGGCCTCGATCCGCGAGTTCCAGGCGGCCGGGCGGTCGGTGCTGGGATCGGCGCCGGTGGGCATCGACGGGACCGCGGCGTGGCTGGCGGGGATCGGTGAACTGCTTGGAATCGCAAAGGAAAAGGTCGCGGCGTCACAGAACGCGTTTCTGCCGGCGATCCGGGGGGCGCTGGGGCAGGTACCGATCAAGGGCCGTATCACGCTGTCGGGCTACGAGGGGTCGGAGCTGCTGGTGGCGCGCCTGCTGATCGAGAGCGGCGCGGAAATCCCCTATGTGGGAACGGCCTGCGCGCGCTCGCCCTGGTCCGATGCGGACCGCGAATGGCTGGAGGCGAAGGGCGTGAAGGTCAAGTTCCGCGCCTCGCTCGCCGACGATCTGGGCGCGATGGAGGCGGTGAAACCGGACCTGGCCATCGGCACGACGCCGGTCGTGCAGCAGGCAAAACAACTCGCGATTCCAGCGCTTTACTTCACCAACCTGATCTCGGCCCGGCCGCTGATGGGTCCCGCCGGCGCCGGCAGTCTGGGCGAGGTGGTCAACGCGGCCATCGCCGGGAAGGCGCGGATGGACAGCATGCGCGACTTCTTCGAAGGGGTCGGCGCGGGCGACACGGCGGGGGTCTGGGAGGGCGATCCGAACCTGCGCCCGGACTTCCGGGCGGCGCATCAGAAGAAGCTCGACAAGGCCGCGAAGGCGCGCAAGGCGGAGGAGATGATCTGATGCCCGGAACCCCGAAAATTCCCTGCCAGAAAGCGTATGGCAAGCGTATGGCAAGCGTATGGCGTACGTATGGCAGCCGCCACGCGCAACACCCCCGCCGCGCCGCCGCCTGTCACGCAGGTGCGCCATGCTGATCCAGGATCACGACCGGGCCGGCGGCTACTGGGGAGCGGTCTATGCCTTCTGCGCCGTCAAGGGATTGCAGGTGGTAATCGACGGGCCGGTGGGCTGCGAGAACCTGCCGGTGACCTCGGTCCTGCACTACACCGACGCGTTGCCGCCGCACGAGTTGCCCATCGTCGTCACGGGCCTGGGCGAGGACGAGATGAGTTCGGGCACCGAGGCCTCGATGTCGCGCGCGTGGAAGACGCTCGACCCCGCGTTGCCGGCGGTCGTGGTGACCGGGTCCATCGCCGAGATGATCGGCGGTGGCGTGACGCCGCAGGGCACCAACATCCAGCGCTTTCTGCCGCGCACCATCGACGAGGATCAGTGGCAGGCCGCGGACCGGGCGATGACCTGGATCTTCACCGAATTCGGCATGACAAAGGGCCGGATGCCGCGCGAGAAGACGCGCGAGGAGGGCGCCAAGCCCCGCGTCAACATCCTGGGTCCGATGTATGGCGTCTTCAACATGCCCTCGGACCTGGCCGAGATCCGCCGGCTGGTCGAAGGGATCGGCGCCGAGGTCAACATGGTGCTGCCGCTGGGCGCGCATCTGGCCGAGATGCGCGATCTGGTCAACGCCGATGTCAATGTCGTCATGTATCGCGAATTCGGACGCGGCCTGGCCGAGGTGCTGGGCAAGCCCTACTTGCAGGCGCCAATCGGCATGGACTCGACCACGCGCTTCCTGCGCACGCTGGGCGAGATGCTGGGGCTCGACCCCGAGCCGTTCATCGCGCGCGAAAAGCATTCGACGCTGAAACCCGTCTGGGACCTGTGGCGGTCGGTCACGCAGGACTTCTTTGCGACGGCCAGTTTCGCCGTCGTCGCCAACGAGACCTACGCGCGCGGCTTGCGCAACTATCTGGAAAGCGACCTGGGCCTGCCCTGCGCGCTGGCCACCGCCCGCGTCGCCGGCACCAAGACCAACAACGAGGCGGTGCGCGCGACCCTGCACGCCAAGCGCCCGCTGATCGTCTTCGGCTCGATCAACGAGAAGATGTACCTGGCCGAGATGAAGGGCGGCTACGGTCCCGCGCCCGCGTTCATCCCTGCAGGTTTTCCGGGTGCTGCCATCCGGCGCGCGACGGGCACGCCCTTCATGGGCTACGCCGGCGCGGTCTATGCGCTGCAGGAGGTCTGCAATGGCCTCTTCGATGCGCTTTTCCACATCCTGCCCTTGGGCAGCGAGATGGACAGCGCGCAGGCCACCCCCGCGACGCTGCGCCGCGATTTCCCCTGGGACAGCGATGCCCAGGCCGAGCTTGACCGCATCGTCGCCGAACATCCGATCCTGACCCGCATTTCCGCCGCGCGAACCTTGCGCGATGCGGCCGAGAGGGCCGCGCTGGAAGCCGGCGCCGAGCGCGTGGTCAGGGAAACCGTTCTGGCGCTGCGACCTGCAGCGCCCGGAAGCTGAGGAGAGGGAGAGAGAGATCATGGCCGACTTCACCGTCAACTCGCCGCGCCCGCGGCACGTGCGGACCGGAAAGTGGGAGTACCGGATCTGGTTCGCGCTGATCTTTGCCGCGGCGCTGCCGTTCGCGCTGGCCTTCTGGGCCTGGGCCGCGCTGCGCGATGGCCGGATGCCGGCGCAGGGGCCGATCGCCCGCGCCCGCGCCGAGGCGCACATGATCGCGCCGACGATCCTGCGCGGCTGACGGCGCGCTGCAGAAATTCCTCCGGGCGCCAAGACGCGGCGGGCGGAGAAATCGGTGGCGGGGCATCCCGTCACGTCACTGACCCGGCCGCAGGGCGTGCGGCAACAGTCTGACGATCCGGAGGAGAGTATGGCTGAAAGAACAGACCTGTCGTTCACAGGTCTCACCGACGAGCAGGCACAGGAACTGCACTCGGTTTACATGAGCGGTCTCTGGCTGTTCTCGGCGGTGGCAATCGTTGCCCACCTTGCCGTGTTCATCTGGCGGCCGTGGTTCTGAAAGGGAAAGAAGCATGAGCAAGTTCTACAAGATCTGGCTGATCTTCGACCCGCGTCGCGTTTTCGTGGCGCAGGGGGTGTTTCTGTTTCTGCTGGCGGTGATGATCCATCTCGTCCTGCTGAGCACGCCCTCCTACAACTGGTTGAACATCGCCGCGACGAAATACGATCGCCCGATGCAGTGACCGATCCAGGGCGGGCGGCACGGTCGCCCGCCTTGATACCAAGATGACGGCCCAGGGGCCGCCGAGCCAAGCGGAGGGAAGCATGGCATTGCTCAGCTTCGAGCGAAAATACCGCGTGCCGGGCGGCACGCTTGTCGGCGGGAACCTGTTCGACTTCTGGGTCGGGCCGTTCTACGTCGGCTTCTTCGGGGTCACGACGATCTTCTTCGCCGTGCTGGGCACGCTCCTGATCTTCTGGGGGGCGTCGCTGCAGGGGGAATGGAGCCCCTGGCTGATCACGATCAACCCGCCGCCCCTGGAATACGGGCTGGGCGCGGCGCCGCTGCGCGAGGGCGGGCTCTGGCAGATCGTGACGATCTGCGCGCATGGCGCCTTCATCAGCTGGCTTCTGCGCGAGGTCGAGATCTGCCGAAAGCTGGGCATGGGATTTCACGTCCCCTTCGCCTTCGGTGTGGCGATCTTCGCCTATACGACGCTGGTGGTGATCCGCCCGATCCTGATGGGGGCCTGGGGCTATGCCTTTCCCTACGGGATCTGGACGCATCTCGATTGGGTGTCGAACGTCGGCTATACCTACGGGAATTTCCACTACAACCCGGCGCACATGATCGCGGTGACGTTCTTTTTCACCACCGCGCTGGCGCTGGCGCTGCATGGCGGGCTGGTCCTGTCGGCGGCCAATCCCAAGAAGGGCGAGCGGATGAAGACGCCCGACCACGAGGACACCTTCTTCCGCGACCTGATCGGTTATTCGGTGGGCCCCCTGGGGATCCACCGGCTGGGGCTGCTTCTGGCGCTGAACGCCGGGTTCTGGTCGGCGATCTGCATCGTCATCTCGGGCACGATCTGGTTCGACCAGTGGGTGTTCTGGTGGGATTGGTGGCTCGATCTGCCCTGGTGGCGCGATATCGCGGGAGGCGTCAATGGCTGAGTATCAGAACATCTTCACGCAGGTGCAGGTCCGCGCCGCGCCCGAAATGGGCATGGTCGAGGGGGTCGAGCTGGAGAACCGCACGCGCGGGGCGAGGTTCTCGAACCTCGCGGGCTGGTTCGGCAACGCGCAACTGGGTCCGGTCTACCTGGGCACGATGGGCGTGATCAGCCTGGCCACCGGGACGATCTGGTTCGTCATGGTCGGCATGTGGTTCTGGTGGCAGGCGGGGTTCAACCCGGCGGTGTTCCTGCGCGACCTCTTCTGGCTGTCGCTGGACCCGCCGGGGCCGGAATGGGGCCTGCGCTTTCCGCCGCTGGCGCAGGGGGGGTATTTCCTCATCGCCTCGTTCTTCCTGCTGATCAGCGTGATGACCTGGTGGGTCCGCACCTGGCTCCGGGCCGAGGCGCTGGGCATGGGCAAGCACGTCGCCTGGGCCTTCGCGTCGGCGATCTGGCTCTTTCTGGTGCTGGGGTTGTTCCGCCCGGTCCTGATGGGGTCGTGGTCCGAGGCGGTGCCCTACGGCATCTTCACCCATCTCGACTGGACCAACCTCTTCAGCCTGACCTACGGCAACCTCTTCTACAATCCGTTCCACGCGCTCTCGATCGTGTTCCTCTATGGCTCGGCGCTGCTCTTTGCCATGCACGGGGCGACGATCCTGGCGGTCAGCCGTTTCGGCGGCGACCGGGAGCTGGAGCAGATCGTCGACCGCGGCACCGCGGCCGAGCGGGCGGCGCTCTTCTGGCGCTGGACGATGGGCTTCAATGCCACGATGGAGGGGATCCATCGCTGGGCCTGGTGGTTCGCGGTGCTGACCACGCTGACCGGCGGGATCGGCATCCTGCTGACCGGCACGGTGGTCGACAACTGGTTCGTCTGGGCGCAGGAGCGCGGCTACGCGCCCAGCTATGACTGAGGGAGGCAAAGCGATGAGCGACCTTGACTATACCGGCCAGACACGCGCACAGCGCCTGCGCTCCTGGATCCTGTCGGAAATGCTGCGCGGGGCCGGCTATGCCGCGGCGGTGGTGCTGGCGATCGGGCTGATCCTGGGCGCGATCCGGGTGGTGGCTTGGTTCCTGCCCGAGGACAGCCAGAACGCGCCGCCGCCGATGCCCTTCAGCCAGGTACTGCCCGAAGCCGAAACCCGGCTGGGTTGAGACTTCGCCATCGGGGCGGGCGGCGGCAGAACCGCCCCCCCTACGGTGTTCGGGACACAGCCGCCCCGGACGTCGGGCCAGTTGCGCCCGGTTCCCTTTCCTGTTGGCAACAGGAAACTGGTGCCGTGCGGGCCTGCCCCACGGCACCTTTTTTCCTTTCGAAGGAGCAGACGATGTCCCCCACCCCGCTTCTCGACCGCGTCGCCGGCCCGCACGACCTGCGCGCGCTCGACGATACCGAACTGGCCGCGCTGTCGGACGAATTGCGCGCCGAGGTGATCTCCGCCGTCAGCCGCACCGGCGGGCATCTTGGTTCCTCGCTGGGGGTGGTCGAACTGACCGTCGCGCTGCACGCAGTCTTCCGCACGCCCTTCGACAAGCTGATCTGGGACGTCGGCCACCAGTGCTATCCGCACAAGATCCTGACCGGGCGGCGGCACCGCATGGACGGGCTGCGCCAGGGCGGCGGCATCTCCGGCTTCACCAAGAGGTCCGAAAGCGAACATGACCCGTTCGGCGCGGCGCACAGCTCCACCTCGATCTCGGCCGCTTTGGGCTTCACGGTGGGGCGCGACATGGGCCAGCCCACGGGCGACGCCATCGCTGTCATCGGCGACGGCTCGATCACCGCCGGCATGGCCTACGAGGCGCTCAACAACGCCGGGGCCGAGGGGCGCAGGCTTTTCGTGATCCTCAACGACAACGACATGTCCATCGCCCCGCCCGTCGGCGCGATGAGCGGCTATCTGCGCAAGCTGGGCGCGACGCCGCCGGCACTGGCGCTGCGCGACCTGGCGGCGGGTTTCGAAGCCGCGCTGCCGGCGCCCCTGCGCGATCACGCGCGCCGCACGCGCGCCATGCTGACCGGCCAGCCGGGCAGCGCCACGCTGTTCGAGGATCTGGGCTTCACCTATCTCGGCCCTATCGACGGCCATTCCATGCCCGAACTGCTGGCCACCTTGCGCGCGGTGCGCGCGCAGGCCACCGGCCCGGTGCTGATCCATGCCCGCACCGTCAAGGGCAAGGGGTATGCCCCGGCCGAGGCGTCGCAATGCTGCTATCACGGCGTGTCGAAATTCGACCTCGCCACCGGCGCGCAGGCCAAGGGCGGCGCCAACGCGCCCAGCTATACCGGCGTCTTCGGCAAGGCGCTGACCGAGGCCGCGGCCCGCGACCCCAAGCTGGTCGCGGTCACCGCCGCCATGCCCGGCGGCACGGGCCTCGACATCATGGCAAAGCGCTTTCCGCGCCGAGTCTTTGACGTGGGCATCGCCGAGCAGCACGCGGTGACCTTTGCCGCCGGCATGGCGGCCGCCGGATTGCGCCCGTTCTGCGCGATCTACTCGACCTTCCTGCAGCGCGGCTACGACCAGATCGTGCATGACGTGGCGCTGCAGGGCCTGCCGGTGCGCTTTGCCATCGACCGCGCGGGGCTGGTGGGTGCGGACGGTGCGACCCATGCCGGGGCCTTCGACGTGGCGTACCTTTCGAACCTGCCGGGCTTCACCGTCATGGCCGCGGGGGACGAGGCCGATCTGATCCGCATGGTCGCCACTGCCGCCGCGCATGACGCCGGCCCCATCGCCTTCCGCTTTCCACGCGGCGAAGGCGTGGGGGTCGACATGCCCGACTTCGGCGAGGTGCTGGAGATCGGCAAGGGCCGCGTGCTGGCCGAGGGCAGCCATGTCGCCTTCCTGTCCTTTGGCGCCCATCTGGACGAGGTCCGCCGCGCCGCCGAACTGCTCGCCCGGCGCGGCATCACCGTGACCCTGGCCGATGCGCGCTTCGCCAAACCCCTGGATACCGATCTGATCGGCCAGCTCGCGCGCCATCATGCCGCGCTGATCACCGTCGAACAGGGCGCGCAGGGCGGCTTCGGCGCGATGGTGCTGCACCATCTGGCCAATACCGGCGCGCTGGACCGCGGTCTGACGGTGCGCACGGTGACGCTGCCGGATCGGTTCATCGACCAGGCCAGCCCGGCGCAGATGTACGAACAGGCGGGCATGTCGGCGGCAGCCATCGCGCGGCGCGCGCTGGACGCCCTGGGCGTGGCGACGGTGGCGCGGGCGGTCTGAAAACCGCGCCGGCCAGAAGTTTCATTGCGGTTAACGCCGGATTTTTCGCAAGCGGTTTCAATGGCTTGCGAAAGTGTGCACGCGTGCACACCTTGCGCGGAAATCATCCCCTCAGGGGCTTTGGGGGGCCGTGCGGCCAGACCGATCGCCGGGTCAGCCTTGCAGCAGCGCCAGCGCCTCGGCATGGATTTCCCGGTTCGCGGCGGCCAGCACCTGCCCGCCCGCATGCGCCGGGCCGCCGTGCCAGTCGGTGACGATCCCGCCCGCGGCCTCGATCACCGCCAGCGGGGCGGCGATGTCATAGACATGCAGCCCGGCCTCGATCACCAGGTCGATCTGGCCGGCCGCCAGCAAGGCATAGGCATAGCAATCCATCCCGTACCGCACGAGCCGGACCCGGTCGCGCACGCGCTCGAACGCGGCGCGTTCCGCGTCGGTGCCGATCTCGGGGAAGGTGGTGTAGAGCACCGCCTGTTCCAGCGGCCTTGGCCGCCGCGTGACCAGACGCGACCGGCCATGCGGCCCCTCGCAGGCGGCTTCGCCCAGCCCGCCCCAGAACCGCTCGCCGATATAGGGTTGGTCGATCAATCCCAGCATCGGCCCCTCGGTATCGGCCAACGCGATCAACACGCCCCAGGTCGGCGTGCCCGAAAGATACCCGCGCGTGCCGTCGATCGGATCGATGATCCAGGTCAGGCCGCTGGTGCCGGGCGTCAGGCCCTGCTCCTCGCCCAGGACCGCGTCCTGCGGGCGACGTTCCGCCAGTGCGGACCGAATCGCGGCTTCTGCCGCGCGGTCCGCCGCGGTGACCGGGTCGAAGTGCAAAGCATTCTTGCTGCTCACGTCCAGGTCGGTGCTGCGGAAGAATTGCAGCGTGACCGGACGCGCGATATCGGCCAAGGCATGCGCTGTTCGCCACAAGTCGGCGGTCAGCGCGCCGGAATAGCTTCGGCCGTTCATCGCGAGCCCTCCATCGGAGCGGCCCGCAGACGCGCCGCGGCAGGCTTCTAGCCTGTGCGACCCGCCGGGTTCAAGGGCACTGCGCCAACGGCTCAGGCCGCGTCGGACAGCACGCGCGCGAGATCGAACAGGCGACGACGCTGGGTCTCGGGGATCGTGTAGTAGGTGCGCACCAGTTCGAGGGCTTCCTTGTTCGACAGGATGTCCGCGTCGAGTTCGGCCGCGACGCCGTCCCCCGAGTCGAGGCCTTCGAAGAAGAAGCTGACCGGCACGTTGAGCGTATGGGCGATATCCCAAAGCCGCGATGCGCTGACACGGTTCATGCCCGTCTCGTACTTCTGGATCTGCTGGAACTTGATGCCGACCGCATCGGCGAGTTGCTGCTGGGTCATTCCCACCATCCAGCGACAGTGACGGATCCGCTTGCCGACATGCTCATCAACAGGGTGTTTCACGCTATTCTCCTCGTTATTCAGACGTGTGCTTCAGCAAGGCTTTCGGCAGGATGCGGATCGCCTCATCCCACCTACCAAGCACGTTTCGTGCCAATTTCGCTGCGCAGGAGAATAATTCGCGCTTCTTTGGGATTTTCCAGCATTCGGCGGTGAATATGGTGGGTTCTCTCCCGGCGCGCGCTGGCGTTAACCATAAAACCGGGGCGAGTGTTGCTCGAGTCGCAAACAATCTACGCGTGTTTTCGCAAAATGCGAAGCATTTTACGATCAACCTGCGCGTGTATTCGCGAAATGCAACTCTCGTCGTTGCAAAACGTTTGATCGCTTTACGTTACGTCAGCCGACGATCATGCTGGCAGGCGCCGCGGATACGCGCCAAGTCACACAGGTCAACCAAAAGGAGCAAGCATGCGCGCTTTCGTCCTGTCCGACATCGACAGTCCACCCGCATTGACCGACGTGCCGCTGCCTGTGCCCGGCGCGGGTAAGGTCCGGTTGAAGATTCGTGCCTGTGGGCTGAATTTTGCTGACCTTCTGATGACCCGGGGCCAGTATCAGGAGCGTCCCGCGCTGCCCTTCGTCATGGGGATGGAGGTTGCGGGCGAGGTCGACGCGCTGGGAGCCGGTGTGTCGGGGCTGGTTGCCGGCCAGCGCGTCGCGGCATTCGGCGGGCAGGGCGGCCTGGCCGAGTACGGGTGCTTTCCCGCGGATCGCTGCGTGCCCCTGCCCGATGCGATGCCTTTCGAGGAAGCGGCGGGTTTCATCGTCGCCTACGGGACCTCGCATGTCGCGCTGGGCCAGCGGGCGCGGTTGCGGGAGGGGGAAACGCTGCTGGTGCTGGGCGCCGCCGGCGGCGTGGGGCTGACCGCCGTGCAGATCGGCAAGCTGATGGGCGCGCGTGTCGTGGCCGTGGCGCGCGGCGCCGAGAAGCTGGTGGTGGCCCGGGCGGCGGGTGCGGACGTCCTGATCGACAGCGACGGGGCGGATCTGCGCGCGGCTTTCAAGGATCTGGGGGGCGTGGACGTGGTCTATGATGCGGTCGGCGAGCCCGCCGCGACGGCGGCGCTGCGCGCCCTCAACCCCGAGGGGCGGTTCGTGGTGATCGGCTTCGCCGGGGGGCAGGTGCCGCAGTTCCCGGCGAATATCCTGCTGGTCAAGAACCTGGATGTGATCGGCTTCTACTGGGGCGGCTACATGGCGTTCCGGCCGCAGGTGATCCGCGCCTCGCTGGGTCGGCTGCTGGCCTGGTACGCCGAGGGGCGGCTGGCGCCGCATGTGAGCCACACCCTGCCGCTTGAGCGTGCGGGGGAGGGGCTGGAGCTGCTGAGCAGCCGGAAATCGACCGGCAAGGTGGTGGTCACGATGCCCGGTTGAGGTACGGGCCGAAGCCGGAAAGTGGGTCGGTCCAAGCTTGGACGATCGCGCAACGCATTGTTTTGGAATGCAAAGCGTTTTTTTTGTTAACTGAATTTTAACCCTATTCAGTGGCCTGGCGGTCGCCCGAGGCATTGGCGGCGATGGCGGGCGCGCGGGGGGCTGCTCGCCCCCCGCACCCCCTCGCAAGGGGGGCGTACGCGCCCCCCTTGACCCCCCGAGCGCCGAGAACGTGAGGACAGGATGCAGGCGCCGGTCCTGGATATTCCGACATGCGACGACGTCTTCGCCACGCACAGCCTCAAGGCGGGGAGGATTATTGCCGACCTTGCGCCCGAGACCGTCGACTACGGGCGGAAGGTGCCGTTGAAAGACGGGACATGGCATTTCCCGCCCCGCCATGTCACCGATATCATGACGAACCCCGGGGTCTTTCGCGCTAGGCGCGTGGGCGTCATCATCACCGGTGGCCATGTCGATCCGGACCGCCGACCCCGGATCACCCCCTGACGGAGGCGAGAATGACTTCAGCGACAAAACTCGACGGGCTGGACGTGGGCTACGACATTCCCGCCCTGCCGGGGATGCGCGAGGGCGATATCCAGACGCCCTGCCTGCTGCTGGACCTGGACGCGCTGGAGCGCAACATCCGCAAGATGGGCGACTACGCCCGGGCCCACGGCATGCGCCTTCGGGTGCATGGCAAGATGCACAAGTCGGTCGACGTGGCGAAGCTGCAGATGGAACTGGGTGGCGCCTGCGGCGTCTGTTGCCAGAAGGTGAGCGAGGCCGAGGTTTTCGCGCGCGGCGGCATTTCGGACGTGATGCTGTCGAACCAGGTGCGCGATCCGGCCAAGATCGACCGGCTGGCGCGGCTGCCGAAGCTGGGCGCGCGCACGCTGGTCTGCGTGGACGACCCGGCCAATCTCGCCGATCTTTCGGAGGCGGCGGTCCGGCATGGCACGACGCTTGAATGCCTGGTCGAGATCGACTGCGGGGCCGGCCGGTGCGGGGTGACCACGACCCCTGACGTCGTCAAGATCTCACGGGCGATCGAGGCCGCGCCGGGGCTGAAGTTCGCCGGGCTGCAGGCCTATCAGGGGGCGATGCAGCATCTGGAAAGCTACGCCGACCGCAAGGCCAAGGTTGATGTCGCGGTCGCGATGGTGACGGACGCGGTCGCGGCGCTGAAAGCCGAGGGGCTGGACTGCGATGTCGTTAGCGGCGGCGGTACCGGCAGCTATCCGTTCGAATCGAGCAGCGGCGTCTATAACGAGCTGCAATGCGGCTCCTACGCCTTCATGGACGCGGACTACGGGCGCATCCTGGACAGCGACGGCAACCGGATCGACGCGGGCGAGTGGGAGAACGCGCTGTTCCTGCTGACCTCGATCATGAGCCATGCCAAGGCCGACAAGGCGATCTGCGACGCCGGGCTGAAGGCGCAGTCGGTGGATTCCGGCCTGCCCGTCGTCTTCGGCCGCGACGACGTGACTTACGTGAAATGCTCGGACGAGCATGGCGAGATCGCGGACCCGGCCGGCGTGCTGGCGGTGAACGACAAGCTGCGCCTGGTGCCGGGACATTGCGACCCGACCTGCAACCTGCACGACTGGTACGTCGGCGTGCGCGGCGGCAGGGTCGAGGTGGTCTGGCCGGTCAGCGCGCGCGGCAAGGTGTATTGAGGGCAGTAGCTTGCCCGCGCGCGCGATCTAGCGCGGCGCGGAGAGGTTCGCGGGCGCGAAGTCGGCGCAGAGCGCGCGCATCTCGGACTCGGCCAGCAGGGACTGCGTGCAGCGGCAGTAGGCCGGCCCGTCAAGGGACGTGTCGCAGTGGCCACAATCCACGCAGTTGCCGAAGATCGGCGCCGCGCGCAGCCGCGACATGCCGCCCGTCAGCCGCGAGAGGGCGGTGGCAAGCGCTCTGCGGTCCTCAGCGGGAAGCGTGTCGATCAGGGTGCCGAGCGCGCCCAGGGGATCCTCGGCCAGGCGCGCGTGGCCGGCCGGCGTGACCTCGAAAAGCGCGGAGCGGCCGTCCTGTTCGTTCGGGCGCCGCTCCAGCAGGCCGAGGGCGACGAGGGATTTCACCGTTTGCGAGGCGGTGCCGCGCGTTGTCGCGTGAAATTCGGAGAAGGCCGAGGGGGTGCGCGAGAAGCGGTTGGCGCGTGCAAAATAGCGCAGCGCGGTCCATTGCGCGGGGGTCAGCCCATCCTCGCGCGCGTTGCCGTGGACGAGGCGCGCGAGGTGCACGACCTGTTCCGCCAGTTCGACGGCGGTGGCGGGCGCAGCGGGTGCCGGCGCGCGAAGGGGCGAAGTGAACTCGGTCATCAAGCGGAGGTAGTCGCGGCACTGTGGCTTGACAAGGACGGGGGCCGATAGTAGCGATACGATATCAATTGCGCGCAAGGCGCTACCATATTGTAGCGTGACCTGGCGCGGCAGCAGGAAGGCCAGCAGATGGGACTGCACGACCCGCATATCCGCCGCTACATCCGCGCCTCGATGGCCGAGGAGATCCTGGATGCGCCCACCGAGACGGCCCTTGCGATCGCGTGGCGCGACAAGCGGGACGAGGCGGCGCTGCATCGGCTGATCACCGCGTATTCCCGGCTGGCGGTGTCGTTCGCGGGCCGGTTCCGCCGGTATGAAGTGCCCTACGAGGATCTGATCCAGCAGGGCAACCTGGGGCTGATGCGCGCGGCCGAGAAGTTCGACCCCGAGAATGGCGCGCGGTTTTCGACCTATGCCGCCTGGTGGATCCGCGCGTCGATGCAGGACTATGTCATGCGCAACTGGTCGATGGTCCGCACGGCGACCAATGCCAACCAGAAGAAGCTGTTCTTCCATCTGCGCCGCATGCTGCAGCGCGCCGCCGTCGATGGCGATTCGAGCGAGCCGGTGACGCAGCGGATCGCGCGCGAGTTGCAGGTCAGCGAGGCGCAGGTCGAGCTGATGATGGGCCGCATGTCCGGTCCCGACCTGTCGCTGGATGCGCCGCAGTCGAGCGACGAGGACGGGCGCGCCTGGGTCGAGACGATCGAGGATGACGCGCCGGCGACCGAGACCACGGTGCTGGCGCAGATCGAGACGTCGCGGCAGCGGCGGGCGCTCTATCAGGCGGTGGCGGAACTGCCGCCGCGCGAACGCCGGATCGTGGCGGCGCGGCACCTGGCCGACGAGCCGGTGACGCTGGCCGAGCTGGGCGCGGAGATGGGCATTTCGAAAGAGCGGGTGCGCCAGCTTGAGGAGCGCGCGCTGGGGCGACTGACCGCCAGCTTGCGGGAGCCCGAGCCGGCGTGATCGGTGGGCGTTGGGGCATCACGAACATCTGTAACGCAGTATGGATGGCGCTTGCGGCGCGCGCGGGCTAGCAAGGCGCATGTTCGACTCGCGTGTATCAAGGCCAGAAGCCGACCGGGCCGGGGCAACGGCGTTGCGCCGGATGTCGCAGCTGGGGCTGGTGGCGGGGTTCATCCTGGCGGCGGTGGTGGGCGTGCTGACGCTGACCCCTGTGCCGGCGCCGCAGGTGCCGCAGGGCTTCCAGTTCGACAAGGTCTATCACCTGATCGCGTTCGCGGCGGTGGTGTTCCCGGTGATCGCGACGGGGCCGCGCCGCTGGGTCTGGGTGGTGCCGCTGGCGATGGTCTATGGCGGCGCGATCGAGATCATCCAGCCCTATGTGAACCGCGAGCGTGAGTTGATGGACTTCGTCGCCAACTGCCTTGGCGTGATGCTGGGCACGCTGGCCGGGTTCCGCGTGAACCGGCGCCTGTCGGCCTGGTTCGGCGCGCGGGCGGTTTGAGGCCGGACGGCGCAGGTGTTCGAATGCGAACACTTCGGCAAGCCGATGATTCAGAAGCAGAAAATCCGAAAATTAACCGCAATGAAACGTTTGCGTCGGCCTCGGTTCAGGCCCCGAAGCGCGCGATAGCGCGCGTGAAAAGCCCCGCCCCGCGCCGGGTCGCGGTGTCCGGTCTTCGATGACGGAAGGCTGCCGGGACGGCCGCCGGGGGCTGGCCGTCAGGCCAGCCGCCCGTGGCAATGCTTGAACTTCTTGCCCGACCCGCAGGGGCAGGGGTCGTTGCGCCCCGGGTTGCCCCAGGTCGACGGGTCGTTCTCGTCGAAACCTTCGACCAGCGCGGGCCCCTCGGGCGTGATCCGTGGCAGATCAACGGGCGTCGCCAGCTTGCCCTCGGCGGCGGCGGCGGCGCGCATCTGGGCCATCATCTGCTGCTGTTCGTCCTGGCTGAGCGGGCGGATGCGGGCCAGTTTCTGCGTGACGTCCTCGCGCAGCGCGGTCAGCATCTGGTCGAAGAGGACGAAGGCCTCGGTCTTGTATTCGTTCAGCGGGTCGCGGGCGGCGTAGCCGCGGAAATTCACCGCCGAGCGCAGGTGTTCCAGCGTGACGATATGTTCGCGCCATTTGCCGTCGATCGACTGCAGCAGAAGCTGCTTCTCGATCGTGCGCATCGACTCGGGGCCGAACGCTTCTTCCTTTTCGGCCATCATCTTGTCGGCGGCTTCCCACAGGCGTTCGCGCACGGCTTCCTGATCGACGCCGTCCTCTTCGGCCCAGTCGGTGACCGGCATCTCCAGGTTCAGGAATTCCTTGACCGCATCCTGCAGCCCCTCGGCGTCCCACTGATCGGCATAGGTGTTCGGCGGCATATGCTTGGTGACCAGATCCTCGATCATCGAATGGCGCATGTCGGTCACGGTTTCCGACAGATCCTCGGCGCGCAGGATGTCCAGCCGCTGTTCGAAGATCACGCGGCGCTGGTCGTTCATGACGTTGTCGAACTTCAGCAGCGTCTTGCGGATGTCGAAGTTGCGCGCCTCGACCTTGCCCTGCGCCTTTTCCAGCGACTTGTTGACCCAGGGGTGAACGATCGCCTCGCCTTCCTTCATGCCCAGTGTCGACAGTACCTTTTCCAACCGCTCGGAACCGAAGATGCGCATCAGGTCGTCTTCGAGCGACAGGAAGAACGAGGACCGCCCCGGGTCGCCCTGACGGCCCGACCGGCCGCGCAGCTGGTTGTCGATGCGCCGGCTCTCGTGCCGTTCGGTGGCAAGCACGAACAGGCCGCCGGCGTCGAGCACCTTCTTGCGCTCCTCGGCGTGCTCGGCCTCGATCCGGGTGCGGGTCTCGGCGGGGTCGGCCTCGGGGTCCTCGGCCAGCGCCTCCAGCACCTGCATCTCGACGTTGCCGCCAAGCTGGATGTCGGTGCCGCGGCCTGCCATGTTGGTGGCGATGGTGACCGCCCCGACCTTGCCGGCATCGGCGACGATCTGGGCTTCCTTCTCGTGCTGGCGGGCGTTCAGGACGTTGTGCGGGATGCCGGCATTGGTCAGCATCGCCGCCAGTTCCTCGGACTTCTCGATCGATGTGGTACCGACCAGGATCGGCTGGCCGCGGCCGTTGGCTTCCTTGATCGCCTCCATGATGCCGTCGAACTTCTCGCGCGCGGTCTTGAAGACCTGGTCGTGTTCGTCGACGCGGGCGATGGGCATGTTGGTGGGGATCTCGACCACGCCGAGGTCGTAGATTTCCTTGAACTCCTCGGCCTCGGTGGAGGCGGTGCCGGTCATCCCGGCGAGTTTTTCATAAAGGCGGAAGTAGTTCTGGAAGGTGACCGAGGCCATGGTCACGTTCTCGGGCTGGATCGCGACACCTTCCTTGGCCTCGACCGCCTGGTGCAGCCCGTCGGAAAGGCGCCGGCCCTGCATCATGCGGCCGGTAAATTCGTCGATCAGCACGATCTGGTTGTCGCGCACGATGTAATGCTGGTCCTTGAACAGCATCTTGTGCGCGCGCAGGGCCTGGTTGACGTGATGCACCAGCGTCGTCGATTCCGGATCGTAGAGCGTGCGCCCCTCGCCCAGAAGCTCGGCCTCGCGCAGCTTGTCCTCGATGAAGTCGGTGCCCGCCTCGGTATAGTTGCAGACGCGCTGCTTCTCATCGAGGGTGTAGTGGCTTTCCTCCAGCAGCGGCATCAGCTTGTCGACCTTCTGGTAAAGGTCCGAACGATCCTGCGACTGCCCCGAGATGATCAGCGGCGTGCGCGCCTCGTCGATGAGGATCGAGTCGACCTCGTCGACGATGGCGAAGGCGTGGCCGCGCTGGTACATCTGCGCGAGGTCGGTCTTCATGTTGTCGCGCAGGTAGTCGAAGCCCAGCTCGTTGTTGGTGGCATAGGTGATGTCGGCGGCGTAGGCCTCCTTCTTCTCGTCATCCGGCTGGTGGGGGATGATCACCCCGGTGGTCATGCCGAGCCGGGCATAGACCTTGCCCATCCAGCCGGCGTCGCGCTTGGCCAGATAGTCGTTGACGGTGACGATATGCACGCCGCGCCCGCCGAGCGCGTTCAGATAGGCCGGGAAAGTTGCGACCAGGGTCTTGCCCTCGCCGGTCTTCATCTCGGCGATGTTGCCCTGGTGCAGGAAGATGCCGCCGATCAGTTGCACGTCGAAGGCGCGCAGCCCCAGCGCCCGGCGCGCGGCCTCGCGGCAGTTGGCGAAGGCCTCGGGCAGCAGCGCATCGAGGCTCTCGCCCTCGGCATGGCGCTTCTTCAGCTCCTCGGTCTTGGCGATCAGCTCGGCGTCGGCTTTCGCCTGGAACTCGGGCTCGAGCGCGTTGATCCGCTGAACCAGCGGGCGGACGGCCTTCACCTTCCGGTCATTCGGGGTGCCGAATACTTTACGGCTCAGGGTGCCAAGGCCCAACATCTGTTCTCCGCTCGCAATCGCATGAACGTCTCAAGCACGTTCCGGGGGTTGTGGGCTGGCGGGCGGTTGCCTTAGAAGCAGGGCGAACCGGGCCGCCACGCCAGCCAAAAGTCAGCCAGCGATGTAAGGGCCGGCCCCGTGGGAGTCAATTGCGCGCGCCCGCACCGCGCGCGCCGAGGAGGCATCGAATGCGCAGAAACACGACCTTTCTTTCCGCCGCGGCGCTGGCCGTGACCCTGGCACTGCCGGTCCAGGCCCAGGATGCGCCGGACGCCGCCACGGTGCTGGCCCGCGTCGGCGAGGCCGAGATCACGCTGGGCCACGCGCTGGCCCTGCGCGAGCAGTTGCCGGAGCAGTTCCTCAGCGTGCCAGATACCACGCTGTTTCCCGCCATCGTCGAGCAACTGATCGAGCAGGAACTGCTGCACCAGCACAAGGCCGACGACCTGACCCGCCGCCAGCGCAGCATGCTGGACAACGAGGTGCGCAACTTCACCGCCAACGCCGCGCTGAGCGAGGTCGCCATCGCCGCCGCCAGCGACGAGGCGATCGCCGCCGCCTATGAGGCCTTCGCCGCCGAGTTCGGGCAGGGCGAGCCCGAGACCGAATACAACGCCGCCCATATCCTGGTGCAGAGCGAAGCCGAGATCGAGGAGGTCGCGGCCGAACTCGACGGCGGGCGGCCGTTCGACGAGGTGGCGCGCGAACGCTCCATCGACGGGTCGGCGCAGTCGGGCGGCGATCTGGGCTGGTTCGGCGAGGGCGTCATGATCCCGGCCTTCGAGGCGGCGGTGATGGAGCTGGAACCCGGCGAGGTCTCGCCGCCCATCGAGACGCAGTTCGGCTGGCATATCGTGCGGCTGATCGACCGGCGCGACGCGCAGGTGCCGCCGCTGGAGGAGGTGCGCGAGGATCTCTCGGGCGAGATCCAGCGCGAGGCCGCGCGCGCCTTCGTCGAGGAATTGCGCGCCGCCGCCGAGGTCGAGAACCTCGCCACCGACATGGACCCGTCGATCCTGGGCCAGCGCGAGCTTCTGGACGACTGAGCGCGCGCCGCGTATGAACGGCGGGCCCGTCCCCATGTCGGGGGGGGCCTTTTCGATGCGGCGTGGGGGTGGACATGGCGAACCGGCACAAGACCAAGGCGAAGAAGTGGAAGTCCCGGGCGAAGTCGTTGCGCGCCCGCCTGTCCGAGGCCCTGCTGCCGAAGAAGACCGCGGCGGTCTCGCCTCTGGCCCCGAAGGACGGGTTTCCCGATCTGACGGTCATCGCCGGCGCCGAATTCGCCGCGATCGAGGCCGGCGTGCGCTACAAGGGGCGGCTCGACGTGATGCTCGCGCGGCTGGCGCCGGGCACGGTCGTTGCCGGCAGCTTCACCCGCTCGCAGACCCGCTCCGCTGCGGTGCGTGACTGCCAGGACAAGATCGCGCAGACCGCCGACGCCGCCAAGGGCGCCGCGATCCTGGTCAATTCCGGCAATTCCAACGCCTTCACCGGCGCCCGCGGGCAGGCCGCGGTCGAGGCCCTCTGCGCGCAGCTGGCCGAACGGACCGGGCTGCCGGCGTCGCGCGTCTTCACCGCCTCGACCGGGGTGATCGGCGAGCCGCTGCCGCACGAGCGGATCAGCGCCAAGATCGACGACCTGATCGCCGGCCTGTCGCCCGAGGCGCTGCCGCAGGCGGCGCGCGCGATCATGACCACCGACACCTTCCCCAAGGGCGCGGTCGCCGAGATCGAGATCGACGGCAAGACCGTGCGCATCGCCGGGATCGCCAAGGGGTCGGGGATGATCGCGCCCGACATGGCGACGATGCTGGTCTACATCTTCACCGATATCGGCCTGCCGCAGAAGGGGCTGCAATCCATGGTCACCCGGCTGACCGACCGGACCTTCAACTGCATCACCGTGGACAGCGACACCTCCACCTCGGACACGCTGATCGTCGCCGCGACGGGCCAGAGCGGCGCGACGCTGTCGGACATGCGCGCGGCATCGGCCAAGGCCTTCGAGAAGGCGCTGGCCGATGTCATGCTGAACCTTGCGCATCAGGTCGTGCGGGACGGCGAGGGGGCGACCAAGTTCGTCGAGATTGCGGTGACCGGCGCCGAGAACGACGACGACGCCAAGCGCTGCGCGCTGGCCATCGCCAACTCGCCCCTGGTCAAGACCGCCCTGGCCGGCGAGGACCCGAACTGGGGCCGCATCGTCATGGCGGTGGGCAAGTCGGGCGCCGCGGCCGACCGCGACAAGCTGGCGATCTTTTTCGGCGATATCACCGTGGCGACTGATGGGATGGTCGATCCGGACTACGCGGAAGCGGCGGGCGCGGCCTACATGAAGCAGGACGAATTGCAGATCGGCGTCGACCTCGGCCTCGGCAAGGGCAGCGCCACGGTCTGGACCTGCGACCTGACGCATCGCTATGTCGAGATCAACGCCGACTACCGGTCCTGACATGCCGGCGCATCCGTCCCCAGGCATGCCGGTTTCCGGGGCAGAACCCCGGCCCCATGTGAGGGTCGTGCTGGTTGCGGCGGTGGCGCTGATCGACCCCGATGGCCGCGTGCTGCTGGCCCTGCGGCCCGAGGGCAAGTCGATGGCGGGCCTGTGGGAATTTCCCGGCGGCAAGGTCGAACCCGGCGAAACGCCCGAAGCCGCGCTGATCCGCGAGTTGCACGAGGAACTGGGCATCGACACCTGGGCGTCGTGCCTCGCGCCGCTGACCTTTGCCAGCCACGCCTACCCGGATTTCCACCTGCTGATGCCGCTTTTCGCCTGCCGCAAATGGGCCGGCACGCTGCACCCGCGCGAGGGGCAGGCGCTGAAATGGGTGCGTCCCGCCAGTTTGCGCGATTACCCGATGCCGCCCGCCGACCTGCCCCTGATCCCGGTGCTGCGGGACTGGCTGTGAAGGCCGCGCAGGCGACGGGTCAAGATAATTCAAGCTTGAAATAATACCGGGTCGGCGCTATCCTGCGCCACGCCCCCTGATCGCGAGTCCGCCATGACAACCGACTTCGCCCGCACCCGCGCGCTTTTCGATCTGCCCGAGGGCGTGATCTACCTCGACGGCAATTCGCTGGGGCCGCTGCCCCGAGGTGTCCGGGACCGGGTGGCCCGCACCATCACCGACGAATGGGGCCAGATGCTGATCACCGGCTGGAACCGCGCCGGCTGGATGGACATGCCCGCCCGCATCGGCGACCGGATCGCGCGGCTGATCGGGGCCGAGGCGGGCCATGTGGTGATGGGCGATACGCTGTCGATCAAGGTTTTTCAGGCGCTGGCCGCGGCGCTGGACATGCGCCCCGACCGGCGGGTGATCCTGTCCGATACCGGCAACTTCCCCTCCGACCTCTACATGGCCGAGGGGCTGTGCGGGATGCTGAAGCAGGGATACACGCTGCGCACCGTCGCGCCCGAGGCGGTCGAGGATGCCATCGACGAGAGCGTCGCGGTCCTGATGCTGACCGAGGTCGACTACGGCACGGGCCGGCGCCACGACATGCCGCGGCTGACCGCGAAGGCGCAAGAAGCGGGCGCGCTGGCGGTCTGGGATCTGGCGCATTCGGCCGGCGCGACCGACGTGAAGGTGGCCGAGGGGGGCGCCGATTTCGCCGTGGGCTGCACCTACAAGTACCTCAATTCCGGCCCCGGCGGCCCGGCCTTCATCTACGTCGCACCGCGCCATGCCGACCGCGCGGTGCCGGCGCTGTCGGGCTGGCTGGGCCACGAGGCGCCCTTTGCCTTCGACCTCGACTACCGCCCCGGCGCGGGGATCGAGCGGATGCGCGTGGGCACGCCGCCGGTCCTGCAGCTGGCCGCGCTCGATGCCGCGCTGGATGTCTGGGACGGGGTCGAGATCGCCGATTTGCGCGCGCGCTCGCTGGAACTGACCGACGCCTTCATCGCCGGCGTCGAGGATGCCTGCCCCGACCTGGACCTGGCCACGCCGCGCGACCATGCGCGGCGTGGCAGTCAGGTCAGCTTCCGCCATCCCGAGGGTTACGCGATCATGCAGGCGCTGATCGCGCGCGGCGTGATCGGCGATTTCCGCGCACCCGATATCCTGCGCTTCGGCTTCACGCCGCTCTTCATCGGGCTTGACGATGTTGCGCGGGCCGTCGCCGTGCTGGCCGAGGTGATGGAGAGCCGCGCCTGGGACCGCGCCGAATACCGCCAGCGGGCGCGCGTGACATGAGCGGGGCCGCTACGCCGCGAGCGCAAGGCAGGGGGGCGCTGCCCCCCTCTTCGCTGCGCGAATTCACCCCCCGGGATATTTGTGGACAGATGAAGCCTGCCGGGTTGCCGCCGCTCTGCCGGCCGGCGGGCTGGGTCGCGCTCTGGCGGCGGTTGGCGCGGATCGGGGCGCCGGACGCGCGCTGAGGGGGTCCGCCCGCCCCTTTCCGCCATGGAGTGTCCGATGAGCAAGAAACCCTACGACCCCGCGACCGAAGGCGCCGAGATGCGCTTTGACGGGCGCATGTCCTACACCGACTACCTGGGCCTGGACGCGATCCTGAACGCGCAGAAGCCGCTGAGCCAGGCGCATGACGAGATGCTGTTCATCATCCAGCACCAGACATCCGAGTTGTGGATGCGGCTGGCGCTGCACGAGATCGGCGCGGCGCGCGAGCGGCTCGGCCGCGGGGAGTTGCGCCCGGCCTTCAAGATGTTGACGCGGGTGGCGCGGATCTTCGAGCAGCTCAACAACGCCTGGGACGTGCTGCGCACGATGACGCCCAGCGAATACACGCGCTTTCGCGATGATCTGGGCCAATCCTCGGGCTTTCAGTCGTGGCAGTACCGGCTGATCGAATACGCGGTCGGCAACCGCAACCTGGCGATGCTGCGCCCGCATGCCCACCGCGCCGACCTGACCGCGGCGCTGGAGGCGGAGCTTGCCCGCCCGTCGCTTTACGATGTGGCGATCGGCTGCCTCAAGCGCGCGGGTTTCGACATCCCCGCCGAGGTCACGGACCGCGACCTGCGCACGCCCTGGACGCCCCATCCGGCGGTGCAGCAGGCCTGGCTTGCCGTCTACGCCGCGCCGGAGACGCATTGGGAGCTCTACGAGCTGGCCGAGAAGCTGGTCGATTTCGAGGACTACTTCCGCCGCTGGCGGTTCAACCACGTCACCACGGTCGAGCGCGTGATCGGCTTCAAGCGCGGCACCGGCGGCACCGCCGGCGTGCAGTACCTGCGCCGCATGCTGGAGGTGGAGCTTTTCCCCGAACTCTGGCACCTGCGCACGGAGCTTTGAGCGCGCGTCGGGCGGCCGAGCCGGAGCGCCGGTCGCGGCGACATAACTTCGGTCTAGGGGTTTTCCGGCCTGTGGCCAATTTGCACCCATTGGCCCTGGGCGCTGGACCGCCTCCTGCAATTCGGCGATGGTAAAAGCATGTTCATGAGTCGGAGTTTGCAATGGTGATGGTTTCCCGCCGATGGGTTCTGGGCGCGACCGGGGCGCTGGCGGTGGCGGGCTGCGTGATGCGGCCGCCCCCGCCCGAGGTGCCGCCGCTCGACTACGCGGCGCGGCGCGACGGGCCGCATGCGATTCCGGCGATCGACCTGAGCCAGATTCCGGAATGGCTGCATCGTCAGGTCGTGCCGTTCGAGACCGAGGAACCGCCGGGGACGATCGTCATCCGCTCGGACCAGGGGCTTCTGCATCTGGTGCTCGAAGACGGCTATGCGCTGCGCTACGGCATCGGCGTCGGGCGCGAGGGGCTGGGCTGGACCGGCGAGGCCGAGATCTACCGCACCGCGCGCTGGCCCAGCTGGACGCCGACGCCCTCGATGATCGAGCGCGACCCGTCGCTGGAACGCTGGGCGGACGGACAGGCGGGCGGCCCACGCAACCCGCTGGGCGCGCGCGCGCTCTACATGCGCACGATCCCGTCGGGCGTGGACGAGGGGATCCGGATCCACGGCACACCGGAATGGCGGTCGATCGGGCATCGCGCGTCGGCCGGATGTTTCCGCATGCTGCAGCACGACGTGATCGACCTTTACGGGCGCGTCGGGCGCGGCACGCGCGTCGTGGTACTTTGACAGGGGGAACTGGAAATCGCCCGGCAGTTGGCTAAGTCGACCCCTGAGGCGATGCGGCCGGCACCGGGCCGGCAGGAGGTGTCATGGCCCGCAACCTGACGGTCAACGGCGAGATGGTGACGGTGGACGCGGCCGACGACACCCCGCTTCTGTGGGTGCTGCGCGACGAGTTGAACCTGACCGGCACCAAGTTCGGATGCGGCATCGCGGCCTGCGGCGCCTGCACCGTCCACATCGGCGGCGAGGCGGTCCGGTCGTGCCAAGTGGCGCTGGCCGACATCTGGGGCGAGGTCGTCACGATCGAGGGGCTGGCAATGGCCCCCCCAGCCGATCAGCAACCCGATACCGACACGGACGGCCCTCTCCGCACCGGCACGTTGCATCCCGTGCAGGATGCCTGGATACGCAACCAGGTGGCGCAATGCGGCTATTGCCAGTCCGGCCAGATCATGCAGGCGGTGGCGCTGCTGGCCGAGGTGCCCGATCCCAGCGACGCCGAGATCGACGAATGGATGGCCGGCAACCTGTGCCGCTGCGGCACCTACAGCCGGATCCGCGACGCGATCCACGAGGCCGCCGAAACCCTGCGGCGGGCCTGATCCATGGCGCGCGCGGGACAGATCGCCCGGCGGACCTTTCTGGTCGGGTCCGTCGCCATCGCCGGCGGTGCGGCCTTCGGTGTCTGGAAGCTGACCAGACCGGTCGAGAACCCCCTGCGCCCGGTCGAGGGGGTCAGCCTCAATCCCTTCCTGATCATCGACGCAAGCGGCGTGACGCTGGTCGTCGGGCGCGCGGAAATGGGGCAGGGCGCGCAGACGACGCTGGCCGCGCTTCTGGCAGAAGAGCTGGATCTGGCGTGGGAGGCGGTGCGCTTGATCCACGGGCCGGCCTCGGCGGCCTATCACAACGCCGCTTTGGCCGAGATGGGCCTGCCCTTCGCCGATTATGCCATGACCGACATGCAGCACCGGCTTGCCGGGGCCGCCGGGACGGTCAGTCGCGTTTTCGGCCTGCAGATCACCGGCGGCTCGACCTCGATCCGCGACGGCTACGACAGCCTGCGCCTGGCCGGCGCCAGCGCGCGCGAGGCGCTGAAGTCGGTCGCTGCGGACCGGCTGGGCGTTCCGGTCGCCGACCTGCGCACCGAGGCCGGCGCGGTGCTGGCGCCGGACGGCCGGCGGCTGGATTATGCCGCGCTGGCCGAAGCCGCCGCCCGGCGACCGGCGCCGCAGGTGGAGCCCCGCTCGCCCGCAGAATGGCGCCTGCTGGGCCGGTCGCTGCCGCGGCCGGACATGCAGGCCAAGGCGACCGGCGCGGCGATCTATGGCGTCGACATCCGCCTGCCCGGAATGAAATTCGCCACCGTGCGCATGTCGCCGCGCCTGGGCGGGACGATGCGCGGCTTCGATCCGGCCCCCGCCCTGGCGATGCCGGGGGTAGAGCGCGTGATCGACCTGCGCACCGGCATCGCGGTCGTCGCGCGCAACACCTGGACCGCGATCCGGGCGGCCGAGGCGGTGACGATCGACTGGGGCCCGGCCCCCTATCCCGAGACGACCGAGGCGATCTTCGCCCGCATCGCCGAGGCTTTCGACGGCAGGCGCAACTCCCGCCTGCGCAACGACGGCGATATCGAGGAGGCGCTGGAGGGCGCGGAGAGTGTGCTGGAGGTCGAATACCGCCTGCCGTTCCTCGCCCACGCGACGATGGAGCCGATGACGGCGACGGCGCGCTTCACCGGCGATGCGCTGGAACTCTGGACGCCGAACCAGACGCCGCTGGTACAGGCGCGCCTGGCCGCCGAAGCGGTGGGGCTGGACCCCGACCAGGTGACGGTGCACACGCCGTTCCTGGGCGGCGGTTTCGGGCGGCGGCTGGAGGCGGATTATTCGGCGCTGGCGGCGCGGGTCGCGCGCGAAATGCCGGACGTGCCGGTGCAGGTCACCTGGTCGCGGGAAGAGGACATGACCCACGACTTCTACCGCCCCGGCGTCATCGCCCGGATGCGCGGCGTGGTCTCGGCGGGCCGGGCGACGGCGCTGGAGGCGCGGATCGCCGCACCCTCGGTCACGCGGCAGGCGGTGGTGCGGATGACCGGGCTGCCGGCCTTCGGGCCCGACACGGGCCATGTCGAGGGCGCGTTCGATCAGCCCTACGCCATTCCGAACTATCGCGTCGAAGGGTACCTCGCGGATCTGGACATTCCGCTCGGCTTCTGGCGCTCGGTAGGGCACAGCCACAACGGCTTCATCCACGAAAGCTTCGTCGACGAACTGGCCCATGCCGCCGGGCGTGACCCGATGGAATTCCGGCTGGAAGCGATCCGCCCGGAATCCGAGATCGCGGCGAACGTGCTCGACCAGGTGGCGCGGATGTCGGACTGGTTCGGCGAGAGGCCGGCGGGCACGGGGCGCGGCGTCGCCTTCGTCTGGTCCTTCGGCACGCCCGTCGCCCAGGTGATCGAGGTGGTAGACGAGGACGGGCGCATCCGCATCGCGCGGGCCTGGATCGCCTGCGACGTCGGGCGCGCCCTCGACCCCGGGATCGTGCAGGCGCAGATGGAGTCCGGGCTGATCTTCGGACTGTCGGCGGCGGTGCGGGGCGAGATCACCTTCGCGGACGGCGAGGTGCAGGAGCGTAATTTCGACGACTACGACGCGCTGCGCATTTCCGCCGTGCCGCGGATCGAGACGCGGATCCTGCAGGTGCAGGCCCGGTTGGGCGGCGTGGGCGAGCCCGGAACGCCGCCCGCCGCCCCGGCGCTGGCGAACGCGATCTTCGACCTGACCGGCCAGCGCCTGCGCACCCTGCCGCTGGCGCGGCATGTCGATTTCGTGTCCTGACGACCGGCGTTGCAGATCGGCGTTGCAGAAAAGACTCGGTCCCTCCCCGGCAGGCAACATCGCCTTGTGATCGTTGACGGTTGCATGCGTGCAGGATACACTTTCTAGTTGTAGATGGTTGCGGCGATACGCGCTCTCCGACGGGGTCACCGCCTGACGAGCCTTCACGCTGCGCGATCCGTCACGGGCGCGCAGGCCGAGCCAGGCGAGGTGCCGATGAGCCAGTGTCGAGAGGTCTGTGACCGCGGAGCGCGCGCCCCCGACGCCGCGCCCCGCGGACCGGGTGCCCCGCATGCCTGATCGCGCCGATCTCGCGCGCCTGCGGCGCGAGATGGCGATGCTGCGCCAGCGCCAGGGGCAGATGCGGGTCGATCTGGAGGCGCTGAAAGCCGAGCGCGCGCGCTACGCCGCGCTCTTCGAGGAATTGCCGCTGCCGACGCTGGCGCTGGATGCCCGCGGCCGCATCGTCGAGGGGAACGCCGCCGCCCGCCGGCGCTGGTGCGCCGACGACGAGGCCTCCCTTGCGGACCAAAGCGCCTTCGCGCTCTTTGGTGGGCGCGGGCGGGTGGCGCTCTTCGAGGCGATGCGCGCGGGGGCCACGCCCGACCGGGCCGCGCGCCTCATCGGCGATCTGACCATGCGCTGCGACGACGGCCACCCTGTCCCGGCCGAGGCGCATCTGTCGGACCTGCCCTTCGGCGCGGTGAATGCCGCCGAATTCCAACTCGTCGCGGTCGAACGCCCCGATCTGGCCAGCCACGCGCGAGAGCGCACGCTCTATCAGTCGCTGATCGACTCCTCGGCCGCGATGATCTTCGCCTTCGACCTCGACGGGCGCTGCCTTCTGGCCAATTCGGCGATCGCGCGGGAACTGGGCACCAGCCGCACCGCGCTCGAAGCCGGCGCCCTGCCGCCCGCGGCGGCCAGCGCGCATGTCTTCGGCGCACGCGGCAGCGACCATGAGGTCCTGCTTTCCGGGCAACCCCGCGCCTTCTACGCCAACCAGCCGGGCGCACGCGGGCGCAGCTTTCGCATCGACAAGTTTCCGCTGCGCGACGACGCGGGCAAGGTCTACGCGATCGGCGGCATCACCTCGGACCTGTCCGACCGGGTGGAGTGGCAGGCCGCGCTGCAGGCCGCGGTCGCCCGTGCCGAGCGTCTGACCTACCACGATCCCATCACCCATCTGCCCAACCGCGCCTATCTGCACAAGGTCTTGGGCAGCCTGACACTGCAGACCCAGCCGCAGCCCTTCGCCCTGCTGATCCTGGACATCGATGACCTGAAGCTGATCAACGATGCGCACGGCCACCCGGCCGGGGACGCGATCCTCAGGGCCACCGCCGGCCGGCTCGAGGCGGTGACCAGCGCCGGCGGGTTTGCCGCCCGCCTCGGCGGCGGCGAATTCGCCCTCATCCTGCCGACCGAGGATCTGGCCGAGACGCAGGACCAGGCCGCCCGGCTGCGCGCGCGGCTGTCCGAACCGGCGCTGCTGGGCACCGGGGCGCTGCGCAGCGCCTGTTCCATCGGAGTCGCCCAATTCCCCGCGGACGGCCCCGGCGCGGACGCACTGATCCGCGCCGCCAGCGTCGCGCTCTTTCGCGCCAAGTCCCGCGGCCGGGGCGAGATCGCTTGCTTCGAGCCGTCGCTGCTGAAGGTCGTGGACCGGCGCAGCCGCCTGATGGAGGGCCTGCATCGGGTCCTCGACGCCAGCGGGTTCCGCATCGCCTTTCAGCCGAAATTCGCACTCCACGGGCAAAATCGCACCCTCGCCGGGGCCGAGGCGCTGCTGCGCTGGTCCGACCCCGACCTGGGCGAGGTCGGCCCGGACGAGTTCATCGCGCTGGCCGAGACCATCGGCCTCGTCGCCGATATCGACCGCGCGATGGTCACGCTGGTCTTCGAACAGCTTGCGCGCTGGCGCCGCGTCGGGCTGCGCCTGCACATGGCGATCAATGTCTCGACGCTGTCGCTGGCCAGCGAGGGGTTCGCCGCGCATGTCATCGACCAGCTGCGCGAACACCGCCTGACCGCCGATCAGATCCTGTTCGAGATCACCGAAACCGCGCTGATGGAAATCGGCGGCAGCGCCCGCGACGGGATCGAGGCGCTGCGCGCGGCCGGCGTGGAATTCGCCATCGACGACTTCGGCACGGGCTATTCGTCGCTGCGCTACCTGCAGGAACTGCCCCTGCGAGAGGTCAAGATCGACCGCAGTTTCGTCGCCCGGATCGGCAGCGGCAAGCCGCGCGACGAACAGCTGGTCACCGGCATCCTGGGCCTGGCGCACAGTTTCGGGCTGCGCAGCGTCGCCGAAGGCGTCGAGACCGTGGAACAGTTCGACTGGCTGCGCCGCGCGGGGTGCGATCAGGCGCAGGGCTTCTACCTGTCGCACCCGCTGGACGCGGAAGCCTTCGAGGCGCGCTTCCTCAGCCCGGTCGATTGACCGGCTCAGCCCTCGCTCATGCCCTTGGCGCGCGCCGCGGCGGTGTGCGAATGAATGCAATAGCTGCAGCTGTTCATTCCCGTCCCGCCGTCCGGGTCAGGGAACCGCGGCTGCGCGGCCTTTTCGGCGGAAAGGTACACCATATGTGGTATTCGAAATTCCATGACCAACAAAAAAGCTAAAAAACGGGCATAAATTCGGAACCCGAAAATCGTCTCTATTTTCCACTTTCCGGCCCTTTCGCGTCATTTCTTTTCACCTTCGGGGCCAGAAGCTGAAAACTTCGACGCTTTTTCGCGCCGAGGGGCCAGTTGCTCAAGCTTGAGCACTTTTCCCCGCCGCGGCGGGGTCAGCGCGCCGATTGATGCGATGAGACGAAAGACGAAGCGGAAGCCGGATCAGTCGCGCGGCCGCAGCAGGCGCTGCAGCCCGCGGCCGATTTCCTCCTCCAGGCGCTCGCGCAGGGCATCCTCGCTCGACTGCCCCTCCTGCCGTTCGATCCCCAGCCGGCGCTCCACCTCCTGGCGCGCGCGCTCCTCGACCCGTGCGCGTTCCTCGCGCAGGCGCTCCTCGGCCAGCCCCTCCAGGTCCAGGCGGAAGCGCGGCGCGTCCCAGGGGCCGGTGACCTGCAGCGGCACCCGGATCGCGCGGCCGGTCTCGGCATCGCGCAGCGCGGTCGGGATCACGCGGTAATCCAGCGTGCGCGCGCCAATGTCCACCGACCCGCGCCCGTCGACGGTGATGGCGCTCGCCTCCATGCGCAGATCGTCGTTGCGCAGCACCCCGCCCTGGATGGCGAAGGTCCCGGTCAGGGTGTCGTAGATCGTGCGGTTGCGATCCCCCATGTAGGACATGTCGAGATTGCGCAGCATCCCGGCCAGGTCCAGCCCGACGATCTCGCCCCGGCCCAGATCCACACGCCCCTCGCCCGACAGGCTGCGCATGATCGCGTCCATCGACTGCCCGGCGCCCAGGAAACGCAGGCTCGCCGCGCCGGTCCCGGTCAGTCGGTCGAACCCCGCGACCTGTTGCAGCAGGGGCAGCAGCGCGACCTCCTCCGCGCGCAGATCGCCGCCGACCGACAGGCCCGAGCGGTTGTTGATCACGAACTCGCCGCCCAGCCGCCCGCCGAACAGGCCGACCTCGCGCAGATCGAAGACCGCGCGCGCCCGGTCGATGGTCAGCCCGGCGCGGAACGGCGCGATCCGGCCGAAACCGGTTTCGACGACGCCGGCGCGCAGCGTCACCGCGGCATCCACCAGCCCGACGGCCGAGGCGTCGATCGGCGCGCGCGACCAGCCCTCCGCGCCGGCCCCGTTGCCGGTACCACCGCCGCCGGTCTGCGCCGTCAGGTCCAGCGTCTCGGCGGCGATCTCGCCGGTCAGGCGCGGGCGCGGGCCGTCCTGCACCAGGTCCAGCGCCGCGGTCAGCCGGTTGGGCCCCAGCCGCAAGACCCCTTCCCGCAGGTGCAGGCTGCCGGCCGGGGCCAGCGTCACCTGCCCGGCCAGCGCAAAGGGTCGCGCCGCGGGCGGCAACGGTTCGGCCCCACGCTGGCCCGCCAGCGCCAGAAGCGGCGCCAGCCCCGGCCCTTCGACCGACAGCCGCCCCTCGGCGGCAAGCGGCGCGATCCCGGCGCGGCCCTCGAAATGCGCGCGGCTGCCGCCGGCCTCCAGCGTGGCGACCAGCGGCGTCACCGCCCCGTCGAGGAATCGCTGCAGCCCGTCGATCCGGGCTTCGGCGGCAAAGTCCTGGTCGTTGCGGCGTCCGGTCGCGCGCAATGCGCCAGGGCCGGCCAGATCGGGCAGCGACAGTTCCAGATCCACCCCCTCGAACCGTAGGTCGACCGCGGCGGCGCGGTCCTGAAACTGCAGCGTCGCGTTGGTGATCTGCGCCAGCGCCAGCGACATCCGGCGCCCCTCCGCGCCGCCGGCGGCGGGCGTTGCCGGACCGCGGCGTGCGAAGTCCCAGTTCGTCGTGCCGTCCGCCTCGCGCTCCAGCAGGATGCGCGGCGCCACCGCTTCCAGCCGGGTGATGACAATATCTCCGCCGATCAGCGCCTGCAGGTCCAGCCCCAGGTCCAGCGCGTCGGCCTCGAACATCGGCCCGGCGTCGGACCAGGCCGCATTGTCCAGGCGCACATTCTCGATCCGCGCGCCGATCACCGGCCAGATCGACGGCCGCACCGGCCCGGCGATGCTGAGCGCGCGGCCGGTCGCGGATTCGAACCGGTCGGTGGCGATGCGCGCGACCCGGTCGGCGGGGATCAGGAACAGCGCGGCGACGGCGAGGATGGCAAGCGACAGCAGCACGCCCAGTAGCCTGAAGATCCAGCGCATGAGTCCCCCGCATTCGACACAAGATTCAACCCAGCATAGCAAAGGCAGGCGGCCCCACAAGCGACGCGTCGCGCACTCGGTGATGCCCCGCCGCGCAGAGGTTTCGCTTGCCTTGTCCCCGCCACTTTGCCAGCCTGTTCCGACCCGGCGAAAGGCCCCACATGTCGACTGAAGCGATCCCCCGCGACGCCCTCTCCCACGACCGGCTGCGCGTGCGCGTGGCGGGTGGCGTCGCCGAAGTGGCGCTCAACCGCCCCGACAAGCTGAACGCGATGGACGAGGCGATGTTCGACGCGCTGTCGGCGGCCGGGCGCGCGCTGATGGGCACCGTAGGGCTGCGCGCGGTCATCCTGCACGGCCTCGGCCGGGGTTTTTGCGCGGGCATCGACACGGGCCTCCTGATGGCCCTTGCCGGCCGCATCGGCGCGCTGCGGGACGAGATCGTCACGCCGCTGCCGGGCGAGGCCGCGAACCGCTTCCAGCATCCCTGCACGGTCTGGGCGGATCTGCCGGTGCCGGTGATAGCGGCGCTGCACGGGCCGGTCTTCGGGGCCGGGCTGCAACTGGCGCTGGGGGCCGACATCCGCCTCGCCGCCCCCGACGCGCAACTGTCGATCATGGAGGCGAAATGGGGCCTTGTCCCCGACATGGGGATCACCCGGCTGATGCCGGGAATCCTGCGCGCCGATCAGGCGCTGGAACTGATGCTGACCGCCCGCGTCCTCGGCGCGGCGGAGGCCGCGTCGCTGGGCCTCGTCACCCGCATCGCCGAGGACCCGATGGACGCCGCGCGGTCGCTGGCGCGGGTCATCGCCGCGCGCAATCCCGCCGCGGTCAGCGGCATGAAGTCGATGGTCCGCAGCGCCTGGCCCGGCGACGAGGCGCACCTGGCGCTGGAAGCGCGGCTGCAGGCGGGGATCATCGGCACGCCCGAACAGATCGAGGCGGTGACCGCGACGATGCAGAACCGGGCGCCGCGCTTTGGCTGAACGGGCCACCACCCAGGCCCCTGCCGGAGGTCCCATGCCCGCGCGATACCACCCCGCGCTGGTCGTGCTTCACTGGGCGCTGGCCTTCTGCCTGATCGGGCTGCTGTTTGCCGGCACGGTGTTGCTGGCCCCGCTTGCCAATGACGACCCCGCCAAGATGCTGTCCTTCCGGCTGCACATGGGGTTGGGCCTGGTGACGCTGTTCCTCATGCTCCTGCGCCTTGCCGTGCGCCTGAGTACGCGCGTGCCGCCCCCCGCTGAGACCGGCAATGCGGTGCTGGACCGGCTGGCGCGGCTCAATCACGCGGCGCTCTACCTGCTCGCCTTCGTCATGGCCGGCTCGGGCATCACCTTCGCCCGCGCGTCGGGGTTGCCGGACGCCGTGTTCGGAAGCGGCCCGATGCCGCCCGATTTCGCCGGCCACACCGCGCGGCAGGTCCACGGTCTGGCGTCGCGGCTTTTCATGGCGCTGATCGCGCTGCACATCGTTGCGGCGCTCTGGCATCACTTCATCCGCCGGGACGGGCTGATGGCGCGCATGGGGTTCGGCCGGCGCTGAGGCCGCGCGGGACTTGGCCCCGCCGACGGCCGCATCCGCCCGGAATGCCGCCGCGGGGGGGTGTGCAACTTGCACATAGGCATCAAGTCACTGAACGGAAACGGTTTCCTTTTGGGCGTTAACCTCAGGGAAACCATCTGTTTCCGCACCAAGAGTCGGGCGCCCGGATCAATGCGCCAGAAAGACCGGCCATTCGGTGTTTTCCAGCAGGTTGCGCGTGGCCCCGCCCAGGATCGCCTCGCGCAGGCGCGAATGGCCATAGGCGCCCATGACCAGAAGCCCCGCGTCGATATCGCCCATGTGGCGCATCAGCACGTCGGACACGCGGGGCAGCGTCTTGGCCAGGACCGAGACCTCGGCCCGGACGCCGTGACGCGCCAGCATCTGGGTCAACAGGCCGCCGGGGTCCGACCTTTCGGGGCTGTGGGACGGGGGATCGACGATGACGACGCAGACCTGATCGGCCTCGCGCAGCAGCGGCAGGGCCCGGCGCACGGCGGCCAACGCCTCGTTCGACTGGTTCCAGGCGACGACGATCCGTTGCCCGAACTTCGGCCCCAGCCCGGTCTCGGGAACCACGAGCACCGGCGCGCAACCTTCGAAAAGCGCCGATTCGATCACCGCCTCCTGCGTCGGCAGCGCGTCGCGTCCATAGGGGCGCGCCTGGATCACCAGGTCGCTGAACCGCGCGCGCAGCCCGACCATGCCGGGCAGCCCGCCGAACTGCACCACCGCCGACTCGGTCGACCAGCGCAGTGTCTGCTGGTCGAGCTGCTTGCGCGCCAGCTTTTCCAGCGCCTCGGCATCGCCCTGCGCCCGCTCCAGCGTCTCCTGCAACAGGATCGGCGAGGCGCCCATGTAGAATCCCCCCGCGGGGGTCATGTCGACCCCCAGCAGGCAGGTGCTCAGATGACCGTCCTGCGTCCGCGTGAAATCCATCGCGGCAGGCAGCGTCATCTTCAGCTCGCTCTCCGAGCCGATGAAGGTGGTGATCGATTTGTAGTCCATGACCTCTCCTGCGTCGTCGGGCTGCGACATTTCCGATATTAAAGGATTGACCTGAAAGGTCGCTTTCCGCTTTGATCCTTGTCAAGGGCGGTGCCGCGGCTTCCTTGACCTGAATCAAGGTTACAGGTTTTGGATGCGGCCATAACGCGCATTGTAGATCGGCGGCGACGTCTAGCTTTATGCTGGCCGACAAGAACAACGATTCGAGAACGAGGGGACGCAACCGATGTGGGATTTCGCCAAGCTTTTCCTGCTGGCGGCGGTCACGATCCTGGCGGCCGTGATCGCGAACTTCGCCCGCGATCCGGCGCATCTGGCGCACATGATCATCATCATGGTGACCGCGGCCGGGCTGTTTCTGTGGCAGATCCGCCATGTCGGTGAACCGGCGGCGGTGCACAATCCGGCCGAATACATGGACGATGTCGTCCGCGCCGGGGTGATCGCGACCGCCCTCTGGGGGGTCGTCGGCTTCCTCGTCGGGGTCTGGATCGCCTTCCAGCTGGCCTTTCCGCAGCTGAATTTCGAGTGGGCCGCGCCCTACCTGAACTTCGGCCGGTTGCGGCCCCTGCACACCTCGGCGGTGATCTTCGCCTTTGGCGGCAACGCGCTGATCGCGACCGCCTTCTATGTCGTGCAGCGCACCAGCGCGGCGCGGCTCTGGGGCGGGAACCTGGCCTGGTTCGTCTTCTGGGGCTACCAGCTGTTCATCGTGCTGGCGGCGACGGGCTATGTGCTGGGCTCCACCCAGGGCAACGAATACGCCGAGCCGGAGTGGCTGGCCGACCTGTGGCTGACCTTTGTCTGGCTGGCCTTCCTGGCGGTCTTCATGGGCACGCTGATCAACCGGCGCGAGCCGCATATCTACGTCGCCAACTGGTTCTACCTGAGCTTCATCATCACCGTGGCGATGCTGCATGTGGTCAACAACATCCAGATCCCGGTGTCGATCTTCGGCTCGCAGTCGGTGCCGGTCTGGTCGGGCGTGCAGTCGGCAATGATCCAGTGGTGGTACGGCCACAACGCCGTGGGCTTCTTTTTGACCGCGGGCTTCCTGGGGATGATGTACTACTTCATCCCCAAGCAGGCCGAGCGTCCGGTCTACAGCTACAAGCTCAGCATCATCCACTTCTGGGCGCTGATCTTCCTCTATATCTGGGCCGGTCCGCACCACCTGCACTACACCGCGCTGCCCGACTGGGCGCAGACGCTGGGCATGACGTTTTCCATCATGCTGTGGATGCCGTCCTGGGGTGGCATGATCAACGGGCTGATGACGCTGTCGGGCGCCTGGGACAAGCTGCGCACCGACCCGGTCATCCGCATGATGGTCGTCGCCGTCGGTTTCTACGGCATGGCCACGTTCGAAGGCCCGATGATGTCGATCAAGTCGGTCAACAGCCTGTCGCACTACACCGACTGGACCATCGGCCATGTCCATTCCGGCGCGCTGGGCTGGAACGGCATGATCACCTTCGGCGCGCTCTACTACCTGGTGCCGCGCCTGTGGAAGCGCGAGGGGCTCTACAGCCTGTCGCTGGTCTCGTGGCACTTCTGGCTCGCCACCATCGGCATCGTGCTCTACGCGGCGTCAATGTGGGTGACCGGCATCATGGAGGGGCTGATGTGGCGCCAGGTCGACGCGCAGGGCTTCCTCGTGAACTCCTTTGCCGACACCGTGGCCGCGAAGTTCCCGATGTACGTGGTGCGTGCGCTGGGCGGGACGCTGTTCCTGATCGGGGGGATCATCATGTGCTACAACCTGTGGAAAACCGTGACGAGCGTGGGCGAACGCAAGCCCGCCAGCGCCGCGGTCGCGGCCGAGTGACGGGAGCAAGCAATGGGCATTCTTGACCAACACAAGAAGATCGAGCGGCACGCGACGCTGCTTCTGGTCCTCAGCTTCCTGGTCGTCACCATCGGCGGGATCGTGCAGATCGTGCCCCTCTTCTACCTCGAGAACACGATCGAGGAGGTCGAGGGGATGCGCCCCTACAGCCCGCTCGAACTGGCGGGGCGCGAGATCTACCGGCGCGAGGGCTGCTATACCTGCCACAGCCAGATGATCCGCCCGATGCGCGACGAGGTCGAGCGTTACGGCCATTACAGCCTGGCGGCGGAATCGATGTACGACCATCCGTTCCAGTGGGGATCGAAGCGCACCGGGCCGGACCTGGCGCGTGTCGGCGGGCGCTACAGCGACGACTGGCATGTCCAGCACATGATCGACCCGCAGTCGGTGGTGCCGGAATCGATCATGCCGTCCTACGGCTTCATGATGAACCGGGTGATCGACGGCGAGCATATCACCGATCTGGTGCGCACCTACCGCCTGCTCGGCGTGCCCTACACCGACGAGATGGTCGCGGCCGCGCGCGCCGATTTCCGCGCCCAGGCCAATCCGAATGCCGATCACTCGGCCCTGCTGGAGCGGTATCCGGGGGCGCAGACCCGCAACTTCGACGGCCAGCCCGAACTGACCGAGATGGACGCGATGATCGCCTATCTGCAGATGCTCGGCACGCTGGTCGACTTCTCGACCTTCGTCCCCGACCCGCAGCGCTGAGGAGGGCGGGATGGAAACCTATACGCTTCTGCGCGCCTTCGCCGACAGTTGGCATCTGCTGTTCATGACGCTCTTCTTCATCGGGGTCGTGATCTGGGCCTTCCGTCCCGGCAGCCGCAAGGTGCATGACGAAACGTCCTCGATGATCTTCCGCAACGAAGACAGCCCGGCCGACGCAAGGGACGACAGCGCCGGGCGCAAGGGCAGAGCAAACGGAGAGGCCCGCTGATGGTTGACCAGGAAGACAAGACCCCCGAGAACAAGGTCACCCCGGCCTCGCGGCAGTACCCGGACCCGAAGCGGAAACTGCGCCAGGAAGTCGCCAAGACCGGCCATTCCTGGGACGGGATCGAAGAATACGACAACCCGATGCCGCGCTGGTGGCTGTGGACCTTCTACATCACCATTGCCTGGGCGGTGATCTACTGGCTGTTCTATCCCGCCTGGCCGCTGGTCACGCGGGCGACGCAGGGCATCCTCGGCTACGATTCGCGCGCCGCGGTGGTCAGCGACATCGAGCGTTTCAACACCGAGAACCAGGTCTGGTTCGACCGCCTGCTCGCCACCGATGTCGATGCGATCAGCGACGATCCGGAACTGCAGCGCTTCGCCGTCAACGCAGGCGGGTCGGTATTCCGCGCGCAATGCTCGCAATGCCACGGCACCGGCGGCGCGGGTGTGCAGGCCTCGGGATTTCCCAACCTGCTGGATGACGACTGGCTCTGGGGCGGCACGATGGACGACATCCACGAAACCGTCCGCTACGGCATCCGCAACGAGGATTACCCCGATGCGCGCTGGTCGCAGATGCCCGCCTTCGGCAGCGACGGTCTGCTGGACGAGGGCGAGATCGACCAGGTCGTCCACTACGTGCTCCAGATGTCGAACCAGGGCCATGACGCTGAACTGGCCACGGCGGGCGAGGAGGTCTTCCTGAACAACTGCGCCTCCTGCCACGGCGAGAGCGGCGAGGGCGACTACTTCGTCGGCGCGCCGGCGCTGAACAATCAGGTCTGGCTCTATGGCGGATCGTTCGAGGCGATCCGGCATTCGGTCTACTATTCGCGCTTCGGCGTCATGCCGGGCTTCGCCGACCGTCTGCGCGACGCCGAGATCCGCGCGGTCGCGGCCTATGTCCACCAGCTGGGCGGGGGCGAGTAGGCGCAGCGTCCTGCCGGTCCGGGCCGCCGCGCCCGGCCCGGCCGCATCGCCCGGCGCATCCTCAAGGGGCGCCGGGCATGGCCGTTCGACCCACCGCGCGCAGGCAACGGGGATGCGCGCCTACGCCGCACTGCAACTTGCCTGGAAAATGCGCATTTTGACAGGCGACCAACAGGCGATAGACTCGCCACGCCGTTTCCATCGGCACCAGGCAGGAGCCCGAGGCCCGTGAGCTCTCAAGACGACAGCCCGCAACTCTACGCCGCGCGCGAGCCGATCTTTCCGCGCCGCGTGAAGGGCAACTTCCGCACGCTCAAATGGTGGCTGATGGGGGTGCTTCTGGGCATCTACTACATCACCCCCTGGATTCGCTGGGACCGCGGCCCGGCGATGCCAGACCAGGCGGTGCTGGTCGATATCGCCAACCGCCGCTTCTTCTTCTTCATGATCGAGATCTGGCCGCACGAATTCTACTTCGTCGCGGGCCTTCTGATCATGGCCGGGATCGGGCTCTTCCTCTTCACCTCGGCCTTCGGGCGGGTCTGGTGCGGCTATGCCTGCCCGCAGACCGTCTGGACCGACCTCTTCATCCTGGTCGAGCGCTGGATCGAGGGCGACCGCAATGCCCGCGTGCGCCTGCACCGGCAGACATGGAACGGCGAGAAGGTCCGCAAGTACGGCACCAAATGGCTGGTCTGGCTGCTGATCGCGGTCGGCACCGGCGGCGCCTGGATCTTCTACTTCGCCGACGCGCCGACGCTGCTGCGCGACCTCTTCACGCTGAACGCGCATCCGGCGGCCTACATCACCGTCGGCATCCTGACCGCCACCACCTTCTTCTTCGGCGGCTTCTTCCGCGAACAGATCTGCATCTACGCCTGCCCCTGGCCGCGCATCCAGGCCGCGATGGTCGACGAGGACACGCTGACCGTCGGCTACCGCGACTGGCGCGGCGAGCCGCGCGGCAAGCTGAAGAAGGGCCAGCTCGACCCCGCGCAGGGCGACTGCATCGACTGCATGGCCTGCGTCAACGTCTGCCCGATGGGGATCGACATCCGCGACGGCCAGCAGATGGAATGCATCACCTGCGGGCTCTGCATCGACGCCTGCGACGAGGTGATGGACCGCATCGGCAAGCCCCGCGGACTCATCGACTATCTCGCGCTTTCGGACGAGGTGCGCGAACGCCAGGGCGCCCCGGCGATCCCGGTCTGGAAGCATGTCTTCCGGCCCCGGACGATGGTCTACACCGTCCTCTGGGCCGGCATCGGCATCGGCCTGATCGTGGCGCTCTTTCTGCGCACCGACATCGACATGTCGATCTCGCCGGTGCGCAACCCGACCTACGTGGTGCTGTCCGACGGCACGATCCGCAACGCCTACGACATCCGCCTGCGCAACATGTCGAACGAACCGCGGCCCTTCTTCCTGTCGGTCGCCGACGCCCCCTCCATCCGCCTGACGATCGAGGGCGAGGCGGGCCAACTGGTCACGGTGCCCGCCGACGAACAGGCCAGCTTCCGCGTCTATCTCACCGCGCCGCCGGGGATCGAGGCGTCGCGCAGCGCCTCGACGCCGGTGCGCCTCTGGGCCTCTGTCCCCGGCGAGACCGCGCGCATCTACGGCGAAACCGTCTTCAACGGGAGGGAGCAATGAGCGACAGCAGAAAGCAGCTGACCGGACCCAAGGTCTTCGCGATCTTCGCCGGCGCGTTCGGCCTGATCATCTCGGTCAACCTCTTCATGGCCTATAGCGCGATTTCCACCTTCCCGGGCATCGAGGTGCAGAACAGCTACGTCGCGAGCCAGGGCTTCAACGATCGGCTGGCCCGGCAGCGCGCGCTGGGCTGGGACATCCGCGTCGCGGTCGAGGGCGGCGAGCTTCAGGTTCATATCACCGACCCCGACGGCACCCCCGCCGAGGTCGCCGACCTCAGCGCCACGCTGGGCCGCGCGACCCATACCCGCGACGACATCACGCCCGAGTTCACCTATGCGCGCGGCAGCTTCCGCGCGCCGGTCGAGCTGGCGCGCGGCAACTGGAACCTGCGCCTGGTCGCCACCGCCCGCGACGGGACCGAGTTCCAGCAGCGCGTGTCGTTCCGCCATCGCGGACCCGACGCGTGAGCGACACCCTGCACGCCCCCCCGGCCTCGGCCTGCCCCGCCTGCGCGGCGGGCGTCGCCGCGCTGGACCGCGTGCAGACCCCGCCCGAGGATGCGCGGCTGGTCCTCTCCGTGCCCGACGCGCATTGCGCCGCCTGCATCGCCACGATCGAGAACGACCTCGAACGCATGCCCGGCGTCCAGTCGGTGCGGCTGAACCTGACCATGCGCCGCGTCTCGGTCCAGGCCGATCCGGGCACAAGCGCGCAGGACGTGATCGACCGGCTGCAGCGGCTCGGATACGACGCGCACGAGCTGGACCCCGGCACGCTCAGCATGACCGAAACCGACCGCCAGGGCCGCGACCTGCTGATGCGGCTGGGCGTCGCGGGCTTTGCCATGATGAACATCATGCTGCTGTCGGTGGCCGTCTGGTCCGGCGCCACCGACGCCACGCGCGACCTCTTTCACCTGATCTCGGCACTGATCGCCATTCCCACCATCGCCTTTTCCGGCCAGCCCTTCTTCCGGTCCGCGGGCCGGGCGCTGCGCGCCGGGCGGCTCAACATGGACGGGCCGATCGCGCTGGCGCTGGTGCTGACCGTCGCCATCTCGCTCTACGAGACGACCAGGTCCGGTGAACACGCCTATTTCGAAGCTGCCGTGATGCTCAACTTTTTCCTGCTCGCCGGCCGCTACCTCGACTTCCGCGCCCGCGCCGCGGCGCGCTCGGCCGCGCAGGAACTGGCCGCGCTGGAAGTGCCGCGCGCGATCCGCCTGGAGGCGCGGCGCGAGGTCACCGTGCCCGTGGCCGACCTCGCGGTGGGCGATCTGGTGCTGGTCCGCCCCGGCGGGCGCGTGCCGGTCGACGGCGTGGTCACTGCCGGCCGGTCGGAAATCGACCGCTCGCTCCTGACCGGCGAGACGCTGCCCGCCTTCGCCGGCGACGGCACCCTGCTCAGCGCCGGCGAGGTCAACCTGACCGGTCCCCTCACCGTGCGCGTCACCGCCGCCGGCAAGGACAGCTCGCTGCACCGCATGGCCGACCTCGTCGCCCATGCCGAGGCCGCGCGCACCCGCTACACCACCCTCGCCGAACGCGCCGCGCGCGCCTACGCGCCGACCATCCCGCTCCTGTCGCTGGGCGCGTTCGTCGTCTGGATGTACATCTCGGGCGGCGATCTGCGCCTTTCGGTCAACATCGCCGTGGCGACGCTGATCATCACCTGCCCCTGCGCGCTGGGGCTTGCCGTGCCGGCGGTGGTGACCGCGGCCAGCGGCCGCCTCTTCCGCAAGGGGCTCCTGATCAAGGACGGCACCGCCCTCGAACGTTTGGCCGAGGTCGATACCGTCGTCTTCGACAAGACCGGCACGCTGACCCTTGGCACGCCCGAGCCGACCAACCCCGACGACCACCCGGAGGCTGCCCGGCGCGTCGCGCTCGCCCTGGCCTCGGCCTCCAGCCACCCGCTCGCCCAGGCGCTGGCCCGCGCGCTGCAGGATCGCGGTATCGATCCCGCGACGCTGGACGCCGTGCAGGAGGTTCCGGGCTACGGCGTCGAGGGCCAGTGGCAGGGCCAGCGCGTCCGGCTGGGTCGTGCCGCCTGGGTCGGCGCCGAGGCCGGCGACACCACCGCCGCCTGTCTGGCGATGGGGGACCAGCCGCGCGCCTTCACCTTCGCCGACCGCCTGCGCCCCGGCGCCGAGGAAGTGGTCGCGGCGCTGAAGGCGCAGGGCAAGCAGGTCTGCCTGATCTCGGGGGACGTGCCCGCGGCGGTGCAGGCGATGGCCGCGCGCCTGGGCATCGACGACTGGCAGGCCGAGGCGCTGCCGCAGGACAAGGCCGCGCGCATCGACGCGCTGCACGCCGCCGGCCACCGCGTGCTGATGGTCGGCGACGGGCTCAACGACACCGTCGCGCTGACCGCCGCGCATGTCTCGATCTCGCCGGCCACCGCGCTGGATGCCGCGCGCACGGCGTCCGACATCGTGCTTCTGGGCCGGGATCTGGCGCCCATCGCCGACGCGCTGCGCATGGGCAAACTCTCCACCCGCCGCATCCGCGAGAATTTCTGGCAGTCCGGGATCTACAACCTCATCTTCGTGCCGGTCGCCCTGCTGGGCCTCTGCACGCCGCTCTGGGCGGCGGCGGTCATGTCGCTCTCGTCGATCACCGTGGCGCTGAACGCGCTGCGCCTGAAATAGAAAGGCCCGCGTGATGGAGGTTCTGGGCATCCTCATCCCGATCTCGCTGGGCCTCGGCCTCCTGGGCCTCGGCGCGTTCTGGTGGACGCTGAAAAAGGGCATGTACGACGACCCCGAAGGCGACAGCCGCCGCATCCTGCGCAAGGATTACGACGACCACCCGAAGCCCTGACCGGCCCGCCGCCAGCCCAACCGCTGACGCGAAGGGACGCCCAACCCTCCCCTTTCCGAAAGTTTCGTTGCGGTTAACGCCGTCGGATGGCCTATATTTTTCAATGCCTTGCCAAAGTGCGCAAATTTGCGCACCCCTCGCGCCGCCCTTCGTCAGCCGGTTAGGAAACACCTTCGCCCCATTTTCTGTCCCCAAATATCCCGGGGGACGGCCCCGCAGGGGACGGGGGGCAGCGCCCCCATCCACCCCAGTGCCCCGGCGCTACCCCGCGCCCAGATGCCCGGCGATCCGTGCCGCCAGCCGCCGCGCGACCTCGGTCTTGGCCAGCCGCGGCCAGTCCTCGACGCCGTCCTCGGTGATCAGGTGCACGGCGTTCTCCGTCCCGCCCATGATTCCCGTCGCGTCCGAGACGTCGTTGGCGACGATCCAGTCGCACCCCTTGCGCGCGCGCTTCGCGCTGGCATGGGCGATCACCTCCTGCGTCTCGGCGGCGAAGCCCACGACCAGCCCGGGGCGCTGCGCATGCCGCGCCAGCGTCGCCAGGATATCGGGGTTCTCGGCGAATTCCAGCACCGGCATCCCGCCCGCGCCCTTCTTCATCTTCTGCCCCGACGCGTTGGCCACCCGCCAGTCGGCCACCGCCGCCGCCATCACCGCCGCATCGGCTGGCAGCGCGGCCTCGACCGCGGCCAGCATCTGCCGCGCGGTTTCGACCCGGATCACCTGCACCCCGGCAGGCGCCGCCACGGTGGCCGGGCCGGTGACGAAACTGACCCGCGCCCCCAGGTCGCGCAGCGCCGCCGCGATCGCCGCTCCCTGCGCGCCCGAGGATCGGTTGGCGATGTAGCGCACCGGGTCGATCGGCTCGTGCGTCGGCCCCGAGGTGACGATGACATGCCGCCCCGCCAGCGGCCCGCCCCCCGACTGGACGCCCCCCGACTGGACGCCCTCCGACTGGACGCCCTCCGTCTGGACGCCACCCAACGCCGCCGCGATCGCCGCGCGGATCGCCACCGGCTCCGCCATCCGGCCGGGCCCATGCTCGCCACAGGCCATGTCGCCCACATCCGGCCCCACGGTCAGCACGCCATCGGCCCGCAGTTGCGCGAGGTTCCGCTGCGTCGCCGGGTGGTCCCACATCCGCACGTTCATCGCCGGCGCGATCAGCACGCGCTTGTCCGTCGCCATCAGCAGGGTCGAGGCCAGGTCGTCCGCATGCCCGCCCGCCATCTTCGCCATCATGTCCGCCGTGCAGGGCGCCACCACCACCAGGTCGGCCGCCCGCGACAGCTGGATATGGCCCATCTCGGCTTCGGTCGTCAGATCGAAGAGGTCGCGGTGCAACGTCTCCCCGGCCAGCGCCGCGACCGACAGGGGCGTCACGAACTGCTCCCCCGCCCGCGTCAGCACCGGCACCACCGCCGCGCCCGCCCCGCGTAGCAGGCGGATCAGCTCCAGCGCCTTGTAGGCCGCGATGCCGCCGCCGATGATCAACAGGATGCGCTTGCCGGACAGCATCGAAAGCCTCCCTATCGCGGTGCAAAGCCTAGGTGGCGGGCGGGGCGAGATCAACTCGGAAACCGCGCGCCCGTCTCGGCCCGGTCCGCATGGGCGATCACGGATTATATCATTTCAAAACAGCAAGATGATTGTCTGTCCGCATGCGGACACCCCCGCCGCGGCGCGCCCCCGAAGCGTTTCAGCCCTCGAAAAGGTCCGTCTGCCCGCTCCCGGCGCGCGGCGGCTCCAGCCCCAAGTGCCGCCAGGCGTTGGCGGTCAGCATGCGCCCGCGGGGGGTGCGGGCGATCAGGCCCTGCTGCAGCAGGTAGGGCTCGATCACCTCCTCGATCGCGTCGCGCGATTCCGACAGCGCGGCGGCGATCGTCTCCACCCCCACCGGCCCGCCGGCATAGCCCTCGGCCAGCAGCTTCAGGTAGCGCCGGTCGGCACTGTCGAGACCCAGGTGATCCACCCCCAGCCGCGTCAGCGCATTGTCGGCCAGCGCGCGCGTCAGCTTGCCGTCACCCTCGACCAGTGCGAAATCGACCACTCGGCGCAGCAGCCGCCCGGCGATCCGCGGCGTGCCCCGCGCGCGCCGCGCGATCTCGGTCACACCCTCGGCCGCGGCCTCGATCCCCAGAAGGCGCGCGCCCCGGCTGACGATCTCGCAAAGTTCGGGCTCGGTATAGAACTGCAGTCGCGTCGGGATGCCGAAGCGGTCGCGTAGCGGCGTGGTCAGCAGGCCCAGGCGGGTCGTCGCGCCGACCAGCGTGAAGGGCTGCAACTCGATCCGCACGGTGCGCGCCGCCGGCCCCTCGCCGATCACCAGGTCCAGCTGGAAATCCTCAAGCGCCGGATAGAGCACCTCCTCGACCGCCGGGTTCAGGCGGTGGATCTCGTCGATGAAGAGCACATCGCGCGCTTCGAGGTTGGTCAGGATCGCCGCGAGGTCCCCCGCCCGCGCCAGCACCGGCCCCGAGGTCATGCGAAACCCCACGCCCAGTTCGCGCGCCATGATCTGCGCCAGCGTCGTCTTGCCCAGACCGGGCGGGCCGTAGAAAAGCGTGTGATCCATCGCCTCGCCGCGCATCCGGGCGGACTGGATGAAGACCCGCAGGTTCGCGCGCGCCTCATGCTGGCCGATGAACTCGTCCAAGCTCTGCGGGCGCAGCGCGCGGTCGGCATCCTCGGGGCGGCGGTCGGGGCGCAGTGTGGGGTCGGGGGTCGCCATGCGTCAGCCCTTCGGCGCCAGCGCCCGCAGCGCGGCGCGGATCAGGGCGGGCGTCTCGGCCTCGGTCTCGGCGGCGCGGGCGACGGCCTCGGCGGCCTCGGACGGCCCGTAGCCCAGGTTGGTCAGCGCCGACAGCGCCTCGGCCTGGACCTGCGCGCTGCCGCCGGACGCGGGCGTCGCCGGGGCCGCCGGAGGCGCGACGGGTGCGGCGGGGGTGTCCGCCTCGATCACCTCGGGCGCGGTGGCCACCGTTGCGGTCGCGGCCAGCGCCATGATCGCCGGGGCCTTGTCCTTCAGCTCCATCGCCACGCGGCTGGCCAGCTTCGGCCCCACGCCTGGCGCGCGGCGGATGGCGGCGGCGTCGCCGATGGCGATGGCCCGCGCCAGCCCTTCCGGCCCCAGCGCGCCCAGGATCGCCATGCCCGCCTTCGCCCCCACCCCCTGGACCGATGTCAGCAGGCGGTGCCACTCTTTTTCCGCTGGGGTGAGGAAGCCGAACAGTTGCAGCAGGTCCTCGCGCACCAGAAGCTCGGTATGCAGCCGCGCCACCCCGCCGGCGCCGGGCAGCGCCATCAGCGTCCGGTCCGAGACATGCACGATATAGCCCACGCCTTGGACGTCGATCACCACGTGATCGGCGCCCCGATGCGCGATCCGGCCGGTGAGCATGCCGATCATCCCGCCGCCCTCAACGCCGCCTGCCAGCGGCCGGCGGATTGCGCGTGATGGGCGTGGCAGATGGCGACGGCCAGCGCGTCGGCGGCATCCGGCCCGGCGATCACCACCCCCGGCAGTTGCATCCGCACCATGTGATCGACCTGCGCCTTCGCCGCCTTGCCGACGCCGACCACCGTCTTCTTGACCGCGTTCGGGGCGTATTCGCCGACCGACAGCCCCGCCTGCGCCGGCACCAGCAGCGCGATGGCGCGGGCATGGCCCAGCTTCAGCGTGGCGACGGCGTCCTTGTTGACAAAGGTCTGCTCGACCGCGGCGCAGTCGGGCTTGAACCGCGCCAGCACCTCGGTCAGCTGTACATGAAGGCTCAAGAGCCGCGTCGCCAGGTCGACACCGCTGGAGGGGCAGAGGCCATTGCCGACATGCGCCAGGCGCGGCCCGTCGACGTCGATCACGCCCCAGCCCAGCGTCCGAAGACCGGGATCTAACCCCAAGACCCGCATGCCGCCCGTCCCGCCCCTTGCCGCATTCGAACTGCCCCGTTCGATCCGCCGTTGCCGGTTGACCCGGCGTTGGTCCTGACTAGCACGAAAAGGGAACACAGGCCAGCGCAAAGCACGAACAACACAGGACTTGCAATCGCGGCCCGCATGCGGCAATTAACGGTCGCGCGCGGGTCGCTTCGGCCCGGCGCCTGTATGTATGTCCAAGTCATGCTGCCATTGCATGGCGGGCTTGCATTTTATCCCCCTACCGGCCGCCGGGCGCGGGCGTTACCTGCCCTCGTAGAAGCGCGATGCTTCATCGAGATGAAACTTTTATTATACGGAGCCTGTCATGGCTGTCCTCGCCCAAACCCGCCCGATCGCCCTTGGTGGCGGTTTCTCCTTCGCCGGCCTGTTCACCGCCTTTTCGGCGTGGAACGACCGCCGCATCACCCGCCGGGAGCTTGCCAAGCTGTCCGACCGGGAACTGGAGGATATCGGCCTTTGCCGTGCCGACATCGACACGGTGATCGATCAGATCCGCTGAACACCCGTTCGGTGACCGGAAAAGGGCCGCGCCGGCATCCGGCGCGGCCCTTGTCATGTCCGCTTCAGCCCCTGCGCGCGGCCTCGACCAGCGGCGCCAGCGCGCGCGCCAGACCTTCGGTCACCGGGTCGATCCCGCCCAGCCAGTAGCGCAGCAGGGCGATCCAGTCGCCGGGGTCGGCGGGCCGGACCTGCACGACAAAGGCCGCTTCGCCCTGCACCGCCAGCAGCGCGGCCTTGAGCCCGAAGAAGACCGCGGCCATCGCCAGCGGCACGACCAGCGTCAGGCTCAGCGCGCCGCGCCATCGTGGCGGGCGCATGGCCTCTTCCTTTTCCGCGATCTGCGCGGAAAGGATCTTTTCCATCCGTTTCTGGTATCCGTGACTGGGCATTTATGGCTCCGCCGATCTGTCGGGGCGGACCTTGCCAGCGATCTTGGGCGGAAATGCGGCGGAACCGGATCAGTTGCGCGACAGGGTCAGCGCCGCCCAGTCGCCGATCTCCTCGCGCCGCTCCTGGGTGTAGCCCGCGGCGACATAGGCCGCCAGGACATCTTCCGCCTGCTCGGTCAGCAGCCCCGACAGGATCGCGCGGCCCCCCGGCGCGGTATGCCGCGCGATGTCCGGCGCCAGGTCGATCAGCGGGCCCTTCAGGATATTGGCGATGACCAGATCAAAGGGCGCGCGGGCGGCGATCACGTCATGCGCGAAACCCGTCGCTTCCAGGCATTCGACGCGCCCCTCCAGCCCGTTGGCGATGACATTGGCCGTCGCCACCTCGACCGCGACGGCGTCGATGTCGCTGGCCAGTATCGTGCCGGGCCAGACCTTGGCCGCGCCCATCGCCAGCACCGCCGTGCCGCAGCCCAGATCGATGACCCGTTCCGGCACCACCCCCTCGGTCGCCAGCCGGTCGATGGCGCGCAGGCACCCCAGCGTCGTGCCATGATGGCCGGTGCCGAAGGCCATCGCCGCCTCGATCCAGAGCCCGATGCGGTCGGCGGGCAGCTTGTCGGCGTCGTGGCTGCCGTAGACGAAGAAGCGCCCGGCCTCGACCGGTTTCAACTCGCGCCGGACATGCGCGACCCAGTCGATCTCGGGCAGTTCCGACACGGCGAATTCGGCCGCCCCATGCGCGACGGCCATCAACGTCAGGCCGATCTCGTCGGGCGGGTCGGTGAAATAGGCGCCGACCTCCCACAGGTTCGACCCGTCCTCCATCTCGAAGACGCCGACCCCCACCGGCTCGGGGTCGAGGGATTCCAGCGCCGCGCCCAGGGCCTGGGCGCGGGCCTCGTCGGGCAGCGTGGTCAGCGCGGTATAGGTCGGCATGCTCGGGGCCTTTCGCGGAAACGGAATCGCCTGCCGGCCTAGAAGCCGGTGCGGGGCGCGTCAAGTGGCGGGCGCGGACCTGCCAGCCGATGGGGTGGCCGCGGATCGTCGCGTTGCGCGCGAAAAGCGCCCGCCTGCGAAAGTTTCAATGAGGTTAACGGCAGGAAATAATCCCTGTCACGCCAATGGCTTGCGCGGGTGTCCACGCGTGGACACCCACCCCCGCATGGGCCGCGCGCCGGTTGCGGGGGCTTCCGGCCTCAGACCTTCAGGCCGACGGGGCAGGCCACGCCGGTGCCGCCAATGCCGCAATATCCGCCGGGGTTCTTGGCCAGGTACTGCTGGTGATAATCCTCGGCGAAGTAGAACTCGGGCGCGGCGGCGATCTCGGTGGTGATGCGGCCCAGCCCGGCCTCGCTCAGGCGTTCCTGATAGACCTCGCGGCTGGCGCGGGCGGCGGCCTCCTGCTCGGGCGTCGTCGCGTAGATGCCGGACCGATACTGCGTGCCGCGGTCGTTGCCCTGCCGCATGCCCTGCGTCGGGTCGTGGTTTTCCCAGAAGACCCGCAGCAATTCGTCATAGCTGACGACCGCCGGGTCGTAGATCACGCGCACGACCTCGTTGTGGCCGGTGCGCCCGGTGCAGACCTCCTGATAGGTCGGGTTGGGCGTGTAGCCGCCGCCATAGCCGACCATCGTCAGCCAGACGCCCTCGGTCTGCCAGAAGAACCGCTCGACCCCCCAGAAGCAGCCCATGCCGAAGTTCGCGACCGCCATCCCCTCGGGCACCGGCGCCTTCAGCGGGCGGCCGGTCAAGAAATGCGTCTCGGCGGTGGGGATCGGGTCGGGCCGGCCGGGCAGCGCCTCGGCGGGGGCGATCATCTCGTGGGTCTTGGTGGAAAAGAACATGGCGCGCTCCTGTCGGGACTGCCTTCAAGATAGGAAGGCGCCGGGCGATGACAATGCCCGGCGCCCCCCGTCCGTTTTCCCCGGCCGCCCGCCCCGCGGGCCGGCCGTCGTCAGCCGCGCGCCGGCAGGTAGCGTTCCAGGAAGGCGCCGTTGTAGGCCGCGGCCTTCTCCAGGAACGGCTCGATGCTGTCCAGCACGCGGGCGACATCGTCGCTGGCGGCGCGCTGTTCCTCCTTTACCTCCTCCCAGGCGTCGCGCATCGCGGTGACGACCTCGTCGGGGAAGGCCAGGAACTCGACTCCCTCCGCGGTCAGCGCATCCATCGCCTGCACGTTGAACCAGTCGAACTGGGCGTTCGTCTCCATCGCTGCCTGCATCGCCGCGGCTTCGCAGATCGCCTGCAGGTCGGGCGACAGCTCTCCCCAGGCGTCGGTGTTGAAGACCACGGCCAGCGCCGCCGACGGCTCGGCATAGGCGGGCGTGTAGCACAGGTTGGTGATCCGCTGCAGGCCGAAGGCCTGGTCCAGCATCGGCCCGACCCATTCGGCAGCATCCAGCGCCCCCGACTGCAGCGCCTGGAAGATCTCGGTCGCGGGCATCAGCACGGCGTTGACGCCCAGCTTGCGCATCATCTCGCCGCCCAGGCCGGCGATGCGCATGTTCAGACCCTGCAGGTCCTCCAGGCTCTCGATGCGGTTCTTGAACCAGCCGCCCGACTGCACGCCCGAGTTGCCGCAATAGATGGGTTTCAGGTCGCGCTCGGCATAGATGTCGTCCCAGATCTTCTGCCCGCCGCCCCAGCGCAGCCAGGCCTGGTGTTCCCACACGGTCATCCCGAAGGGCACGCCCGTGTACCAGTGCAGCGCCGCCGATTTCGACGCGGCGTAATAGGGCGTGTTGTGCCCGATCGGCACGTTGCCCTGCTGGACCGCATCCTCGACCGCGAAGGGCGGCACCAGTTCGCCCGCGCCGTAGACGGTCAGCACCATGCGGCCGTCGGACATCTTCTCGACCAGTTCGGCAAAGCGGGTGACGTTGGTGCCGACGCCCGGCGCCGCCTTGGGAAAGCTGGACGGCATGTTCCATTCGATGCGGCCCTGCGCGACGGCCGGCGCGGCCAGGGCGGCGGCGCCGATACCCGCGCCCGAGGCGAGGAAGGTTCTGCGTTTCATTCGGGTCTCCTCCATTGTTGGTTCTTGAGTCCTGCCAGTCAGAACAAGCGGTCGGGCAGCCAGGTCGCCAGCGCCGGAAAGGCGATCAGAATCGCCAGCGCCCCCAGCTGCAGCATCACGAAGGGTAGCACACCGCGATAGATCTCGAACGTGCCGATCGTGGCCGGCGCGACGGATCGGAAGTAGAAAAGCGCAAAGCCGAAGGGCGGGGTCAGGAAGCTGGTCTGCAGGTTCATCGCCAGCAGCACCGCAAACCACACCGGCGAGACATCGCCCATCAGCACCGCCGGGCCCAGCAGCGGCACGACGATATAGATGATCTCGACCGCGTCGAGGATGAAGCCCAGCACGAAGACGACCGCCATCACCACCAGCAGCGGCGTCAGGTCCCCCCCCGGCAGCGCCGCCATCAGCGCCGTCACCGTCCGGTCGCCGCCGAAGCCTCGAAAGACCAGCGCCAGCATCGACGCCGCGATGACGATGCCGAAGACCATGCCCGAGACACGGATCGTCTCGACCATCGACGCCTGCAAGAGCTGCCGCTGCCAGAGCCGGAACGCCGCGACCACCACCCCCAGCGCGATCAGCGCCGCCGCGGCCAGCGCCAGCATGCCCGCCGGCGTGTCCAGCGCCGCGCGCCCCATCCCCGCCATCCTCAGCATCACCAGCGCAAAGGCCGCCAGCCCCGCGCCGGCGATCACCGCCCGCTCGGCCCGAAGCCCGCTCGCGGCGAAGGCCGCCATCAGCAGCGCGCCGATCGCGCCCAGCCCCGCGGCCTCGGTCGCGGTGGCGACGCCGGCCAGGATCGAGCCCAGCACCGCCAGGATCAGCAGCAGCGGCGGCAGGAAGGTGAACAGCACCTCCGCCATCGGCACCGGTACCCGCGGCGGCGGCACCACGCCGCGCACCGGCCGCAGCGTGAACAGAAGCCATAGCGCATAAAGCCCGACCAGCATCACCCCCGGGATCAGCGCGCCGGCGAACAGATCGGCGACCGACACCGGGATCGGCGCGAAATTCCCCGCCCGTTGCTGGGCGTCCAGATAGGTGTTGCCGATCTGGTCGCCCAGCAGCACCAGCACGATCGACGGCGGAATGATCTGGCCCAGCGTCCCGCTCGCGCAGATCAGCCCCGAGGCCTGCGGCCGCGGCACGCCCGCCGCCAGCATCGGCTTCAGCGCGATCAGCACCAGCATCACCACCGTCGCGCCGATGATGCCGGTCGAGGCCGCGATGACCGCGCTGAACATCAGCACCGACAGCGCCATCCCCCGCGGGCTGTCGCCCATCAGCCGCGCCAGCACCTGCAGCATCCGCTCGGCCAGGCGCGAGCGTTCCAGAAGCACGCCCATCAGCACGAACAAGGGCACCGCCATCAGCAGCGTGTTGGTCATCACCCCCCAGACCCGCGCCGGAAAGAAGCTGAGGAAATCGAGGTTGAACAGCCCCATCTGCGCCGCGATCACCGCAGTGACCATGGGCACGCCGGCAATCGCCAGCATCGCCGGGATGCCGCTGAGTATGCCGGCGAAAAGGGCCGCGAACATCGCCAGCAGTATCCACTCCTGCGGGCTCATCCCCGCGGGTCCCGGGCGGCGGCTGGCGGGTCGATCACCGCGGCAATCCCCTGCACGATCATCAGCACGGCGGCTACCGGCAGCACCGTCCTGACGATATAGAGCCCGCCCAGCCCGCCCGGCGTCATCGACCCCTCGCGCACCCGCCAGCTGTAGACCAGATCGCCCCAGCCTGCCCAGACGATCAGACCGAAAAGCGGGATCAGGAACAGGATCAGCGCCACCGTGTCGGCGGCGCGCAGGTAGCCCGGCCCCCGGCGCTCGGAAAAGACCTCGACCCGGACATGGCCGCCGCGCGCCAGGCAGACCGGCAGCGCGGTGATCACGAAGACCGCAAACGCGTAGCCGGCCAGATCCTGCAGCGCGATGGACCCGGTGCCGAAGCCATAGCGCAAGACCACATTGACCAGCACCATCCCCACCAGCACCAGCCCGGCGGTGGCGCACAGCAGCAGCGTGACCCGATCCAGCGCGCGGGCCAGGGCAAGGTAGATGGTGCGCAACGCGGGCCTCCCCAAATCTGGCGTCATGCAACAGCGGCGCGCGGGGGCTGTCAAGCGGTTGCACCGCCGCCGCGCCGGGCGCAAACTGCCCGCCGTCCCGTGCCGGAGTTGCCCATGCCCAGCCCCCTTTCCCGCGCCCGCGCCTTCGCCGATCGCTTCGGCCTGTCGCTCCCCGTCCTGATGGCGCCGATGGCCGGCTCCTCGCCCCCCGCTCTGGCCGCCGCGGTTGCCGAGGCCGGCGGCATGGGCGCCTGCGGGGCGATGCCCTTCGACGCGGACGGAATCGCCAGCTGGATGGCGCGGTTCCGGCAGATGTCCAGCGGCGCGGTGCAACTGAACCTCTGGGTGCCCGACGACGCCCCCCACCGCGACCCGGCGGCCGAGGCCGCGCAGGCCGCCTTCCTTTCGGGCTTCGGCCCCGCGCCCGACATCCCCGAAGGCCCGCTTCTGCACGATTTCGACGCGCAGTTCGCCGCGGTGCTGGCGGCGCGGCCCAACGCGGCCTCCAGCATCATGGGCCTGTTCCGGCCCGATCAGGTCGCCGCGCTGAAGGCCGCGGGCATCGCCTGGTTCGCCACCGCCACCACGCTTGCCGAGGGGTTGGCCGCCGAAGCCGCCGGCGCCGACGCGGTGATCGCCCAGGGCGCCGAGGCCGGCGGCCACCGCGGCGCCTTCACCCCCGCGGATGCCCAGGCGCGGGCCCATGTCGGGGCCTTCGCGCTGATCCCGGCGCTGGCCGATGCCCTGCGCGTGCCGGTCATCGCCGCCGGCGGGATCGCCTGCGGGCGCACGGCGGCGGCGGCCCTGGTCCTCGGTGCCGCGGCCGTCATGCCCGGCACCGCGCTCCTGCGCACGCCCGAGGCCGCTATCGCGCCCGCCTGGTCCGACGCGCTGGCCCGCGCCCGCCCCGAAGCGACGGTACTGACCCGCGCCTATACCGGCCGCCCCTGCCGGGTCCTGTCCAACCGGTTCACCGATGCCGCGCAGGCCCCCGACGCGCCCCCGCCTGCGCCCTATCCGGTCCAGCGCCACCTGACCGACCCGCTGCGGCGCGCGGCGCTGGAGGCTGGCGATACCGACCGGATGTACCTGCTGGCCGGGCAGGCCGCGGGCCGCGCGCAGGCCGCACCCGCCGGCGATATCGTCACCCGCCTCTGGGCCGAGGCTGAAGCCGCGCTGGGCTGACACCGCCGCCCTTTCGCCGGCAGGCTGCGCGCCTCCGTGGCAGGACCGTGTCACGAGGGCCGGTCGGTACGGGTTTGACAGCCGCGCACGCCCTCGGGCAGGTTAACTTTTCGTTAACCAATCGGGGAACTCAATGAAAAGTTGCAATAACTTCAAGGCGCTCGCCTTCGCGGCGACTGCGCTTACCCTCCCGATAACGGCCTCGGCCGAAACCGCCTTGCCGCTGGATGGCGGCTGGCAATTCTTCGCCTTCAGCGCGGTCGGCGCGCCTTGGGATGACGCATTCACCTTCACGCTCGGCGCGGGCGAAACCGCCTGGCTCGCCGTGACCGACGCATTCCTGCCGGGCGATCAGTTCGAGGTTTTCGCCAACGGCATGTCCCTCGGCCTGACCTCGCCGCCCGCGTCCGAAGGGGAAACGGTCGGTCCCGATGCCGACGCCGCCTTCGCCGACCCGCTGTTCAGTTCGGCCGAGGCGATGTTCGGCGAGGGCAGCTACCGCATCACCGGCACGCTGACGGTGTCACCTCTGGTTCCCGGCGGGGCGTTCCTCCAGCTATCCAGCACGTCGCTGGGCGGGCCTGCCTTCGCTCCGGCACCCGAACCCGTCGCGCCGATTCCGCTGCCGGCGGCCGGCTTCCTGCTAATCGGGGCGCTGGGCGGGTTGTCGCTGCTGGCCCGTCGTCGCCTGGCGGGCTGAGGCAGGCTGCCTGCTTCGGCGGGCATGACGGCCTTGGGGGTCGATCAATCGCCTGCTTCGGATGGGCGTCAGTTGGCCCTTGCGCCGCCACGCGCAACGCGATGCAAAGGTTGCGATCCGGTTAAGATCACAACTTTTCTATCATGTTATCAGATTCTTCTGGAAATGCGCGCATGCGCGCACCCTCTCATTTTCAGCGGTTCGGGGCAGGATTGGCGCGCCGCGCGTCGGCGCGGGGCCGCGTCAGGATCGGCCAGTAGAGCGCGGCGAAGCCTGCAAACCCCCCGATCCACAGCGCCGCCGAAAGGTGCAGCAGCCACCCCGCTCCGGGCAGGAAACCCGCGATCAGCCGCGTCACAACCGCGCCGATCACCAGCGCGTAGAGCACGATGACCCCGCGCCCCGCACTCAGCGGCAGGCCGGCATGGCCTAGGCTTGCCCGCGTCATCACGCCCAGCGTCATCAGCCCGATGGCCCCGGCCATCCAGACATGCTGCGGCCCGGTCCCGCCGGGCATCAGTCCCAGCGCGTTCAGGCCGACTGCCAGAAAGCCCAGCCCCAGGCAGGCGAAGCCCACGTGCAGCACCCAGACCAGCGGCTCGGCCCCGGTGTGCCAACCCTGCCAGCGCGCGAGCCGCGCCAGGTTCGCGCCCCCCGCTAGCAGGCACAGCACCCCCGTCGCCGGCTCGAACGGCGCCAGCACCCAGAAAAGCAGCGTGATGACCGACAGCACCATGACGAAGCTGTCGAACGTTCCCATCGGCGCCGGCATCGGGCCGGGGGCCTGCTTGGCCAGCCAGTTGCGGGTGAAGCTGGGCACGATCCGCCCGCCGATCACCGCGATCAGCAGGATCACCACCCCCAGCCCCAGCCGCGCGCCCCAGTCGCCGACCGCGGCCCCCTCGACCGCCGCCCAGTGGAACCGCGCATTGGCCAGGATCAGGGCCGCGAACAGCCCCAGCACCTTCAGGTTCCGCCAGTTCCGCCCCGCCACGATCTCGCGCCCGATGGCGGCGGCCAGCGCGACGGGAAACGCCAGGTCGACCACCGCCACCGCCAGCGGCGACAGCCCCAGTGGCACGGTCATCGCCACCCGGCCCGCCAGCCACAGCGCGACCAGTCCCGCCAGCGGCCAGCCGACGATGGGAAAGCGCCCGGTCCAGTTGGGCACCGCGGTCATAAGGAAGCCCGCGATCACCGCGCTGGTATAGCCGAAAAGCAGCGCATGCGCGTGCCAGTCCACCGGCCCGAAGTGCCCCGGCGCCGGGATCGCGCCGGCCAGCATCGGCACCCAAAGCGCCATCGCCAGCGCCGCCCAGATACCCGCCAGCAGGAAGAAGGGCCGGTAGCCGTAGCTGAGGATCGCGGGGCCGGTCCAGTTGCGTATGGCTTGCGCCGAGGTGGTCATGGCGTCTCCTCGTACTGGATGCCGGTTTCGGTCACGATGGCGTCGAGCCGGATGTCATGGGGTTGCGGATAGATGGTGGCCAACCGCGCCGCGTGCAAGCCGACGCCCAGAGCCAGCGGCCGCGGCCGACGCGCCGCCAGCGTGCGGTCGAAATAGCCGCCGCCATGACCCAGTCGGTAGCCCTGCGCGTCCCAGCCCAGGCAGGGCGCCAGCGTCACCTCGGGGTCGATCACCGCGGCCTCGGGCGGCGGTTCGGGGATGTTCCAGTGGCCGCGCCCCAGCCTGGCGCCCGCGTCCCATCGGCGGAACGCCAGCGGCGCGTTGCGCGTCTCGATCACCGGCAGCGCGATCACCGCGCCCTGGTCGCGCAGGGCGGCCAGCCAGGGGCGCAGGTCGGGCTCGCCGTGGATCGGCCAGTAGCTGGCGATGACACGCCCGCGCGGATCCCCCAGCCGCCGCGTCAGCAGCGCCTCCAGCCCCACGGCCAGCGCGGCGTCGATGCGGGCGCGGTCGGCCACCGCCAGGCACCGCCGCGCGGCATCGAGGCGCGCGCGCTCGGCCCGACGCCAGCGCGCCACGTCGACCGCCTGCTGCGGATCGACCGCCAGCGGATCGAAATACTCCGGCGCGACCTCGGCGGCCATGCAGGGGGAGGAGGCGGGGCGGGGGTGCGGATCAGGTGGCGGCATCGGGCGCGGGTCCTTGCGGCGGGTCAGGGCGCGGGAGAGATCTATGACCCCAGGGCGCCCGTGAACAGGGCTAGACCCGCAGAACAGGATGCTCAACGATATTCCGGGCGTCGGGCCGCCGGCCCCGGCGACCGGCCGTCGCGGCGCGGCTTGCGCGGGGCAGGGCGGGCGCGTATGCCGCGGGGCCATGATCGCGTCGAATGCCCGGCCTCTCTGCCTTGCCTGCCCGCGCCGCGCTGGAGCCACGTGTTGAACGCGCTGGCCGAGGCGTTGGCCGCCCGCACGCTGCTGGGCGATCCGGCGACGCTGGCCGCGGCGCTGGTGGCGGTGGTCTTCTTCGGGCTGTCGAAGGGCGGGCTGGGCGGCGGGTTCGCGCTGATCGGGGTTGCGGTGCTGGCGATGGTCCTGCCGCCGGTGCAGGCGGCGGCGCTGCTGTTGCCGGTCCTGCTGATGATGGACGCGGTGGGGCTGTGGACCTGGCGGGGGTGGTACGACCGGGCGGTGCTGTCGGCGATGCTGCCGGCGGCGCTGCTGGGGATCGGCATCGGCGCGCTGACCGCGGCGGTAACGCCCGAGGCCGCGGTGCGCCTGATCGTCGGTCTGGTCGCGCTCGGCTTCGTGGCGCGCGTGTTGCTGCGCCGGGTCGCGCGGCCGGGGCGCAAGGCGGGGTGGTTCTGGGGGGCGGTGGCCGGCTTCACCTCGTTCGTGGCGCATGCCGGCGGGCCGCCGTTCCAGGTCTATGCGCTGCCCCTGAAGCTGGACCCGAAGGTGCTGACCGGCACCAGCGTGATCTTCTTTGCGGTGGTCAACACGGTGAAGGTCGCGCCCTATGCCGCGCTCGGGTTCTTCGACGCGCGCACGCTGCTGACGGCGGGGGTGCTGCTGCCGGTCGCGGTGGTGGCGGTACTGGCCGGGGCGGCGGTGGTCAAGCGCATGCGGGCCGAGGTCTTCTATCCCTTCATGTACGCGACCGTCGCGCTGGTCGGGCTGCGGCTGGTCTGGGACGGCGCGAAGGGCCTCATCGGGGGCTGACGCCGACGCTGGCGGGGGTTCTGGCCCCTGAGGTCGGGGCGGTCCGCATGCGGACCATTTGGCAAGATGTTGCGATAGAAAGATAAAACGACGCCGTTAACCGCAATGAAACTTTCTGAAGTCGCGCCGTGGGGGCAAGTCCGACCCAATTGCCGGTGGTGACCGACCCCTACGCCGCGGGGGCACGGCCTTGCAAGTCCGGGCCGGCATCAAGCCGCGTTCAGCGCAGCCCGGCGCGGCGGGCGGCACGGTCGATCGCGTCCATTACGACTTGCGGATGGCTGTGATGCGGCATGTGGCCCGCGCCCTCGATCACGGTCAGGTTGACGCTGTCGACCTCTCCGGCCAGCGCGGCCGAGTGGATCTCGAGCCCGACGATGGTGTCGGCGGCGCCGTGCACGGCCTCGATCGGGAGGGTCAGGTCGGCGTAATGCGGGCGCATCTGGCTGACATGTTCAAGGAGCGCATTGACCTGACGGGCATTCGCCGCCTGCTGGTCACGGCGCAACGCCAGCCCGGTGCCGAAATGCTCGGAGTATCCCGGCGGCATCGGCGCGGGGGCGAAGACATCTTGAAGGACGCCTTCGGCCACCGATTTCGGGGCCAGTGCGGCGAGCGCGGCGCGCGCAAACCGCCCCAGCGCCGAGTCGTGCATGCGGTACCAGAAGCCCAGATCGCCCGGCCAGGGATGCGTGGCGCCGGCCAGCAGGACCAGCGCGGCGGTATCCTCGGGCGCTTCCAACGCCCAGGCCATCGCCACCGCGCCGCCATAGGAATGGCCCAGCACCAGCGGCCGTGTCACCCCGACCTCGGCCAGCGCGTGGCGCAGGATGCGCGCCTGAAAGCGCGGATCGCTGTCGGCCTCGCCCCAACTGTCCGACCAGCCGAGGCCCGGACGGTCGACCGCGATCACCCGCCAGTCGGGGGCCAGCCGGTCGACCAGGTCGAAGGTGAAGTCGCGCAGATTGCCGTTGGCGCCGTGGATCAGCACGATATCGGGGGCAGTCCCCTGCGGTCGCCCGGCCTCCAGCACGTGAACCTGGCGGCCGTCCAGCGCCAGCAGCCGGCCGACGGGGGGATTTTCAGCCTCCCAAGTGGTTTCGCGCGTCGTTGCGCGGGAATCGATCAGCGTGGCGCAGCCGGCCAGCGCGCCGACGGCAAGCGCCAGAACGGCGAGCAGCAGGAGGGAGGAGTTGGACAGCGGGAGCCTCGTCTCTTTCGGTTTCAGGCGCAATCCAAGGAGCTTAGCGCGGCGCGCGACCGCGTCCAGCGCCCGAGGCCTCAACCGTCGCGGGCCATGCGCCCGGCCCGTCCGCCGCGCCGGCTGGGCTGCGCTGACGGGGTCTGCGCGCCCACGCCCAGCAGCCGGGACATCGGGTGATCCCCGGCCTCCATGCCGTAGCGATCCAGCAGGCGCGCCATTGCCGCCTGCGGGTCCGCGCCCGCCGGCAGGCTCAGCGCCCAGTCGACAAGGATCGAGCGGCACTCGGCGGCGGAGATGCCCTCGATGCGGTAGCTTTCCCGGATCAGGCCCTTGGGATCGTCGGGGTCGGGTGTCGGGCGGTCGGCGGCGGGGCGGTCGGGGGCGGTCATGGCATCCTCGGGCCAAGGGATCGCGCGAAGATAAGGCCTGCGCGCGCCCTGCCAAGGTCCGGCTGCGACCTATCCGCGATCAAGCGCGGCGACGCCGGGCAGGGTCTTGCCCTCCATCCATTCCAGAAAGGCGCCGCCGGCGGTCGAGACATAGCTGAACTCGCGCGCGACCCCGGCCTGGTTGAGCGCGGCGACCGTGTCGCCGCCGCCGGCGACCGTGACCAGCTTGCCCGCGCGCGTCAGCTCGGCGGCGTGGCGCGCGGCCTCGACCGTGGCGGTGTCGAAGGGCGCCACCTCGAACGCGCCGAGCGGGCCGTTCCAGACCAGCGTCCGGCATTGGTCGAAGACCGCGCAAATGTCCGCCACGCTATCCGGCCCGGCATCGAGGATCATCCAGTCGGGCGGGCAGTCGGTGGCGATGCGCATTTCGCCCCCGGGCTCGAGGTCCTGCGCGATGCGGAAATCACGGGGCAGGTGCAGCGTGCAGGCGGCCTCGCCCGCCCGCGCGAGGATCTCGTGCACCGTGTCCTCCATGCCCGGCTCGCAGAGCGAGCGGCCGATGGCGACGCCCTGCGCGGCGAGGAAGGTGTTGGCCATGCCGCCACCGATCACGACATGCTCGGCCTTGCGCACCAGGTTCCGCAGAAGGTCGATCTTGGTCGAGACCTTGGCACCGCCGACCACGGCCACCACCGGACGTTCCGGCGCGGTCAGGGCCGATTCCAGCGCCTTGAGTTCGGCCGCCATCAAAAGCCCCGCGCAGGCCGGCAGCAGATGCGCGATGCCTTCGGTCGAGGCATGCGCGCGATGCGCGGCCGAGAAGGCGTCGTCGACATAGACATCACCCAAGGCAGCCAGTTCGGCGGCGAAATCGGCGTCGTTTGCCTCCTCGCCGGGGTGGAAGCGGGTGTTTTCCAGCAGGAGCACCCCGCCGGGTTGCAGCGCGGCGATGGCCTTGCGGGCGGCGGGGCCCGTGCAATCGGCAGCAAAGGCCACTGGTGCACCAAGCCGGTCGGCCAGCGCCGGGCGGATCGGGGCCAAAGACATCTCGGGGACGACCTTGCCCCTGGGGCGACCGAAATGGGCCAGCAGCACGACCTTGCCGCCGCTGCCGGCGATGGCGCGGATCGTCGGCAGGACGGCGTCGATGCGCGTGGTGTCGGTCACGCGCCCGTCCGAAACCGGGACGTTGATGTCGACCCGCACCAGCGCCACCTTGCCCGCGAAATCCATCGCCTCCAGCGTCTTCCAGCCCATCGCCGCCTCCTGCATCCCGTCGCGCCGTGTTGTTGCGGCCGCGTGCCGGGCTGTCAACCGCTCTGCGGGCGGGGCGGCGCTGCGCCGCAGATGGGGGGCTTTCCCTTGCCCGCCGGGATGGGTAGTTTCGCGCGAACCGAACTGGAAGGATTCCCGATGGCCGAGATCAAGGACCCCGAAAACACCATCCTGATGGAGCTGAAGGGCGGCACCGTCGTGATCGAACTGCTGCCCGACGTGGCCCCGAAACATGCCGAGCGGATGAAGGAGCTGGCGCGCGCCGGCGCCTACGACAACGTGGTCTTTCACCGCGTGATCGAGGGCTTCATGGCGCAGACCGGCGATGTCGCCCACGGCAATGCCGAGCAGGGCTTCGACATCCGCCGCGCCGGCACCGGCGCGTCGGACCTGCCCGACCTGCCGGCCGAATTCTCGGGCGTGCCGCACGACCGGGGCACGCTGGGCGCGGCGCGTTCGCAGAACCCCAACAGCGCCAACAGCCAGTTCTTCATCAACTTCAGCGACAACCACTTCCTGAACCGCCAGTACACGGTCTACGGCCGGGTGATCGACGGGATGGAACATGTCGACGCCATCACCCGCGGCGAGCCCCCCACCAGCCCGGACCGGATGATCTCGGTCAAGGTGGCGTCCGATGCGTGATCGGTTCCTTTTCGCCGGCCTCTTCGCGCTGGGTTTCGCCGTCCTGGGCGCCTATGCGTTCAACGCCGCGCAAGGCCAGGCCCAGACCGCCGCGCCCGAGGATGCGCCGGTCCTGGAAATCACCGTCGCCGGGCAGGCCGAGGGCGTGATCGAGGTCACGCTGCGCCCCGACCTGGCCCCGCAGCATGTCGAGCGGGTGATCGCGCTGGCCGAATCGGGCGCCTATGACGGTGTCGTCTTTCATCGCGTGATCGACGGCTTCATGGCGCAGACCGGCGACGTGCAGTTCGGCCGCGCCGAGGGCGACACCGCGCGCGCCGGCACCGGCGGCTCGGACATGCCGAACCTGCCGGCCGAGTTCTCGGACGAGCCCTTCGCGCGTGGCGTCATGGGCATGGCGCGTTCGCAGTCGCCCGACAGCGCCAACAGCCAGTTCTTCCTGATGTTCGCGCCCGCCCCGCACCTGAACGGGCAATACACCGTGCTGGGCCAGATCACCGACGGGATGGACGTGCTGGACGCGATCAAGCGCGGCACCGGGCCGAACGGCGCGGTGATGGGCGCGCCCGACATCATGGAACGCGTCCGCGTGCTGGACTGAGGCGACAGGCAGGCGGGCGGGGCTTTCTTTCGCCGCCCGTTTGCGCCATATGTCGCGGGCAACGCAAGGGATCGGGCTCATGAAATTCCTGCTTCGGCTTCTCACCTGGTGGAACAGTCAGACCGTCGGCACGCAGCTGCACACGTGGCGGTACGGCCAGCGGGTGGGCGAAGACGATCAGGGCAACATCTTCTACCAGTCGGAGGGCGGCAAGCGGCGCTGGGTGATCTACAACGGCGAGGCCGAGGCGAGCCGGGTCAGCCCCGACTGGCACGGCTGGCTGCACCACACCTGGAACGAACCGCCGAGCGAGAAGGCGATGAGCCACCAGTCCTGGGAACGGCCGCATGTGGAAAACCTGACCGGCACGCCCGCGGCCTACGTGCCCGCCGGCTCCATGCGTCGTCCCGCCCCGGTGGAGCGGCAGGACTACGAGGCCTGGCGACCCGAGTGATGGGGACGCGCGGCCGCTTTTTCCGGGCCAACCGGCCATGAGCATCTGCTGCTGCCTGCACAGCGCGCGGGGCGGGTCCCGATGATCGTTCGCGCGCTTGCCCTTTCGCTGCTGCTGACCTCGCCCTCGCAGGGGCAGGAAATGGCGCCGGGGTCGACGGTGATCCTGCGCGGGCTGGACCGGATCGCGGGCGAGACGACCGAACTGCGCATCGCCGCGGGAGAGCAGGTGGATTACGGCCGGCTGCGCATCACCCTGCGCGAGTGCCGCTATCCCGCCGAGAATCCCTCCGCCGACGCCTTCGCCTTCCTCGAGATCGAGGATACCCGCGACGCCGAGGCGCTTTTCAGCGGCTGGATGATCGCCTCGTCACCGGCGCTGAATGCGCTGGACCACGTGCGCTACGATGTCTGGGTGATCGGCTGCCAGTAGGCGCCTGATGCGGTTTCGGGGTTTTCGGGCGCGAACGCGGCGGCAGGGTCGGCTTCGACGGACAAGGCCTGGCGCAGATACACCCGGTAGGCGCTGCGCGGCACCTCGGTCCCGCCCATCCGGGCCAGATGTTCGGTCAGGTATTGCGTGTCGAGCAGCTGGAAACCGCCGCGGCGCAGCCGCGCGACCAGTTCCGCCAGCGCCAGTTTGGACGCATCGGTCCGCTTCGAGAACATGCTTTCCGCGAAGAACACAGCCCCCAGCGCCAGACCGTAGACCCCGCCCACCAGATCGCCCGCTTCGCTGCGCACCTCGATCGAATGCGCGTGGCCCTGGGCGTGCAGTTCGAGAAAGATCTGCGCGATCTCGGCGTTGATCCAGGTTTCCTCCCGGTCGGCGCAGCCGGCCAGAACGCCGGCGAAATCCCGGTCGCAGGAAAACCGCCAGTCGCCGCGCCGCAGGCTGCGGATCAGCGAGCGCGAGGCGTGAAACCTGTCCAGCGGCAGCACCCCTCGCCAGGTCGGCTCGAACCAGTGGAGGGACGGGCTTTCGGCGCTGGCCGCCATCGGGAATATCCCGCGCGCATAGGCCCCCAGCACCTGCTCGGACGTCAACCGCATCGGGCCATTACCCCTGCGGGCGGGCCAGGTAGGACTCGAGCCAGTGGATCGTGTAGTCCCCGCGCTGGATCTCGTCTTGGGCAAGCAGGTCGAAGAACAGCGGCACGGTGGTGTCGATCCCGTCGATGATCAGCTCTCCCAGCGCCCGGCGCAACCGTGCCAGCGCCTCGGGCCGGTCGCGGCCGTGGACGATCAGCTTGGCGATCAGGCTGTCGTAATAGGGCGGAATGCGGTAGCCCGCGTAGATCGCCGAATCCATCCGCACGCCCAAGCCCCCCGGCGCATGGAAGGTGTTCACCAGCCCCGGGCAGGGCGAGAAGTTCGGGAGTTTCTCGGCGTTGATCCGCACCTCGATCGCATGGCCGTTTATCTGCAGCTCGTCCTGGGCGAAGGACAGCGGCTGACCCGAGGCGACGCGGATCTGCTCGCGCACCAGGTCGACGCCGAAGATCGCCTCGGTCACCGGGTGTTCGACCTGAAGGCGGGTGTTCATCTCGATGAAGTAGAACTCGCCGTCCTCGTAGAGGAACTCGATCGTGCCGGCGCCGGCATAGCCGATCGCCGCCACCGCATCGGCGCAGACCTTGCCGATCCGGGCGCGCGTCTCGGCGTCGATGACCGGGCCCGGCGCCTCTTCCAGGACCTTCTGGTGGCGGCGCTGCAGCGAGCAGTCGCGCTCGCCCAGGTGGACCGCGTTGCCCTTGCCGTCGCCGAAGACCTGGATCTCTATATGCCGGGGCCGGCCCAGGTACTTCTCGATATAGACCTCGTCGTTGCCGAAGGCGGCCTTGGCCTCGCGCCGCGCGCCGCCGAAGGCGTTGTCCAGTTCCTCGGCCGAGCGGGCGAGCTTCATGCCGCGCCCGCCGCCGCCGGCGGTGGCCTTGACGATCACCGGATAGCCGATCTCGGCGGCGACGCGCCGCGCGCTCTCCAGGTCGGGCACGCCGCCCTCGGACCCCGGCACGCAGGGCACGCCCAGCTTGCGCATGGTTTCCTTGGCGGTGATCTTGTCGCCCATGATGCGGATGTGTTCCGCGCGCGGGCCGATGAAGGTCAGGCCGTGGTCCTCGACGATCTGGACGAAATTCGCGTTCTCGCTCAGGAACCCGTAGCCCGGGTGGATCGCCTCGGCGCCGGTGATCTCGCAGGCCGAGATGATCGCCGGCACGCTCAGGTAGCTGTCGGTCGAGGAGGCGGGACCGATGCAGATCGCCTCGTCGGCCATGCGCACGTGCATCGCGTCGGAATCGGCGGTCGAATGCACCGCGACCGAAGCGATGCCCATCTCGCGGCAGGCGCGAACGACGCGCAGGGCGATCTCGCCGCGGTTGGCGATCAGGATCTTGGAAAACATTCCCGCCGCCTATTCCACGATCATCAGGGGCGCGCCGTATTCCACCGGCGTGCCGTCGACGACCAGGATGCGCTTCACCGTCCCCGAATGCGGGGCGGGGATCTGGTTCATGGTCTTCATCGCCTCGATGATCAACAGCGTCTGACCCACCGTGACCTGATCGCCGACCGCGACGAAGGCGTCGGTGCCCGGCTCCGGCGCGAGGTAGGCGGTGCCGACCATGGGCGAGGTGACCGCGCCGGGGTGATCGGCCGGATCGGTGGCGGCGGTGGAGGCGGCGGGACGCTCGGTCGCGGCGGGGGCGCCCTGCGTCTGGGGGGGCGCTGCGGCGGGTGCGGGGGCGTGCATCATCACCGGCTGCGGCGCCTGCTTCGACACCTTCACGTTCAGCGTGTCGTTCTCGCCGTATTCGCGCTTGACCGCGATCTCGGTCAGCGCGTTGTCGTTCAACAGCTCGGCGAGGGCCTGGATGAAGGCCACGTCGGCGGTGATGCGATCGGTGCTCATTCGCGGTCCTCGGTTATCTGGCGGGCGCGCCGGCGCGGGGCGCGGCCCGATCGGCGGCCTTATACGCGAGGGGGCGGGGCCTGAAAAGGTCATTTCGCGGCGCGCGGCGGGCGTGTAAAGATTGACAGACCGCGCCGCAGGCCCGACAGAAAGCCATGCCCCGCAGTTCGCTCTCCGGCACCCGTATCCGCGCGTTGCGCAAGGCGCGCAACCTCGCGCAGGCGGAACTGGCGCGGCTCACCGGCATCTCGCCCTCGTATCTGAACCTGATCGAGCACAACAAGCGCCGCCCCGGGCCGGCCCTGCTGACCGCGATCGCCGGCGCGCTGAACATCCCCGAGCAGACCCTTGCCCGCGGCGCCGAGGACGAGCTGGTCGAGGTGCTGCGCGCCGCGGCGGCGATGGCCGCCCCCGGCATCCTGCCCGAGCTGGACCGGCTGGAGGAGTTCGTCGGCCGCTTTCCCGGCTGGGCCGGCCAGCTGGGCGCGCTGACCCAGCGGGTCGCGGCGCAGGAACGCGCCATCGAACGCTTCAGCGACCGGATGGCGCACGACCCGAACCTGTCGGCCGCGCTGCACGAGATCGTCTCGGCGGTGACCGCGGTGCAGTCCACCGCCGCGATCCTGGTCGAGACCGAGGAACTGGACGCGGACTGGCGCGGCAAGTTCCACGCCAACATCCATGCCGATTCGCAACGCATGGCCCGCGCCGCCGAGGCGCTGGTGGCCTATCTCGACACCTCGGGCGAGGAGACGGGCCTTGCCGCGCCGCTGGAGGAACTGGAAAGCTGGCTCGCGCGCCACGATCACCGCATCGAGGCGGTCGAGAAATCCGCCGCGCCCGACTTCCACGCGCTGACCCGCGGCGAGGCGGAACTGGCCAGCCAGGCGGCGCGCGAAATGGCCCGCGCCTGGCTGGCCGAGGCGCATGCCGACGCGCGCGCACTGCCGCTGGCGCGCCTGGTCGCGGCGTTGCGGGCGACGCTGGACGGCGGGCAGGGCTTTGATCCGGAGCGGCTGGCGCGCGACCTCGGCGTGCCGCTGGTGCGGCTGTTCCGGCGGCTCGCCACCCTGCCGGAAGGTAGCGGGCTGCCGCGCTTCGGCCTCGTCGAATGCGACGGCTCCGGCACGCTCACCCGGCGCCGCCCGATCGAGGGGCTAACGCTGCCGCGCTTCGGCGGTGCCTGCCCGGTCTGGCCCCTTTATCAGGCGCTGGTCAGTCCGCTTCGGCCGCTTTCGGCTCTGGTCGAATTTCCCGGCCGCCCGGCGCCGCGTTTCCTGGCCTTCGCGCTGGCCGAGCCGAGCGTGCCCGCCGGCTTCGCACCGCCCGTCGTGCTGCGTGCCAGCATGCTGCTGACGCCCGCCACCCCGGCGACCCTGGGCGAGACCCCGGCGGCGCTGCCGCATCTTTACGTCGGCTCGAACTGCCGCATCTGCCCGCGCCTCGACTGCATCGCCCGCCGCGAACCCTCGATCGTCGCCGGATGATCGGGGCCGACCGATCCGGTCACGGGCTTTGACATGCGCACCGTTTCCCGCAATAGATCAAGGGAAGGGGCATCGGGGGCAGCGCAACGCCGGAGGAGGGCGTGAGCAGCATGGCGCAGAACGACTGCGCCCCGCGGGGGGCGGCTGCGGACAGGGCGGAAGCGCCGGGCACCGGACATGGCCGGGGCCGACTGGTACTCGTGCTCGAGGACGAGCCGAACATCTCCGAAGCGATCCGCTTCATCCTGCACCGCGATGGCTGGGACGTGCTCAGCCGCGGTGACGGGCATGACGCGCTCGACCTGATCGAGAGCAAGGCGCCGGCGCTGGCGATCCTCGACGTGATGCTGCCGGGGCGCAGCGGGCTGGACGTGCTGCAGGCGATCCGCGCCCGGCCCGCGTTGGCCGGACTGCCGGTGATCGTGCTGACCGCCAAGGGGCACGCCACCGACCGCGAGATCGCCATGCGCTCGGGCGCGTCGCTCTACATGGCGAAGCCCTTCGCCAATGCGGAATTGCTGGCCGCGGTGCGCCAGCTCGTCGGCGCATGAGCCGGCCGCGCCCGCCGCTTTTCCTGGAACGTGAATCCTATCGCCGCCGGCGGCTGATGGACGGCGCGCGCGCGCTGCCGGTGATCGGGCTGGTGCTGCTACTGCTGCCGGCGCTCTGGCGCATCGACCGCGCGCCCAACGCCGCGGCCGAGGCGCTTTATGTCTTCACGGTCTGGGCGCTGCTGATCGTCGCGGCGGCGCTGCTGGCGGGCCCCTTGCGCCGGACCGAAACGCCGCCGCCGCCCCCGGTACAGCCGCCCCCCGACAGGACGGACGAAAGTTCGCACGCCGCAACCGAGAACGCCGAAACCGACAACACGGCCCCGACGGAGGCGCCGGGACGCGCGCCATGAGCCTCAACCTGCTCATCCTCGCCGCGCTTTTCTACGTCGCCTTTCTGTTCACCATCGCCTGGGCGGCCGAACGCCGGGCCGAGATGGCGCGCGTGCAGGGCCGGCCCTTCCGCCTGTTGCGCTCGCCGCTGGTCTACACGCTGTCGCTGTCGGTCTACTGCACCGCCTGGACCTTTTACGGTGCGGTCGGCTACGCCGCGCGCTCGGGGCTGGAATTCGCCACGATCTACCTCGGCCCGACGCTGGTCTTCGTCGGCTGGTGGTGGCTTCTGCGCAAGCTGGTGCGCGTCGGCAAGGCGCACAGCGTCACCTCGATCGCCGACATGATCTCGTCGCGCTACGGCAAGTCGAACGCGCTCGGCGTGATCGTGACGCTGCTGGCGATGGCCGCGACCACGCCCTACATCGCGCTGCAGTTGCAATCCATCGCGCTCTCGTTCGAGGCGTTTGCCGGCGACGACAGCATGGCGGCGCGCCAGCTTGCGCTCTGGGTGGCGGCGGGGCTGGCGGTGTTCACCATCCTCTTCGGAACCCGCAACCTCGACGCCAAGGAACAGCACCACGGCGTCGTCATCGCCATCGCGGTCGAGGCGGTGGTCAAGCTGGTGGCATTGCTGGCCGTCGGCACCTTCGTCGTCTGGGGGCTGGCGGACGGCCCCGCCGACGTGCTGACCCGGATCGAGGCCGCCTCGCGCGTGGAATGGACGATCCAGCCGGGGCGCTGGCTGGGGCTGACGCTGCTCGCCGGTATCGCCATCGCCACCCTGCCGCGCATGTTCCAGGTGCTGGTCGTCGAAAACGCCGATGAACGCCACCTCGCCGTCGCCTCCTGGGCCTTCCCGCTCTACCTGATCCTGATGAGCCTTTTCGTGCTGCCCATCGCGGTGATGGGGCTGGAGCTGATGCCGGAAGGCAAGAACCCCGACATGTTCGTCCTCTCCCTGCCGCTGGCGATGGGGCGCGAGGATCTGGCGCTCTTGGCCTTCCTCGGCGGCTTCTCGGCGGCGACCTCGATGGTCATCATCGCCTCCATCGCGCTCTCGACGATGGTGTCGAACCATATCGTCGTGCCGCTCTGGCTGCGGCACCGGGCGCGCGGCGGGCGGATGCAGGGCGACGTGCGCGGGCTGGTGCTGAACTCGCGCCGCTTCGCCATCGGCATCATCCTGACGCTGGGCTATCTCTACTACGCGGTCTCGGGCGGGGGCGCGGCGCTGGCGGCGATCGGGCTCATCGCCTTCGTCGGCATGGCGCAGGTCCTGCCGGTTCTGATCGGCGCGCTCTACTGGCGCGGGGCGACGCGGGTCGGGGCGGCGGCGGGGCTGGTCACCGGCGCGCTGGTCTGGCTTTACGCGCTCTTCCTGCCCTCCTTCGGCCCCGATGTCCTGGTCCCCGCCCGCGTCATGGCCGAGGGCGCCTTCGGCATCTCCTGGCTGCGCCCGCATGCGCTTTTCGGCGTCGGCACGCTCGACCCGCTGCTGCACGCGCTCTTCTGGTCGCTGGGCCTGAACGCCACCGCCTTCCTCGCCGGCTCGCTGCTCAGCTTCCCCGGCCCGATGGAGCGGCTTCAGGGCGCGCAGTTCGTCAACGCCTTCGCCCTGTCGCAGGACGGCGACGCCACGCGCGGCTGGATGCCGCCGCAGTCGCGGATCGAGCCCGAGGCCGAGGACCTGCTGGCCATGGCCCAGCGGATCATGGGCGCGACCGAGGCGCAGAGCTTCTTTCAGGCCGAGGCCGCCGAGCAGGGCAAGCAGGGCTACCTGCCCGACCCGACGCCCGCCTTCCTCGACAAGCTGGAGTTGAAACTGGCCAGTTCCGTCGGCACCGCCACCGCCCATGCGATGATCGCCCAGATCACCGGCGGCGCCATCGTCTCGGTCGAGGCGCTGATGGCGGTGGCGTCGGAAACCGCGCAGATCATGGAACATTCCGCGCAGCTGGAGGCGAAGTCCGAGGAACTGGCCCGAACCGCCCGCCAGTTGCGCGAGGCGAACGAGCTTTTGCAGAAGCTGAGCATCCAGAAGGACAGCTTCCTGAGCCAGATCAGCCACGAGTTGCGCACGCCGATGACCTCGATCCGCGCCTTCTCCGAGATCCTGATGGACGACGAGATCACCGGCGAGGAGCAGACCAAGTACGCCCGCATCATCCACGACGAAAGCATCCGCCTGACCCGCCTTCTGGACGACCTGCTGGACCTCAGCGTGCTGGAACACGGGCAGGTCAACCTCGACATCGGGCAGGCCAACCTGTCGGAGCTGATCGACAAGTCGATCACCGCCTCCAACTCGGTCCTGCCGCAGCGCGACTTCCGCATCCTGCGCCACCCCGCCGACGAGCAGATCGCGCTCAGCACCGACACCGGGCGGCTGACGCAGGTCTTCATCAACGTGCTGTCGAACGCCCGCAAGTATTGCGACGCCGAAGCCCCGGTCATGCGCATCACCGTGCGCCGGCGCGGCCCGAAGGTCTCGGTCGATTTCATCGACAACGGCTCGGGCATTCCGAAGAAAAGCCAGGCCCTGATCTTCGAGAAGTTCTGGCGCCTGACCGACACCCACAAGGCTGGCGGCGCCGGTCTGGGACTGGCCATCTGCCGCGAGATCATGGTCAACCTGGGCGGCGACATCACCTATGTCCCCGGCCAGGGCGGCGCCGCCTTCCGCGTCACCTTCCCCATCGTCCTGGCCCCGGCGCGCCCGCGCGGGGACGTGCGCGAACCGGCGGAGTAACCTGCGCAATTGGTCGGTTACCCGTATCGACCCCGCTTGATTTTGCTCAAGCGGACCGTGTATGATACAACCCGAACATGCGTATCGCGGCGGAGGGTTGGAATGTGCAACTTGCCAGTCGCTCACGTCCTGCCGATAGCTGCCTGCACTCCACCGGCGCCAGGGGTTCAGGTGCATCCGGGCCTGACTGACCGCTGCCTTCCGCGGCGTTTCCGTCCGGCGGGGCCGGGGTTATGACCGCGCGTCGATCCCCCCGCCTCCTGTGGGTCGTGCTGCGCGCCGTGGCCCTTGGCCTGGTCCTGATGATCGTGCTGCCGCTGGGGGCGGCGCTGGGCGTGCTTGCCGCCGGGCATCTGGCGGGCGCCTGCGGGCCCGGCAGCGCCGGCCGCTGCGAAATGGCCGCCGCCCAGGTCGGCCTCTACACGATCATCCCGGCCTATGTCATCGGCGTCGCCATCGCGCTTTTCCACGACCTGAGGATGCGGCGCGCCTGAGGCGCGGTCCGGCGCAGGGGCCGCGCCGGCCCTTCGGCGAGGGTGGCGGATGTTTGCCGATGCCTTTCCGCGGAGGGAACCCGCGTCAGGTTTGAGGATTGAACTTCTATCCCAGTGGCATGCCCCATGCCGGGGCGCGCCACATCAACCGAGCTGGAGGATGACATGCGTACCCTTCTTTCCACATCCGCGCTGATCGCGCCGTTCCTGATCGGATCGGCCCTGGCGCAGGATCCCCCCGCCACCCAGATACCTGCGGACCCGCCTGCCGACGAGCAGACCGATACCGACCAGACCGATGTCGACCAGACCGATGTCGACCAGGCCGATACCGAGCAGGCCGATACCCTGCCCGATACGCAGTCCGAGTCTGAGCCCCAGTCTGAACCCGAGGCCGCGCCGATGGAAGCGACCGAGGACACAGCGCCACCGCCCAGCGAGGCGATCGTGCGCGAACAGGCGCCGAACGAGTTGCGCGTCGACTGGATCACCGGTTCGCGGGTCTACTCGCGCACAGGCGAGAACATCGGTCGGATCAACGACCTGATCTTCGACGAGGACACGAACGAGATCAGCGCCGCGATCCTGGCCGTCGGTGGCTTCCTCGGCATCGGGGCCAAACAGATCGCGGTCCATTTCGAGGAACTGCAGATCGACTTCGATGCGCGCGAGATCCAGATGGACCTGACGCGCGAGCAAGCCGACGCGGCACCGGAATACACCTTCCGCGACCGTTCGGACCTTCCGGCCCCCGCGGTCGGCGACACCGGCGCCCCGACAGCCCCGGCCCCGCTGGACTGATCGCGCCAGACGGCCAAACGGGGCCCGGACGGACCCGCCGCCGCCGGGCCCCGCCGCACCCGCACCCGCGTCCACGCCACGCCCACCCACCCGCCCCGTGGCGCGGACGCGGGTGCGCCGGGGCGGTTCCCTACCGGCGTCTGAACGCAACGCGCGAAACTGCCATACGCTTGCCATACGCTTGCCAGCCCCTTGCCAGCCCCCTGCCGGCGGGGGTTTTGCGCGGTCGGAACGTCGCTCAACCGGGGGGGGGCTGACCCGCTTCGGGGCCCGAAAATTGCAGTGCATGCAGGCGCGCATAGGCGCCGCTGCGGGCGATCAGCGTGGCGTGATCGCCCTCCTCGATGGCCACGCCGCGCTCCATCACCACGATCTTGTCCGCCCGCCGCACCGTCGTCAACCGATGGGCAATCACTAGCGTCGTGCGCCCCTCCGCCAGCCGGTCCAGCGCCTCCTGCACCAGCGATTCCGAGCGCGCATCGAGCGCCGAGGTCGCCTCGTCCAGAAGCAGGATCGGCGCGTCGCGCAAGAGCGCGCGGGCAATCGCGACGCGCTGCCGCTGACCCCCGGAGAGCGCCGATCCGCGCGGTCCGACGCGGGTTTCCAGCCCCTCGCGCAGTTGCGCGGCGAACTCGGAAACATGAGCCGCATCAAGGACTTCGCGCAACCGCGCGTCGCTGACGCCGGTCGCGCCCATCAACACGTTGTCGCGCAGGGTCTCGTCGAAGAGCGCGCTGTCCTGGGCGACCACGGCGAAGAGGTCGCGCAACCCGCGCAGGTCCATCCGGGCGATGTCGTGCCCGCCGATGGTGATGCGCCCGGCCTGCGGATCGGCCAGCCGCGTGAGCAGCGTGAAGACCGTGGTCTTGCCCGCCCCCGAGGGACCGACCAGCGCCGTCGTCTGCCCTGCCCGCGCCTCCAGATCGAAGCCGCGCAGCACTGGCTCGCTGTCATAGGCGAACTCCACCCCCTCGAACCGGACGGTCGTCTGGGACCGCGTGGGCAGGGGCGCCAGCGGCGGCGTCGGCTGGGCGATCCGCGGCCGGATCTGCAACAGCCCGTACACCCGCTCCAGGCTCGCCAACACCGTCTGCCACGCCCCGTTCAGCGCACTCAGGCTGCGCAACGGCTCGATAAGTAACGCAAAAGCGGTGAAGAACGCCATGAACTGCCCGACCGTCCGCTCGCCCGCCGCGATCTGCGCGCCGCCGTAGATCAGGACCAGCGCGAAGCCCATCGCCGCGACCAGATCGGCCAGCGACCCCATGCCCGCGCCGCCCGCCACCGTGCGCACCTGCGCCTTGCGGAACCGGCTGAGCACGCGCTCGAAGCGGCCGGCCTCGTGCCGCTCCAGCCCGCTGCGCTGGATGGTGAAGATGCCGTGGAAGATCTCGTCCAGGCGCGTCGCGGCATCGGCGGCCGAAATGCGTGCGTCGCCCCCCATCCGCCGCACGATCCGCTGCAGCACCATGATCGGCAGGATCAGAAGCGGGATGCCCAGCAGCGCGATCAGCGTCCAGCGCCAGTCGATCCAGATCGCCGCGCCCAGCAGGGCGACCACCGAAATCCCGTCGCGCGCCAGCTTCGGCAGAACCGCGGTGAACAGCCCGCCCATCGCCTGGCTGTCGCCGCGCACACGTTCGATCAGCGCGCCGGGCGGATGGCGGTGGAAGAACCCGTGGTCGAGCCGCATCAGATGCGCCAGAAGCTGCTGCTGCAACTCGGCCATCACCTTTTCCGAGAGCCAGGCGATCATCGTCTTGTGGATCAGCGAGGTGACGCCGCGGATGATGAAGACCCCGGCGATCCCCGCGGCCACGACGCCGATGAGGCCGCCGCGCCCGCCGACCAGAACCTCGTCGAAAAGCGGCTCGATCATCAGCGAGAGCGCGCCGAGCATGCTGCCGTCGATCGCCATCAGGACGACGGCGACCAGAAGAAAGCCGAGCCGCTGGCGGACATGGCCGCGCCAGAGCCAGTCCATAAGGACGCGGTCCGAGGGGCGCGGCCCGGGATCGACAGGGGCGGAGGGCGGCGGCGCGGGTGGCGGCGCGGAAGATGGCGAAGGCACAGGCGTGGGGGGCGGCTGCATGCGCCTGGCTCCGTCGCAGGGGTTTGTGCTCTCTTAGCGCGATTCGCGGGCGGATTGAACCGGCCGGCCGGACGCGGGTGACGGAGGCGCGTTCGCGCCCCCCATCGAGGGGGGCGCGAACGCCGGGGGCTGGCGCCCCCGTGGCCCGGCCGCGCCCGGTGTCGCCCTTGCCGCGGGCGCCGCAAGCGCCTAAACCCGTGCGCAATCGCTTGCCAAGGGGGTCCGATGCGCCTGTCCCGCTATTTCCTGCCCGTCCTGAAGGAAACCCCTTCCGAGGCGCAGATCGTCAGCCACCGGCTGATGCTGCGCGCCGGCATGATCAAGCAGCAGGCCGCCGGCATCTATTCCTGGCTGCCGCTGGGCTACCGCGTGCTGCGCCGGATCGAGGCGATCGTGCACGAGGAGCAGGCGCGCGCAGGGCACATCCCGCTCCTGATGCCGACGCTGCAGCCCGCCGACCTGTGGCAGGAAAGCGGGCGCTACGACGCCTACGGCCCCGAGATGCTGCGCATCCGCGACCGGCACAAGCGCGACCTGCTCTACGGGCCGACGAACGAGGAGATGATAACCGACATCTTCCGCAGCCACGTGTCCAGCTACAAGGACCTGCCGCTAACGCTCTACCACATCCAGTGGAAGTTCCGCGACGAGATCCGCCCGCGGTTCGGCATCATGCGCGGGCGCGAGTTCCTGATGAAGGACGGCTACAATTTCGACATCGACAAGGACGCGGCGCTACACGCCTACAACCGCCACATGGTCAGCTACCTGCGCAGCTACGAGCGGATGGGGCTGACCGCGATTCCGATGCGCGCGGCCAGTGGTCCCATCGGCGGCGACAACACGCATGAGTTCCTTGTCCTCGCCCAGACCGGCGAGTCCGAGGTTTTCTACGATGACCGGGTGACCGGTCTGAAGCTGGGCGCGCGCGACGTCGACTACGACGACCGCGACCAGGTGGCGGCGGTCTGTGGCGAGTTCACCTCGCTCTATGCCCGCACGGACGAAACGCATGACGAGGCGGCCTTCGCCGATGTCCCCGAGGCGCACCGCAAGGTCGGGCGCGGAATCGAGGTCGGGCAGATCTTCTACTTCGCCACCAAGTATTCCGAGCCGATGGGCGCGGTGGTGGTCAACGACAAGGGCGAGCGTGTGCCCGTCCACATGGGCAGCCACGGGATCGGCGTTTCCCGCCTGCTGGGCGCGATCATCGAGGCCAGCCACGACGACCGCGGCATCATCTGGCCCGAGGGGGTGACGCCCTTCCACGCCGGGATCGTCAACCTGCGGCAGGGGGACGCGGCGACGGACGCGGCCTGCGAGGGGCTTTACGGCGCGCTGAAGGCCCGCGGGCTCGAGCCCCTCTACGACGACACCTCTGAGCGGGCGGGGGCGAAGTTCGCCACGCAGGACCTGATCGGCCTGCCGTGGCGGGTGACGGTGGGGCCGCGGGGCCTCGCCGCAGGCAAGGTCGAACTGACCAGCCGCCGCACCGGCGAGAGCGAGGAGATGTCGCCCGAGGCCGCCGTCGCCCGGCTGGCCGAGATCTACGACGGGGTCTGAACGGGCGGGTGCTCAAGCTTGAGCAATCGGCCAAGGCATTGACTCCGTTCGGTTTCGATTTTTTTGTTAACCGGATTTCAACACCCGTGCGGCCCTTTCCAGCACTGCGGGGACGCCTTGCCACATCCCGCGACGAACGCGGAAGGTAGCGCCGGCGGGACCGGATCGACGCGACGCGAAGTCGCTCGGTCACAGGTCCGTGAGCGTGCCAAATTCGCCCGGCGCGCAGCCACTGAAGTTTCGCACGCAACCTGCGAGAGAGGGCTTGGTGGCTGGACAACCAGACGGCGCCAAGCCCCTGACAAATTTAATCAAGTTGCCGTTTTCCACTTGCCGGGGTCACGCCGCCCGGGCATTGCTCACCAGGGTGGAGCCGTCTCAGGGTAATGGTACCGGGTATGGGTTGTCGCCAGTTAAAGTAGTGCAACGTGAGGAAGCAAGAACAATGAAGTATCTTAGACTAATCGTAGTCGCCGGCGCGATGGCCCTGTCTGGTGCGGCCAATGCCTCAACCTACATCGCGCAGTTCGCAACTGTGACGAATGCGGGCGTGTTCACCCTAACTGCAGAGCAGGCTAATCTGCTTGGCGCACCGACAGCTGACCGCATTGGTCAAATCCGTATTCGCAGCGGTGCTGCAGGCGACACCTTTGATGCAGACAGCATTTTTGCTTCGGTCACCAGCAACGGGGGGGCCATTCTCGGGTTGCGGAACGGATCGGCGTCGGCCTTGTCGTATTCGGGGGACGAGTTCGAGGCCCTCGGCCTCACGACCCTGCTGCAGGACTTTAACAACGACGATCGTTTCGACTTCGATCCCGGCGTCTACCTGCTGTTCAACTCGAGTTCCTCGAATATCGTCTTCGCAGGTTCAGCGACCTTTGGCGGTAGCCAGACCCGGGGCGAGTTCACCGCACTCGCACCAATTCCCCTCCCCGCAGCCGGCTGGCTGCTGCTCGCGGCTTTTGGCGGGCTGGGCGTGGCGGCGCGGCGCAAGGCGCGGGCGAACGCCTGAGCCTTGAGGCGCGACCGGAATGGGTAGGGCGGCTCGCGGGCCGCCCTTTTCGCTTTCCGGGGGCGGCGGCGAGACGCTGGGTGCGGGGCGGATGGGCGCGACATACCGCGCGCCGCGTTCGAGCCTTTGCTGGAGCGTGGGCGCGGTGTGACCGGCGCGATTGCGCGTCGCCTCCAGGCCCGCCCGGTGCCGATTCCACCCGCCGGCCCAAAGCTTTCCTTGAGGTTAACGGCGTCGTTTCATCATTAGAAACCAGAGGCTTGGCAAGGTGCACAAATTTATGCGCTTCCCCGGGTCGCGCCGAAATCCCTTGCCGGCCCGCCCTGCGCCGACTAGCCTGCCGGCAAATGGAGGCGCCCATGACCCAGTCCGGTTCCGACCCCGTGATCCGACCCGCCACCCCGCAGGACGAAGCCGATTGGCGCCGCCTTTGGGCCGGGTATCTGAAATTCTACCGCGCCGCGGTGCCCGAGGCGGCGACGGCGGCGACATGGGCGCGGCTTCTCGACGAGGGCAGCGACATGGCCTGCCTGGTGGCCGAGCACGAGGGGCGGGTGGTCGGCATCTGCAACTACCTCTTCCATGCCTCGACCTGGTCGACCCAGCCCATCGCCTATCTGCAGGACCTTTATGTCGACCGGGACGCGCGCGGCGCTGGCGCGGCGCGGGCGCTGATCCTGGCCTGCGAGGACGCGGCGCGGAAGGCCGGGGCCTTCCGCCTCTACTGGCAGACGCAGGAATACAACGGCGCGGCGCGCTCGCTCTATGACACGATCGTGCCGCGGTCGTCGTTCATCGTCTACCGCATGCCGCTATAGCCGCGCCGGGGCGGGTCACGATCCCGTCGCCGGGCGGGTCGGCGCCACGTCCGCCCTTGACCCCGGCGCGCATTCTGCCAAGGGTGCGCGCGCCTCAGACGGGACCGCAGGATGACCGGCAAGACCCGCCCCTTCGCCGCTTTCGAATGGATGATCGCCTGGCGCTATCTGCGCGCCCGGCGCGCCGAGGGTGGGGTCAGCGTGATGACCTGGATCTCGCTGATCGGGATCACGCTGGCCGTTTTCGCGCTGATCGCCACGCTGGCCGTGCGTTCGGGCTTTCGGGCCGAGTTCGTGGACACGATCCTGGGCGCGAACGCGCATGTGACGATCTACGCCTCGGCGCAGGTCGATGACGACGGGCGGGTGTCGCGGGCGCTTCAGGACTTCGACGCGATGGCCGAACGGATCGCGGCGGTACCGGGGGTGACGCGGGTCGCGCCACTGATCAAGGGCCAGGTGATGGCCAGCCGCGACGAAGGCTCCGCCGGGGTCGAGGTGTTCGGCATCCGCCACGACGACCTTCTGACCATTCCCCGCGTCGCCAACCCCGAGGAGGCGCAGGGCGACATCGGCCGGTTCGACGAGGGCATCGCCATCGGATCGGGCGTGGCGCGCGAACTGGGCGTGGTGGTGGGCGACCGGATCAGGATCATCTCGCCCGACGGGGCGCAGACGGCGTTCGGCACTTCGCTGCGGGTGTCGGCCTTCGAGGTCGTCTACATCTTCACCGCCGGGCGCTACGACATCGACCGCACGCGGGTCTACCTGCCGTTTTCCGAGGCGCAGATCTATTTCAACCGCGACGGGGTGGCGGACGAGCTGGAGGTGATGGTCGCCGATCCCGACCGGATCGAGGCGCTGAGCCTGCCGATCCTGCAGGCCGCGGGCGAGCGCGCGATGCTTTGGACCTGGCGGGACAGCGCCGGGGGGTTTCTGCGGGCGCTGACGATCGAGGACAACGTGATGTTCGTGATCCTGTCGATCCTGGTGCTGATCGCGGCGATGAACATCATCTCGGGCCTGATCATGCTGGTCAAGAACAAGGGCCGCGACATCGGCATCCTGCGCACGATGGGGCTGACCGAGGGGGCGGTGATGCGCGTCTTCTTCATCTGCGGGGCGTCGATCGGGGTGCTGGGCACGATCTTCGGGGTGATCTTGGGCGTGCTATTCACCATCTATATCGATCCGATTTTTACAGCTGTGAACTACTTTTCCGGCGGCGATGTCTGGGACCCGTCGATCCGCGGCATTTATGCGCTGCCGGCCGAGTTGCGGGCGTGGGACGTGGCGCGGGCGGTCGGGCTGTCGTTGGGGCTGTCGTTCAGCGTGACGCTGTTCCCGGCGCGGCGGGCGGCGCGGATGAACCCGGTCGAGGCGCTGCGCTATGAGTGATCCGGTGCTGGAACTCGACGCGATCGAGAAGACCTACAAGCGCGGGTTGGCCGAACCCGTACGCGTGCTGGCCGGGGCGAGCCTGACCCTGCAGCGCGGCGAGGTGGTGGCGCTGGTCGCGCCGTCGGGGGCGGGGAAATCGACCTTGCTGCATATCGCGGGGCTGCTGGATCAGCCGGATGCGGGGCGCGTGGTGATCGACGGGCAGGACATGAGCCGGCTGGGCGACGACGCGCGGACGATGGCACGGCGTAACCGGGTGGGGTTTGTCTACCAGTTCCACCACCTCCTGCCGGAATTCACCGCGATGGAAAACGTGGCCCTGCCGCAGCTGGCGAACGGTGCCGGCCGCGCGCCGGCCGCCGAGCGGGCGCGGGGGTTGCTGGCGCAGGTGGGACTGGCCGACCGGACCGACCACCGCCCCGCGGCGCTGTCGGGCGGCGAGCAGCAGCGGGTGGCGTTCTGCCGGGCGATGGCGAATGCGCCGCAGATCCTGCTGGCGGACGAGCCGACGGGGAACCTCGATCCCGGCACCTCGGACCAGGTCTTTGGGGTGCTGATGGACCTGGTCCGCAGTACCGGGCTGGCGGCGCTGATCGCCACGCACAACCTGGCGCTGGCCGAGCGGATGGACCGCCGGCTGCACCTGGAGGACGGGCGCATCGAGGCCGCCTGAGCCGCGCGGAGGGGTGAATCGCGCGCGGTCCGCCAGCGGACCGTCGATCATCTAATTGAAAAACAAACACATACTCCGTGATCGCAACCTTTTGGAAAGGTTTTCGCGCCCGCCAGCCGTTGCCGGGCGACGGGGTGCAGCGGCGGGCGTGTTTCGTGCTTGACGGGGCGGGGCGGCGTTTACGATCCTTGAACCGGCGTCTGCCAATTTGAGTCCATTGCATTTTTTGCCTGGGGGCTTCGATTGACATTTTTCCGTCGCGCCGCGTTCGCGGTGCTTGCCTCGGTCTGCCTGCCCGCTGCCGCGCAGGCCGACCGCATCGTCGCCCGGGTCAGCATCGCCAGCCAGACCATGCATGTCTACGAGGACGGCCAGCTGATCCACGAATGGCCGGTTTCGACCGCGCGCCGGGGCAAGATCACGCCCACCGGCGAATGGACCGCGCAGTGGCTTTCGCGCAATCACCGCTCGCGCCGCTACGACAATGCGCCGATGCCTTTTGCCATCTTCTACGACGGGCACTACGCGATCCACGGCACGGATCAGGTCGGCCGCCTGGGCCGTCCGGCCAGCGCAGGCTGCGTCCGGCTGCACCCCGAGAATGCGCGGGTGCTGTTCGACATGGTGCGCGCCGAGGGGACCGACAACATGCGGATCGTCGTGCTCAACTGAGGTCACTCCGCAACAGCCCGCCAGCATGATCTGGGGGTCGAATTTTTCGACTACCCAATCTGTTGGCTGCTCCCTATAGTCGCTGTGGCTATTGCCGCCGCCACGCCAAGGGAGAGGTCATGCGCTGCCCGTTCTGCGGAAACGTCGATACCCAGGTCAAGGATTCGCGCCCTGCCGAAGACCATGTCGCCATCCGCCGGCGTCGTTTCTGTCCGGCCTGCGGCGGCCGCTTCACCACCTATGAGCGGGTGCAGCTGCGCGACCTGGTGGTCGTCAAGAGCTCGGGCAAGCGCGAGCCCTTCGACCGCGACAAGCTGGAACGCTCGGTCCGTATCGCGATGCAGAAACGCCCGATCGAGCCCGAGCGGATCGACCAGATGCTGTCGGGCATCGTGCGGCGGCTGGAAAGCCTGGGCGATACCGATGTGCCGTCGCGGCTGATCGGCGAGATCGTGATGGAGACTCTGGCGCGCATCGACACCGTCGCCTATGTGCGTTTCGCCAGTGTCTACAAGAACTTCCAGGCCGCCGACGATTTCGACCGCTTCGTCGCCGAGTTGCGCCCGCAGACCGCGCCCGAGGAGTGACCCCTGGGCAGGCGCCCGGTCGGCCGCAGGAGATGACGCAGGACACCGATCTTCGCTACATGCGTCTGGCCATCGCGCTGGGGCGGAGGGGGCTGGGGCGGGTCTGGCCGAACCCGGCGGTGGGCTGCGTGATCGTCCGCGACGGCCGGATCATCGGCCGCGGCTGGACGCAGCCCGGCGGGCGCCCTCATGGCGAAACCGTGGCGCTGGCGCAGGCCGGCGCGGCGGCGCGCGGCGCCACCGCCTATGTCAGTCTGGAGCCCTGCGCGCATCATGGCGCGACGCCGCCCTGTGCCGGGGCGCTGGCGGCGGCCGGGGTCGGCCGCGTCGTCACCACGCTGACCGATCCCGACAGCCGGGTCAGTGGCCGCGGGCACGCGATGCTGCGCGCCGCGGGGATCGAGGTGACCGAGGGGGTCGCGGCGGCCGAGGCGGCCGCGGCGAATGCCGGTTTCCTGTGCCGTATCCGCCAGGGGCGGCCCTGGGTCACGCTGAAGCTGGCGCTGACGCTGGATGGGCGGATCGCCACCTCCAGCGGGGCCAGCCGCTGGATCACCGGGGCCGCGGCCCGCCGGCGCGTTCACCTGATGCGCGCCAATCACGATGCGGTGCTGGTCGGGGCCGGGACCGCGCGTGCCGACGATCCCGACCTGCGCGTGCGCGACCTGGGCATTGACTGGCAACCCGTGCGGATCGTCGCCGACAGCCGGCTGGGGCTGACTGTCGACAGCCGGCTGGGCCGCAGCCTGAGTGCGGCGCCCGTCTGGCTGCTGCATGGGCCGAAGGCGGCGCCGGCGACGCGCAACGCCTGGGCGCGGCGCGGGGCGCAGACGATCCGCTGCGACGGCGATCCGCTGGTGCGGCTCGATATCGTGAACGCCATGGCGCAGTTGGGCGCGCGCGGCCTGACACGCGTCCTGTGCGAGGGCGGCGGCGGGCTGGGCGCCAGCCTGCTGCAGGCCGGGCTGGTGGACGAACTGGTGGTGTTTTCCGCCGGTCGCGCGTTTGGCGCCGACGGCACCGCCGGGCTGGCCGGCATGGGCGTGACCACCATCGGCGAGCGGCCCTATGAGCTGATCGAGGCCACGCCCTGCGGCGACGACCTGATGCACCGTTGGCGCCGACGGACTGAAGCGGCCGCCGGCTGACACCCGCAGCGATGCGCCGGCGGAGGCGGGCGCTTGAACACCCGCCCGCCGGGGCTTAGCTTTGCGGCAAGGAGATCCGCATGCACAATTTTTCCCTGCTCGACCTGTCGCCCGTGGCCGAGGGCGCGACGGTGGCCGATGCGCTGGCCAACACCACCGATCTGGCCCGCCATGCCGAGGCGCTGGGCTATCACCGCTTCTGGCTGGCCGAGCATCACAACATGCCGGGCATTGCCAGTGCCGCGACGGCGGTGCTGATCGGCCATGTCGCGGCCGCGACAGATCGCATCCGCGTCGGCGCCGGAGGGATCATGCTGCCCAACCACGCGCCGCTGATGGTGGCCGAGGCGTTTGGCACGCTGGCGACCCTGCACCCCGACCGGATCGACCTCGGCATCGGGCGGGCGCCGGGGACCGACCAGGGCACCGCCCGCGCCCTGCGCCGGAACATGGCGCAGGAAGACCGTTTCCCCGAGGATGTGGCGGAATTGCTGGCTTACTTCGGCGACATGCCGGACAACGCGCCGGTCCGCGCCATCCCGGGCGTGGGCACGCATGTACCGGTCTGGATCCTCGGCTCCAGCCTTTATGGGGCGCAGCTGGCGGCCTATTTCGGCCTGCCCTATGCGTTTGCGTCGCATTTCGCGCCGATGATGCTGGACGAGGCGCTGGCGACCTATCGGCGCGATTTTCGCCCGTCGGCCTGGCTGGCGCGACCCTACGCGATGATCGCCGCCGGGGTCTGCGCCGCCGAAACCGACGAGGAGGCGCGTTTCCTGCGCTCCTCGCAACTGCTGGCCTTTGCGCGGCTGCGCACCGGGCGGCCGGGCCGGCTGCCGCGCCCGCGCGCGGACCTGTCGGACGAGGTGCCGCCGCCGGTGATGGCGCAGGTCGAGCAGGCGCTGTCGGTCTCGGCCACCGGATCGCCCGAGACGGTGGAGCGCGGGCTCGCCGCGATCCTGCGCCGCTACAAACCGGACGAGTTGATGATCACCGGCATGATGCATGACCACGCCGCGCGCCGCCGGTCCTTCGCGATCGCGGCCGAGGCGCTGAAGTCGCTGGCGACCCCGGCGACGGCCTGATCCGCGCGACCTTAGCGCTTGACGTCCTTGACCAGAACCAGCGCGCTGCCTTCGCAGATCAAGCGGCCGGCGCTGTCGTGGCAGGTGGTGGCCAGATCGACCAGGTGCTTTTCCGGACGCAGGCGGGTGATGCGGACTTCGGCGGTCAACGGCTCGTCCGCCGGCGCGGAGTCGTGAAAGCGCAATTCCTGCTTGAGGTAGTTCGTTCCGAAGCCCGGCAGTTCGACCCCCAGCAGGTAGGAAAAGAGCGCGCCGATCAGGGGTTCGGGCACCGTGTCGCCGGGCGCGACGCCGGCCATGCGGGCGAATTGCGCCAGGTCGTCGCGGCTGAAGCTGCGGCTGGTGCGGGCTGTCTGATCGATTTCCATCACGCGCCCTCGGTCGTGCCTTGCAGCAGGATCATGCCGTCCGCCTTGCGCGTCGCGCTTACCGCCAGATGGCCTTCCGGTGTCTCCTGCACCGCCAGGGTCACGGGTTCGCCGGCGAAGGCGGGGTTGGGAAACATCAGGGTCTGCAGGCGGTGCGGCAGCTCCGGCCGGACCTGCCGGACCATCGCCCAGAGCTTCGTGTAGATCAGCATCCCGTGGCTGACCGTCCGCCCGAACCGGGTGCGGGACGAGAAATCGGGATCGACATGGATCGGGTTGTCGTCGCCCGAGACGCGCGCAAAGGCGTCGAATTCCTGCTGGGTCGGCACCCAGTCCGCCTGGATCAGTGTCTTCATGTCAGCCTTTCGCGCAGCAGCGGCTTGCGCACCTTGCCGGCGGCGGTGCGGGGAAAGTCGTCGAGCAGGTGAAAGCCCTTCGGCACCTTGTAGCCGGCCATTCGTTCGCGGCACCAGGCGGAGAGGGCTTGCAGGTCCGGAGTGCTGCCGGGGCGGGCGATCAGGAAGGCGGCGCCGACCTCGCCCCAGCGGGCGTCCGGCATGCCGATGACGGCCGCTTCCAGGATGTCGGGGTGGGTGACCAGCACGCGCTCGACCTCGGCGGGATAGACGTTCTCGCCGCCCGAGATGTACATGTCCTTGATCCGGTCGACGATGCTGTAGCAGCCGCTCGCGTCGCGCCGTGCGACATCGCCGGATTTCAGCCAGCCGTCCGGGGTGAAGGCGGCGCGCGTGGCCTCGGGGTTGCCGAAGTAGCCCGGTGTCACGGTTGCGCCCCGGAGCAGGAGTTCGCCTTCGCCGGGCTGGCCATCAGGCACGCCCGCCAGCCGCGCCTCGGTCATCATCTGCGGCTTGCCGACCGAACCAATCCGGTCGATCGCCTGGTCGCGGTCCAGAAGGAAGCCGGTCGGGCCGGTTTCGGTCATCCCGAAGCCGTTGCAGATGATTGCCCCGCGATCCGCGAAGAAGCGGATCAGGTCGACCGGCAGAGCTGCGCCGCCGCAGGCGTAGCCGCGCACGCGGGTGAGGTCCACGGCGTCGATCCGGGGATGCAGGCTGAACGCCTGATAGATCGCCGGGACGCCGAAGAACTGCGTGATCCGCCCTTCGGCGATCAGGTCGAAGAGATCGTCGGACGCGAATTTCGGCAGCAAGTGGCTGTGCCCGCCCCAGAGGAAGACCGGCAGCGTGAAGAGGTTGATGCCCGCCGTGTGGAACAGCGGCAGGAAGCAGACCGAGCGGTCGGCGGCCGACAGGCCCAGGAACTGCGCGATATTGACCGCATTCGCCATCGCCATGCGCGGGGTCTGGATCACCGCCTTGGGCAGGCCGGTCGTGCCGGAGGTGAAGAGCAGGTACCACGGCGCGTCATCGTCCAGATCGACCGGGGTGAATTCAGGACCGTCCCTGTTGAAGCCCCCCTCGGGCGCCATGGGGATGCAGGGTAGGCCGAGTTCGGCGGCAATGCCGACGTGATCGGCATCGTGGAGGAGGGCCGAGCAGCCGACGCTTTGCAGGATCGGCGTCAACTCGGCCACCGGCTGGCGCCAGTTGAGCGGGCAGAGGATCAGCCCGGCCTTTCGGCAGGCGAAAAGCGCTACGAAGAACTCCACCCGGTTGAGGCAGAGGATGGCGAGGCGATCGCCCGGTGCGTGCCCCTCGGCGCGCAGGAAGCGGGCAAGGGCAGCGGCTTCCGCGTCGATTTCGGCGAAGGTCCAGGTCCGGCCGGTGGCGGCGTCGGTGAAGGCGGGGGCGTCGGGCGTCAGTTCCGCCCGGCGGGCGGCAAGGTCGGGGGCGCGGGTCATGGCTGGGCGGGGTGCTTGATTGTGTCGAGAAATCGTTGCATTCCGGCGCGGACTTCCGGGGTTTCGATCCGCGCGAGGAAGGCGCGGCGCTCGGCCTCGAGCCCGGCTTCGAGGTCGGCGGGCGCGAGCAGGCGTTTGGTTGCGGCCATGGCGCCGGCATCTTTACCTTCAAGCTGGGCTAGCCAGGTATCCACCACCGCGCCCGGATCGTCGCTGACGGACTGGGCAAGGTTCAGCTGCAACGCCTCCGCCGCCGAGAGGCGCGTGTTCAGAAGCTGGATCGCGCGCGCGCGGGCCGCGCCGATGCGGGCGGGCAGCATCGCGGTCCAGCCGCCATCGGGGGCAAAGCCGACCCGGACATAATAGGGCTGGATGAAGGCCGTGCGGTCCATCGCCACCAGATCGGCGGCCAGCACCAGACCCAGCGCGCCGCCGGTCAGCGCGCCCTTCACCTGCGCGATCACCGGACAGGGCAGCGCCGCCAGCCGCAGGATCGCGCGGTTGAGGCCGCCGACGACGTGGTCGGCATAGGCGCGTCCGGTCCCTGCCGCGACCTCGGCCGCGAAGCGTGCGACATCGCCGCCGGTCGAGAAATGCCGCCCCGCGCCGCGCAGGACCAGGGCGCGCGGGTCGTTCAGCCGGTCGAGCGCGGTATGGAGCGCGTCGAGCAGATCGTCGGTCAGCGCGTTGCTGCGGTCGGGGCGGTTGAGCGTGAGGACCGCCACGCCGTCGCGCTGGTCGAAAAGCACCGCGTTCATGGTTTCAGGCCCCGCTCGATCATGTCGAAGACCTCGACCACGATGGCGTCGCGGGTCGCGGGCGGGGCGGTCATGTAGCGCTCGCCCAGGGTCACGGCCATGCCCATCAGGGCCCAGGCGCGGATCTCGGCATTGCCGGGGCGGATCTCGCCCTCGACCGCGGCGGCGGCGAGGTTGCGGGCGTAGTTGCGGGCGAAGGCGGTGAAATAGGCGTGGTAGGCCTCGGGCGCGACGAAGCGCGCTTCCTCGACGATGTTGTAGAGCGTCGGGCGGGTGGCGGCAATCTCGAGGAAGGCGCGAAGGCCGAGGCGTTCGGCACTCAGCCGGTCGGGGGCGCCGGCGACGGCGTCGGAAAGGGTCTTGCGGGTCAGGCGGCCCATTTCGGTGACGAGTTCGCGGAAGACATGCTCCTTGCCGTCGAAATAGATGTAGAACGTGCCCTGCGCGATGCCGGCGGTGCGGGTGATGTCGGAAATGGCTGCCGCCGCGTAGCCCTGCGCGCCGATCACCTCCTCGGCCGCGCGCAGGATCGCGGCGCGGGTTTCGCGGCCGCGGCGGGTGCGGGGGCGGTGGACGGCGGCCTTCTCCATCAGCCGGCCTCCGGACGGGTGGCGAAGCGCGCGATGGCGGCGCAGACCTGATCGGGGGCTTCCAGGTGCGGGGCGTGGCCGGCGCCGGGTAAGACCAGGGCCTGTCCGCGGGGGGCGGTGGTGGCGAGCCAATGCGCGGTCGCGGGCGGGTAGACGCGGCTCTCGGCGCCGTGGATCGCCAGGAGCGGCACCGGCAGGCGGGCGATGGCAGGGCGCAGATCGACCTCGACCAGCGAGGCCCAGAAGTCGGCCATGGTGCCGGGGTTCTGCGCGGCGATGCGGGCCTGTGCCTGCGCGACGGACAGCGCCGGGGCGCCGTCGGCGCTGGCGAACATGGTGTGGGCGATGGCGCTGGCGGCGGCGGGCCAGTCGCTGCGGAACCAGTCGGTCTTGGCGCGCGCCTCCGCGGCGGTCTGGCCGCGCAGACCCAGGTCCCAGTCGGGGGCGGGCAGGGGGCGCGGGCTCATGTCCAGGCTGACCATCGCGCGGACGGGCCCGGCGCGTCCCGCATCGAGGCACGACCAGGCGATCAGCGCGCCCAGCGACCAGCCGACGAGCGTGGCGTCCTTGAGGTCTGAGAGCAGATCGCCGAGCATTTCGGCGCCGCCCGCAACCGTCGCGGGAAAGCCCGTGGTCGCCCCGTGGCCGGGCAGGTCGGGGGCGAGGCAGGTGAAGCGGTCCGACAGGCGCGCGAAGGCCGGGGCGAAGATGTCGCCCGTCATCGTCCAGCCATGCAGGAAGACGATCGGGGGGCCGGTGCCTGCACGGTGCAGATGAACGCCCACGGTCAGCGCACCCCGCGCAGCCGCCCGACCATGCCGGTCGGGAAGAAGTAGACCGAGAGGATGAACAGGATCCCCAGCCACATCAGCCAGCGGTCGGGGTTCAGCAGGTCCGGCACCAAGGGCAGGAACGAGGTCGCCTCGGACGCGCCGCCCATCCAGTCGCGCAGGTAGTTCTGCGCCAGCACGAAGGCTGCCGTGCCGACGACGGCGCCGTACATCGTGCCCATGCCGCCGATGACCACAATCAGCAGGATATCCAGCATGATCTCGACCCCCAGCGTGGTTGCGGGTCCGACATAGCGCAGCCAGATTGCGAAGATCGCGCCGGCCAGCGAAGCGACGACGGCCGAGATCACCGTCGCTGCGGCGCGGTAGAAGACGACTCGGTAGCCGATCGCCTCGGCCCGGAAGGCGTTTTCGCGGATCGCCTGCAGGACGCGGCCGAAGGGCGAGTTGACGATGCGCAGCATCAGCAGGAAGAGCACGAGGCAGCTGACGAAGACGAGGTAGTAGTTGAGCACCCGTCCGTTGACGTTGAGACCCAGGACGGGGCCGTCGAAGGGGCGGAAGGCGGGCGTCAGCTCGCGCGGGATGCGGATGTTCATGCCGTCCTCGCCGCCCGTGATGGCGGAAAGCTGGCTGACAAGGACCGCCACGGCAGAGGCGACGGCGAGCGTGATCATGGCGAAAAAGATCGCCCGGACCCGCAGCGAGAAGAGCGCGATCAGAAAGGCGAAAACCGCGGCGAGCCCGGCGCCGGCGGCGGTGCCGACGGCCAGGGCATCATAACCCGTGCCCATGCGCTGGGTGGCGATGGCGACCCCGTAGGCCCCCATGCCGAAGAACATCGTATGCGCGAAGCTGACGATCCCGGCATAACCCAGCAGCAGGTCGTAGCTGGCCACCAGCACGATGAAGATGCAGATCCGCGCCGCGGTCTCCAGGCTGCGGGTGCCGGGGAACAGGAAGGGCGCGAAGGCGAGGCAGACCAGGATGGTTAGCAGCAGCGCACCGAGGAGCACGCTTTGCGGCCGGTCGCCGGAGAGGAGAAGGCGCACCATGTCAGGCCTCTTGTCTTTGGGGGCGGCGGGCGGTGGGGGCGCTGCCCCCGTCCCCGCCAAGGCGGGGACCCCCCCGGGATATTTGGGGACAGATGAAGCGGGTGGGGCAGGTCATCTCATTTCGCCTTGATCACGGGCATCATGCCCTGCGGGCGCCACATCAGGATGGCGACCATCAGCGCGATGTTCGACACCAGCGCCAGTTTCGGTTCCAGAAAGGCCGTGTAGTTCTGCATCAGACCGACGAGCAGCGCGCCGATGAAGCACCCCTCGACCGAGCCGAGGCCGCCGATGATGACGACGATGAAGACGAGGATCATGATCTCCATGCCCATGTGGGCGGTGATCATCTCCTGATAGAGGCCCCACATGACGCCGCCGAGGCCGGCGAGCGCCGAGCCGGCGACGAAGACCAGCACGAAGACGCGGCGGATGTGGTAGCCCATGGCCTGCACCATCTCGGGGTTTTCCACGCCGGCGCGCACGATCAGTCCGATCTTGGTGCCGCGCAGCACGGCGCGCATGCCGAGGAACAGCACGAAGCCGATGCCAACGGCGACCAGGCGATAGCGTTCGAGCGTGGCGCCGAAGATCTCGATGGAGCCTTTCAGCATCTCGGGGCGGCCGATGAAGATCTCCTCGCCGCCCCAGATGACGTGGATCAGCTGCTCGGCCACGATCAGCCCGCCCATGGTGACGAGGATCTGCTTGAGGTGGCTGCCGTAGACCGGCCGCACGATCACCCGCTCGAAGGCGAAGCCCATCGCGCCGGTCACCGCCATCGCCGCCAGCACCGCCAGCGCGAAGGCCGCGAGGTTGAGCATCAGCGACGGCGCGCCGGTCATGTGCGCGAGCATCAGCAGGACCGAGACGCCGACGAAGGCGCCGAAGGACACGAACGCGCCGTGGCCGAAGTTGATCACGTCCATCAGGCCGAAGACCAGGGTCATGCCGCTGGCAATGACGAAGATCATCATCCCCATCGCGAGGCCCGAGACGGTCAGCGTCAGCCAGGAGGTGGGCGAGGCGATGGCGAGGTATCCCGCGAGGATCAGCGCCGGGACCAGCAGAAGCGGCATCCACGGTTCCAGCCGCTCGGCCAGCGAGAGCTTGGCCATGCGCGGCGCGTGTTCGGGGGCGAGGGTCATGCGGACTCCATCTTCAGGCCCATCAGGCGTTCTTGCAGCTGGGCGTCGGCGGCCAGTTCCGCCATGGCGCCGGTCCAGATTATGCGGCCGTCCTCCATCACCGCGGCCTGATCGCCAAGCGCGCGGGCCAAGGCGAAGTTCTGCTCGACCATCAGGATCGTCGCGCCGTCGCGCTTCAGGTCCTTCAGCGCGCGGGCCATGGTGGCGACGATCGCGGGGGCAAGGCCCTTCGACGGCTCGTCGATCAGATAGAGGCCGCGCTTCTCGATCACGGCGCGCGCGATGGCGAGCATCTGCTTCTGCCCGCCCGAGAGGTTACCCGCGGGCATCTTCCAGAAGGTGGCGAGGGCGGGGAAAGCGGCAAAGACCCAGTCCAGCCGGTCGCGCGTGATCGGGCCCGAGACCGCGGCGAGGATCAGGTTCTCCTCGACCGTGAGATCGGCGAAGATGCCCATGTCCTCGGGCACGAAGCCGATGCCGCGGCGGGCGATGGCAGGGGGCGGCAGCCCGCTGATCGCCGCCCCGTCGAAGGTGATCTGGCCGGCGCGCGGCGGCCAGAGCCCCATGATCGTGCGCAGGGTCGTGGTCTTGCCGGCGCCGTTACGGCCCAGAAGCATCGTCACCTGCCCGCGCGGCACCGTCAGGTCGATGCCGTGCAGGATCTGGTACTGGGCGATGTCGGTATGCACGCCCGAGAGCGTCAGGATCGGCTCATACATCTTCCAGTTCCCCGCCCAGATAGGCTTCCTTGACGACGGCGGACGCCATCACCTCGGCAGGGGGGCCATCGGCCACGAGCGCGCCGTTGTGCAGCACGATGATCCGGTCGGCGAGCGAGCGGATCACGTCCATCTTGTGCTCGACCAGAAGTACCGTCGCGCCGGGGTCGCGCTTGATCTCGGCGATCAGTTCCAGGATTACCGGGGCCTCGTCCAGCGACAAGCCGGCGGTGGGTTCGTCGAACATGAAGACCTCGGGCTGCATCGCGATCAGCGTCGCGACCTCCAGCTTGCGCTGGTCGCCGTGGGGCAGGGTGTTCACCGGCTGGTTCGCCAGGTGCTGCAGGCGGACACGCTCCAGGATGCGCTCGGCGGCCTCGATCATGTCGCGGTGGCCCATCGCCACGGTCCACATGTTGAAGCCACGCCGGGCGCGGGCCTGAATGACCAGGCGCACGTTTTCGAGCACCGTGAGTTTCGGAAAGAGGTTGGTCAGCTGGAACGCGCGGCCGATGCCGCGGTCGGTGCGGGCCGCGACGGAAAGGCGGGTGATGTCCTCGCCCTTGAGCAGGACCTTGCCCCCGCTCGCCGGGATCTGGCCCGAGATCAGGTTGAACCAGGTCGTCTTGCCGGCGCCGTTGGGGCCGACGATTGCGGTCAGTTCGCCGGGATGAAAGGCCGCGCTGACGTGATCGACCGCGACATGGCCGCCAAAGCGCACCGTCAGGTCGCGGGTTTCGAGGGAGGGTCCGGTCATGGCGTCCTCGCTGGGGGATGCAGAGAGCCCGGCCGCTCGCGCCGGGGCGCGCGGCAGAAGCCGTTGGTGACGGGGGGCGCGGTCGTCCGCGCCCCCGCGCCGGTCACTGCTGGTTGCGGATCGGGATATCCATGTCGTCGAGGCCGAGTTCGCGCACCAGGTCGGGAATGCCCCAGTCCACGTCATCCTCGACCCGGATGCGGAAGTGATACATCGACTGCATCGCCTGATGATCCTCCGCGCGGAAGCGCATGGTGCCCTTCGGCGTTTCCCATTCCATGCCTTCCATCGCCGCGATCAGCGCCTCGGTATCGTCGGCGCCACCGGCGGCGCGGATCGCCTCGACCACGGCCAGGCCCGCGGCCATACCGCCGGCGGTGAAGAAGTCGGGTGGCGTGCCATAGCGGTCGAAATGCTGCTCGACCAGCCATTCGTTTACCGGGTTCTGCGGAATCTCGTAGTAGTAGTAGGTCGCCCCCTCCATGCCCGGGAAGTCCTTGTAGGCGGCCATCGCCGGCAGGATGTTGCCGCCGGTCGCCAGGCTGACTCCGCGGCGTTCGGGGTTCATCGCCTGGATGCGGCCCATCGGGTTGCCGCCGCCCGCCCAGATCACGAAGAGCCGCTTGTCGCCGTCATGCGCGTCAAGCGCGTTGAAGATGCGTTCGGCCGCGGCGGTGAAATCGGTCGTGTCGGTGGGCACGTATTCCTCGTGCACCAGTTGCGCCGGCGTGTCGGCCAGCGCCTCGCGGAAGGCGGCGATGCCGTCGCGGCCGAAGGCATAGTCCTGCGCCAGAGTGGCGATGATCACGCCCTCCTGACCCAGTGCCACCGCGTTCGAGATGGCATCCTGGCTGGAGTTCCGCCCGGTGCGGAAGATGTAGCGGTTCCATTCGCTGCCGGTGATCGAGTCGGCGACCGCAGGCTCGACGATCAGGATGCGCTCGAACTCCTCGGCGACCGGCAGCATCGCCAGCGCCACGCCCGAGGAGGTGGGGCCAACGGCGATATGCGCGTCGTCGTCGCCGAAGGCTTCGGCCAGAAGGGCGCGGCCCAGATCGGGGCGCAGCTGGCTGTCCTTCTCGATCACGCGAATCGGTTCGCCGTCGATCTCGAATGTGCCCTCGGTCGCGTATTCGATGCCCAGCATCAGGCCGACCTGGGTCTGCGCGGCATAGGCCTCGAGCGCGCCGGTGCGGTCGTAGACATGCGCGATGCGGATTTCGGCGGCCGCGGGCAGGCCGAGAACGAGCGCCAGCGTCGCCGCAGTGGCGAGTTTCAGTTTCATGATGTCCTCCCTGACAAAAACATGACACATGGTTCATGTTTCAGTTTATATCTGGATGAGAACGCGCATCGAGTCAAGCGTCGTCAAAGCGCGGACGCGGCGCGCGGCAATAAATCCTGCATGGAAGGGCGGTCCTGCTGGACGGCGAGGCCGAGTCGGGGCCATGCTGGACAGCGCACCTTATCGCCACCGCCGCAGGAGAAGATCATGGAATACTTCAACCTGGGAACCCATTCGCGCGCGGTCACCACTCGCTCTGCCGAGGCGCAGCTCTGGTTCGACCGCGGCCTGGTCTGGTGCTACGGCTACAACCACGAGGAAGCCATCGCCTGTTTCGAGAAGGCGCTGGCCGCCGACCCCGGTTGCGCGATGGCGCAGTGGGGCGTCGCCTATGCCGCCGGACCCAACTACAACATGCCGTGGGAGCTATTTGATGCCGCCGGCCGCGCCGCCGCGCTGGCCCGCGCGCGCGAGGCGACCGAGGCTGCCCTTGAATTGTCCGACCGGGTCAGCCCGGCCGAGCGCGCGTTGATCGCGGCCTTGCCGGCACGCTATCCGCAGGCCGAGCCGATCGAGGACATGAGCGTCTGGAACGACGCCTTCGCCGATGCCATGCGGAAAGCCTGCCGCGCCCACCCCCAGGACCCCGAGATCGTGACCGTCTTTGTCGAGGCGATGATGAACCGTACCCCCTGGCGGATGTGGGACCTGCGCAGTGGCGAGCCCGCCCCGGGCGCGGACACGGCCGAGGCGCGGCACGTGCTGGAGGAGGCTTTCGACCGGATCCCGGGCGCGATGGATCACCCGGGTCTGCTGCACCTCTACGTTCACCTGATGGAGATGTCGCCGTTTCCGGAAACGGCGCTGAAGGTGGCGGATCGGTTGCGCGAACTGGTGCCCGATGCCGGCCATCTGGTGCACATGCCGACCCATGTCGACATCCTTTGCGGGCACTACCGCGACGCGCTGCACTGGAACCAGAAGGCGATCGAGGCGGACCGGAAGTTCCTGACCCATGCCGGGGTAATGAACATCTACACCGGCTACCGGGTGCACGACTACCATTTCGCGGTCTACGGGGCGATGTTCCTGGGGCAGTTCGCCCCGGCACTGGCTGCCGCCGAGGAACTGATCGCGACCATGCCGGAAGATTTTCTGCGCATCCCCTCGCCGCCGATGGCCGACTATTTCGAAAGCTACATCGCGGTGAAGCAGCACGTGCTCATCCGTTTCGGCCGCTGGCAGGAGATCATCGCCCAGCCGATGCCCGACGATCCCGACCTCTACCGAAACCTCGTCGCGACGATGCATTACGCGAAGGGCGTCGCCCATGCCGCGTTGGGGCAGGTGGAGGACGCCGAGGCCGAGCAGGCGGCGTTCCATGCCGCCGTGGCGCGCGTGCCGGAGACGCGCCTTCTGCACAACAATCGCTGCGTGGACCTGCTGGCGGTGGCCGAGAAGATGCTTTCGGGCGAGATCGCCTATCGGAAGGGCGATTACCCGGCGGCCTTCGCCGACCTGCTCGAGGCCGTGGCGCGCGAGGATTGGTTGCCCTATGACGAGCCTTGGGGCTGGATGCAGCCGGTGCGGCACGCGCTGGGGGCGCTGCTGCTGGAGCAGGGACGGGTCGAGGAGGCCGAGTCGGTCTATCGCGAGGATCTGGGCATCGGCGGCACGCTCACGCGGGCGCAGATCCATCCCGACAACCTCTGGTCGCTGCGCGGCCTAGTGGCGTGCCTGACCCGGCGCGGCGAAACCGGTACGGCCGAGGCCCGGCTGCTGCGGCAGCGCCTTGATCTGGCCGCTGCCCGGTCCGACCTGCCGGTCGAGGTTTCCTGCTTCTGTGCCGGCCGCCAACTGGCCGCCGCCGGTTGATCGGGCGCGCGGCGGACCCCTGCCGCGGCCGGGAAGGTGCGCAAGCTTGCGCAACCCCGCCCTCGCGCGCGCAAATCGTCGAATTTTTCAGGATCTTGCCCCGAAGATGAAATGAAACGACGATTTCGGCGGCGAAAGTGAAAAAAAACGTCGTTTTGAGGCCGATGAATTTTGCACGATTTTCGGGCCGTTTTGTGATCGGCGGAGCGCGGTATACCATATCTGGTATGACTTTCGGCCGGATCAGCGCGCTTCACGGCCGGGCCCGCCAAAACGCGCGGCGCAAGGCGGCTCTCATCCCGGTTCGTTTGATTGGTGCGGAACGCTTGCGCGGGAGGTCGCCGCCGACGCGTTGAACGCATCACGCGCATCCGGTCGGAGACTTCCGGTAAGATGGTGCTGCCGGTGAGGATTGAACTCACGGCCTCTCCCTTACCAAGGGAGTGCTCTACCACTGAGCTACGGCAGCCGCTTGCGGCGGGTGGATAGACGCAAACGCATGAGGGCGCAAGCGCAATCTGGACGCTCTGGTGCGCCTGCGCTAAGACAGCGGGCATGAGTGCAACCGATCCCGAAGACCGTCGGCGCAAACCCTCGACCCGATCCGAGGCGACGGGGCGCGCGGCGCGGCTCAAGACGGCGTTGAAGGCCAACCTCGCCCGCCGCAAGGAACAGGCGCGGGCGCGCGCCGCAGAGGCCCAGAGAAATTCTGACGGTCAGGAGAACCGGCGCGATGACTGATGCGACCTTCGAGGAGGGACAGGAGCGGCCGCTCAGGCTGATCGCGCGCGATGCCGACGATCTGCAGGTGATCTCGGCGCTGGTGCAGGATGCGGTGCTGACCGGCGTCGATCTGCGCTATGATGCGCAGCAGCGGCGCTTCTCGCTTCTGCTCAACCGCTTCCGCTGGGAGGATCGACCCAAGGCCGAAGCCCGCGGCACCGGGTTCGAGCGGGCGCGCGCGATCCTTGATTTCGCGGATGTGCGCACCGTGCGCCATCAGGGCCTGTCGGAGCGGGATGCCGATACCGTCCTGTCCCTGCTGGCCCTGCGCTGGGAGCCCGCGCCGGACGTGCCCGATACGCCGGCGGAGACCGATGCGGCTGCGGAGGCCGATGCGCCTGCGGAAACCAAGGTGCCTGCGGGGCCGGGTCGCATCCTTCTGGTGTTTTCGGGCGACGGGGCGATCTCGCTGGATGTCGAATGCCTCGAGGTTCAGCTGTGCGATGTGACGCGCCCCTATGTGGCGCCGTCGCGCCGCGCCCCGGATCACCCGATCGACTGAAGGACACCGGATGCCCCGCTTCCTTTCCACCCGCGAGTCGGGGTTCGAGGCTGACTTCGCGCATCTGCTGGGCGCCAAGCGCGAGGAGGCGCAGGATGTCGACGATGCCGTGGCCGGGATCATCGCCGATGTCCGCGCCCGCGGCGACGCCGCGCTGATCGAGTTGACCGCGCGCTTCGACCGGCTGCAACTGACGCCCGAGACGCTGGCGCTGTCCGCGCCGGAAATCGACGCGGCCTGCGCCGCGGTCGCGCCGCAAGATCGCGCCGCGCTGGAAACCGCGGCGGAGCGCATCCGCGCCTACCACGTCCGCCAGCAGCCCCAGGACGCGCGCTGGACCGACCCCGAGGGCGCGACGTTGGGCTGGTACTGGACGGCGGTCGCCTCGGCCGGGCTTTATGTGCCGGGGGGGCAGGCGAGCTATCCGTCCTCGGTCCTGATGAACGCGATCCCGGCGCAGGTCGCGGGGGTCGAGCGGCTGGTGGTCTGCGCGCCGATGCCCGAGGGAAGGATCAATCCGCTGGTGGTGCTGGCGGCGCGCATCTGCGGCGTGGAAACCATCTACCGGATCGGCGGGGCGCAGGCGATCGCCGCGCTGGCCTACGGGACCGAAAGCGTGGCGCCGGTCGACAAGATCACCGGGCCGGGCAACGCCTTCGTCGCGGCGGCCAAGCGGCGGGCGTTCGGGCGCGTGGGAATTGACATGATCGCCGGGCCGTCCGAGATCCTGGTGATCGGCGACGGGAGCGGGGAGGCCGACTGGATCGCGCTGGACCTGCTGAGCCAAGCTGAGCACGATGAGAGCGCGCAGTCGATCCTGATCACGACCTCGGAGGCGGAGGCCCGCGCCGTGGCCGAGGCGGTGGAGCGCCAGCTTGCGCGACTGGAGCGGCGCGCGATCGCCGGGGCGAGCTGGCGCGCGCACGGCGCGGTGATCCTGGCGCGCGACCTGGAAGAGGCGGCGATGCTGTCGAACCGGGTGGCGCCCGAGCATCTGGAGCTTTGCGTTGACGACCCGGAGGCGTTGTTGAAGCGCATTCGCCATGCCGGGGCGGTCTTTCTGGGTCACTGGACGCCCGAGGCGATCGGCGATTATGTCGGCGGGCCGAACCATGTGCTGCCGACGGCGCGCTCGGCGCGGTTCTCCTCGGGGTTGTCGGTGCCGGACTTCATGAAGCGCACGACGATTGCCCGGATGACGCCCGCGGCGCTGGCCGCCATCGGGCCGGCCGCCGAACGGCTGGCGCAGGCCGAGGGATTGCAGGCGCACGGGGCCAGCGTCCGGGCGCGGCTGGACCGGCTGAACGAGGGCTGAGGGCGCGCGCGTTGACCGGCTGAGGGCGGCGGCGCTCGGCCCCCGTCGAGGGGGCCTCGCGCCGCGGGGCTGGCGCCCCCGGGGCTGCTTCCGCAGGTTGCGTGCCGGCCGACGGGTCAGTCGCGCGCGGCCGCGAGCCGTTCCAGCGCGTCGGCCGTGCGGCGCGTGTTCTGGTAGATGCCGAGCCCCAGATACATCGCGCCCCCGATGAACAGCACATAAAGCGCGCCGACGACCAGGATCGCGAGGCCGGCGAAGAACCCGCCCTGGCCGCCCATCATCTGCCCGGCGCCCGCCATCGCCGCCAGACCGGCGATGAGGACCCCGACCGACATGACGATGACCAGAAGGCCGACAATCACCTCAAAAGACCGAATGAAGAAATCGCGCATCGTGAAACTCCTTGGCTGTGCCTGGCGCGTGGCGCCGGGAAGAAGCGTAGGCCGGCGCCCGACACCGGTCAATTCGCTACGCACGATCATGGTTTCACGCGGGGGGTCTGGCCCGGATCCTCAACCCACGACGTTGAATTCCGGGCCGTAGGGATAGCCGGTGATGTTCTCGGCCCCGGTCTCGGACACGATCAGGATGTCATGCTCGCGGTAGCCGCCGGCGCCGGGCTGGCCCTGCGGGACGGTCAGCATCGGCTCCATCGAGATGACCATGCCGGGCTGCAGCACCGTCTCGATATCCTCGCGCAGCTCCAGCCCCGCCTCGCGCCCGTAGTAGTGGCTCAGGATCCCGAAGGAATGGCCGTAGCCGAAACTGCGGTACTGCAGCAGGTCGCGTTCGGCCAGATGGGCGTTGATCTTCGCCGTCACCTCGCCGCAGCTGGCGCCGGGTTTCAGCAGGCTCATGCCGTATTCATGCGCCGCCACATTCGCCTGCCAGAGGGCGAGCGAGGCGTCGTCAACCTCGCGCAGGAACATCGTGCGTTCGAGCGCGGTGTAGTAGCCCGAGATCATCGGGAAGGTGTTGAGGCTGAGGATGTCGCCCACGTGCAACCTGCGCGCCGTGACCGGGTTGTGTGCGCCGTCGGTGTTGAGGCCGGACTGGAACCAGACCCAGGTATCGCGGTACTCGGCCTTGGGGAAGCGGCGGGCGATTTCCCGCTCCATCGCGTCGCGGCCCGCCATCGCCACGTCGATCTCGCGCGCGCCCTCGCGCACGGCTTCGCGGATGGCGTAGCCGCCGAGGTCGGCCACCGCCGCGCCGGCGCGGATCAGCGCCAGTTCCGCCGGCGACTTGAACATCCGCTGGCGCATGGTCGCCGGGGCGAGGTCGATCCGCGCCCGCGGCGCCAGGAAGGCGTCGAGCTTCGCGGATTGCTGCAGTGTCAGGTGATCGCATTCGAACCCCACCGCCCGGCCGCTCCCGGCGACATGCGCCACCGCGCGCCAGAAGTTGTCGCGCGCCCAGTCGGTGTAGGTCAGGTTGTCGCCATGGCCCCGGCGCCAGGGCTGTGCGCCGTCGATATTGGCGCTGATCGTGACGCTGTCGGACGGGGTGACGACCAGCCCGTAGGGCCGACCGAAGGCGCAATAGAGGAAGCCCGCGTAGTAGGCAATGTTCTGCATCGAGGTGAAGAGCGCGACCTCGACGCCGGCCTCGGCCATGGCGCGGCGCAGGCCGGCGAGGCGGGTGTCGTATTCGGCAGGCGTGAAGGGCAGGGTCCGCGGGCCCTGATGGAAGCGGAAATAGGCGGGACGCTGGTTCATGATCAGACCTCCGTTGCGGGGTCTGGCGGGCAGGCGAGACCCCGGGGGTCCCGGCGTGCAGGACGCGGCGGCCAGGGCTGACCGCAAGCTCGGGGCGCGACCCCCGTCGTGGCGACGCCATCGCCACGCGCTCGATGCTTCGCATATCGCAGCGGGCGGCGTCGGGCAAGCTTGGCCTTGATCCCGCGCAGGCCCTGATGCATCACGGGACCCTGCCCAGGAAAGCGCCCCGCATGACCCGCATCAGCCAAATCGAGATCGACGACGCGGGTCTGCCCGCCCCCACGCCCGAGATGGAGCAGGAGCGCCGGGTGGCGGTCTTCGACCTGCTGGAGGACAACAGCTTCGGCCTGCCCGCGCGCGACGGTCGCGACGTTCCGCCCGGCCCCTACCGGCTGGCGCTGGCCGTGCGCGAGAAGCGCCTGGTCGTCGACATCACGCAGGAAGACGGCGAGAAGGTGGCGGAATTCCACCTGAGCCTGGGTCCGTTCCGGCAGGTGGTGAAGGACTATTTCCAGATCTGCGACAGCTATTTCGACGCAGTCAAGCGCTTGCCGCCCAGCCAGATCGAGGCGATCGACATGGCCCGCCGCGGCATCCACAACGAGGGGGCACGCATCCTGATGGAGCGGCTGGAGGGCAAGGCCGAGATCGACATCGACACGGCGCGGCGGCTCTTCACGCTCATCTGCGTGCTCAACCGCGGGGAGGGAGCTTGAGCAAGCGCTTTCCCCAGTCGGTGCTGTTCTGCTGCGACCATAACGCCGTGCGCTCGCCCATGGCAGAGGCTATGATGAAACAGCTCTATGGCCAGCGCGCCTATGTCCAGTCGGCGGGTGTGCACAACGATCTGGAGGTCGACGGCTTCGCCATCGCGGTCAGCGCCGAACTGGGGCTGGAGCTTGAACGCCACCGATCGCGCAGTTTCGAGGAGATGGTGCAGTGGGGGGATGATCTGGCGCAGTTCGACCTGATCGTGTCGCTGTCGCCGGCCAGCCAGCGCGCGGCGCTGGAGCTGACTCGCTTTGCGCATATCGACGTCGAATACTGGCCGATCATGGACCCGACGGGGCTGGGCGAAAGCCGCGAGGCGAAGCTTGCCGCCTACCGCCAGACCCGCGACCAGATCCGCACCCGCATGCTTGAGCGCTTCGGGCCGCCAAGCGCTGACAGAACGAGGGAGAAGACCGCATGACCGCGCGAGAGATGATCGAGGCCTATTTCGCGGCCTTCAACGCCGGCGATGCCGATGGCATGCTGGCCCTGGTCAGCGACGACATCGAACACCACGTCAATCAGGGGGACATTCGCCGCGGCAAGGCGAAGTTCGCCGAGTTCTGCAGCCATATGGGCGTGAGCTACCGCGAGACGTTGCGCGACATCCTCGTTTTCGTCAGTGACGACGGCACAAGGGCGGCGGCCGAATTCATCGTCGAGGGCGCGTATCTGCGGACCGACGGCGGCCTGCCCGAAGCGAAGGGGCAACGCTACGTGCTGCCGGCAGGATCGTTCTTCGCGTTGAAGGATGGCCGGATCACGCGGATCACCACCTACTACAACCTTCAGGACTGGATCGAGCAGGTCTCGGCATGACACTTCGGGTGGAGGCGTTGACCGGCGCGGCGCTTTCAGCCGCGCTCGACGATGTGGCGCGGCTGCGCATCGCGGTCTTCCGCGCCTTTCCCTATCTCTACGACGGGGACCTCGACTACGAGTGCCGCTACCTCGAACCCTATCGCAGCAGTCCGGGTGCGATAGTCGTCGGTGGCTTCGATGGCGACAGGCTGGTGGGCGCGGCGACCGGGACGCCGATGACGGATCACGCCGGCGACTTTGCCGAGGCCTTCGCCGGAACGGGTCTGGATTTGTCGGAAATCTTCTATTGCGCTGAAAGCGTGTTGCTGCCGGAATGTCGCGGCCTTGGGATTGGTCATCGCTTTTTTGATATCCGAGAAACCCATGCGCGGGAGTTGGGGTGCAAGCATGTCGCATTCTGTTCGGTCGTGCGGCCCGCGGATCATCCTGCGCGCCCGGCGGATTATCGACCTCTGGACGATTTCTGGACAGGGCGGGGATACGCGCCACTGCCCGGCGTCGTCGCGCGTTTCGCCTGGCGGGACCTGGGCAACACCGAGGAGACTCGCAAACCGCTGCAGTTCTGGATACGAAGGCTGACATGACCGACACCGTCACCATCGCCGCCGCCGCCTATCCGCTGGACTGGTTCGAGACCTTCGCGGACTACGAGGCCAAGCTCACCCGCTGGGTGGCCGAGGCGGCGGGCGCGGGCGCGCAGCTTTTGGTCTTTCCCGAATACGGCGCCATGGAACTCGCCAGCCTGGGCGGCCGGGCGGTTGCCGGCGACCTCGAGGGCGCGCTTTCCGAGGTCGCGCGTCACCGGCCTGCGGCGGATGCGTTGCACGCGCGGCTGGCCGGCGAACACGGCGTCTGGATCCTGGGCGCGTCAGGGCCGGTCTTCACCGGCAATCGGCCGGTCAACCGAGCGACCTTCTTCGGCCCGTCGGGCATCCTCGGGGAGCAGGACAAGCAGATCATGGTCCGCTTCGAGCGCGAGGAATGGGACGTGGTGCCGGGCAGCGGCCTGTCGCTTTTCGACACGCCGCTGGGCCGGATCGGCGTGGTCATTTGCTACGACTGCGAGTTTCCCCTGCTGTCGCGCCGCCTTGCCGAGGCCGGCGCGGAAATCCTGCTGGCGCCCTCGGCGACCGAAACCTGGGCGGGCTACAACCGCGTGCGGATCGGCGCCATGGCGCGCGCGCTGGAAAACCAGTGTGTCAGCGTCCAGGCGCCGCTGGTCGGGCAGGCGGACTGGTGCGCCGGCTGCGAGGAGAACACCGGCCGCGCCGGCATCTACGGCCCGCCCGATCGCGGCTGGCCCGCCGAGGGCGTGATCGCCGAAGGCGACCGCGACGCGCCGGGCTGGACCTACGCCACGGTGTCGCGCAAGTTGATCGCCGACACACGCGCAGATGGTGGCGTCCTCAACTTCCGCCACTGGGACGAGCAGGAGGCCCGGCTTTCCGCCCCGGTGGGAAGCATTCGCGCAACATAATCCTTGAAATCCCGCGACCGAAGGCGCATCTAGGCCCCGCCTGTGGGATTGCGGGCGGAACTGCAATGGAGTGACCATGGCCAAGGAAGAACTGCTCGAATTTCCCGGCGTCGTGAAGGAACTCCTGCCGAATGCGACGTTTCGGGTCGAGCTGGAAAACGGCCATGAGATCATCGCGCACACGGCAGGGAAGATGCGGAAGAACCGTATCAGGGTTCTTGCCGGCGACCGTGTTCAGGTTGAAATGACCCCCTATGATCTGACCAAGGGGCGGATCAACTACCGATTCAAGTGATGCGCCTCATCCTCGGCTCGGCCAGTCCGCGCCGGCTGGAACTGCTGGCGCAGATCGGCGTCGTCCCCGATGCGGTGCGCCCCGCCGATATCGACGAAACCCCCCGAAAGCGAGAACTGCCGCGGCCCTATTGCGCGCGGATGGCGTTGGAAAAGGGGCGCGCAGTGCCCGCTGAGGCGCACGAGGCGGTGCTGACCGCCGACACCACCGTGGCGCTCGGCCGGCGCATCTTGGGCAAGCCCGAAAGCGCGGCGCAGGCGGCGGAATTCCTGCTGCTGCTGGGCGGGCGGCGGCATTCGGTGATCACCGCCATCGCGCTGCGCGCCGGCGACCGGCTCTGGCACCGCGAAGTGGTCACCGCGGTGAAGATGAAGCGGCTGTCGGATCTGGAGGTGAACGCCTATCTCGACAGCGGGGAATGGCGCGGCAAGGCCGGGGCCTACGGCATCCAGGGTCGCGCCGGGGCGTTCATCCCCTGGATTTCGGGGTCGTTCACCGGCGTCGTCGGCCTGCCGCTGGCCGAAACCGCGACGCTTCTGCAGGCCGCCGGCATCCGGTGCGCGGCATGAAGGGGTCGGTGATCGCACTCGGCACGATCGACGGGCGCGAGGTTGCCGCGCTGATGGTCGATGGCCGGCTTGAGGACCTGGCGCTTGAGACCGAGGGGCTGGCCCCCGCCGCAATCCTGCGCGGCACTGTCGGCCGGCCGGTCAAGGGGCTGGGCGGTGTCTTCGTCGATCTGCCGGACGGGCTGCGCGGGTTCCTGCGCCAGACCCGCGGCCTGGCGCCCGGCCAGCCGGTTCTGGTGCAGGTGTCGGGCGCGGCCGAGCCGGGCAAGGCCGTGCCGCTGACCACGCGCCTTCTGATCAAGGGCCACTACGTGATCCTGACGCCGGACGCGCCGGGGATCAATGTCTCGCGCCAGATCCGGAACGAGGCGCTGCGCACGGAACTGACCGCGCTGGGGGAGGGCGCGCTTGCCGGCGCGGCCCCCACGCTGGGGCTGATCCTGCGTTCCGCCTGCGAGGAAGCCGCGCCCGAGGATGTCGCCGCAGAGGCCGGCGATCTGCGCGCGCTGACCGACGCGATCTGCACCGATACGCAGGGCCCGCCCGAATTGCTGCTCGATCCGCCGGCGCCGCGCGACCTCGCCTGGCGGGACTGGCCGCTGCCCGATGTCTTCGACGATGGCCCCGATGCGCTGGACCATCACGGCGTGCGCGAGGCGCTCGATGCGCTGGTGCGGCCCGACGTGGCGCTCGGGTCCGGCGCGTCGATGACGGTCGAAGCCACTCGCGCGCTGGTCGCCGTCGACGTGAACACCGGCGCCGATGTCTCGCCGGCCGCGGGGCTGAAGGCCAGCATCGCCGCCGTGCGCGAACTGCCCCGGCAGTTGCGCCTGCGCGGACTGGGCGGGCAGGTGGTGATCGATTTCGCCCCGTTCCCCAAACGCGACCGCGCCGCGCTGCAACAGGTTCTGCGCAAGGCCTTCCGCGGCGAGGCGAACGAAACGGTCCTCGCCGGCTGGACCCCGCTGGGCAACTACGAGTTGCAGCGCCGGCGGGACCGGGCGCCGCTGGCCGACTGGTTGCGCGCGTGAGCCGCGCCGCGAAATGCCCGGTTTGCCGCAAACCCACGGCGGCGGCCTATCGCCCGTTCTGCTCGCGCCGCTGCGCCGATGTCGACCTCGCGCGCTGGTTCCGCGAGGATTACGTCATCCCCGGCCGCAATGGCGAGGCGGCTTCGGACCTCGTCGACCCGGACGAGCGCGACGACACCTGAAGTCGATGAAAAAGACCCCGCCCGGGGGCGGGGTCAGTTTGCGCCGACCGGGCTTCGAAACGGCCGGCGCTGGCGGTAACCTGTCAGCCGTTCTGCGCCATTTCGGCGCGGATCTGCTGGCGCAGGAAATCGATGGGGATCAGCTGTTCGTCGCGGCGGAACTGCCAATAGGTCCAGCCATTGCACGACGGCGCGCCTTCCAGCGCGGCGCCCACCTGATGGATCGACCCGCGATGCTCGGCCGAGATCAGCGAGCCGTCGGCGCGCACCTTGGCCGCCTGCCCGCGCGCGTTGATCAGGACTTCGCCCGGCCGCAGCAGCCCGCGTTCGACAAGCTGCCCGAAGGGAACACGCGGCTCGGCCCGTTTCGAGGCCAGCGTTTCCAACGCCGAGGCGTCGAGCGCGCGCACTTTCGACAGCCGCTTCGCGGCCAGCGCCCGATACCCCGCGTCGCGCTCGATCCCGATGAACGAGCGGCCCAGCATTTTCGCCACCGCCCCCGTCGTCCCAGTCCCGAAGAACGGGTCCAGCACCACATCGCCCGGATTGGTGGTTCCCACCAGCACCCGGTGCAGCAGCGATTCCGGCTTCTGCGTCGGATGCGCCTTCGCGCCCGAGGCGTCCTTCAGACGCTCGTGCCCCGTGCAGATCGGCAGCACCCAGTCCGAGCGCATCTGCACGCCTTCGTTCAGCGCCTTCAGCGCCTCGTAATTGAACGTATATTTCGACGCTTCGGCGCGCGAGGCCCAGATGAGCGTCTCGTGCGCGTTGGTCAGCCGCTTGCCGCGAAAATTCGGCATCGGGTTCGACTTGCGCCAGACCACGTCGTTGAGGATCCAGTAGCCCGCATCCTGCAGCGCCGCGCCGACGCGGAAGATGTTGTGATAGGAGCCGATCACCCAGATCGCGCCATCGGGCTTCAAGAGCCGCCGCGCCTCGGCCAGCCAGGCGCGGGTGAAACGGTCATAGGTGCCTAGGCTGTCGAAGCGGTCCCAGTCGTCATCGACGGCATCGACAAGGCTGTTGTCGGGGCGGTGCAGATCGCCTTTCAGTTGCAGGTTGTAGGGCGGGTCGGCGAAAATCAGGTCGACGCTGCCCGCGGGCAGGCTTTTCATGACCTCGATACAGTCGCCGCCCAGGATCTGGTCGCGTGGAAGCACAGCCGCCTCCTCCGCCCGTCGTTTCACTGCCATTCCGTGCCTCGTCACCGCGCCCTCTGTCAGTGCCGGGGCGCTTCGAAGACCAAGATGACCCATGCCTGATTCGCAGTCAATTTCTTTTTGAATCAGAGAGTTGTTTTATACTCTTCACACAATATCTTGCGCACCGGGGCAAAGCTGCGCCGGTGATATGGGGTGGGACCCCAGCGGTTGAGTCCGGCCAGATGCGCAGGCACCGGATAGCCGGCATTGCGGTCCCAGCCGTAGGCGGGAAATTCGCGCGCCAATCGGGCCATGATCGCGTCGCGCGCCACCTTCGCCACAATCGACGCCGCCGCGATCGACAGGCAGCGCGCGTCGCCGCGCACCAGCGTTTCGGCGCCACAGGGCAGCGCGCCGGGCATCCGGTTCCCGTCGATCAAGGCCATGTCTGGCCCGGGGTCGAGCGCGGCCAGCGCCCGGCGCATGGCCAGGTGGCTCGCCTGCAGGATGTTCAGCGCGTCGATCTCCTCGACGCTGGCCTCGGCGATGGCGAAGCGCGCGCGGGCGCGGATCTCGGCGGCGATGGTTTCGCGTCGCGCGGCGGTCAGCGTCTTCGAATCCGCCAGCCCGGTCGGAATGTCGCTCGGCTCCAGGATTACCGCCGCGGCGACCACCGGGCCGGCCAGCGGGCCGCGGCCGGCCTCGTCGACGCCGGCGATGGCGCGAAAGCCGCGCGCGCGCATCAGGGTTTCGGTTTCGAAATCGGGGGCGGGGCAGGCGATGCGCATGCCGACCTGATGGCATTTGCCTGCGCTGCGATCAAGCATCAGAAATGGAATGGGCGGGTCCGAAGACCCGCCCTGCCTGGCCTGCGAGAGGCCGGGACTTGGTACTGATACGGAAGATACTCGTTACGGTACTCGTTACTCGGAACACTCGTACTGCCGCCCGTGCTACTCTCGAAGCATTACCAAAAACTTTCGGGCGGCCATTCGGTTCAGCGCCGTGCCCAGCCGGGCGTCGGCCCGCAACGGCTGTCGCGGCGGTGGTGGCCGCGCCCCTGCCATCCCGGCGGGCAGTCGCGGCGGTAATCTGCGCGGGGCGGGGGCCCCTGCCGCGGCCGCTGCGGCACGCTTGCATACTCCGGCGTCCAGCCCGATCTGTGCAGACATTGCGCCAGATGATAGCTGCGCCCGCCGCGGTCGGTGCGCACGCGAGCTTCGCAACGCTGCGGCAAGCGGTTGATCCCGTACCAGCCCAGACAGCCGGTGTGGTAGACATCCACGTGCTGGCGATTGACGCGCAACGTTTCCAGGCAGGCGGCGGGCAAGGTGCCGTGTCGCAAACGGTCGCGGCGGGGCGCGGCGGAACTGTCGATCGCCCGCACGACGACGGCGACGGCGGCGGCACCCAGCAGAAAGCGGATCACGTCGTCCGAGCTTTGCGCGCGCGCCGGCGCGGCGCTGGTGGAAATCCCGGCCAGCGCGATGACACCGGCCGAGAGCAGCAGCTTCAGTCGCCGCGAGGTGCGCCGGGTGAAGGCCCCGAAGCCGGATTGGATCGTCGTCATGGTTCGCTCCTTTCGCTGTCGGCGCGCCCGGCCCGTCGGCAGGCAACGGGGACGCCCGATGGCCTCCACCTGCCGTCGGTCGGCGCTGACAGGCAATAACGGGCGCTTGCTACGCGATAACAACCGCGCATTCGGGGGGCAGGTTCCCGGGGTTAGCGGATAACACGACGGGATCGCGGCTTTTGCGCAACGCCTGGGCGGGGGACGTTCGCGGGCCGGCGACAAAAGGCGCGGGCCGCGGGATGCACCCCCCGCGGCCCGCTTCGCCGATCCCGACCTACGTGTTCTTGGGACGGCCGATCAGGGCCCCTTGTCGCCAAAGGGATCGCTGTTTCCGCGCCCGCCGAAACCATGGCCATCCCGGCGCCAATGCCGGCCGTCGCCGCGTCGGTCGCTACGGGCCCGGTCGCGATGGCTGCGGTCGCGGCGCCACTCGCGGTCGCCCCGCCGGTCACGGTCGCCCCGCCAGCCGCGGTCGCCGCGCCGGTCGCGGTTCCAGTCGCGCCGGTCGCTACGGTCCCGGTACCAGTCCCGGTCGTCGCGCGGGTAGACCGGCGCGAAGTGGCGCGGCACATCGCGCGGCGCCTCCCACGCCCGGGGTGCGGGGTAGCGCCCGCTTTCGGACCGGTAGTTCGCGTCATAGAGGCACTGCGCCAGGAAGTAGCGCCGCACCCCGACATTGGTGCGGATGCGCGTCTCGCAGCGCGCCGGAAAACGGTCGAGGCCGTACCAGCCCAGGCAGGTGGCGTGATAAAGTTCGATGTTGCGCCGGTTCAGGCGCACCGTTTCCAGGCAGGCGTCGGGCAGCACGCCCGCGCGCGGGCGCTGCCGCACCCCGCCGGAATTGTCGAAGGACCGCACGATCACCGCCACCGCCGCCGCGCCGAGGATGAGCGCGAGCAGCTCTTCCGTCGATTGCGACTTTGCCGGGGTGGCCGGCGCGACCACGGCGGCCAGCGCGATGACCCCGGCCGACAGCAGCAGCCGGCCGCGTCCCAGCCAGCCCGACAGCGATCTGGCGTCAGGGCGCGACGGGTCCGAAGGCACCGGGGCAGCGGGGGGATGGGTCATCGGTCCGTCCTTTCGGTACCGATGCCAGCCACAGGAAAGGCACGGCGTGTGACCGGCACCGCAGAATTTAAGGGTTCAGTCTGCGCCCATCGCCGGCTTCGGGCAAGCGGCGTGCGCTGTTATCGGATAACAACTCTGCGCGCGGCTGGCGGGCGCGGTGGATATTGATTATCGCAGGCACCCGCGCGAAGGTGACGGCATGAATCCGCGCCCCGCCCTCCTTGCCCTTGCCCTGATCCTGACCTCGGCCCTACCGGCGGCGGCGCAGTGCTACGCCGATTACAAGGCCAAGCAGGACAATCCGCTGCGCCTGCATTACGGTGTGGTGGAGCTTCCGGCCTCGGCCTGCGGCGACGCCCGCGCCGCTGCCGGCCATCTGGCGCCGAGGCTGCAGCAGGATGGCTGGATTCTCCTGCAGATCATGTCCACATTCGGGCCCGAAGGGCTTGATGCAAGGAGAGAGGATGCAGGGCGGTTCTTCCTCCGCTACTGACCTGACGCGCACGGCCTCACGGGCGGTGCTCTGGGGGTTTTCGGCGATCGTGACCGTTCTGGCGATCACGGCGGTCCTGCTGTTCTTCAACCTGCCCGACGGCAATACCTTCAACGCGCGGGTGGAGCGGATCTTCATCGACAACGCCGATCTGACCAGCCAGTCCGAACTCAAGCTGCTGGAGATCCTCGCGCTCTCCGGCACCGCCTTTGCCGAGACGCTGAAATCCTATCGCATGGTTATCTTCGTGCTGATGGTTTTTGCCAGCGCGCTTCTGATCACCGCGTTGGGCGTGATCCTGATGCTGATTGCGCTGAACCGGCGGCTGGCGCAGCTGGAACGCGCGGGCATCCAGGTCTCGTCGCTGGTGATCGACCGGACCGAACGCAAGGTCGCGCTGAACGACATGGAATTTCCCCTGACCGAGGCCGCGCTGGAAACGCTGGCGGTCCTGGCCGAGGCGCGGATGGACGGCGATATCCTCTCGGGCGCGCAGATCGAGGCGATGATCAGCGGCCGCGACGCCGCCGATTGCGACGAGGCCGCGGGCGCCACCCGCATCAAGCGGCTGCGCGACAGCCTGGGCAACCAGATCGTCAGCGAGCTTCTGGTGCGCAACATCGCGCGGCAGGGCTATCTGCTGGCCATCGACCGCAAGGCTATCCGCATCGTCTGAGCAGCGCGCGCGCGACTCAGATCCGCCCTTCCTCCACCGCGAAACACGCCACCCGGGCCGATCCGCGCGGCACCTCATGCGGGACTTCCAGCTTGCAGCGCTCGAATGCGTGCGGGCAGCGGGGATGAAAGGCGCAACCCGGCGGCGGATCGATCGGGTTCGGGATCTCGCCCTCGACCTGCCGGCGGCGGCGGCCCGACAGCGTCAGGTCCGGCACCGCGTCCAGCAGCATCCGGCTATAGGGATGGCCGGGGTCGGTGAAGAGCTTCTTGCCGTCCGCCACCTCGACCAGCCGACCCAGGTAGAGCACCCCGATGCGGTTGGACATGTGCCGCACGACGCTCAGGTCGTGGCTAATCAGCAGGTAGGTCAGCCCGAACTCGTCCTGCAGATCGCGCATCAGGTTCAGGATCTGCGCCTGCACCGACACGTCCAGCGCCGAGGTCGGCTCGTCGCAGACGATGAATTCGGGTTTCGAACTCAACGCCCGTGCGATCGCCACGCGCTGCCGCTGCCCCCCCGAAAACTCGTGCGGGAACTTGGCCGCGTCCACCGGCGAAAGCCCCACCACCTCCAGCAGGCGCCCGACCTCGCGGCCGATCTCGGCGCCCGACAGCAGCCCGAAGGTGCGGATCGGCTCGGCGATGATCTCGCCCACGCGCCAGCGCGGGTTGAGGCTGGCGAACGGGTCCTGAAAGATCATCTGGAACCGCTTGCGCAGCGCCCGCATCGCGCGCCCCGAGGCGAAGTCCATCGCGTTGCCGTCGAACGTGATGCGCCCGGCCGAAGGTTCCAGAAGCCCCACGATCATCTTGGCGATGGTCGACTTGCCCGACCCCGATTCGCCGACCAGCGCAAAGGTCTCGCCGCGCCGGATCTCGAAGTTCACGTCGGCGGCGGCGGTCAGGAACTGCTTTTCCTCGCGCTCGATCACCCGGTTCAGCCAGGGTTTGGAGACGTCGAAATACCGCGTCAGCCCCTCGACCTTCAGCAGCACGTCACTCATGCGCCTGCCCCTACCCGGTCGTAGAGCCAGCACGCCACCCGCCGCCCGGTCCCGCGGTCCAGCGGATCGGGCCGCTCGCGGAAGCAGCGTTCGAAGGCGTGTTCGCAGCGCGGGTTGAAGGCGCAGCCTTCCGGGATCGCGTTCAGCCGCGGCATCGAACCGGGGATCTGCACCAGCCGGTCGCTTTCCTGTGCCAGCGTCGGGATCGATCCCATCAGCCCCTGCGTATAGGGGTGCTCGGCCTTCTGGATCACGTCGCGCACCGGGCCGATCTCGGCCAGGCGGCCAGCGTAAAGAACCGCGACGCGGTCGGCGGTCTCGGCGATGACGCCCATGTCGTGGGTGATCAGCATGACCGCAGCCCCGCGCTCGGCGCAGATTTCCTTCAGCACGTCGATGATCTGCGCCTGCACGCTCACGTCCAGCGCCGTCGTCGGCTCGTCCGCGATGACCAGTTCCGGCTCGGCGCAGAGCGCCAGCGCGATCACCACCCGCTGCCGCATCCCGCCCGAGAAATGATGCGGATAGTCGTCGATCCGCCGAGCTGCCGCCGGGATGCCGACGCGGTCCAGCAGCGCCACGGCGCGCGCGCGCGCCTCCTTCTCGGACACGTCCAGATGCGAGCGGATGGTTTCGATCAGTTGCTGCGCCACGGTATAAAGCGGGTTCAGGCTGGTCAGTGGGTCCTGGAATACCATGCCGATCCGCCGCCCGCGCACGCGCCGCATGGCTTCGGGTGCAATGTTGTCGATGCGCTTGCCCTTCAGCCAGATCTCGCCCCCGGCGATGCGCCCCGGCGGTTCGATCAGCCCGATGATCGCGGTGCCGGTGATCGACTTGCCGGCCCCCGATTCGCCGACCATGCCCAGCACCTCGCCCTCGGCGATGTCGAAGGACACCTTGTCGATGGCGCGCAGCACGCCCTTGCGCGTGGGAAATTCCACGACCAGGTCGCGGACGGAAAGAAGCGGTTCAGCCATTCAACGAAGCCTCGGGTTCAATGCATCGCGCAGCCAGTCGCCCAGCAGGTTCACCGCCAGCGCCAGCGCCAGAAGCGTGATCGACGGGAAAAGCAGGATCCACCACTCACCCGAGAAGAGGTATTGCTGCCCGATGCGGATCAGCGTGCCCAGGCTCGGCTGCGTCGGCGGCACCCCCACGCCCAGAAAGCTGAGCGTAGCTTCCGCGATGATCGCCAGCGCCAGCCCGATCGTGGCGATGACCAGCACCGGCCCCATGACGTTGGGCAGGATATGCCGCACCAGGATCTTGATCGGATGCGCGCCGATGACCCGCGCGGCCTGCACGTATTCCTTGCCCTTCTCGACCATCGTCGCCCCGCGCACGACGCGGGCATACTGCACCCAGTCCGACAGCCCGATGGCGACGATCAGCACCCAGATCGCCATCGTCTCGCGATACGCCGGCGGGATGAAGCCGCGCGCGACGCCAAAGATCAGCAGCGCGATCAGGATCGACGGGAAGGACAACTGCACATCCGCGACCCGCATCAGCAGGCTGTCCACCCATCCGCCGCGATAGCCCGCGATCAGCCCCAGCGTGATGCCGAGCACCATCGCGAACAAGACCGCCGAGAACCCTACGAAGAGCGAGATCCGCGCGCCGTAAAGGATGGTCGAGAAGACGTCGCGCCCCTGGTTGTCGGTGCCCAGCCAGTAGGTGTTGCCGGTGAAGGCGTTGGGCTCCATCGGCGGGGTGAAGCCGTCCATCAGGTTCAGTTGGGACGGATCGTAGGGGTTGAACGGCGCGAGCCACGGCGCCAGCGCCGCCATGGCGATAATGATCACCGCGACCAGCCCCGCCAGCATTGCCACCGGCGAGGTGCGGAACGAATAGGCAACGTCGCTGTCCCAGGCGCGATAGGCCCAGGAACGCGGGCGCGGGGGGATGGTTGTGTCGTCCTTGCTCATCGCGTTCCCCTCAATGCCGCGCATGGGACCGGCTGACGCGCAGCCGCGGGTCGACCGCGTAGTACAGCAGATCGACAATCAGGTTGATGACCACGAAGATCAGCGCGATCAGCATCAGGTAGGCGGCCATCACCGGCACGTCGACAAACTGCACCGACCGGATGAAGAGCGCGCCGACCCCCGGCCACTGGAACACCGTCTCGGTGATGATCGAGAAGGCGATGATCGAGCCCAACTGCAACCCGGTGATGGTGATCACCGGCACCATCGTGTTCTTCAGCGCGTGTCCGAAATTCACCGCGCGGTTGGTCAGGCCGCGGGCGCGGGCGAACTTGATGTAGTCGGTGCGCAGCACCTCCAGCATCTCGGCGCGGACCAGGCGCATGATCAGCGTCATCTGATAAAGCCCCAGCGTGATCGCCGGCAGGATCAGCGACATCCGCCCCGACTGGGTCAGCAGCCCGGTGCGCCACCAGTCGCCCACCGGCACCACGTCGCCGCGCCCGAAGCTGGGCAGCATCTGCAGTTCCACCGCAAAGACCCAGATCAGTAGCACGCCGATCAGGAAGGTCGGCAGCGACACCCCGATCAGCGACACGGTCATGATCGCGTTCGACAGCCAGCCGCGCCGTTTCAGCGCCGTGTAGACGCCGAAGCCCACGCCGAACAGGAACGCGAAGATGCCCGAGATCATCGCCAGTTCCAGCGTCGCCGGCAGCCGCGACAGGATCAGTTCCATCACCGGCTGCTGCAGCCGGTAGGAAATGCCGAAATCGCCCTGCGCGGCGCGGGCGACGAAACTCCAGAACTGCACCAGGAAGGGGTCGTTCAGACCCAGCGCGTCGCGCAGGGCGGCGCGCTCGGCCAGCGTGGTTTCCTGCCCGACCATCGAGGCGATCGGGTCGCCGACGAAGCGGAACAGCGAAAACGACACCAGCGCAACCGCGAGCATGACGATGACCGACTGGAAAAGACGCCGGATGATAAAGGCAAGCATCGGCTGGGACCCCTCACGCAATCAGGTCAGTCTTGCTGCCCCAAACGCAACGCCCGCGCGGATACCCCCGCGCGGGCGTCCCGGTCAAGCCCGGATCAATCGAAGGTGACCGACCACATCCGCGGCTGGTTCTCGGGATGCACATCCAGGTTGATTCCGTCTCGCATCGCATAGGCCAGCATCTGGTTATGCACGTTCAGGAAGATGCGGTCCTCCATCACCTGCTCCCAGATCTCGGCGATGACGCCGTCGCGGGCTTCGAGGTCGGTCATCGTGGCGAGCGACTCGATCTTCGCGTCCAGTTCCGCGTTCGAATAGCGGGTGCCGTTGAAGGCGCCATAGGCCCCTTCGCGCGAATGCACCAGGAAGTCGAACACGTACTGGCTGTCGAAGGTCGGCACGCCCCAGCCCAGCAGGTAGAAGTCGGTCTCCCAGTTCTCGATCAGCGGGAAGTGCAGCGACCGGGTCTGAGACACCAGGTTCACGCTGACGTTGATCCGCCCCAGCATGCCGACCAGCGCCTGGCAGATCGCCTCGTCGTTCAGGTAGCGGTCGTTCGGGCAGTGCAGGTCGACCGAGAAGCCGTTCTCGTAGCCCGCCTCGCGGATCAGTTCGCCCGCCCGCTCGTAGTCGGGCTGCGAGTATTCGTGCATCTCCTCGGTCCAGCCGTTGACGAAGGGCGGCAGCGGCGCGGCCGAGGGCTGCGATTCGCCCCGCATCACCACCTGCTGGATCGCGTCGCGGTCGATGGCCAGCGCCAGCGCCTCCCGCACCTCGGGCTTGGCGAACGGGTTGTCATCGACATTGGCCGAGGCCAGCGTTTCCGACGTCATGTCGTAGCTGAAGAAGATGTTGCGGTTCTCGGGCCCGCGCACCACGCGCACGCCGTCGGTCTGCTCCAGCCGCGCGATGTCCTGCACCGGCACGTCCTGCACCAGGTCGACCTCGCCCGACAGCAGCGCGGCCACTCGCGTCGCGGCCTCGCTGATCGGCGTGTAGATGATCTCGGTCACCTCGGGCGCCTCGTCCCAGTGCCCTTCGAAGACGCGCAGCACGGTGCGCACCTCGGGGTCGCGCGAGACCAACATGTAGGGGCCGGTGCCGTTGGTGTTGCGGATCGAATGCGCCTCTTCCCCGGCGGCGAAGTTGGGCGCGGCTTCCACGCCGTGCTCCTCGGCCCAGGCCTTGGACATGATGAAGGTGTTGGTCAGGTTCTGCACATAGAGCGGCGCCGGCCCGGACAGCTTCACGCGCACCGTGTTGCCGTCGGTCGTCACTTCCTCGACCGCGGCGTGCAGGGCCGCCATCCCCGACGGCGTCGTGCGCGCCCGATCGAGCGAGAAGGCGACATCCTCGGGGGTCAGTTCCTGCCCCTCGTGGAAGGTCACGCCCTCGCGGATGGTGAAGACCCAGACGGTGTCGTCCTCGGGGTCGATTTCCCAGTCGGTGGCAAGGCGCGCTTCCAGCGTGCCGTCAACGTTGCGGCCCACCAGCGTCTCGTAGATATGGTGGTTGAGCGTATGCGTCGGCCCTTCGTTCTGGCTGTGCGGGTCCAGCGTCAGCGCATCGCCGACGCGCGCCCAGCGCAGCGTCTCGGCGCTGGCGGATGCCGCGCCCAGCGCAAGTCCCGCCACGCCCGCCATCAGCGCGGCGCGCATGCCCTTGGTCATCTGGAATGTCATGGTTCTCTCCCTAATTCGTGTTCTGGTGCGCGGACGACCATCCGTCCCGGCGCAATGCGACGAGGTTTCTCCGCTTTGACTGGAAAGTCAACAAGCGCCGCGCGCGGTTACCGCGGGGGAAGGGCCGAAGCGCAGGCAAGCCCCTGTCCAACGTCGCCCCCGCCACGCCGCACCGCGCCCAGCAACCCGAGGCCGGCCAGAAGCAGCCAGCCGGCCGCCGGCAGCGGTATCGGCGCGGGCGAGGTGCCCGGCCCGCTGCCGTCCGGTGGCGGCGCGGCGGTCGCGACCGCCTCGAACGCCCGGATCGAGAAGCCCTCCGAGATGCCGATCTGCGTGAACCCAGCGAAGGTGAATGCGCCGGCCTTCAGCGCGTCGATCGTGGGATAGCTCAATCGATAGACCTCGCTGCCGGTGGGTGCGTCGGTGTCGGATTCCAGCAGCACCTGATAGGCCCCGTCATAGGTGAAGCCGGCGATCGAAAAGCCGTCCGAGATGCCTATCTGGGTGAATCCCGCCTCGAAGAAGGTTCCCGCGATCAGCGCCGCCCGGTCCGAATAGCTCAGCAGATAGACCTCGCTGCCGGTGGGCGCGTCGGTGTCGGATTCGAGCAGTATCCGGAATGCGCCGTCATAGGTCAGCCCGGCGATCGAGAAACCTGCCGAGATGCCGATCTGCGTGAAGCCGGCGAAGGTGAACGCGCCAGCCTGCACCGCATCGATCGTGGGATAGCTCAGCAGGTAGACCTCGTTGCCGGTGGGCGCGTCGGCGTCGGATTCCAGCAGTACCTGAAAGGCACCGTCATAGGCCATCCCGGCGATCGAGAAGTCCGCCGAAATGCCAATCTGCGTGAAACCGGCGAAGGTGAACGCGCCGGCCTGCACCGCGTCGACGTCGGGATAGCTCAGCCGGTAAACCTCGCTGCCGGTCGGCGCATCGGCGACGGATTCCAGCAGCGCGTGGTAGGTCACGCTCGACGCCGCCGCCGGGGCGATGCCGGCCAACGTCACGGTCAGGGCCAGCGACAGAGGACCTGTGGAAAGCGCCAAGAAGCGGTGTACAGACATATCCAGACCTCCCCTGCGTTCATGAACTGAACAGCGATCGGAACGGCATGCAGAACACGCCTAGTCTGGAGCCTGCATCCGGGCCAGAAAAGAAAGGGTAGATCCACCCGTCGATTTCAGCAAGCTGAATGTTCTTGCGCGTCGCAACCTGGAATTGCGAGACCTTCGCGCCGACCAACACACCGCCGGCCCTCCGATTTCCCCGCGGGGAAATCCCGAAAGGCGGATTCGCTGGCGGCGCATGGTCATCGACTGGCGGCGATCTGCTCGATCCCGGTCGCGCACGCGAAAAATATCCGGTTGCCTTTGCCGCCCGCGAATCCCTAGGCTTGCGCGGCGCCGCGCTGCGCGGCCAGGCATCGGGGCATCGGCGTGCAAGCAATACAGGCGGCAGGGAGCGCGGCTGAGAGTGGGGCCACGTGCACCGTCAAGACCCTCGGCACGCTCCAGGCGCTGGCGGATATCCCGCGGACCGTCGCGCGCGGCGCGTTCCGGATGCGCCCGGCGCCGTCCGGGTCGGGCAAGACGACGTTCCCGGAGATCCAGGGGCGGTCGATCCGGCGGATCCGCGGCGCGAACAGGAGCGGGTCATGAGCCAGGAGAATTCGACCGCAATTTCGACCGGGATGTATCTGGTCAAGCTGCTTGCGGCCTACGGCGTCGACACGGTCTTCGGCATTCCGGGCGTCCACACGATCGAGCTTTACCGCGGCCTTGCCGGCAGCGGCATCCGCCATGTCACCCCGCGCCATGAGCAGGGCGCCGGGTTCATGGCGGATGGCTACGCGCGCGCCAGCGGACGGCCGGGGGTCTGCTTCATCATCTCGGGGCCGGGGATGACCAATATCCTGACCGCGATGGGCCAGGCCTATGGCGAGTCCGTGCCGATGCTCGTCATCTCGACGGTGAACGCGCATGGCCGGATGGGATCCGGTGCGGGCTGGCTGCACGAACTGCCCGACCAGCGCGGCCTGACCGCGGGCGTGACCGCCTTCAGCCGGACGATCCACCGCAGCGAGGAGCTTGCCGGCGCGGTGGCCGAAGCCTTCGCCATCTTCGAGGGCGCGCGCCCACGGCCGGTGCATCTGGAACTGCCGATCGACGTCATGCTGGCGCCGGCCGGCCACCTGCCGGTGCCCGAGCGCCCGGCGCGCGGCGCCCGACCCGCCCCGGACCCGATGGCGATCAAGGCGGCGGCGGAACTGCTTGCCGGGGCCCGCGCCCCGCTGATCCTTGCCGGCGGCGGGGCGGTGCGCGCCCGTGACCTGCCGGCGCTGGCCGAGGCGTTGGACGCGCCCGTGGTCATGACCACCAACGCGCGCGGCATCCTGCCGCCGCAGCACCCGCTGGCCGTCACGCTGAGCGCGTCGATGCCCGCGACGCGCGGACTGATCGCCGGGGCCGATGTGCTTCTGGCCATAGGGACCGAGTTGGGGCCGACCGACTACGACATGTACGAAGACGGCGGACTGTCGATCCCCGGCACGCTGATCCGGGCGGATATAGACCCGCGGCAGGCGCGGCGCGGGCATCCGCCGGCGGTGGTGCTGCCGGGATGCGCGGCGCTGACCGCCACTGCCCTGCGCGCGGCGCTGCAGGACCGGACGCCCGTGCACGGCGCGGACGCGACGGGGGCGACGCGGGCGGCACAGGCGCAGGCGGGACTGCGCGCGCTCCCGCCAGAGGTCCGCGGGGATCTGGCGTTGCTGGAGCAGGTCCGCGCGGCTTTGCCGGGGGCGTTGATCGTCGGCGATTCGACCCAGGCGGTCTACGCGGGAAACATGGGCTTTTCCGCGTCCCTGCCGGGCGGGTATTTCAACTCGGCCACCGGCTTCGGCACGCTGGGCTACGCGTTGCCGGCCGCGATCGGCGCGGCGCTGGTCGAGGACCGACCGGTGGTCGCGCTTTCGGGCGATGGCGGGCTGCAGTTCACGATGGCGGAAATGACCAGCGCGACCGAGGCCGGGGTGCGGGTAATCCTGCTTCTGTTCGACAACCAGGGCTACGGTGAGATCAAGTCGGCGATGAGGCAACAGAACGTGCCGCCGCTGGGTGTCGACATCCTGACCCCCGATCTGGCCGCGATCGCGCGCGCCTGCGGCTGGTCGGTGGTCACGGTCGATGCCCCGGACGCCTTGGCCGAGGCGCTCAGCGCCGCGGAGGACGCGCCCGGCTGCACGATGATCCGCTACACCGATCGGCTGCGCCAGGCGTTCCAGGCGCGCGACTGAGCCGGGTCAGCAAAACGGATGGGATGCGCCTGTTCCTTCCGGCGGAACCCGCGCTTCCGGCGGCAACCGCAATTTTGCGATCCGACAGGCGCGGCGAAACGTAACCCTCAGAGGAATGGGGGTGACGCATGCGGTTCTTTCTGGCGATCCTGGCGCTCACGGTGATGGCGCTGTCGGTCTGGAAGCTGGAGGCGGACCGGGCGGGGCTGGAGATCGCGCCGATCACGGTCGAGGGGGGCACGCCCGCGACCCTCTATCTGCGCGCGGCGGGCGGGCCGGCCCCGGTCGTGGTGATCGCGCACGGCTTCGCGGGATCGCGGCACTTGATGGAGTCCTTCGCGCTGACGCTGGCGCAGGCGGGGTATCTGGCGGTCAGCTTCGATTTCCAGGGTCACGGCCGGAACCCGCGTCCGATGTCGGGCGATGTCTCCTCGGTCAGCGGGACGACACGGTTGCTAATGGAGGAAACCGCGCGGGTGGCGCGCGCGGCGCTGGCGCATCCGCGCGCTGACGGGCGGCTGGCGTACCTCGGGCACTCGATGGCGTCGGACATCGTGGTGCGTCAGGCGCAGGACGCGCCCGCCGGCGATGCGGTCATCGCGATTTCGATGTTCAGCGGGTCGGTGACCGCCGATGCCCCCGCGAACCTGCTGATCATCGCCGGCGAATGGGAGGTCCGTCTGGCCGAGGAAGCGTTGCGCGCGGTGCGGCAGATCGATCCCGCGGCCAGCCTGGGCGAGACGGTCGGCGACCCGGAAACGGGCGTTGCGCGGCGCGCCGTGCTTGCGCCGCATGTCGAACATGTCGGCGTGCTCTACTCGCCCACGGCATTGCGGGCGGCGCGAGACTGGCTCGATGCCGGTTTCGGACGGCGGAGCGACGGACCGGTCGCGGCGCGCGGCGGCTGGATCGTGCTGCTGCTGGCGGCGACGGTCGCGCTGGGCTGGCCGCTCGCGCGGGCGCTGCCGGCGCGCGGCACGGCGGGTCAGGGCGAGCTGGGCAGGCGTGATTTTCTGCTGGCGGCCCTGATGCCGGCGCTGGCGGTGCCGCTTCTTCTCTGGCCGCTGGAGACGGACCTGCTGCCGGTGCTGGTGGCCGATTACCTTGCGCTGCACCTGGGCCTCTATGGCGCGATCACCCTGGGCGTCCTGGCCTGGCGCGGGAGGCTGAGCGGTCAGTTTCCGCCGCGGGTCTGGTGGATCGCGGGGGCGGTCGCACTGTTCGGCATCGCGGTCGTGGGCGGCGTGATCGACCGCTATGTCGCGTCCTTTCTCCCGCATCCGGGGCGGATACTGGTGGTCGCGGGCCTGGCGCTGGGTGCGATCCCGTTCATGCTGGGCGACGCGCTGCTGACCGGCGGGGGGACCGGCCGGTTGTGGCGGGTGATCCTCGCGCGCGGTGCATTCCTGGCCTCGCTCATGCTGGCGGTGGCGCTGGATTTCCAGGCGCTTTTCTTCCTGATCATCTTCCTGCCGGTGATCGTTCTTTTCTTCCTGCTCTTCGGCATGATGTCAGGCTGGGTGGGCCGGCGCACCGGACTGCCCGCCGCCGCGGGGCTGGGGCTCGGCCTTGTCCTTGCCTGGGCGCTGGGTGTCACCTTTCCGATGTTCGAGGCGGGCGCGGGTGTCTAGGCCCGTCCGGTTTGCCGCAGGGCACGCGCCGGACGGGCGGGGTGGCATACCACCGCGCGCCTCTGCCGACTTGCCCGGCGGACCGGTCGGTAGGCGCCGGAAGACCCGCGAAGGGGCAAGATGGCCGCAAACTGCCATACACTTGCCATACGTTTGCCATACGCCTGCCATACACTTTCTGGCAGGCGGAATCCCAACAAAACAAGGCTCAGGCCGGCATTTTCCCGGTACGCGGCCAGCCCGGCCGCGCGCCGCGTCAAGCTTTCGTCAACCGATGCCCGCCCGCCCGGCGCGACGGGGCAAGCGGGTCGGGTGATGGGCTCGGCGGTATCAACCCTCCCGGAGTTTTCTTACCCGCAGCTGCGTGAGCCGCGTCTGATCCCGTTCGAGGACCTCGATCGCGTGGCCGTGGATCTCGAAGGTCTCGCCCTGATCGGGGATGCGGCGGGCGAAATCGATCACCAGCCCGGCCATGGTGACGGCATCTTCCTCGGGCAGGTCCCAGCCCATGGCGCGGTTCACCTCGCGTATGCTCATGCCGCCGCGCACGGCGACCGAGCCGTCGGGCGCGGCCTTCACCGCTGCCTCGACGGGGGTGTCGTGCTCGTCGGTGATGTCGCCGACGATCTCTTCAAGGATGTCCTCCAGCGTGACCAGGCCCCGCATCGCGCCGTATTCGTCGATGACGATGGCGAGATGGGTCTTGTTCTTCATGAAAGCATGAAGCTGATCGTCGAGGCCTGTCACCTCGGGCACGAAGGAGGGCTTCATGGCGATGGCGGCGATGTCGAGCGTCTCCAGCGCCGAGGCGCCGCCCGCTTGCACCGCAGCGTGCATGGCCCGCGCGAGGTCCCTTGTGTGCAGGATACCGACGATGTCCTCGGGCGAGCGGCGCCAGAGCGGGATGCGCGAGTACCCGGACGCCAGGGCGGCGGTGATGATCTCGGTCGGCGGGCGGTCGATATCGATCATCTCGACGTCCCGGCGGTGGGTCATGACCTCCTCGATGCTGCGCTGCGCGAGGTCAAGCGCCCCGAGCAGGCGGTCCCGGTCGGCCGTCTCCACCGTACCCTCGAAATGGTGGAGCGAGATCGCGCCGGCGATCTCCTCGTGCGCGGCGAACGGATGCGCGTCAGCCGCCTGCACCCCGAAGAGGCGAAGGATACCCCGTACCAGAAGCTGCACCACCGTGACGACCGGCGCCGCGATCCGGACGATGAGGGTCATGAAGCCGGACGCGCGCCGCGCCACCGTATCCGCATTGGTGATCGCGTAGGTCTTGGGCAACACCTCGGAAAAGATCAGCACCAGCGCGGTCATCAGCAGGGTCGCGACGGCGACGCCGCCCTCGCCCAGGACGATGGTGAAGATCATCGTGGCGAGCGAGGCGGCCATGATGTTGACGAGATTGTTGCCGAGCAGGATCGCGCCGATCAGCCGTTCCTTGTCATCGGTCAGCCGCAGCGCCCGCTGTGCGCCCCTGTCGCCGCGCTCGGCCCGCTTGTGCAGCTTGCCGCGGTTGGCGGTGGTCAGCGCCGTTTCCGACCCCGAGAAGATCGCGGAACAGATCAGGAGGAAGAGAATGGCGAGCGCCGCGCCCGCCAGAAACGGAAGCGAGGTTGAAGAGATGGGGGCATCCATGTGCCGGAATCCTGAGAAGCGATGCGGTGCGCCGCCGCGGGTGTCTTGCGCTCAAGCGCGGTGTTTATCAGCATGCGAGGGGGAGAAGAAGGGGGCCTCCGGCGACAGAAGATGGTCCTGTCGCATGCGGGACCCTGAAATCCACTGCGGGCGACCAGCGTCAGAAGGCGTACTCCAGCTCGATGCGGGCGGTGACGCCGCTTCGGGGCGCGGTTGCGCTGGCGCCGCGCTTGAACCATCCGATCGCGGCGTCGATCTCGATTCCCCTGGCAAGGCGATAGCCGACGACCAGGTCGAGGCCGTCGCCGAGGTGACGCGCGCCGCCGGCCGAAGCCGTCACCTCGCGGTAGTGATGATAGAACATGTCAAGCGAGACGCGTTCGTTCGAGGTGATGCCGACCCCGGCGGTCGCGATGGCGATGTTGCTGAGGTCCGGGTCAAGCGCCTCGCCGTAGTAGTGGAACTTCGCAAAACCGCCCATGCGCGCCTCGTTCGACTGAAGGCCGGTCTGACGATAGGCGGTGTCCGCTTCGCTTGCGGGATCGCTGTCGCCGCTGCCCCACGCGTAGCCCAGCGTG